>JAFGIN010000101.1 GCA_016929595.1 Chitinispirillaceae bacterium
GTTTATTGTGGGAAAATATGATGATAGGCTGGAAATCGTATGATAAATAATTTGGGAATTTGTATGATGTTAAATAAAAAAATCACAGTTATCGCCTCCTTGTTTATGACGGACTACGACCTCGCCGTTTCCAGAGAATTATGTGGAATCAGGTAAAAGGGACTCCAAATGAAGGGTATGTGGCGAACCCCAATCGAGGTAGTCTTCACAATTACGGCGCAGCAGTGGATCTCACAATCGTTGATTCATCTGGTACAGAACTTGACATGGGGACTTCTTTTGATTGCTTCGATCTCAAAGCACAGCCCCGTTATGAGGCTCTCTTTACTGACTCTATACATATAGCTGGCGCAGTTATAGATTCAGCACTCAAAAATCGTATCAGGGCTGATATCGCGAGATGTGGGTTACTTTCTTCAACATCGCTCAAAAATCGTAAACTGCTTCGTGACGTAATGATTGAAGCTGGATTTATTACCATTCCTATCGAGTGGTGGCATTTCAATGCATTCAACAAGGACGAAGTTCGTAAACGATTTACTATAGTCGAATGATTCTACCTGCAACGCAACTGTCTTACATTTTGTACAATCTACTACTACAAAAATCAGGCAATACAAAAATTGCTTTGTGAGTCTATCTCAAAAAAGGATCAGAAGCAATAAAAAAAAACCCGTTTGACTGTCAAACGGGTTTTTCATTCTTTGACGTACAGTTCTATACTGACTAGTATCGGTAATGTTCCGGTTTATACGGACCCTCTACCGGTACTCCAATATAGTCAGCCTGTTTCTTTGACAGTTTAGTGAGTTTTGCCCCAAGTTTATCAAGGTGCAGTCGGGCGACTTCTTCATCAAGATGCTTTGGAAGACGATATACGCCAATTTTGTAGTTGTCTTTATTTTTCCATAGATCAAGCTGTGCCAGTGTCTGATTTGTAAATGAGCTGGACATTACAAATGATGGATGACCAGTGGCGCAGCCGAGATTGACAAGGCGACCTTCGGCAAGAAGGTATATGCAGTGACCATCAGGGAAGATGTATTTATCTACCTGTGGTTTGATATTTACCCTTTTGATTCCCGGATAGTTGTTGAGTTTTTCAATCTGGATCTCATTGTCAAAATGGCCGATGTTGCAGACAATCGCCTGATCCTTCATATGTGCCATATGTTCAGCGGTGATAATTTCACAGTTTCCTGTTGTCGTGACATAGATATCGGCGTAGGGGAGAGCATCTTCAATTGTAGTGACTGTATAGCCTGCCATACATGCCTGTAGCGCACATATCGGGTCTATCTCGGTAACTTCAACACGTGCTTTTTGCCCGGCAAGCGAATCTGCTGAACCTTTACCAACATCACCATATCCACATATAACAGCAATTTTACCGGCGAGCATCACATCCATCGCGCGCATGATACCATCGACAAGTGAGTGACGGCAGCCGTAAATATTGTCAAATTTTGACTTCGTTACAGAGTCATTGACATTGATAGCCGGAACAAGCAGTTTTCCAGACTGCTGCATCTGGTACAAACGATTGACTCCTGTAGTTGTTTCTTCTGAAACACCTTTCCATTCGGCGACAACCGCATGCCAGTGATTTGGGTTTTTCTGATAGACGGATCGCAAGAGATCCTTAATCACTTTTTCTTCATGACTTTCTGATGGAGTATCGATCCAGCGGTCGCCATTTTCGAGCTCGTATCCTTTATGAATAAGCAGCGTTGCGTCACCACCATCATCGACTATTAACTGAGGGCCTTTATTGCCGTCAAAAGACAATGCCTGAAATGTGCATGCCCAGTAATCTTCAAGGCTTTCACCTTTCCAGGCGAACACAGGGGTGCCGGTTTGTGCAATTGCTGCTGCAGCATGATCCTGTGTAGAGAAAATATTGCATGATGCCCACCGGACTGTTGCGCCAAGCTTTACGAGTGTTTCGATGAGTACTGCAGTTTGAATTGTCATGTGAAGAGAACCGGTGATCCGTACACCTTCAAGAGGTCTGGACGGGGCATGTTTCTCACGGATTGCCATCAATCCCGGCATCTCTTTTTCTGCAATTTCAATCTCCTTGCGGCCCCAGTCTGCAAGTTGTATATCGGCTATACTATGCGGCAAATTTGCCCAGAGGTCAATTTTTTGTGACATTTAGAACTCCTGATTCTGGAAGTAGGTATGAAAGATCAAAATCCTTAATATAATTTATTGTTGAATCCCGGAGGAACTCCCACTCTTGAATTTTATACAGGAAGTGCGAATATGGTAAATAATGGTCTATGTTGGGGGCAACGGTTTTTTCAGCGGGGAAATTTTTTTAATTGGCTCAACTAATGAAAACTGATCGTTTTCGGACTTTAATTCGGAAATGGTTACTGACTGGTATCCCCGGTTTTGAAGGCTGTCCAGTAATATCGGGAGCATTGCTATTGTGTTGTCGACTCTCTGGCCATTTCTGTTTTCCAGGTGGTCGTGAAGAAGGATTATCGAGCCTGGTTTAAGATCATCAAGAATTTTTCGAAGCATCAATTGTGGTGAGGGATTCTGCCAGTCTTTTGAATCGATACTCCATAGCACTACAGTCATGCCCGTTTCATCGCAGGCATGCAATGACCAGGGGTTTTGCCATCCTTGAGGAGGTCTGAAGAGGAAGGTGTGTTTTCCGGTTATTTTTTCGATAATCCTGTCGGTTTCTTGTATTTCGTATATCTGCTGGGATAAGTTGTCAATCATTGGCTCAAACGGGTGGGAATAGGTGTGATTGCCTATTTCGTGGCCTGACTGATCTATTTTGCGAACGATTTCAGGGTAAACTCGGGCATTTTTACCTGTCAGAAAAAAGGTTGCATGTGCGTTGCGACTTTGTAGAATTTTCAAAATGGTATCAGTCTGTTCTCCTGGTCCGTCCTCAAATGTTAACGCTACAGATTTTATTGCACTGCCATTGAACATTGAGTTTTCAAGAAGGTGACTGGTTGGGTTTTGGATTATCCATCCGAAAAAGAAAAGGATCAGAAGGGCTGAGATTGCAGTACGGGAAAAGGTACTTTTGACTGAATCAAGCGAGTCGAGTCGATAGTCTTTAAAGCTGTGAAAGAGAGGTTTGCCCGCAGTAAGAAGGCAGAGATCATTGACATAATATCTGAAAATAGTTTCAAAAAATGCTGCCTGAAACCGTCTGGATGAGGTCGCTGTAGTAATTTTTCGATCGATGACAACGGTACCGATTTTTCTTAGCCGGCGATCCAGGTCAACATCAGCACCTTGGTTTACATCGGAAGAAAATCCGCCAGTTTTCCGGTATGCAGACTTTCTGACAGCCATGTTGGCACCTGCGATGTGGTAATTGCATCTTCCAAACTCACCAATAATTCGAAGCCAGAGGGGACCATCAGCGAATCGAAATACACCTCCGCATCCAACGACATCAGGATTTTCAAAATGTTTAACCAGTTTAGTAAGCCAGTCCTTCGGAACACTGCTATCTGCATCAGTACAGGCGATGATCTCGCCGCTGGCTTCATCAAAGCCTCTTTTTATCGCGAAATTATATCCGCGCTGCGCTTCATAGATAACATTTGCAGAAAATGATTTCGCAATTGAAGCCGTTGCATCAGAGGATGCATTGTCGATCACAACGATTTCGAAATTACCTCTATAGTCCTGATTATTTAATGACTCAAGACAGGCACGTATTGACAGCTCTTCGTTGTATGCCGGGATAATAACAGTTACAGTCGGTTTATATGTCACAATTCTTACTCTCAAAGTCAAATTTAGATCCGATAAATATAAACAAAAATTATTGAAAATACCAATTTTACATACAGCTGCAGACTTCCAGACAAAATTCTAATTTTCAATCAGGTACAAGCTTTTCCGGAAATAAGAGTAGTGAAGTATGTTACTCCAAAGTTCAGACCAAGTGCCCTCTGCAGAATACCATATTTTGGATTTATGCGGTTGCCCGGTGAGGGGTCAAAGTACTATTTTCTTCTCATAAAGAAAATGTCAGATATTTCAGGGGATATATCCGAAGTTCAGTTTGACACGCTTTGTTTTTTTCGTGTTATCGGCGATATTGAAATTCCTGAAGGAAAAACAGTATACATGCCTGGAGGAACAGTTCTTTTATTTGAGAGCGAAAAAGTTATGTTTATAAGAGGGGGATGTCATTTTGATGGGACACCAGACCGAAAAATAATTATATCTTTTTTGCAGGGTATGGGGAAGCGTTGTAAATCAATGGTTGATGTATTGCGAAACCTTTGTATGAGAAATTCATTTGCTGATGTAATAATCAGATTTCATCGGGCGATAAATCCGTCAGGTCCAGATATCTTCATAATGTATATACCCTCAGAAATTCCGAAGTCCCGAAGAGCCGCAGAACCTTTTTTTGCAGGTATTTTTTGCAAAAGCTGACCAGAAAGATCATAAACCGTGATACTGCTATTATCTCCGCCGGAAATAGTAAATGCTTGACTGGAATTAATTTTCTTCAGAGCTGTTTGTGTTGAGGTAATGCTGTTATTTACCGATTTTTGGGCAGTGGTTTGACCGCCAGCTAGAAAAATGTCGGGTTTTGGAGCCTTATCAGCGCCAGCGCCAAGGAAAAACCCGACATGAGGGGGCTGGTTATATGAGGATTGTTCAGATGCGATTGCTGCCCGATATGTCGGATCATGCATCAGTGTGTATAACCGACTGGCTGTGAGAGTTGTTGTGGTGTAAAGGAAGAGTTTTGATGCTCCATCATGAAGTATCACCTCTTCGCGCCAGTCACCAAGAAGATCTGCGGTAAGATTTGGTGTGGATTTTGTTCCGTTGCAGGAGTTTCCATTAAGAGTGGCAAGGCGTGTCGTTCCATTGCCATTCCACTTATCTATCTTATTCCCATCCAGAAGTTCGTCCAGAAGGTCGCCGTCCCAATAGATGCGGAAGTTACAGTTGCCCTTATTTGAACTTATTTTTTTCCCGGAACAGCTATAGGTTCCATCTGTAGCGCTGGACCACATCTCATAGCCGTTACTTGATGCATCAATATCAGCGGCCAATCCTCTTCCGACATCAGTTTTTTTGGTGACTTTATGTGACCAGATCGTTTTACCGGTAAGCGCGTCGGCGAGATATGATCCTGCACTGTTTGCTGCTGCACCTTCTCGTACAAGCCAGAGTTCCATTCCAGGACGAGCGGGATCAAGGTCACCAATATGATTTGCATCACCATGCCCCATGCCATTTGCAAAGAGTAACTTACCATCATCATCGAGGCCGCTTGATCCAAAAAAAACTTCATCTTTACCATCATTATCACAATCGGCAACCATGATACTGTGATTACCCTGATCGTTCATGCTGCTGTACCCTGATGTTTTGCGTGAATCGACAAACCATCGCTTTATCAGTTTACCATCGCGCCAGTCCCATGCCGCACAGGTCAGACGATAATAGTATCCTCGTTGAAATATCATGCTGGGGCGTTTACCATCAAGCCACGCTGTGGTTGCATTGAAACGGTCAACCCGGTTACCGTAAGCGTCGCCCCAGTCACTCTGGAGCGATGTTCCGCGAACCGGGGTATACTCTACCGTTACCATTTCAGCTCCGGTTTTTCCATTGAAAACAGAAAGGTATTCCGGACCTTTCAAAATATATCCGCTTTCATTCCGATAGTCTGCGGCATCATTATCGTTTGCAGCGGGCCCCATTTTGAGGAATGAACCTGTTCCGTCTTTTGTTCCCGGAGCTGTTTTGCATGCGACTTCAGCAAACCCGTCACCATCGTAATCAAAAACCTGATGCTGAGTGTAATGCGCGCCGCCGCGTATATTGATACCAAGATCGATTTTCCATAGACATTTTCCGTTCAATTTATATGCATGCAAAAAAACTTTGTCAACAGTACCGGACTGAGAGTTATCTTTTGTATTGTTCGGTTCATATTTTACCACCAGTTCATATTCACCATCACCATCAAGATCGCCGACGTTGATGTCATTAGGTGCATAAATACTTGATGGACGTTCGAGGTTGATTGTCAGGCAGTTGGTTTTCCAGACTGATACCGGCTGTGACGGTGACTGTTCGCTGCCGTTTATTACAGCCCTGACAGTGTAGCTTGCTGTTGCGCTGCCTGATTTATCAATTATATTTGTTGCGCCGGAGATTGGTGTAGAGTTAACTTGTACATTTCCCCGATAGATATTGAATGTACAACCAGCCGGATCAGTACCGAGAAGTCTCCAGCTTAGAAAAACATTGCTGCCACTTGTTGCAACGGCGACCAGTCCTCGATCGAGTGCCTCCATCTGCCGCTGAGCACTTGAAGTGGAGTATAGAGTAATCAGACTTAAAACGATAAGAATATATCTTGTAGGAAAATTCATAGTTAGTGACCTGTTTAAGGTTATCGAAGGTATCAGGACTAATATAAGGGATAATATCCCATGACGATCAAAAAAGTTAATTGCACTAAAATATCTGTACCAATATGAGTACATTAGTGCAATTTTAAAATTCAATGTAATTTTAAATAATATAATGACTTAAATAAACAGCATACAAATTAAATTGTTCAAATTAAATTGTGAATTAAAGAAATAGAGGTACACAATCCAGCTCTCAGCCGCTCTGCTGACTTTATCAGTGACCTTCTTGTCTCCGCAAACGATACATGTCGAAGTTGCCTGAATGTGACTGCAGTTATTCATAAATGGGATTAATGGAAAACAAAAAAGCTGGACAAAATGTCCAGCCTTTTTGTTGAAACCTGCATAGTAGATGCTGTTTGCTATTTTGTTAAACAGACCATCTGCTTCTGAGAATGTTTTCCTGCTTTGAACAGAACAATGTAGGAGCCTGTAGCAACCGGCATCTGCCGTTGAGCTATGGAATATGCTCCGGCTACCTGGTGTTTGTTAAGAATTTCTGAATGAAAACGGCCATTCACACCATAGAGTTTTACTGAAACATGTTCAGCTTCAGGTAATGTGTAGGTAATTGATCCTGAACTTGAAAGATTGCAGGAGAAAGCATTTGGGACACTGATCTGTTTGTCCGGTGCAACTGGTGCATGGCCTGGTTTGTCAACCTCAATGGCGTTCCAGAGCTTATTTAATAGAGTCGTCTTTCTTGTGTCAACACCAGACCAGGTACCCCAACCAGATTTATTTGAAATGGGATCGAAAGGAGAGGTGAAAATACCGTATGTATCACTGGATTCCGGATTGATTGACCAATAAAAAGAATCATAAATACCTTCTTTCATCAGGTATTCAACAAAGGCATTCTGCCACTCTTCATCACTTTTCGTGTTTGTCAAATAGCTGTAGCGATTCTGGTGACGCGACTCAGATTTTTTTGGCCAATCCATGTTTCCACCAAACTCACCGATGCAAATGGCATAACCCTGTGCTTTGAGATAACCGAAGTGTTCATGCCATCCCGGTATGAGTTTTTCCAGTTTGATTACGATCTGGCACTTTTTGTTACCAAATTCATCTTCGACAAGACCTGCGCATTCAGGTTGTGCGTCAAGGTCTGCGAACATTGGTTGGGTACATACTGAAGGACCGTAGCAATGCGGTGAGAAAACCAGCTTGCTTTTTGGCATTGTCGGCGGGTTTATACCAGCTTCATAGAGGTTTTCACCCCAGTTGGGGTTTGTATTGGGATTTCCATGGGGAGTATCCTCTTTTGTGTCTGGTGTGCCATCCTGGTTACCGTGTGATCCACCAATTCCCTGTGCAAAGATCAGAATGTTTGGATTTACGGAACTGATTGCTGCATAAGCTTTGTCAATCATCGATCTCCACTCATCCCAACTGTAGTCCCAGGGCTCGTTATAAATGTCAATTCCCATAATATTATCTACGCCGATCTCCTTGCCAAGTCCGGCAAGTTTCTTAAGGTCTGCTAGCCACATTGTTTCGTTGTATTCCTGAATACGGGTGACGGTGCTTGGATTTCCGGTAGCAGCGCAGGAGCAATCTTCCCGTTTGTGTTCGTATTCTTCACGTGTGGCATCGACATACGGAGGACGTGCATCAAGGCGGCCGGCTCTCCAGCCCAGATAGTTGGAACAGGCATGCATATCAAGAAGAACGTAGAGACCTGCATCTGAACAAGCTTTGACAACCGCTTTAAGGGCCGAATACGCACCCTGAATACGCACCGATTCGGTGTTTTTGAGGACAGGGTCTTTTCCCTGTGGGTCGTTGTCATCAAGTGTCTGAGGTACAACCGGCATTCTTATGGAGTTGAATCCCAGACTCTTTATTTCTTTAGCGTCTGATTCAAGTGTACGGTTGCTTGAGTTCCAGAATACGTTGCCCATATACATTTCCATTGGTGCCCCGCCGGGATTTTTCTCATCATTAGCAAGCTCGCTTCTTCCCTCAAGACCAAACCATGATCCGCCTTTAACACGGAAGACCTGTCCATTGAGTGTTATATTACCTTTGGAATCAACCGCCCACACATTATCTGCCTGTGTCACGGTTGTGATTGTCAATGCTGAAATCACTCCGATAAAAATTAATCTGAATTTACTGCATACCATAATGCACATACCTCCAACTATGACGTTTAAATTAAACGTTTAAACTGATGAACTGTAACCACGCAAATAACATGTGTATAGATGTCATTTTACTTTATATAACCGAAAACCTAAAAGCTGCAACTTTCAAACTATTTTAGTGCCAGTTATTTGAAATAGGTTCAAATTGCTAAGGTTGACAAGTAATTTGTGTTATTGTGTGTTAAATTTAACAAATGTAAGTTGTTGGTTTTTGTTTCGCAGTGTAAAAAATGCGTGAAACCAACTGATTTTAGAGCGAAATGTCAGTTTGATACATCTTGTATGACTAATGTGTTTATTTTAATTTGGGGGTTACAGATTAACGTGTAATGAAAATATATACATTTTTTTTTATCTTTTCTCAAATTTTTTTACATCAGAAAAATCATCTCAATGAAACTGTTTTACGACTAATTATATGACTTTAAATACTTGTGAGAAGAGGTTAATGTGATGATCGTAAGTAAAATTTTTCTGATAACTATTGAAAGAATCAAACAATTGTAATGAACAGGAACTTATCGTATATGGGTATGCACCTGGCTGGTGCTGGCAGTAACATCGGCTCAATATGTTCCATTTTGGTTGAAATTGCAGATCGCCCTCTCAACTTCGTGCTTAGCGACCGCCTGAGCACTTCGTCGCTCAGGGAGTCGATGAGGAGGAGTGTAGTGTCACTTCATCATATTCCATTTTTTATGGAGAGGGGGATCGAGGCGGTGCACTGAGCACGCCGAATGTGAAGTAAGTCGATCTATGAAAGTTGCATAGCCACACTAATAAAGTAAATATCTAAATTATTGTATTCTACCGCGAAATTTGAGAAATAGTACGCATTGCAGAACATATATTAGATCCGCTGTCAGAAATCAGGGGTTTCAATTCATTCAGGAGCGGACGTGCAATTCTATTGTAACAGGCATACCTTAATCCAGGTCACAGTCTTAATTATTCTCAGAAATAGAATCCTATGAGTACTATTATTCTTGTCACCGGTGGTGCACGAAGTGGAAAAAGCAGTTACGTACAAAAAAGGGCTGAAGAGTTATCATTTTCTAGAAAACGACTGTTTATTGCAACTGCTGTGCCTCTGGATGATGAAATGTGTCAGAGAATAGAGAAACATCAGCAGGACAGGGACAGCAGTTGGACTACCATCGAAGCGCCCTATGATCTGGAAGAGCCTGTCAGAGCCATAAGTAATGATACCGTCGTCTGTATCGATTGTCTCACTGTATGGTTGGGGAATATCTGGTACCGGAACAATGGGAATGAAGAAAAACTGAAAATGTGCACAGAATCACTGACCAATACACTGAAAAAATGGAAAATGACTGCACGTAATGAACTGTTAATTGTTACAAACGAGGTCGGGTGGGGGATTGTGCCGGAGAGCCCTGAAGTTCGCGTGTTTCGCGATATGGCTGGTTTTTTAAATAAAAGCATTGCAGATATTGCCGATGAACTGATTTTAACCGTTTGCGGTGTACCGCTGAGGATTAAATAAAAGGTTACATTAACGATTTTGTTTTTAATTCTCATATTTTTCCACTGCGCGCTTATCTTCGGGATCACCGCTGTTTCATTACGCCCCTGTAAGAAATCAGCAAATTATATCAGGGATAGTACATGAAAATCTAAAAAGGAGAGTATGTTGGACTTTACAACTGGAATCGCAACTGAAACAAACCCGGAACTTATACAATCAGTAAAGGCTAAACTGGATGACCTGACGAAGCCGACCGGGAGCCTGGGGACACTGGAGAATATTGTCATGCAGTATTGTTCGTGCTGCGGCGATGCAAATGCCTCTATTTCTTCGGCGCATATTTACGTTTTTGCAGCAGACCATGGTATAACAGCTGAAGGGGTTTCACTTTATCCCAAAGAAGTAACCACACAAATGGTCATAAACATGCTGGAGGGGGGGGCTGCAATCAATGTACTCACCAGAAATGCTGCACTAGGGTGTACTGTCGTTGATGTGGGAGTTGATTTTGATTTTGAAGAGCATCCGGGATTATTAAGAAGAAAAGTTGCACGGGGAAGTGGTAATTTTTTACATGGTGCAGCAATGACAAATGAACAATGCATGAAGGCGATTGAGGTCGGCTACGAGATTGGTGCTCAAACTGAATCTTCACTCTTTGGTATTGGTGAAATGGGAATAGGAAATACAACCGCTGCCGCCGCCCTCTCTGCCCTGCTTCTGGGCAGAACTGCAGAAGAGACTACCGGTATGGGCACAGGTGCTGTTGGTTCTGTTTACGAGAGAAAATGCCGGGTGATCGATGCGGCGTTGGAACTGCATCGCAAAGAGTGGGATGGTTCACCTGTTGATGCGCTGCGAAGAGTGGGAGGATTGGAGATTGCCGCGATGACCGGGAGTATCTTTGGTGCAGCATCACAACGAAAACCTGTAGTCGTTGATGGGTATATCGCAACTGCTGCAGCTTTGACAGCAGTGACAATGTTTCCATCTGTAAAGAAATACCTTTTCTACGGTCATGTTTCAAATGAATTCTTTCATCGGGCATTGCTTTCCGAGATTGATGGCGAACCGATTCTTGACCTCGGCATGCGGCTTGGTGAAGGAAGCGGTGCTGCTCTTGCACTTGGGATAATCATGCAGGCGATGAACTGTTACCACCAGATGGCAACATTCTCTTCTGCCAGAGTGAGTAATAAAGATGATTAATGCTCTGGTGACTGCTTTACGTACACTGACAATCGTTCCTCTTCCCGGCCGGGATACTGATGATTACTCAAAAAGTCTTCTTTTTTTTCCTCTTGCAGGCGGTGTAATTGCACTGTTGCTCTATCCTTTTTTCTGGATCTGTCAGCAGATTCCCGAAATTTTTCACCAGATTCAGGGACTGGTCTTTACTTTCATCGCGATTGTAATTACCGGAGGACTCCACATCGATGGTATTGCGGATGTGGCCGATGGCTTTATAGGTGGTAAAGACAAAGAGATGATTCTTAAAATTATGAAAGATTCGAGGATCGGGACATTCGGTGGAGTTGCAATCGGGTTTGACCTGCTGTTTCGTTTTGTAATTTATGGATATGTAATCAGTAATCTGAATTTTCTTCCCGTGGTGTGTGCGATAGTCAATTCCAGGATTGCTCAGGCGATCGTGTTAACATCATGCAGATACGCGCGGGGACCCGAAGGGACTGCGGCCCCATTTTCCGGCAGCAGAAAGAACATACCTTTTCTTGCAGGTATGACCGTTGTTATAAATGCTTTGATATATTATTTTTCCCCTGCGGTTACAGTACCGCTTTCTCTGGCAATCACTACTGTTGCGGTTGCGGGTACGGTGTGGTATTTTATCAGGAGAATTGGTGGGATCACCGGAGACTGTATCGGCTGTATCAACGAAATTGCTGAAATTGTTCTTCTGCTCTCTTGGTGTATTGTGTCAAGCTATTCTGGATGATTGATGGGGTCCCGCCTGAGAAAAAAACGTTGCTTATAATGATTGCGCGGTTCGTATCAAGCCGGATTGCATAAATCCATTGTGCTGATCGGGTATGCGACAAAAATCATTCAGCTGCAAATTTTTATCTGATGGAGAATTAATCATGGCGCGAATAGTGTCAGCTCTATTTCTTTTACTCGTTTACAATAATATGATCTATAGTGATCCCGGAACTGCCATTTCCGGCAGTGATAAACTGAAGCGGATTATCATAAAAGAGGTCTCTGGTGAGCTACCTGGGGAAAAAACGGTTTGTTTTATTGCTGATACCACGAAGGTTGTTCCCTGTGTCATCTTCTGTCATGCGTTTGCTGAAGATTACCAGAGCTATCAGGAACTGATAACGCACTGTGTCAATAAGGGAACCGCATTAATCTACGCACCTGCCCGAAGGGTTTCATTTACCAGAAATAAGATACGTAATTATGATTTTGGAATGAAAACCATTTCTGATGCTATACGATCATTCAATTTGATCGATACATCGCGGGTGATGATCATAGGACACGGGTTTGGCGCAGGGGCCGTCCCGTCACTGATGAAAGGGTTGCGCGAAAAAGGATGGGGTAATCGCGGGGCTGCAATGTACCTGATGTCGCCATGGTATCTGTATTCAATTAATGAACGCGAAATGAGTTCATATCCCGACAGTGTTTCGATGATTGTAGAGGTTTTTCAAAATGATAATTACAATGATCCGATGATTGCTGCAGATCTTTTTTCAAAAATAGGTATACCTCTAAACCGTAAAGCATTTCTTATGGTGAGAAGTGATAATGTGGGCACGCGAAAAGCCGTTGCTGATTACACACTTCCATTTGGAGATGAAGCGTTCAGCGGGAAGTGTAACTATCTGGACACTCTTGCAGTTTTCGATATAATCGATTCACTCTTTTTTTATGGATTCGATACAACCGGACAATCCGACAGTTCACTTTTAAAACTAAGTACAACTGATAATGTATTCGTAAGAAAAACGGCTGATGGCGATAGCGTTCCGCCGATTCTGGTCACCGATAGTCCATTTGTCCATATTCCAAACGGACCATATATCAACCATTGGAAGAGTGTTCGAAATCCACGGACTGAGGTGAGCCATTTCAGAAAATTCAGGAAATTGCGAACCCGGTATAAAGTGAACAAAGTCAATCAGGTATCCAGATATCTTGTTCGCATGGTTGCTTCTGAAATCGGAGAAAACTCTACAGAAGATATTTCCAATCCGGTTGACAGTGGATTTGGGGCTGATGGCTCCCTGCTCACAAAAGAACTGGTCTTTGGCAATTCCTCCTTTCCAGAGCAGAATGTGTATGTTTTCCTTCCGGAATCGGTACAGACACCTGTTCCGATGCTGCTGTTTCTACATGGTTACAATGGGGGAAATCCAGACTATTTTTCACATTTCATACCGCATATTGTAAGTAATGGAACCGCAGTGATCTTTCCAACCTATTCAGCTGTGCCAACAGTCAATAGTGAAAATGTCGTTATGGAAAAATACCAGATGCTCGCCTCCGGTATCAATGAAGCATTCCGTAAATATGGAGATCTCTTCGATACAACCAGGGTTGGAATTTTCGGACATTCATTCGGCGGTGGTGCAGTCCCGTGGATAGCACTGAAATATTTATCTGAAAGAGGATGGGGACAAAAATCATCATTTATGTTCGTATCTGCGCCCTGGTATGTTTTCGGTATGAATGATTCTACTTATAGTAAATTGCCATCAAATTTAAAAGTAAACATAGTGACCTACTGCGATGATGCTTTCAATGATCACCAGATGGCAGTCAGCATGTTTAATCATCTGAATGTTCCATTGTCGGAAAAAAGGTATTTTACCTTTTTCAGCGATACACTGGACAGTATGATACAACCTGCAAACCACTTTGTTCCCTACGGAATTGAAAATATTAATGGCTTGCAGGATAATCTTGATTATTTTGGAATTTTCAAACTGTATGATGCACTTCAATCGTATAGTTTCAATGGTACTACAGAGGGGAAAGCATGTGCACTGGGTAAACACTCCCGGATCCAGAACTGGGCTGGTGTCTGGCCTGATGGAACAGCTGTAAAACCGATTAGATCGACAGACAACCCCAAAGCAAAGCGTTCAGAGAACAGATATGTTTTCGGATGGGACAGCTCTTTGAATCCATGGTATAATGCAAAATTGCCATCACGGGAGAGACGGTAACAAGAAGACCTACGGCAGTATTAAACAGTGGTGTTCGGAAGGTAATTAAAAACAAGCCTGTAACCGTGGGAGAACCCGTACTCGTTAGTACAATTATCTCGGTTCTCCGTTAATGTGCTCTTCACTTTTCCGTTCTTTTTGCAACTACAATTATAGCAAGTGCAAAAAGAACGGGCTATTTACCTGTTTTTTTCTCCTTTGATCCACGAAAAAAAGGAATCCAGGGTTTCATCAGAAGGTCGTTTTTTTCCAAAAAGATTTGCTGTTTTTATATAATTTGATTTATGTAAAAAAGCCTCCAGGATTTCCTGGAGGCTTTTTAAATACAATAGAAAGCCATACATTTCAACTGATAGTAACTGCCTCATAATACAATGAACAGGTTAGCATTTTGGGGTCGCAATCGGTATTGAACCGTAGAGACATCCGGCCGGACGTCTCTACGTTCGGTCCCGATCCCGATGTCGACAGCGACCCCGATAACTACTATGCCCATAAATACGAGATCGTTGCTAAAACAGCCGCTGGAAAAGCAGATTACATACCATCTTCTTTTGGCGGTTTAAGAGCATCTGTAATTTTTTTGATATATAACTGTACTTCAGATAGATCGTCAGCAGCTTTGAGAGCATCACCTGCAGCAAAATTTGCGTGTGCGCGTGCAGCTGCGCTGTCTGCCATGCTCAAATCTCCTTTTAAAGATTCAATAATTGCTTTACTTTTTGAACGAGAAGCTTTTTTAATGTCGTTAGCTGTTTCTGATAGAAGTCCCTTTACAAGACCAAGGTTTTCCTTAACCTGTGATTCCGTCTGCTCTCTGATTTTGGGAGCTTCTTCTTTAATTTCATTGGCAAGCTTTGTGGTTTTTTCAAGCAGGTCTTTAGCTCTTTTGTATTTCTGGTTAAGAATGAATTTACCCTTTTGCTTTGCGATCTCCATCTCTGTTGTTTCCATAGCTTTCTGCAGGTTCTGGTAATTTTTATTCATATATTTTTCAGCACCCGCATCCTGTGCTGCTTTAAATGCTGCTCGTGCAGCTTCCAGTTCTGCATCAGGTGCTTTTGCACATCCAGTAAGAAATGAAAATACACATGTTCCGGCGATAATGAGGTTTACATTACGTCTAAAAAAGCCCATACGATACTCCTCTGAAGGTTGATATTTAAACGGTTAAAATACCAAAAGGTTATGTTTTTAATGAAATTTAATATACCCCAAAACGCCTTGGGTTCGCAACTATTTATTGATGTTTTGAAGTTGTTTGAGCTGCATCATTCAATTATAATATCGTATTTATTTAACAGACCGGCCAGTCCTGCCGATGAGAATCTGGCTTTTTTGAGCTTGTTGATTTCGGGATTAATTGAAAAATGGTGAGCAGTTCTCAGATCTGTTTTTTCAAGATTTGTATGATCAAACGTGGCATTAAGCAAATTACATTCGTCGAATTTCGAGCCGCTCAGATCGCATTCGGTAAAGTCTGCGTCCTGAAGTTTTGTGTTTTTAAAGAGTGTTTTTCTGATTATGGTTTTGTAGAACGAGGAGTGGTCAAGAATACAGCCTTCAAATTGAAATGATAAGCCGAATTCATTGCAATCCTCGAAATGAAGCCCCAGCATTTTACAGTTTTTAAATACTGTGTCCTGAAATGAGGTCATTCTGGTTTTAACGAGGCTGATGTTACACTGAATAAATGTACAATCGCTGAATATAAGCCCGGAGAATTCTGTTTCAGAAAAATCACAGTCCTGAAATGTGCACTGCTCATATTCCCCCTTTTCTAGGGATTTTTCTTTATAGTTAGTGTTGCTGAATTTTTTATTGGATAGATAAATGGAGCTCATGAATCTGATTGCTATTCTTATTTGAGATGGATACTGGTTTTTAGTTAATATAATTTTTTCAGGATGTTGTTTCTATTCATTTATGATACTAGTTTAATGTTGCTTAAGCGATATTGACGATAAAATGGACATTTTTAATCGATTTGAAAAATTTCTTTTGACATCCAGCATCAATAAATGTACCCTATTCTTCCTATGAATGCAAAATAGGTAACATTGTCCAAGTCATCATTACATCATCTGTCTGTTTTATTGAAGGAGGAATCTGATGCTGAAAATGAAATTGTTTATAAATAAGTCAGGCATTTTGTTTACTGTAGCTGTGTCAGCATTCTTTACTGCTAACATTTATGCCACCGAGACGGTTATTTATTCGGAAGGTTTCGAAAGTAATAATGGTATGTACACCCATACAGGAACATTCGATACCTGGGAGTGGGGGATACCATCAGCTAATTTTGTCCAAGGTCCGCGAAGTGCTCACTCGGGAACAAAATGCTGGGGAACAGACCTTGATGGCTCGGTACCACTCAACAGTAATGCATATCTAACTTCTCCGGCAATCACACTTCCCTCAATTGGAACAGATTCTGTATTGCGGGTACGGTTTTTTGGATGGGTTGCTGTTGATCTGATGTCGGATCGTGGTGAATTTCAGGTTTCATCAAATGCAGTAGACTGGGTAACCAAAGCCAAACTCCTTTGTGTCATGCAGGAGGGATGGAACGAGTATGCATTTGATATTTCAAATTATGCCGGTGGTGCTATCTACCTTCGCTTCCGCTGTATGGCAGATGGAGAACATACGTTCAGTCCACCTGAAGTACCGCAAAACATGGCAGGGTACTACATTGATGACATTGCGATAACACTTACCAGATCACCTGCAACAAAAAAGAAACTGACCTTTGAAGGGAGCGAATCGCAGAACACCATTGCATCCTGCCCGTGGATCTGTATTCCAAAAAAATCACCTGGAAATTCTCAGCATGGAAATAGTCCGGATTTTATCGAAGAAAATGATATTTACTCCACAGCACGAGGGAGTGAAAAAGAGTACACTGACTATTATCAGTTAGTCAATAGCTTGCCTGTGGATGATGATAGTACTTGCGTGGTAAAGCTCAAAGAGACCGAACAGGAAGAGTCGTTTACTGATCTACTTCATCTCATTGTGATCGAACATCAGCCTGATGTTGAGATTGCCTGTGATGATTCGGGAAATGTATTTACTTACAAAAAAAATAAAACCAGTCTGCCAACAGCGGCTATTGATAAAAATGGTGTTAGCGTTTTAAATATGATAGAAAGTCCAGAAGAGTATGGGTATAAGGCATTTAATGAAGATTATGTCGAACTTACATTTACCTGGAGTGGGAATGTACCACATCCGATTCTGCTTTTGAAAGCTCAGGGTTTTATGGCTGATGGCTTGATAGGTACTCATACACAGGTTACGCCCAAAATTGAGGTACAAACGCAGAATTCAAGTGGTCAGTGGGTCACACGACATCTCTTTTATCCACGATGGAAACCTGCGCAGTGTGGATATGATCTGGCTGGACATTTACCTTATTCTAAAAAAGTACGCCTGCTTTCATCTTCCTGTCATACCGGTAAATATAACTATATCGATTGGGTTGCGCTCTCAACAGAATCGCAAAAAACGGTTACGATTACCGATTTAGCTCCAGTCTCTGCAATTCGTTCTGATGGAATTGATGTTACTTCAGATTTGCAGATGATTGATAACCAGTATCTGCATCTTATTACTAATGAAGAGGTACTCTTACTTTTTAAATTACAATCAAAAGTTAAAGACAACAAGTTTGATTTTATTATAAAGTCAAAAGGATATTACAATCCGACAGGTACTTACTTTTTTTATACATGGAACGGGTCTGCATGGACACAGCGTGATGGATGGACTATCCCGTTGGATGGAGACCAGACCAGGCAGTTTGATTTCAGTTTGTGGCTTCCGGATCCAACCGGGCAGAATCGTGTGCGTATCTGGCAGGATTTCATTTTTGATGAGGCCGCTATTGACTACGTGGGGTTACGAAGAGATAGTATTGATCTGATTATGAGTTATGCAACTGATCTGCGTAATAATAATTCTATTTTAAATCAACTTAATCTTTCTGATAATCAACGGTTGTTCTGGGATTATGGCGAGGATTGGCCACACAGAATTCGATGGGTGGAAGTTGGCTGGTCTGATACATTCGTTAACACACCGCCATCGGCTGATCCTGTGTTTGTAACAAATACAGGTGTATCATTACCGACAATAAACTGGACCTATTTCGATTTAGATGGTAACGCTCAGAATATGTACGAAGTTGAAGTCTGGACAGGAGCTGGTGGTACCGGTAATAATATCTGGGATCCTCAACCATGGCAGGGATGTGCACAATCAGTGGGTTATTCCGGTGTTACACTAACTTCTGGACAGAAATACTATGCACGGGTCAAAGTCTTTGATGGTAAGAACTGGGGTGGCTGGTCTGAGAGTTATTTTATTATTTCGGCAAACCGTCCACCGGTTGCTAATGCTGGAAACGATACTGTTGTTATCGCTTTGCCATCATGTATTACTACTGTAGCACTTAACGGTAGCAGATCCTATGATCCGGATGGGGATACACTCCAATATGTATGGAGTGGTCCTTTCGGAATTGCAAATGGCGCGTGGGTTGCCGTTGCTTTATTTCCTGATACTGCCAGAATTCATCTGATTGTATTTGATGGTAAGGGTGGCAGTGGTGTTGATTCAGTGACAGTGATCGTCAAAGATACCGTTTCACCTATTCCTGATTTGCCACAGCTATCCACCATAACCGGAGACTGCCTTGTTGCGATCAGTAATCCTCCGACTGCAACCGATAACTGTGCTGGAACAATTGTTGGTGTAACCCCTGACCCGTTATCCTATTCACAGGCAGGAAACTATACGATTGTCTGGTATTATAGAGATCTTTTCGGAAATACTACAACGCAGACCCAGATGGTACGAGTTCTGGATACGCAAGCTCCTGTACCGAATGTATCACAACTGCCTGGGTTGCAGGGTAGCTGCTCGTTTTCTGTGACTACATTTCCAACTGCTACAGATAACTGCAGAGGATTGGTTGCAGGTACGACTACAGATCCTTTAACGTACAGTAATAAAGGTACCTATACTATTCATTGGTCATATGAAGATGGTAATGGAAATACTTCATTACAATCACAAACAGTTACTGTAATCGACAATACTGCGCCTGTTCCTGCTATAACCCCGCTGCCTGCAATAAATGGTATAATTTCTACTAATAGATGCTATACAGTAAGAACGTATCCAACTGCAAACGATAACTGCAAAGGCAGAGTGGTTGCAACAACGTCAAGTCCGCTTAGGTATTGCTATCGGGGTAAATTTACCATTGTTTGGAAATATTCGGATGGAAATGGTAACATAACCACCCAGAATCAGACGGTAAATATACGATAGGGAATCAGTCTTAAGTGTCTGATGGTAATTTCAGTTTGATAGAAAAAACAGTAAATGAAAAACGGGACATGCTTGATTTGACAAAATCATCGGAGTCTGGTATATTGTATGAAGGCGATTCCTTTAGGCGATCTGCTTTGCATCCTTGGTCTCGACAGCTTTAAGCAGCTCAAGATGCTGCGTATCTCATCGTTAATGAATCGTCCGAATCAGGTTAAAATTATTCGTTGGTACAATCAAGTTTGTCCTACTAAGAAAAATATGGTCACAGTATTTTTTTACATCTTTCAAGGGAGGTTTGATATGGTAAAAAAAATCTCTGTTCTGTGTTGCATTGTGTCATTTTGGTATGTAACAGTTGGGGCAGTACCAATTGCAGTTATAACACTTGCAGCAGATCTGTCAAAGGTTGGTGTTGTTATTAATGGAGAAAATTATTTATCTGATCCCGAGTATGAAGAGCCGCTGTTGAGTTATATTTTGGATCAATCTGGTGTTCAGTCTGATGCTTCAGTTACCCAGCAATTTGAAGAAGGAATCAGCAAAAATATGGCACATGCAACTGTAGCTGATGGATATGCTCATGCAGTTTCTAATGTTGGTTCATATAGAATATTTAGCGTTGAGGATGTATCCTCGATATCCCTTACGCTGGATATAAATGCAATAGTTGATTTAACCACAGAGTCTTTGGGGGACTATGCTTCTGCACTTTGGTTCTCATCAATTGATCTGGCCATGTTGTCTGGTGAAGAGTACATACCTCTTGTGAGTAATACCTATGACTCATTTCAATATGATTCTTTTGACGGCGATCTCCTCAGATTAGTTGATGAACAAACACTTGATGTCTCATATCATTTTAAAGAAAAATTCAACGGAAAATTGAGACTTCAGAGTACATTAACAGCAGATGCTTATGCCGATTTTGTAGCGCCAATCAATGTACCGGAACCCGCTGCTGCAAGTATGATGATTATTGGTTTAACTGTATTGCTGCCGCTGGTAAAATTTCGTAGGAAAAAGTAATTTGGATTCATCATGGTGACTGCTAATAAAGAGCGCAGTCGCCAAATAATTGTTTCATTCAGTTTAATTCTCGCCATGAGACAACATTTACGGTTCTTCTTCCGGTAGTCGGAATCAGTTTCATGACTTTTGCAAGCATTTGGGAGCTATAGTGGATTCGGGCTGCCCCGTTTCCGAAACAATTTCCACCAATGGTTTTTCCCAGCATAAAAACCGCTCCCAGTACAGATGATCCACCATTAAAATGTTTAACTTCATCTGCAATTATCAATCCCTTAAAATGACCATGATAATTTCCAAGTGATGCTGTACCGGATGAATTATGAAGTATCATTATTCCGCCGGCAAAATCGTAAGGAGTCTCAGAATACACAATACCGACATAATCAGATGGTGGAGATTTTGTCCATTTGTAAGCTGCAAGTTGCGCCGATGTCATTCCGAGTAAATCTTCGGGTGTTTGGGGATAATCAGTTGTATCAATATTTTGCTCGACAGTTTCTCCGTTTATGACTGTTTCTTGTGGCTCTGTAAAATTACCACCGATTCTTGATGCTCCTCCTGCAGATACCGACCCCCCGGCAGCGACACCAACAACGCCACCATTCTCCATACATGTACCATAAATGCTGCTCGTATCATAATCTCTGCCATCAATTTCAATCTTTCCAAGAGTGTTAACACTGGTTCTTGCAGTTACCGCACCTTTGACCCAGCGATGCCATGAGTCGGGATCAATATATGCAACAACTTCAATTTTTGATGTATCTTTACCCTTGTAACCGGTCGAAAAAATCACCACAGTATCCATAGTGGTAGTCGAACACGTTACGGTGAATGCACCTCCACCAAATGATTCGTTATTGTAGCAGTAAATCTTCTTGTTATGTTGCAGATTCAATGTTCTTTCACGTAAATCTGCGATTACTTGTTCTTTACCTGCTTCTGCGATATTCAAGGATGCAACTTTTGATAGTTTTCTCCCACTGGCTTTCAATGTGGTACGGGTTGAATATGCGAGAGACTGAAGTATCATTGCTGCGAATATCGCTATCACCATGACTGCAATAAGTGTGCTCCCATTATTCTGGTTAAGGATTGTTCGAATTGAATAATGTTTATTCACACAGAATACTCCTGTTATTTAAAGTGATGAATCTATTCATATCGTAGCTATGGGAATACATAGAAAAACGGAATGGAGATTTCCGTTTTCAACTTCTACAGCCTACGACGGTGAAGAAAGAGAAGGGAAGAGCTAAAAACGTTAACATCGATGATAAGCATTACCACGTTGATTTGAGATGCGCATTGAAAAGAATAGTTGTGTTAACCTATATGGGGATCATTGTTTCCAGTGTCGCGTCCTTACCAGGAATCGTCACCGATAAGTTCGACAGAGCTATTGCACGGTTTCGGCCCCGTTTTTTCTGTAATATTCAGCTTTAGAGAGTGAACTCATCTTTGAGTGATAAAAAAAGTGTCCTGCTTTCCGAAACCTTTTTTTATTCCTTCCAAGCTCGGGATGTCTCCTGAATTATGGATACCTGAGTAGTAGCAAAAAAAGTATACAAAGCTATTTTATTTTAAATGAAAAAAATATATATTAGAGGCACTTTAAACGGAGTGTAGCGCAGTCCGGTAGCGCACTTGGTTTGGGACCAAGGTGTCGGGGGTTCAAATCCCTCCACTCCGATTAAATCTTTTTTCACTGAGTGTGCATAATTGAGCTTTTTTTTATCCTGCGGGATGTATTGGTAACGAAATATGCGCCCTTAGCTCAGCTGGATAGAGCAACGGATTTCTAATCCGTAGGTCACAGGTTCGAACCCTGTAGGGCGTATTTAAAAAAAAACGCAAAATTGCTCAAATTTAACAGATTTGGGCATTTTTTATATCCTGTCTGATTGATTTTTGATACTCCTGAAAATGCTTTATTACCAATATAATTACCTCTTCAGGTGCAATTTAGAACTCCATGGTTTTATATTTATTCAGTACTATAGTTATATTTATCCTGAATCGTCGAATTGAAACAGTTTGGAAGATGGATCGTAATCTTCTGAACTCAGATATGATTTAAACTATACACTTTCGGTTTTACGTCGGTATATATCTATTAATTGTGGTGGAAGGGTTCGATCGCTTGTGGAAAAATATGTAAATCTTGCAGTTATTCTTATTCTGTTTAAAATAATCGTTTATTCTCAAGGTATAGATTCTTTGAGTGATGCAGTACCTAACGATATAGATGCTGATATGAATGTTGTGGCATTTCCGGATACAACCATTGATATGGATGCTGCAGATACCGTTGAGAGCGTATTGAGCAACACAGAGGAATTGTCAATTACAGTGCAGGACTCATCAGGGGTGATAAGTGATTCTGTGTTTGTCAATGATACGATTCTTATCAGAACAAAGCTTGACAGTCTTGGAAGATCTGTTCTAAATGATACAAATTGCACTGTTAGTGAATTGTTAAGAGAACCGAGCCGCGACAAAAAAAGAAGAAATGACGATGTACCTGTATATGCAGGCACATCAAAGGATATGGACCAGATCGCCAGTGAAATTGTTCTTGATGCTTACCGTGGCAAATGGAATGATGTAAATAGAGGATTGGAACGTCTGCAAAGGCTTGAAAAACGGCGGGAACTTGTCAAAATCAGCAAATTACTGAATGTTTCGGTACGGTATTACCGATTGGAGCAGAACGAGTTTTTCAATGAATCCGAAAGAATGACAATTGAAAAAGAACTTGACTCATGCATTACTGATGGGTTTTGCTATACAGATGCACTTAAAAAAAACCGTTTAGCGATTCATGAATTGATCCATTGTGGAATAAAGGGCTTTCAGGCCTCACGGATGATCGTAAAAAATCCCATTGAAGCTGCGATTGAAGGGTATGCAGTGGTTGTACGCCTCGAAAAGTTGCTTCAGGCTGACAGCACCATGTACGATGCTTTTATGGGGCTGGGGTTGTTTTACTGTTCGGTTGCAGGCGCGCCATCAGTCATCCGCGCGGCTCTGGCGCTTACCGGAAGACAGGTTACATTAGAAAAAGGGCTTTCATACCTGCGTATCAGTGCACAGAAAGGACATTATGTCAATATTCCCTCACTTGTATACCTTACGCAGTTTCTTTCTCCTTATCTGGGGCATCATGTCATGGAAAAAGATTCAATTTTTACAGTCTTACAGAAAAAATGTCACCCGAATCCACGATACCTTTTTGAACAGATTGACGAACATATCTGTTTTCATCCGGAAAAATTTACCCTGGAATATATTGCAGATCTTAGAAAAGCTATTGCAGAATACAAAAACACGCCGCTGTTGTTGCGTTCATATTTTGAATTGATGAAATATCAATATTGTGATTATATAGATACACTGAATTGTCCATTTAAAAAAGATCCCGATGTAAAACTTAAAGAATTTCTTTTTTATCCATTGTTTATGACTGGATTGCGAACTAAAGAATTATGTATGATTAACAGTATAGGAAATTTCGCCAGAATCCGTTCAAGAGATTGTGAGAAGTATAATTTGTCAGTTATTTCCATGCTGGAAAAATCATCAATGGCTTCGACAAAGAGAGATGTTTACAAATGGCGTATTCGTGACGCGTTCAGGTTACGATGACCAAGTGACCGATCACTCAGTCACTCAGTCACTTAGTCACTTAGTCACTATCTTACCCGCCTTCTTTATGCTTTTTTATAGCTTTAAGTATGGAGCTTGCTACTGGTGGACAACCGCTGACATAAATTGTGTGATCGCGGAATTTTCTTGTGCAGTTACCGATACAGAGCGAGTTTGCCGGAATCTCCTTATGCCCTTTACCGATTGCTGCACAAACCTTACTGTCCGGGAAATATTCGTTGAGCTCTGTCCCGTGCCGTTTGAGAAACATAAGTAGCGTTGACTGACAGGCACTGCATGAATTTTCATCGAGAATTGTGACGTTGGGATATTCTATCGAGAGATTTTGCGGCAGAGGTGCGAATGGATCGATGTAGGTACGCCACTCTGGAGGTCTGATATTGATCTGTGCAGTATCGATTATTCCAACCCCTCTTTCCTGTAAAATGCGAAGGTGTGCAATATCGCGTGGTGATACACCCATAACTTCACATGCTACAGAGTCGGCAGAGAGTGCATCGGTACTGACAACAATAACTCCGGTTGGTTTGGGAGTGCCGGCACTTGGCCCCAATCCTTCCATACCGGTTGTTCCGTCAATAATAGAAATATGCGGATAAAGTATTGATGCCATATCTGCAATGGCCACATTGAGCGATTTATCATCACAATAGGGGACCGGGGGCAGCATGTGGAGATATACTTTGCTTCTTGCCCACAGGCATCCTTTCATGTTCTTGATGGAAAGGGTAACTCCGGTGTGCATATGCATCTTCATAACTGGTATTGAAACCAGAATGTCAAAATCAAAAACATCTGCACAGACACTGATATTCTCAAGTGCCACAGAGTTGGGGAGAGTAATCTCTACCGGTTGACGAATATCCATATCAATTATCGGGACGTTCCGTTCTCTGCACACTTCTGCAATTCCGGATACATTGAATGATTCCATTACATCGATGCCGGTAATGGGGCTTTCTCCAACAGCGCAGAAAGATGCACCGGCATCTCTGAAGAAATCTATTGCTGCAGCAACAACCTGAGGATTTGTTACGATACCGCTTTCAGGGGTACCTATTCTGCCGATATTTGGTTTAAACAGAACCCGTTTTCCTTTGACAGGTCTCATGTCGATGTTTTTAAGTGCTCTAATTGTGTTGAGGTAGGGATTATTCCCTTTTGTCACATAAACCACTGGTCTGTCAGACGAACTTCTCCAGGGACTTTCAGGAATTTTTTTTTTAGCGGTGTCTTCAGAATCTATCGTAACAGACTGAACCGCGTTTGGAAATGATCCGATAAGTTTGACAAAGCCACATTTACGGACATCGGTGAGAGCTTCCTGTATGATTGTATCACGGGCGTATCCGTCAATGTCGATGAAAAAATGGTATTTTCCCATTGACTCTTTTGTTGGACGGGAGATAATGGAAACAAGGTTGATATTTCGTTGTGCAAATGCGGAGAGTATGTCACTGAGCATTCCGGGGCGTTCAGCACCTTCAAGGATGGCAATTGACGTTTTGTAAGAAAGATCTTCTCTGTAGGGCTGCTCCTGCTCGGCAACAACAATAAATCTGGTTTTATTTTCGATGTCATCATTGATATTGTTGACAACGTAGGAGAATTTATGTGATTTCAGCGCGTGTGAGGGAATTACCGCTCCATCTCCGGGCTTTCCATCAAGAATACGTTCAAGTGACTCACCATTGCTTTCGGTTGTAATAATTTCCACCTGAGGCGGCAATTGATCGATAAAATCGCTGCATTGTCCTTGTGAGACAAACTGTACAAAAACCCGATTGATCGCATCAATTGATGAACCGTTTGCGGCAAAGGAAAAATGGACCGGGACAAGGAGCTCATCAATGACAGTAAGCCGGCTGTGAAGAAGCATGTCCAGA
Source organism: Chitinispirillaceae bacterium (assembly GCA_016929595.1). Taxonomy (GTDB): domain Bacteria; phylum Fibrobacterota; class Chitinivibrionia; order Chitinivibrionales; family Chitinispirillaceae; genus JAFGIN01. The sequence goes on from JAFGIN010000101.1 coordinate 26,206, forward strand.
ACCTGTGGTATGTACCCGTCAAGCATGTTTTCGATAGGCAGTACGCCGATTTCACATGTTTTACCGACAGCAGAAAAGACCCGCTTTATCGTAGGGAATAATTCTATAGTAGCTTCCGATGCATTTTTTGCGAGATACATTTGTGCTGCGATTTCGGAAAAGGTGCTGGCTGGTCCCAACGCTGCAATTAACTTCATAGCGATTTGTACTTCTTTGTCGAGATGTCCTGAACTAAATTTGTATAAAAATACTTTCAATTATATTATGCATGTGATTATTTTATAAAATAATCAGCTGCTACTGAGGCTTCAATACAAATTTTAATCACAAAAAGAGGTTTCGGAATTGAAACGAATGATTTGTTTGGCTAACGCACGCAAGCGGGATGCATTTTGCATCGCCGGAGTTGAGCCCTCAACAGGGATCTGGATTCGTCCTGTATCCACTCTTGGGGATGGGAGGGTGGAACGGTCTCAAATGATGATCAGGGGAGAGGTACCAAAACCGGGTGATCTCATAGACATTCCCCTGTCCGATACCGGCCCGGATTTTGGTTACGAGCAGGAGAATCGAACTATTCTCGATGGTGAGTGGGTTCATTGTGGTACGCTGAAACCTCTGGCTCTCACAGCATATGTATCGTCAGAAAAGTACATTCTTCACAACTGTGAACCTTTTGTGACAAAAGAGTATCTTGTTAATTTACCTGCTGAAATGCGGACGACACTTCAATTGGTTGAGGCTTTTGAATTTGAGGCTTTCCAGACACAAAACAGTGCTGGCGTTATAAAATGGAATGCTGGATTTGTCAATCCATACGGTGAAAGGTTGACCAGTCGGATAGTTGATCCATTTCTTATGGAAAAAATGGAGCAGGGTTATCGTCCAGCAAGGCACTGTCTGGTGACAGTTACGCTTTCAGAACCGTTTCGTCCGAAAAGCTGGGAGAGTGATGAAACTCCATGCTGGAAGTTAGTTGCCGGAGTTATCGAGCTTGAACAGGGGAAGTGGTCAGCCTCTTTAAAACCGGCGTCATCAGGGCAGAAGACTGAACATAAAAAATCTGAAACTTCAGACACGGCTGCAGAGCGCAGGATGTATGCGGCATTGAAAGAGATTTTCGGCTTTACCAGTTTCAGACCAAATCAGCAGAGTATTATCAGGGCTGTAATGGATGGAAAGGATTGTCTTGCGATTATGCCTACCGGTGGTGGAAAGTCGCTCTGTTATCAGCTGCCGGCTCATCTTCTTGATGGAACCTGCGTCGTCATAAGTCCGCTTATCTCATTAATGAAAGATCAGGTTGATTCTGCAACAGATAACGGGCTTGCTGCAGCATCGATAAGCAGCGCTCAATGCGAGAAGGAGCGTGCTGATGCGTGGCGTCGTTTGATATCCGGTCAACTGGAACTTGTCTATGTTTCTCCTGAACGATTTGCAATGGATAGCTTTATAAACGCACTTAAACAGATCAAAGTGTGCTTGTTTGCAATTGATGAGGCACATTGTATCAGTGAATGGGGACATGATTTCCGGCCGGATTATTTGAGCCTTTCATCGATAAGCAGGAACTTTGAGGGGGTTGCCATAGCAGCATTTACCGCTACAGCGACCCATCGGGTGGCACAGGACATTGCAGAACGTTTACGGCTGAGGTCACCGGATGTCGTAAGGGCATCATTTGACAGGCCAAATCTTTTTTATGAAGTGCTTCCCAAGGGGAAGGTCGAGTCACAAATCATACAATTCATCAATGAGCACAAGGGGGAGGCCGGGATCGTATACCGGATGAGCAGACGGGGTGTTGATGAAACCGTTGAGGTGCTCTGTGATGCCGGAATAAAAGCGCTTCCGTATCATGCTGGTATGAACGATGGCGCGCGGCATCATAATCAGGAAGCGTTCAACCGTGATGAGGTGGATGTAATTGTCGCGACGATCGCTTTCGGTATGGGAATAGATAAACCAAATGTGCGCTATGTAATTCATGGTGACCTTCCCAAGAATATGGAGTCTTATTATCAGGAGACCGGACGGGCCGGACGGGATGGCGAACCGTCAAGGTGTGTGCTGTATTTCAGCTATGGGGATATACCCAGAATCAAATATTTCATCGATCAGGTGCTTGATCAGAACGAAAGACGCCGCTTGAATGCATCTCTCAATGAGATGGTTGCATATGCTTCAGCAGGATCATCATGCCGCAGAAAACGCATATTGAGCTATTTCGGGGAGAATTATACAAAGAAGAGTTGTGACACCTGTGATATCTGTGTTAATGAAATGGAGATGGTTGATATTACCAGTGATGCCTGTATAGTGCTCAACGCAATTGCTGCTACAGGGCAGCGTTTTGGTGCCGGGCATATCATTGATGTGATCAGGGGGTCTGAGAAAAAACGGGTTCTTGAGCTTGGGCATAATCAACTTGAAATTTACGGGAAGGGGAAGCATCTTGTAAATGATCGGGTCAGAGCGCTTTTTGACAACCTTTTTTATAATGATCTGATCGTGCGTACCGATGATGAATTTTCAGTGCTCAAGCTGACACATCAATCAAAAGCGGTTTTAAATGGTGAAAGGAAGGTTGAAGCCCGTGCTCAGAAAATTATTCAGAAAACCGGCAAACAGAAGGTGGTGAATGCGGGAGAGGACGAGGCGCTGTTTTTGAAATTGAAAGCACTTCGAAGAAAACTGGCTGATGAGCGTGGGGTACCGCCATTTGTAATCTTTGCCGATCGGTCACTTCATGAAATGGCGATACAGCGACCGGTAACACGTTTTAAAATGTTTGATGTACATGGCGTTGGTGAAGTCAAAATGGAGTCATACGGGGATTTTTTTCTTGCTGAAATAAGAGAACATCTCGGGGTAATCGCAGATGTGTCAAGTGATAGTGAACCCCACGCACGAAAATCAGTTAAGTCCAGGTCAGAAAAAAGCGAAACTGTCAATGAAACCTGGGGTCTTGTGAGTCAGGGGCACACCATTGCCCAGATCGCACAGATACGTTCACTTGCAGAAGGGACCATTTCAGAACATATAGAAAGGTGCATTCTTGATGGCAGAGATGTTCCTGTTGAAAAACTTATTCCACAGGATGTTCTGGAGTATCTAAGCAAACTCGTTCCAACTGTTGAATCCGGAAAATTAAAGGAGATAATGGAGGCTTCAGAGGTTGAAGTGACCTATGAGCAGATAAAGGTCGTAAGAGCATGGTTAACCCGTCGATATGCTGAAATGAAAATATAATCATTCAGACATTATAATTTGATTATCCAAAGGTTATATTTTATAAGGGATGGTTGCGCCGGGATGGCGGATTGCAATCTTGAGGGTGCTTTTTCAAAAAAGGTTTAATTCAGAGGAGCCATTATGGGACTTTTTGATAAAATAAAAGGTGAATTTGTCGATATTATCGACTGGCAGGATAGCAGTAATGATACTCTGATCTGGCGTTTTCCCCGCTATCAGAACGAGATCAAGATGGGTGCGAGGCTGACTGTTCGTGAATCGCAGGCTGCCGTTTTCATGAACGAGGGGAAGATAGCGGATGTGTTTAATCCCGGAATGCACACCCTTCAAACTCAAAACATGCCGATTCTTACTACGCTCAAGGGGTGGGCCTATGGTTTTAACAGCCCCTTCAAGGCGGATATCTATTTTGCATCGACAAGACAGTTTACCGACCAGAAATGGGGGACAAAAAGTCCGATCATTGTAGATGATCAGCGTTTTGGAATGATAGAACTCCGCGCTTTTGGAACATATGCATTTCAGGTTGTCGATCCAGGTCTTTTTGTAAAGGAAATCGCAGGAACGGATTCTCATTTTGTTGCAGAGGATATCAACGGGCAGTTGAGAAGTCTTATTGTGACAAAATTTACTGATGCTGTGGGGGAAGGAAATATTCCTGTTGAAAAATTCGCGGCTAATCTTGAAGAACTTTCAGAGTTGGGATTAAATAAACTCAATCTGGATTTTCAAAGTTATGGACTGAAAATAACACGTTTCCTGGTTGAAAATGTATCGATGCCTGAAGAGCTTAAAAAAGAGATTTTTGAATACAGCCGGCTCAATAAAATTGATATGGCTAAGCTTACACAGTTCAAAGCTGCAAAAAGTATCGAGCAGGCCGCAAGCTCTTCCAATAGTACCATGGGAATGGGTATGGGAATGGGTATGGGATTCGGAATGGGTAATGTCATGACAAATACATTTGGTCAGATGATGGGGCAGAATGCATCTGCCCAACCTCCGCAGGTTCCACCACCGCTGCCGGCAGCAGCATTTTATGTAGCGTTGAACGGACAGCAGAGTGGCCCATTTACATGTGAACAGCTTTCACAGATGGTTACGCAGGGAACATTGAAACAGGATTCTCTTGTTTGGAAGCAGGGAATGGCATCCTGGGTGCAGGCTTCAGGGGTTACCGATCTTGCTGAGCTTTTTGCGAATCTGCCGCCGCCATTGCCACCTGTGTGAAGGAAAAGTTGATTTATGAGCGATGAAGCTACCGATCCAATATCGGTGAAACATTACAAATGTGAAAACTGCGGTGCCGACTTGACATATGCTCCCGGTACGGCAAATCTGAAATGTGATTACTGTGGAACCGAAATGGTAATCACTGATGATTCTGCCGGGGGGAGAGTTGAAGAAACTGATTTCTTGAACTATCTCTCAGAGAACAACATTGATGATGAGCAGAAAACGGTCATTCACACTGTAAAATGCAATAGCTGTGGGGCATTGACAACTCTTGCTGTGCATGTTACCTCTGGGGATTGTGCGTTCTGCAGTACGCCGCTTGTGGTAGAGAATTCACAAACCTGTACTGTAATAAAGCCGCGATATCTTCTTCCATTCAAAATAATCCAGAAAGATGCATTGAGTGCTTATAAACAGTGGATTAAAAAACTATGGTTTGCACCCAATAAGATCAAAAAATACGGAAGCACTGCAGATAAATTATCGGGTGTGTATATCCCTTACTGGACTTATGATGCACAGACCGGGACTGATTATCGCGGGGAAAGAGGTACCAATCATACTGAAACCTACACGGTAACAGTCAATGGTAAACGCGAAACCCGGACAAGAACCGTGGTTCACTGGAGACCGGTAAGCGGGTATGTTGAGAAATTCTTTGACGATGTTCTGGTACTTGCAAGTACATCACTTCCCAATAAGTATACCGAGAAACTTGAGCCCTGGGATCTTGAAAATCTTGTTCAGTTTAATGAGCAATATCTAAGTGGATTCCGATCGGAATGTTACCAGATCAATCTCCGTAACGGGTTTGAAACTGCAAAATCGGTGATGGACAATGCTATCCGGGTTTTGGTCCGACAAAATATCGGCGGGGACCATCAGAGAATCCATTCGTTATTGACATCTCATTCCGATATTAAATTTAAACATATACTCCTTCCGATCTGGATCAGTGCCTACCGTTTCAATAATAATGTTTACCGGTTTATGATTAATGGACGAACCGGTGAAGTACAGGGGGAGCGTCCCTGGAGCTGGGTGAAGATTACACTGGCTTCACTGTCTGCTGTAGCACTTGCAGGCATTATTTATTATTACTGGAGAATGTATAGTTAGAAATTACATGTAAAGGCTTTCATAATGGTATCGTTATTTTTTATTCTTCTGGGATTTGTTTTATTGTACTTCGGAGCTGAGTGGCTTGTTAAGGGTAGTGCGTCACTGGCACTAAAAGCTGGTATCAGTCCTCTTATTGTGGGATTAACTATTGTTGCGATGGGGACAAGTGCTCCTGAGCTGGTTGTGAGCACGCTTTCATCACTGAGAAATGCCGGAGATCTGGCATTGGGTAATGTAATCGGTTCCAATATTTTTAACATCGCAGTGATTCTGGGTTTTGCATCACTTTTTTCTCCAATTAAAATTCACAAACAGATTTTGAAATTTGATCTTCCGGTAATGATTATTGCTACTGCAGTGCTACTCTTCTTTATTGTAGATCGCAATATTTCCAGAGTGGAAGGTTGTATCTTAGCTTGTGGTATCGTTGCTTATTTGATAAAAAGTGTATTTCTTGCACGGAAAGATAAACAGAAGGTTGATTTTCAGGAATCTGCGAATTCGAAATTCTGGCTCGATCTGTTGCTTCTTATTTCAGGAATAGCCCTGTTGGTTTTAGGATCACATTTTCTTGTTGAAGGTGCAGTGAAGCTGGCGCGGTTCTGGGGGGTCAGTGAAGCGATCATTGGACTTACCATTGTTGCGACCGGGACAAGCCTTCCTGAACTTGCGACATCCATAGTTGCAGGTGTAAAAAAAGAGGCTGATATAGCGATTGGCAATATTGTAGGATCCAACATTTTCAATATACTTTCAATCCTGGGAATCGCCTCAATAATTGCACCTATGCAGTCGAAGGGAATTGGTTTTTACGACCTGTTATTTATGGTATTGTCGGTTGCTTTCATGACACTGTTTATTCTTACAGGTCGCTCAATTCGTCGCTGGCATGGGGCGATACTACTTTGTTTATACGGGACGTATCTGGTAATTATCTGGCCGAAGTGACAGGGAGTCCATCGAGATCCTGAAGGTAGTCTCGATGGAAATTGTAAACTATCGGAAGTCTCGAATTTGCCTGGGGCTCTTAACAAGATTTCCGATAATCTCAAATCGCTTTTGTCGCAGATCAGGGTTTAATGTTCGGAGACTTTGTTTTTAACAATAAGAGCCGCTCTGCCGCTTCTCGCAATGTATCCTCTCTTTTGGCAAAGTGAAAGCGGATATAACGGTGCTGTGGTTCCCTGAAAAAAATGGATCCGGGTACCGCCGCAACACCAATCTCACGAGCCAGCCATTCACAAAAAACGGTATCATTGCCTGCTCCATACGATGAAATGTCAACCATTACATAGTAGGCTCCCTGTGGGGTAGTGTATGAAAGGCCGGCTGCATCAAGGGCCGAAAGAAAGTACGCACGTTTAGCTGCGTATGTTTCAGCAAGGCCGGTGTAATAGCTGTCGGGAAATGACAGCGCTGTTACTGCAGCCTGCTGCAACGGAGCGGCTGCCCCCACAGTAAGAAAATCATGTACTTTACGGATTGCATCACTTACCTCGCGCGGGGCTGCTACATATCCCAGTCTCCATCCGGTAATCGAGTATGTTTTCGAAAGAGAACTGCATGAAATCGTACGTTCAAACATACCCGGAAGTGATGCGAAATAGCAGTGGCGGTGGGGATGATAGACGATATGCTCATATACTTCATCGGTAATGATAAAGGTGTCATATCGTTCTGCCAGATCGGCAATGTAAAGTAGCTCCTCCCGGGAGAACACTTTGCCTGTCGGGTTACCCGGATTACAAAGAATCAGAGCTTTGGGGCGATGTTCAAATGCCTGTCTCAGTTCGCGGGGATCAAAGGAGAATTCAGGGGCATGTAGTTTGACAAATATTGGATCAGCTCCTGAGAGAATTGTGTCTGCAGTGTAATTTTCATAAAAAGGCGAGAAGACGATAACTTTATCACCCGGATCGGTAACCGCCATCATTGATGCCATCATCGCTTCAGTACTGCCACAGGTGACCGTTATATGTTCATCAGGATCTATGGGAATACCCATAAAATACTGAAGTTTCTTTGCCAGTGCTTCTCTGAAATTGCGCGCACCCCAGGTAATCGCATACTGGTGCGGCCCGTTTATGGCTGCTTTTTCAAGTGCCGTCAGAAGTTCCGAAGGTGGATCGAAATCCGGAAATCCCTGCGAGAGGTTGATTGCGCCAGTCTGCTGGGCGACACGGGTCATATACCGTATGACTGATTCAGAAAAAGGTTTCGTTCGATTGCTGATACGAGGCATATGGTACCTTTATAATATAGATATGTTAAAGAAATTAGAATAGGTAAATATAATTGATTGAGGGCCTGATAAGTGATATGGGTTTTAAAGCTGCTGCATATGCATGTATTGCTCAATTTGACAATGTGATACCAGTCTGGGGTGTGCAGCGGGAATGGGAACTTGATGAATTTATTGGCTATAGTGACGATCCACCAATCCTCAATCAGAAAATGAGAGAGCCGATTGAACGTGACCTTAACGAACTGGGCAAAGAGTTCTGCAGGGGTTGTGGATACTGTCTGCCATGTCCGGCTGGAATCGATATCCCTAATGCAGTCAGAATGTCTCTGATGATACGACGCGCACCGGTATTGGTATATCTCAATGATGACTGTATGGAAAAGATGAATAATGTTGACCGATGTGTTCAGTGCAACCAGTGTAAATCGCGCTGTCCCTATGGTCTGGACACGCCAGTGCTGCTAATGGTTTCCTGGATAGATTATAAAACTGTCGTCCCCCCCCTACATGCGCACGACCCAATAAAAACGTTCGTTTTATTCTGCCCAATATTTTCAAATGCGTAGATTAATCGCGTAATGTGGTATTAAAAAATATTGTTGAATATTTTACATTTTTTCGATACCTTTTCTTCTTATTGTACAAGATGCAATATTGCTGAATTTAAACCGGTTAATTGATATTTAAAGATTCATTTTTCAAAAATTAAGGCTGGTATACGATTTAAATCTATTCTCATTGGCCTGATTTTTGGATGTTAATGATTCATGCAAAGTTAATTTAACCAAAGGCAATTACATGTAATGTTCATCGAAACTCATTGTTGTTTTTAGAATGATAGCTTTACCAGAATAATATAAACGACTGAAACATCAGCAAATCCGCATCTCACCATTTGTCTTAAGATATTTAACTTTATTAGTAAAGGATTTTGGCAATGGAATCCCGATTTACAGCTTCTGATTTATCTAAAATTCCTCCGAGTCCCGGCGCTATTATTGATGATATTGTAATACCGGATGATCTGGTCAAAAAGTTAGAGAACATCGAGTTAACCTCTGATATTCCGATTCAGGTAAAACTGATCTCAACGTTGGTATCTCTCCTGTACAGGTATCAGGAGGAGGATGAAACTGAGATTAATGTCTCGCTATCTGGTACTTCAACGGATCATCCGGAACCTGTTGAACTTACGCTTACTGTAAATGAAAAAACAATTATAACTGAATTGTTTACTGAAATTAAAGAAATGATGGAAAGTAATCTCTCTTGGAAAAACTGGTTCGAATCGCAACCGATGAACTCATTTATCTGTTCGAATCTGTCCAGTTACGAAAGTACAGTAAAAATCTCGCTTTTATTTGAGATGTCACTTAAAGGAAGCCTGGTAATCAGCGCGCAGTTTCTGACAAACAGTTATGACATTGCGCTAAAGTGGGGCCAGCATTTTCAGATAATTACAGAGGGAATACTAAATGACAGAAACATTCCGGTAGGTAAGCTGCCGATACTATCCGATGAAGAAATAAGAATGATTCGGGAGTTAAGCACAACACTCATAGATACTGAGATTTCCAAACCTGAGTGTTTGCAGGTACTTTTTAAAAATACTGTAGATAAATATTCTGAACAACCAGCATTACGTTGCAGAGAAATCGAGACTAGTTACAGAGCTTTTAATGAAAAAGCTGACAGTTTGGCCTTTTACCTGCAGTTGAGAAATGTAAATCGGGGAGATCATATTGCGATTCTGTTACCACGATCGGAAGAAATTTTCATCGCTATTATGGCTGTTCTGAAAGCTGGAGCAGCATACGTTCCCATAGATCCAAGGTCGCCGGAAGATCGTATAAAATTTATACTGAGTGACTCGCACTCTGTATTACTTATAACAGATTCAGCTTTGTACAAACAGAATAATATAACAATAGACAATCTTCTGATAGATGAGTTTGACCGGATATTCAGTACATATAAGTGTATTGGTCCTTCACAATGTGGTGCTACTCCCGATGATACCGCGTATATAATTTACACATCAGGTACCACTGGAAAACCAAAAGGGGTTGTTATTCCTCATTGTTCAGTATGCAATCTGATTCGGGCTGAACACCATCTTTTTAATGTTAACAGTACCGATAGGGTTTACCAGGGCTTTTCGGTATCCTTTGATGCATCAGTTGAAGAGATGTGGTTAGCGTGGTTTTCGGGAGCTCTTTTAGTGGCTGCGACAAAATCGGAAGCGTTGTCAGGTCCCGATCTGTCAAACTTTCTGCAAAAAGAGAAAATAACTGTTTTTTCGACGGTCCCGACTCAAATAGCAATGATGCATAAGCCGGTGGATTCAGTCAGAATTCTTATTCTTGGTGGGGAAGAGTGTCATCTTAAGTCTATTGAACCATGGTTGAATGACTCAAGAAATGTGTTCAATACATATGGACCTACCGAGACTACAGTGATCGCCACATCCACTTACTGTAAAAAGGATATTAAACCATCTATAGGGAAACCTGTTCCAAATTATGCAATTTTTCTTCTCGATAAAAATCTCCAGCTTGTTCCTCCTGGTTTACCTGGAGAACTATGCATCGGTGGGCATTGCCTCGCAAGGGAATATTTGAAAAGATCTGAATTAACTGCGCAGAAATTTATTCAGTCTCCTTTTACCTTAGGTCATGGCTTTCCCGACAGATTATATCGATCCGGTGATCGTGCCCGATTCAGGAGTGATGGGAATATTGAATTTGGAGGGCGCATTGATAATCAGGTCAAACTACGTGGACAGAGAATTGAACTTGGGGAGATAGAATCATCAATCATAAAAGCAACCAATGCCTGCCAGGTTGCAGTTGCAGTGGTTACTAACGCGCAGCAGATACAATCACTGGTTGCCTATATTGTTTTACAACCTGATACAGTATTTGATGAAAATGGTGTAAGAAAAATGTTGCAGAACTTTCTACCATCATATATGATTCCAAATCAATTCCTGCTTTTCAATGAATTACCACAATTACAAAGTGGTAAAGTAGATCGTAAAAAATTACCATCGCTCTATGATGGAAGATTGTCAATAAGTAAAGACGTTATTGATCCACGTACACCAGCAGAGAGGTTGGTCCTTGATATATGGAAGAAATACTTTGATAAACAGGATATTTCTGTTACAGATGATTTTTTTGATATTGGTGGACACTCATTACTGGCAGCTACTATTATTTCGGAACTGCGGTCAATACCGGGGTTGCAGGATCTTCCGTTGCAATATATTTATCAGTTCCGGACCGTCGAATCGTTTGCTGCCGATTGTGAAAAGAAGATAAAGAGTACAGAGAGCACTTTAAGTCAATCCGGCAGCATCAAAAAAAATGAGCTGAAAACCACATTAAAACGCATTTTCTGCGGTTTCTTTCAGGCAATAGCGCTCTATCCGATCTTTCTTCTTTTTTCTACACCACTGCTTATTCCATTTATTTTTGACTGGTGCAATCCAGATGTAGATTTAGGTGTATGGCTTCTGACATCATGCAGTGCAATGATTGCATTATTCCCCGCTGTTATTGTAGTGTCGATTGCATCTAAGTGGATTATTATCGGGAAATTTAAAGCCGGAACATATCCGTTATGGGGATTGTATTATCTGAGATTCTGGTTTGTATGCAGGGTATTGGATCTGGTGCCGGTGCGTTTGATGCGTGGTACCCCAATTCTTTGCTGGTATTACAGACTATTAGGGGCGCGCATAGGAAAAAATGTACATCTGGGAACAGATCGGCTTCGGGTATCTGATATGATTTCCATTGGTGATAACAGCAGTATAAATGCTGATGTACATTGTATGGCATACACTGTTTCAGATGGAATGCTCCATATAGCTCCAATACAGATTGGAAACTTTTGCACTATCGGGACGCGCTCAGTAGTAAGTGAAGATACAAAAATGGAAGATAATTCTGAGCTTGGCGAATTATCATTATTACCTTCAGGTACTACAGTTTTAAAAAATGAGTACTGGGAAGGTTCTCCGGCTAAATTAAAAACGAAGCAATCTGTTATCATTGAGCCTGAAAATTACTTTGAAAGAAAAGTTCCTTTCTTTTACAATGTCGCATTCTTCTCTGCATTTATTTTCGTGATACTGGTACCATTGGTATTGCTTGTTCCATGGATAACTGCTGCATTTGAATTATATGTAAATTACGGTTTACTATACACATTACCATTTACAGTACTGATGGCAGCATTTTATACTGTTTCTTATTGTCTAACGATAGTTGTGATAAAAAAAATAGTTGATCCTCCAAATAAAAAATCCGAACAGTATCCAATTTACAGCTATGATTACATAAGAAAGTGGATAGTTGACACATTAGTTCAACTAAGTTTAACTACAGTACAACCGATATATGCAACAATTTTTCTTCCTCCATGGTTACGTCTTCTCGGCGCAAAAATCGGAAAATTGACAGAAATTTCAACGGTTGACCATATTTCTGCAGATTTATTGACCATTGATGATGGTAGTTTTATCGCTGATTCAGCCAGTGTTGGTCCCGCTGTAGTCAAAAATGGTGTTATGCATGTAGGAAAAACATCCGTTGGTAAAAAATCATTTGTTGGAAACAGTGCATTAGTTCCAATTGGTGTGACCATTGGTGATAATTGTCTTATTGGTGTACTTTCCAAACCGCCTCTTGAATGTGGATACTCCATAATTCACAATTCAGACTGGCTGGGTTCCCCTCCGATAAGTCTGCCAAAAAGACAGCAAAATCAGAACTTCGCTAATCACCAGACATTTAATCCCCCTCGTCATATGATTTTTTTGCGTGGTTTTTTTGAGTTTTTCAAAATTACACTTCCTCCGGCATTGACTAGTTGTTGTTTTATTTTTTCATACTGGTTTCTGTCCGAAATATTAGGACCGGTTGCGACATTGAAATCATACATACTGCTTTGTCCTGTTGTCATATTTGCGGGTACTCTGGTAATTTCCACGATGACAATACTTTCCAAGTGGCTTCTTGTTGGCAGGTATCGGCAGAATCAAAAACCATTATGGTGCACATTTATCTGGCGAAACGAATTTATCAATTCATTGTGTGAAAATCTTGTTTTCCCGCTACTTTTACAAATGATACAAGGAACTCCCTTTCTGCCGTGGTTTTTCAGATGTCTGGGATCCAGAATTGGTAAAAATGTTTATATGGATACAACAGAAATAACCGAATTCGATTTAGTAAGAATAGATGATAATGCATCACTGAATTACGGCTGCACGATACAGACACATCTGTTTGAAGACAGAGTAATGAAAATGTCAAGTTTGCATATTGGCAGAAACTCAACTGTTGGTCCAATGTCCGTGGTCCTGTATGACTCTACATTGAAACAGGGTGCAGAACTTGATGGACTCTCTTTGTTAATGAAGGGTGAGACACTACCTTCCTCTTCATCGTGGTTTGGAATTCCGGCACGTTCAAAATCTACTGCGGTAAATTAATGTACTGCCTCGGTTGAATGGTTGCCAGGTGGCTGGGGCGGATGAATGCTTATGAATGCGTCTGAGGTGTAAAAAATAAGGATGTAAAGTTGTGAAAATATTAAAAGTAATTCTTATATGCTTAGGGACGGCTGTTACAGCAGCTTCTTATGAATGGTTAGCAGATGCCCGAAAAAATGGACTATTTGCACATATGGAAACAGGTATTGAAAGTATGCGTTCGCAACAGTGGAACATCAATGGAAAAGTAACTGGTGGAAAATGGTTTAATGAATATTTCAATATTTACATGGGTGTTCAACATTCTTTCAGCAGATCATCAATAGGTTCATTTTCAGGGTTCCATATTGGTACAGATCTTGTTTTTTATGATTCGGATAAGTTCAATTTGTGTTTTAACCTGGAATCACAGATGGGTTCCTATAAGGCTTTGTATTTCTCGCCTGGCGTTGAGGCTGTCTTAAATGTTAACTCATATTCGCCGAGGGGAGTATTTTTATCCTTGAATGAGATATTGAGCAAAAGTGATACATCATGGGCCGAAGATGATACTGAGACTGTTGTTATAGAGTCAAAAGCAAAAAAAATCTACACTCTTCTGACTGAGTTGAAAATCGGATACTTCAGGCAGCTAGTACAAAACCAGTATCTTCAGTTATCTGTAAATCCGCATTTCCGTCACCATGCAGTTCAAGGTGACAAGCGGGTTGATCTGGGTTTTATCGCACTCGGGCACAAAATACTTTTAAATAGACATATGAAAGTAGATACAGAATTCAGTGTAGAAATTCCTCAATCAGGCGAGAGAACTACATTAGGATTAAAAATCTCTCTATCAACATATTAAGTTCATACTATTTCACCTATTGTTAAAGAAAGGGTATTATGTATCACGATTTTAAAATTTCCGGATGTATCACTGCTCTTGCAGGTTTATTCCTTGCAGTTTTTCCGATCAAAGCACAGAATAATGAATCAATAAACGTAAGCAAATACTTTGGAAAAAAAACAACCAAAAATATCACCATTGAAGAAACCTGGAATGGATCGCAATGGATGAATTACACAAAAAAAATAATCAGTTATGACCCTGGATCCAATTGTCTGGACGAGGTGAATCAGAAATGGAGCAGGTCCAGTTGGATAAATGATACAAGAACCCTTACCAGTTATGACAGGTTACTGTTAGAAAACGCAAAAGTAACCTTTAAATGGAAAAAAAAAGGGTGGGAAGTTATTGAGGGTGTTCGCTTATATGTTGATACTGTAATGAATAATGGCTGCCGGCTTGTACTTCATAACTGCGAATGGGAACCGCAAAAAAAGATCTGGATTGCTGAAGACAGTATTTTTTACGATGTTCAGGGTCGAATAAAACGACATGTTTCAAATGATTATGATAGTCCGGAACAGTTAAGAAATGATATCAGTGCTGTCACCACAAGTGAATATATCTATCAGGGTGATGATATGTGGATGGAAACCAAAATAACAAACCATTCTGACAAAAAGAGAATTGAAAAAGAACTGTTCCGCTACCGAAAAATAGCCGAAGCACCACTTACCATTTTCATGATTGATTGCTGGGATGAAAGAATTAACCGATGGATACAAAATACTGCCAGATTGTATAGAAAAAATAAAAATCGATTTTCTGTTTATGACAGTATTGAGGAATCGATTAATGATCAATCTGTTCCTGTATATGTTGAAGACGAGAATCGGGATTTTTCCGGTAACCTGATATCACAAAGAATCATTGTGAAAAAGTATGATGAAAGTAAAAAAAATTGGAGTGGTACCTATTATAAATGGGAGAGAGTTCCGAGTAACTCAGAAAATGAATACAACGCGGCAGAGTCAACTTTTACATTGAATGCTTCCGATGGGAACTGGATTTTAACCAGTTATGAAAAAAAACAATGTCGGCATCCATTGGCAGGGGGGTATGAGGAGTGTGGTTTTTATGATGAAAATTTAAAAACCTGGGAATACTACCAGACAATTGATACACTTCATTCCAGCGGTATAATTCTGAGTAAGGAAACCTTTTTTGATCTTAGAAGAAAACAATGGGTTCCATTAACTGACTATTCATATTTCAGGGCAGGAGACAGCATTTCGGTTCTGAAGACCTGGTTTGATACCGATAACAATAACTGGTCTAATGATTCCCTTTTTACCATTCGAACTGATGCTTCAGGCGCAGCGATTTCAAGGACCAATCTGGTATGGAAACAGAGCGGGTTATTTAATGAACGATGGGATAAAGTAAGGAAAATTACCTATACCCGGGAGTAGGTTGTACTGTTATCCACGTAAATTTACTGCTCAGGTGCATAATAGCGTAGTTTCATTCGTCCTGTTCCACTGCAGTCCCGAGAGGAAATGATCGGGACGCAAGGGACGGGAACCTTGGAAAACACCGCTAATTTGAATTTTTTAGAGGATAAGTCAGGGCGGCATGCACTTTCCTGACATGCCGCAGCTTTAAGATAGGTAGTACAGGATTCACGAATAGTAGCTATGGAGTGTTTAATACCAGAATAATATCCCTTTCCGCTGTTACCTGAAAAAAATTATTTAGTGTCAACTCCTGTGATAGCCCTTGCAAAATATTTATTGTATTTGTTTTTAAATGAAAACCCTTTTTTTGAAGATGTAATTTTGCGAAATGAGATCTCTTTTTGTCCATACATGTTTGTATTTACAATAAAACCGTTATCGTTATATCCCACTATAAGTACAAAATGATCAAGAAACCATCGAGGATGTTTATCTGGATACGTTTTAATTCCGCACAGGACCGGATATCTCAAATCCAGCATCTCTTTTATCCATGAAACAAACATCTTGATATTCCTGTTGGATGGATTCCAGGTAATGTACCTGACAGAAAGTTGATTAAGTGCAGGATCAATATCATCCATATATAGATCTGAATGTTCAGGTTTTCCTGCCTTGTTAATCTCACTTTGAGATATATGGTGTCCATAGAATGTCATTGCCATCTGGATACACGCTTCAGCACACCATCCGACTCTTCTATCAGGTCGCGTACTATCCCATTCCCGGTCCGGAATATTTAAATTTATTTCTGTTTTCATCGAAGGAATTGATTGCACCATAGTTATCAGTAACACCAGTGAACAAGTATAAAAGATACCGGTTTTAACTTGTCTGCGAATGATCAGGTTACTTCTTTTGGATAAATCAAAAAAATCAAAGTGTTTCATAGCTTTTTAAATAATCAAAAACCTATCAATAACTGTACCTGAATTATCAGCCTTTATATCCAGAGATATCTCGTGATACGAGATATCCTTTTCAAAAGCACTAAGAATTCATTGTAGCAGTAACGTTTTAGTATATTCAGTTGGAATATAAAATAGTGTCTGTTCAAAAACCGGGGCAAAAAGAGTACTCATAGTCCGACCCGGGTCCGGGATGACGGATAGTACACACGAAGTTTTTGTACAGGACTAGCTACTCTGGAGGAAGAGATGGATCAAGGTAAAATATTTTTTGCATTTGGATTAACGCTGTTTGCCGGCCTGTCCACAGGAATAGGTAGTGCTCTTGGTTTTTTTTCAAAGGGGTTTAATCCGCGTTTTCTGTCCGGTTCTTTAGGATTTTCGGCTGGAGTTATGATTTATGTCTCTCTTATAGAGATATTTGTGAAAGCGAAAAATTCATTGACAGTACACCTCGGTGCTGCTAACGGCTATCGAGTTACGGTAGTGGCGTTTTTTGCAGGTATTGCTTTCATTGCTCTTATTGATAAACTTATTCCGTCATTTGAAAATCCACATGAAATAAGTCATCTTAAGAAAAACAAAGATAAACCAGATGTTTCCGATCGCAAGTTGATGCGAATGGGGTTGTTCTCTGCGCTGGCAATTGGCATTCATAATTTTCCTGAGGGATTGGCAACATTTATGGCTGCTCTTACTGATCCAACTCTGGGAATCAGTATTGCAGTTGCAATCGCGATACATAACATACCTGAGGGGGTTGCGGTTTCGGTCCCGATCTATTATGCCACTAAAAGCAGAAGTAAAGCATTCTGGTATTCATTTGCATCTGGTATCGCTGAACCTGTGGGTGCTCTTGCAGGTTTCTTTTTGTTAAGAACACTGTTCAATGATCTTTTTTTCGGGCTGATTTTTGCTGCAGTCGCCGGTATTATGGTGTATATATCACTTGATGAATTGCTGCCGACTGCAGAAGAATACGGTGAACATCATGTCGCTATTGGTGGATTAATAGGAGGCATGATGGTCATGGCGGTGAGTCTGCTGTTATTTAGTTGAATCCTTCCAGGACACAAACCGATCCCGGGGTGTTTATACGTAATGCCAATGTCTCAGAAAGTGTAAAAATGTAATCTCTTGCCGATGGCCCCTCAAAACCAGCCATAAGATCCTGACCAAGAACAATTGACACGTACTCTGCTCCACCTGTAATAATCACTCCACCGGAAACAATTGCAGCTGATTTTATTATTCCACCGGTTATTACTTTTTTAAGATGATCTATTTCAAGAATGTCTGTATCGGGATATCGCCGCTGTAGCTTATTGTAGAGCGAAACCGATAAGCCGAGACTGTATGGTCCATGGAATCCACCATTGTCAAGGATCTCTATTGCCTGTAATATCGATTCAACTGAGTCGCCGGGTTTATTCCAGGGTGATAGTTTTATTCTCCTGGTATCAGGGTGAGTGAGCAAGCCGTTTATACCTGATGCAGCAGCTCCATAAAAAAGCAGTTTATCTTCTAGTGAGGTAATTTTCAACAGGCAGGAGACCAGATCCTCAAAGTTGGGTTTTAAACCGGCATTTCTGGATACTTCGATATTTCTTCCCGAAATAGAAAAAAGCTCACATAACTGTACAAGTGGTAATTCATGTGATAAGGACAGTGTCGCATCTCCTTCAGGGAACTCTATCTGCCGCTCATTACCAGGGACAAATTGAAGTCCTAACCCTGCGGGGCCCTCAGTAAAAATTAGTTTTCTCGCGCTCAGCTGGATTTCCGCGACTGATTTTACTGTCAGATCGAGTGTGTCCCAGAACTCCTGCTCAAATGGTGCATCACCTCTGTTTAGTAGATCCAATGACATTGTTTGTCCTCCTATTCCTGACTTTTTTTAAGGTTCCCAACAGTTGGAATTGCCACAGACGGGTATTCTTTGACCTCACCACTTTGATTCAGTTTTTCCCTCATTTCATCAACTTCTGAAGCACCTTTCGCCATAAAATCAACCTCCTGTGGTGAGAGAATTTCAATGAGCCGCTGAAACTCCCCTTTGTGAACACGCTCCTCTTCTGCGATATCCCTGAGGACTGCCTTTGCAAGTTCGTTTGATGTAGCATCTGCAATTGCAAGATAAATGTGAGTCGCTTCTTCTTCAGCTGCCAGAGAAAGACGTAAGGCTCTGAGAAGCTCTTCTGGAGTCATTTTATTGCCGGGCGCCATGCCGACGAATGGATTGACAAATTCTGGCATCGATTCCTCCTGTCCAAATTGAACAAAAAATAGAATAGATTATTGTGCTCAAGATTCATGCCACATACCGTGATACGTTAAAGCGTTGTTTTCCTGTAAAGAATTAATTTTTTAATTTGAGTCAGAATTAATCGGGTTGGGGTTTGCGATACACGCTTTTAATGCTCTTCAAGAAAATACCGGTACAGACGAGTCAGTAAACACTACGTTTTATTACCAGTGCAATCAGAGGATATTTCAAACATTTTCTGAGCTACTTGAATGAGCCATGAATTAACTCAGTCAATAAGGTACCATTTTTAACTCGTCAACAATTGCAGGATCAATATAGTTGATTTTTTTTCCTGAGAGGGTTGCAAGATAAAACATCCGGCAGTATTTCTCCATAATTTCAAGGATCGAAAAGGCTGTTTCGATAGTTGTGCCACAGGTAAAGCTTCCGTGTCTATCAATTATAATTGCATCACTGTCTGAGCACACCTCACCAACAACTCTGGCCCCTTCTGTGGTTGATGGTTTAGCGAAACGAGCGAGTGTTACATTTTTTAAAAACATTGCAGCTTCGGAGATGAAAACGTTATCAAAGGGTTTTAATCCCAGTACAGTAACCAGGACCGTGTAAACCGGATGCGCATGAACGATTGATTGTATGTCTGGTCTTTTTTTGTATATTTCGCAATGTGTAAACCGCTCTGAAGTAGCTTTCCGTGTTCCTGTGATCTGGTTACCATCAGGGTCGATTATAACCAGGTCGTCCTCTGTTATAAAATCTTTTATTATTTTAGTTGGAGTAATAAGGATGGTACCATCATCAAGGCGGGCACTGATATTGCCCTCTGATGCTACCGTGTATCCGCGTGACTGGGTTAGTTTTGTGTAACTGACTATCTTTTGCTTCAATTCAATAATTTTCATAATATCTCCATTCAGAAGCCTCGAGGAATACGCAAAGATCTTATATTGAAAAAGATCCAGCGGACGATCGGTTAAACCAGGAAAATAGTTTCTGGAAGTAGATTACCAATCTTTAGAGAAATGATAACTGAACTTTTAGTACTGGAGTGATATTGGTTTTTTATGGTATATTTGGCAATACACGTATGATTCTACAAACAAGTTTTGTGTAATGGGGAATATTAATGGCTGAGACTAAAACAATCAAGCACCAACTTTTCAAACATTGTGCTGACTATATAGCCCGTACTATTGATATCAACAATCAGGCTGTTACTGCGGCACAATCAGCAGCGGCAGGTGAGGAAAAAAATACCGCAGGTGATAAGTATGAAACTGAAAGGGCTATGAAACAGCGGGAAACGGAGATGTTTGCTCAGCGTTTAGCAGAATCGCAAAAACAGCGTGAGCTCCTGAGAACAATCGATATATCTAAAAAGTATGATTCTGTGCAGCCCGGTGCACTCGTTTCTACATCGATCGGAATTTTTTTTATAGCTGTAAGCGTCGATGAAATCAGCATTGACGGGGAAGTGTATGATATTATTTCCCCGCAGGCACCGCTGGCAGTCGCTATGGCTGATCGTAAAAAGGGTGCCGCTTTCACTTTTCGAAATAAGACGGTAACGATACTGGATATCTGCTGAATCGATTACTGCGCATTGCTTATCGGGACTGGTGAGACCCGTTATGAACGAACTGTGTCAAGACATAGCGGGTCGCATCTGAGAGGTTGCTTCTGTTAAAGGAAAGTTCCCCCTATTATAAAGACAGCATCTTCCCCATATCTGATCACCATTTCATCCATAAGTCGCCTCATTTCTGAAAAAATGTGTTCTTGAACAAATTTTATTTAAAACTGAGTACTTCTTCCTGAGCAAGTATTTTACATTTTTTTACCAACTCGATAAACTCGTATCTTTCGTGGGAATAGGGGCCGCCAGCGGCTGAACGTGCCAGATCTATCACCGCATTGTAGGTACATGTTCCTTTGTAGGAAGAGTTCAGCAACAGCAACCCAAAACCGGCGACTGCAGTTGCGAAGCGGTAATCAGACGAAGACATTTCGATCTGTTTGTTACGGTCGTAGACATTTGATGTCATAAGCCTGCTTTCGCTTTCATCACCATTTTTATACCGTATATTTACAGTACAAAAAAGTCGTGAATAATCAGGCTGCCGTATTGGAACGATCTCATAGAGTGCAGTTACAGTCTGCTCCGCCCCGATTTCACCGGCATCTTTTGTATCATCAGAAAATTCACTGCTTTGAAGCATTCTGTTTTCATAGCCGATAAGTCTATAAGCTTCAACACTTTCAGGATTGAACTGTACCTGAATTTTTACATCTTTTGCAACAGTAAAAAAAGTCTCACCCGTTGAAGACAGCACTCTCTGTAAGTCAAATGCATTATAAACCGAGGCAAAAGTTCCATCGCCGTTATTCGCAAGTTGTTCCATAGTCTTTTCATCCTGTTCATGGTCTATATTCATTCCAATAACAGTTAAAAAGATTCCATTACCCCGTTTTTTTTCAATCAGTCTGACGAGATCTTTTTCGTTTGACTCTCCGACATTGAAATTTCCATCAGTAACAAGGATTATCCGGTTATTACCATTACTTATAAAATTATTGTTTGCAAGACGATATGCAAGCTGTATACCTTCACATCCGGCAGTTGAACCTCCGGATTTCAATCTGTCGATTGCATCATTAATGAGTTCTCTTCTGTTTCCCGGAGTTGATGCAAGGTGTAAACCTGCCTCACCGGCATAGGTAATTATTGAAATCCTGTCCCGTTTTTGAAGACTGGAAGCAAATGAACGCAGGCCCTGTTTAAAAAGCGGAAGCCTTCCGTGAAGAGCCATTGATCCTGATACGTCAATAAGGAACACAAAATTTGACGGGGGCGGACCTTGCGGGGGTAAACTTCTTCCTTTAATTCCTATGCGGAAAATACGATGCGTTAATTCCCAGGGGCATCCTGAAACTTCTGTAACAACACTGAGAGGATGTGAGCCGGAGGGCACAGGATAATCATAGGAAAAATTATTGATCATCTCTTCGATTCTGATATTTGATGGTGGTGGCAGCATCTTGAGCCGGACATGGTAAAGAATATTATTGTAAGATGCATTGTCAACATCAATGGAAAATGTAGATAAAGGTTCTGAATCCGTGTTAATGAAAGGGTTTTCTCCTGCAGCTGATTCCAGTTTTGCAGTACTGAATTTTGGTGAATATGTTATTGATGGTTTATCATATTTATTACCGCCAAAGCCGTTTCCACTTCCTTTACCGACACCTATACCTTCTAAGTTTTTCTTTATGATACCTCCGCGCCCACCGGTTTTCAAACCTTGAGCACCATTAAGAATAGCATCAATATCGGTAGCAAATCCCCCAAACCCGGCGGGATTTGAAAATGCGACGCTTTGAGCTTTAATTTGATTGTTAATCATACCAAGCACACCTTTCCGGGTGACCCGATGCTTTGAGTCTCCGCCCCCCAGAAGATCATCCGGTTTTTTTTCGTGCCCTTTTTTATTCCCAAACTCCAGGCCGCAGTCGAAGGATGATTTTACAAGTTTAGCAGTTCTTTCCTCTGGAATAGCTTCAAAAAAGTCAGTTGCAATAGATGAAATCTCTAATGTACTGAGAAATAAACCGGTTATTACAGCACAAATCAGAGAAATAAACTCTATAAGTTTTAAGGGCTCAAATTCTTTTTTAGTTAACTTATTTAATAGATCTGTATTCATGACTATAACAGTTTCAGTAAAATAACAGGTTAGAGTTATTACAGAATATATAACGTACATTAAACTTTCTATGTAACAAAAAAATAGTATATTTGTAACATTATTCACCGTAAAATCGTCAGTTAATTAAATTCAACACGGAGCTTTTCATGAAAATTTCAACAATTCTTTTATGCGTGTTTTTATTTGCACTGCCGGCTCATGCGGAAAGAACAAAGACGATTGATCTTAAAGATACACGGATAGATCTTCCCTGGAAAGAATTTAAAGAAATCCTTAACAAAGCTTCTGAACCGGTAAATAAACCTCTGCCGGATACACTATTTTCATCGACTGATTATCTGATCAGTAATGCTGTTATAAACGGAAAAGTACTGAATCGTAATGCCGCAAGGTTTGTTGTTAAAGTTAGTGTAATTGTACCACTTTCAACAAGTTTAAAACAGAACAATTGGGTAGCAATTCCAATCGGAACAACTCAAAATGACAATTCATCAAAAGGAGTTCTGGAGAGAGCGGAATTGAACGGAGCTGACATTCCAGTTCATACTACAGAGGATAATCTCCAGGTACTTCTTTCCAAAGCGGGGACTCATACACTCACGTTAACCTATTACTGCCCGGTAACCAATGAAGAGGGTAATTATAAAATTGCTTTCAGTGTACCGCGTGCAGCAAGTGCCCGGTTGGAATTTATCATACCGAAAATGAGGTCAGATGTATGGATAAACGGTATAAAACGGGTAGTTACTATTAAAAACAATAATACCGGTTTCAATTCAGTCATTTCACTTGAGGATGAGCTGTTAATCAGATATTCTCAAATCGGAGAAGATTTTGCGGATGAGGAGAATGGTAACAGAATAGTGCCGAAGTCATTCGCGACCAGTGGGTTGCTTGTGACTATCAAAGAGAATAGAATTAACTACCAGTATAGAGTAGATTACCAGATCTGGCATCAGAAAAGAAAAACGTTTTCGATTCTACTGCCGGATTCACTTCAGATTGAAAACGTACAGGGGGCCGGAATTTCTGAATGGAAAGTGGAGCATACTGAAAAGGGCATCATTCTTAAAGTTTCGACTACCTTTGCACCTGAGCGAACATACACTATTAATATAGAATTCAATCAAAAACTCAAAACTGCTGAATCAACGGTAGAAATACCTGTTCTCTCAATACTTGACGTAAAACGTCAGAATGGATACCTCTCAGTTAATGCATCCGAAGCTATTGAGGTGTTCGCTGATGAGGTGCAGGAGAAATTAACCGATGCGAGTACGGGTGAGTTACCGGAGTGGCTTCAGATGCAAAAAGATGTACTGATGACATACAAGTATACCAGCACTCCGTATAAATTATCATTAAAGATCAAAAGGCATAAAGATGTTCCTGTGCTCGTAGCTATTGCTGATGAGGGATTGTTTACCGGAATTGT
Organism: Chitinispirillaceae bacterium; assembly: GCA_016929595.1. Taxonomy (GTDB): domain Bacteria; phylum Fibrobacterota; class Chitinivibrionia; order Chitinivibrionales; family Chitinispirillaceae; genus JAFGIN01. The sequence goes on from JAFGIN010000101.1 coordinate 50,232, forward strand.
TACAAATGCGGGTTACTCGCTGGTAAAATTCCGGTATTTCATCCGTAATAATCATAAGCAATATCTCAGAGTCTCCATGCCAGAGGGGTGGGAGCTTTGGAGTGCGCTTATTGATGGTAATGCTGTTATGCCCGCATCCAGCACCAATGGAAATGAGGTTTTGCTGCCTCTTAAAAAACTTTCAAAAACTGAGGAGGGGGCCGGGTTTGTACTGGAACTTGTTTACTGGAATCAGCAGAAAAAATTTGGATTAAACGGAAATTTCAGGTTTGAAACACCGGTAGTTGATATAAATTGTCAAAAAGTAAACGGGGAGATGTACTTTCCTGAAAAATATACATTTAAAAGAGTTAAGGGCTCGATTCAGAATGTAGAATCGTATAGTAATAAATACCTGAACAGTTCCTGGAAAACAGATGCACCTGTTGCACAAAGGCAATTTCAGAACAGAGTTAAAGGTAACGCCATGTCGCTTCCGGTGGAAATAGAAATACCCTCTCATGGAATTCCTTTACGATTTACAAAAGGTTTGACAATAGCGGGCGAAAAAAGCGAGGTCTTGTGCACTTATAATAAAAAACTTGTCTGGCCACCACTGCTGGCTACGGTTATCGTATCGTTACTTATTTTTGCAATTTCATTTTTTACATCACGTTCACTCTTCATAACGAGAACCGTTCGCAATAAAATATTAATATCGATCAGCGGATTGACCGGAATACTTTTTTTGTACATATTTGCTCTGTATTATGCTGTTAATTACTTGTCAGTTTCCGGTATTGTTATATGTGGTTTGTTATTCGCAGCTCTGAGATACTTCTCCAGAAACAGAAAGGCAGCGGCCGTATGAAAAATGGATTACTATTTAAAAATAATCAGATACTAAAACTGTCAAATATTATCTGCCTTCTTCTGATTACCTCGTTGTATAGTCTCTCTTTTGCTCAGGATGAGGACGATGGAGAAGTTAGAGGTGCTCAAGAGGCTGGAGATTCAGAATCATTAAACGCAAAAATCTCTCTCCCCTGGGGTGACTTCAAACAATTACTGGATAAGATGAGAAAAGATACGGTACAAAATGTCTTACAACAGGAATTGCCGGCTCAATATGTACTATCTGAAGCTACATTTACCGGTAAACCGGAAAATAATCAGGAGTGTGTTTTTTCAGCTCAACTATCGGTAAATGTATTGGACGCTAAAGCATATATAGAGATTCCTCTTGGACGTGGTTTGTCGATGTATCCCGGTGTAACTGTTAATAATCGGGCGGGATCGACAGGTCTGCATCAGGATGGGACATCGTATATTTTTCTCCATGGCAAAGGAAAATATCAGATCTCATACAGATTTTTAGCTGTGGTTTCCTACAATTCAGGTAAATTTACCACATCATTTCCACTCCCGGGACAGGCGGCTTCACATATTACCATGGATTTAGGTAGTGATCAGTTTAGTGTATGGGCAAATGAACGTCCCCTCAGCCTGATCAAAGCCGGTGGCAATCGTTTTGTTTATGAGGGGGGGCTGGGGAGTTCTACAGATGCAATCCTTACATGGCAACAAACAATCAATTCACAGGGTACAAAAGATGCTCTGGTATCTTCAACACTCAATACCATTTACTCTATTGCATCAGATGTGATAAAGATTAATTCTCAGATAAATTTCAATATCGTTCACAACAGTATTCGTCAGTTCAGTTTTTTTGTTCCGTCCGGTGTCGATATAATCGATGTAAGCGGTAATTCAATTGCTACATGGGAGACAGTAGATTCTGCGGATAGCAGGTTTGTAACGGCATTTCTCAAATATGATGTGAAGGATAATGTCAGTTTTTTATTGCATGCGGAAATGAACTGCTCAGATTCTGTTTCTGTAGTAAATATGCCTGCCATTACGATGCTCAGTGTAATTCGTCAGGAAGGGCTTATCGGTGTTGGTGTACTTAATTCTATAGAGATAAATCCGCTTGACCATTCTAATAATGTACTTATGAGGGACAAAAGAGAACTGCCGGAATGGTTCAGTGATCAGGGAGAAGTTATACATGTTTATCAATATCTTTCAGATAGTTACACAATTACTCTTGGCCTGGTACGACACAAAAATATCCCGGTACTCAATGCCCTTATAACGAATGCGGATGTTAAATCGATGATTCGTGATGATGGTAAGATGGTCTCGACCATGGTGCTCCAGGTTCGTAACAGAGGTGAGCAATTTCTTCGCATACAGTGGAATAAAGAGTATCAGCTCTGGAGCGTTTACAACAATGGAGAACCGTCCCGGCCATCCATTGATTCCCATTCAAATGAGCTCCTTATTCCGCTGCAAAGAGCAAATGATAAGACAATCGAATCATCCATACAGATTACCTGGCTTTCAAAACAGAAACCGTTTAAACGTTTTGGATCACAGGAAATCATATATCCGGAATTTAATATTCCGGTGCAGAACCTTCATGGCGCACTGTTTTTACCAGAATATACAAAACCACTATATGTCAAGGGTTCTTTATTCAGTGACGTTTCTGAGAGAAAACAGACATGGATATCATCACGCATTCTGAATAAAAACTATTATGCTGCTGTCAGTGTCAATGGTTTATTTGAAAGAAAGAAGGTTTCAGGTGTTTCGGCAGATGCTTATGCATCTGAGCTTCGCGGTTCTCAAACCAGGAGCACAATTATTACGAGTGATAAAAAGAAACTGGACGACACATTTAATAACATGGTCAACTCGATGGCTCAGCGGCGTGATTACGAAACCGGAATATTATCCATACCGGTACAGATTGATTTTGAAGGAATCTGCGTACCATATTCATCGGTAATGTTTAAAAAAAATGAGACACCATATATTAAATTCGTGTACTACCATATATTTCCATCAGTAAAAAACATTGCAGGATCTATTACTTTTTTACTGATGTTTACAGCTGCGATTGCACTCACATCAGGTATATATTTAAAATTTTCATGGCAGCTCATTTTGTATGCTATTCTTTTGCCGATTACTATTTCATTACTCCTGAAACGGCTATGTAGTGAACCGCTCGATATTGATCTGTTATTTTCAGTCCCGGCTGTCTTTATGTTGTATCTGATAACTAGAAAAGTAATTAACCTGTTTAGAAAAAAAATCACAGCTGAAAAGGATGCTTCATTAGCATTAAAAACTGAGGTCGAAGCTGTTTTCAGGGATTCATTTTCTACAGAGGCAGATACGGTAGAGAGGGAATAATGAGGATCTCTAATCGCGCTTTCACTATATCTGTCGTAGTAACTTTATTCATTTGTTTGTTCTTTATGTATAGCATTGTTTCGGCATCTGATAAACCGTATCTTAACAATACAAAAGTTACTATCCCGTGGAAAAGTTTCGAGGAACTTCGAAAAATAAAAGTTGATACGATTCTGGTAGACTCTTCAGATAATTCCCCGGTACCTGTTCTTTTTAATAAAGCGGCATGTTCGGTTACTATAAAAGACTCGGTAGCTTTATGCAGACTAGCGATAGATTATGTCGTTTTAAGCTCCGGAAAATGGGTGAGCAGAGTGTTTATGCAAGCGAATGACGCTATATCCTTATCTGGTACAGAATGTACAGATGGTGATTTCATTGTTTCAACCGACTCAGGTTTTGTTTTAATATCAGAAAACTGTTACCGTGGTAAACAGAAGAGGTTCGCTTGCGAATGGTATATGGTGAGTAATTCTGAAAATGGGGAATATTCACTTTCGATCCCGGTCCCTGAAGTATCACAATGTAAAATAACCGCTTCTGTTCCTTCTGATTATTCAGATATTTCATTTGGTGAGTTTACCGTGATATCAGATCAGAAAAATTCAGGTAAGAGAGTTATTTCCTGTGTTGTACCTGCTGCTGCAAAGGCCGTGGAACTATATTTTGCCCGTCCATTTAAAGACGCAGAAAAAACCGTTTCTGATTCTTCAGATAATGCTGTATCGATAACAAAATCGTGCTCTAAAATAAGTACCCTTCAGCAGAGCCTTCTGTTTGTTGATAATGGAACAATGTTATGTCTGACAGCATTAACCGTTAATCCATTGCATGTAACCCCATCTTCATTTACTGTCACTATACCCGAACACTATACTCTTCTCAGAATTGAGGGTAATGGAATACGTAAATGGACACCCGTAACTCAGAATATCTTCCAGGTACAATTAACATTCGCAATTGAGGATTCATATACTGCTGTATTTATTATGGAAACAGAAAATGATACAGCTGGAGCAGTTCCATTTATCCATTTTGATGGTGCGGCTCATCAAAGCGGTAAATTTTCATTTCTACTAAAGGGATCCGATGAGATAACGTTCGATTCAATGGGGAATTGTAGTGCGATTTCCGGATCAGAATTTTATCAGGATTTCGAGAAAGATCTTTCACAGACCATAACACGTCTTATGAAAGAGGGTGTACCGTCTGTTAACAATATCGCTTCACTTTCCGACGGGACAGCTGCTTTTTCCTTTTTAAAAATCCCTCTCAATGCATATTTTAGAATTCGTCATAACAAAACGATTCCAGTAGAGAATGCAATAGCAGACTCTGCTGAAATAACGACATGCTTAACAGATGACTGGAAACTGATTACACAGGTGACCTGGTCGGTAAGTCAGAGAGATAAAAAATACCTATCTGTTTCACTTCCTGACACATGTGAAATATGGCAATTAAATGTTAATGGAAAAGAAAGATCTCCCCTGATGGATGAAAATGAAAATGTCCGTATTTCACTTCACCAGTATAGATATAACGGAACAGAAAGCGAACAGGTAAAGATTACTATGGTATATTTCCAGAAAATAGACTCGACAGACCATCTCGTTCTTCCGGCTCCGATTCCTGATATCCCTGTTTCAAAAATGTCCTGGGTTGTCTTTTACAGCAATAAACATAACATCACCAGAATAAAAGGCGATTTTGCAGTTACATCAGGAACTCTTTTTAAGCACAGGAACCAGATTCATAAAGAGGACTCAGAGCTTCTCTATAAGTCAATTGCTAATTCAGGCAGAGCCAGAAAAATTCCAATGCTGCCTGATGCATCACCGAAACATATATATGGTAAAAAGCTGCTTGTTGTCGATGAACAACCGGTTTTTGAATTTATAATAAAGAGGAATAGCAATTTCAACTCAGTTTGGATTCTTTCTTTTTGTATTGTATTGCCGGCAATATTTTTATTTTATTATAAATACCACACAAGAAAAAAATGACTTACACATCTATCCTGAAATATCAAAAAACCCGGCTGAGAACCGGGTCCTTTGCCTATCTATATTTCACTATATATGAGGGAAGGCTAGGTAATGATTTGATACTAATATAATAATAAAGACAATATGCTTCTGTAATTATGTGTTAGTTAGTGTTTCAAGACTTTTAAGTCTTTTAATAACTTCTTTTTCTTGATAACAGTAAAGAGATTACCTGTATTGAAGTATATAAAATAATTAATCTTTGTTGTCATGCTTTCTATACTTTCAATATACACTAACAGGAATGAGTTATACAACTTGTGTACTCAAAAACTGTATCCAGTTTGAATACAGGGAATAAAAAATATTTACTCACACTATAATTTATAATTAATTGGATTGGTGGAGATACATTTATTTAGAATAAGTGTTGTGCAGGGACAACAAGTCTGTATTATTATTCTTCCGGGATTTTTTTCCTGGTCTTTTCCCGCTCAGGCTCAAAAGCCTGAATAATCTTAATCGGATCATAATAAATTGACGTATCGGTATCATACCCAACAAGCTGCGCTCTTGTAAATGGCTTTCGTATAATTCCCAGATGCACATGCGCCCAGTACCCGCCATTCTCGTAACTGACAGAATTCCCAATCTGCCCGATTTTCTGGCCCATATAGACACGATTACCTGGCTCCACTGACAGATATCTGGACAGGTGGCCATAAATTATTGTTATGGTATCATTCCCGGGAAGGCAGGATTCTACAGCGATAAGTACACCCCAGGATACATCATGGGATATTTTTTTTACAATGCCGTTCGAAATGGAATGAATCGGTACTCCATCGTAAAACCATGCGCCATCATAGCCAACATGTGATATAAACCCGTGATTATTGGCAAATGTTCCAGCTTTGGGGGCATGTTTGACTCGCATGTAAAATTGTTGTGCTGGAAAAATAAGGTTCGGTGAGGGACTATATTTGCTTAATACTGTGTCAGTTTTTGAATAGACATATTTTTCCAGCCATCCGACATCCCTGTTGTAGAAAAAACGAATCTTTTTCGGCTTTCCTTTATAATATTGAGGCAGATATGGTATGTTATTGACATAACCACCTTTTCTGATCGCTTCGATTGATGCTTTCAGAGTCTCCTGAATGTAGCCGTTCGTCTCATACGCAAGCATCTCACGAAGCACTGGCAGCGTATCGGGGCTGGCGAGAAAACCATATGCATTAACCGTACATTCACGTATGATATCATTGTCCGATTTCAGATATGGGGCAATTACATCAAGGTTTTTAGAATCTCCAATCTGCAGTACCGCATTTATAAACCATATTTTCATCAGGTCATTGTGAGATGAATCGGCAATGATCTTTTGCCAGAGCGGAATGAAATCAGATGTTCTGTACCGGAAAATCATGTAAAGATCTTTTTTGACATTGAGCTTATTTTTTTTGATCTGATCCTCGATGCGGTCGTGTGCCCGAATTCCCTGAGAGCCGACATACTGGGGAGTGTTCTCAAGCATGCGGATCGAGGTATCGATGCAGATCTTCTGCTCAAATGACTGGGAGTATAACGAATCTAAAGAAAATGCAACGCATAAAGATACTGCGCTGATAAATTTTAATTTAAGCATGTTTAATTTCTATGGTATGAAAAATATGATATCATCTTTTTTCGGATCTTCCGATGGGAGATGAAAACAGGTTTTATCGTCTGGTTGATAAAATAATATATAAGAAACTGAGGCCAGTATCCTTTTCTGCAACCTCAGATAGAAAAATATCATATGACATTTTCAAATTTCCTGATTTTCAGTTCTATACCTTAATGGCATCTTCCGTTTTCTTAATCTTCCCATCCCTGATGTTCTTTGAACTGATGGTCAATATTTTTAGAAGAGCAATCGTTTCCCGCATCTCCTCACAAGATTTAACATCCTGGATTATAACCTTGGCTTCACCATTCTGCGTGATAATCATTGTTGCGGTTTTTATTAAATATTTTTGATTATTTCAGATGCATGTGCTTTCAGAAAACTTATCGGTTTAATAGATTTACTTGGTTTCATAGTATCCTCCTCGAGCTGAATATAGTCTTTTTAAGAGTCTGTTACAAAAAGTGTATTAAAAAATGTTCCAGAACACAAGGCCTATAACTATTTTGTTTGCATATCTCTGTTACACTTACCAAAATAGGAGTTATGAAACAATGAAAAAAACACAAGAGCGTGTTGTCTCTCTTTTCATCTTACTTCCTGTATTGTTCATTGTAGTATGTACGGCCCCCCCGGTAACGCAGATGCCCGTTACTACAGAATTACAGGGAGTTGCTAAAAACATAATAATTCTCATTCCTGATGGCTGTGGGACAGCCCATATGACCCTCACGCGTTGGGTGAAAGGGAGCAGTCTTGCGCAGGATGCAATGAATGCCGGATTAGTAAAAACCAACAGTGTCAATTCGATAATTACGGGGTCAGCTGCAGCAGCGACAGCTATTGCCTGCGGGACAAAAACGCGGGAGCAGGACGGGGGAGTCAAGTGTCTCGGTATTCTACCCGATTCTGCGGCTCTGCCATTAACTTTTAAGGATACAATTATCGGTAAACTTCACGACACTCTTCAGTGGAAACCAGTCAGCTCGGTACTTGAAGGTGCACGACTGGCTGGTAAAGCTACCGGGCTTGTGGCAACTGCCCGGATTTCCCATGCGACACCTGCAGGCTTCTCCAGCCACTGGCATGACAGGGATAATGAAAATGTGCTGATGGAACAGCAGGTGTATGGAAATATTGATGTTGTATTTGGCGGTGGGATGCGACATCTGCTTCCATCAACACAAACAATCGGAAAACGCAAAGATAATGAGGACTTGAAAAAAGTTCTCCTGGGCAGGGGATATACTATTATCTCTACAAGTGATGAGTTGAAAAATCTTCCGGCGCAGACCAGAAAAGTATGGGGCCTGTTCAGTACGAGTCATCTGGCACCTGCTATTGATCGTAAATATACAGGAAAAAAGGAACCTTCGATTGCAGAGATGACCCGGAAAGCGATTCAAATTCTGTCTAAGAATAAAGAAGGTTTTTTGCTTGTGGTTGAAGGGAGTCAGGTTGACTGGGCATCACATAACAATGATCCTGCCGGAGTAGTAACGGAATATCTCGCATTTGATTCTGCTGTAGCTGTAGCACTTGCTTTTGCAAGAACCAGTCCTGCAACAGAAGTCCTGATTTTTCCTGACCATGATAACGGTGGCATGTCGATTGGTAACAGAAATACCGATGAGACCTATACCGATCTGAAACCAGAACAGGTTGTGAAACCAATCCGAGATGTTACAATTACTTCTGCAGGTCTGCTTGATTCACTTATACGAATCTCCAAAACCGGTAACACGGTCGATTCGACAATCGTTGTGCAACATTTGAGTACACTAATGAGTATATCCGACATCTCATCACAAGACACTGCAGATATCCGGGAAATAGTCAAGTCAGTTAAGGACGAAAAGAACAATCGGGCTGATGTTGCATCTGTCGGCCGGATACTAAGCCGCCGATGTGCAATCGGATGGAGTACCATCGGTCATGCTGCTCACGATGTACCATTCTTTTCACTCAGGAAAAACTCTCATGAAGTCATTGACAATACTCAGATTGCGCAATACGTGGCAGGTTGGCTCGGGTTCGATCTTGAAAAGGTCAATAAAAGACTTGTCAATGAAGCACACTCGTTGTTTGCTGAAGCCAAGGATATAACGATTTCTCTCGATACAACCGGGGCGGCTGATGGAAACGGTTCGGTTACAGTAAAAGGAGCTAAAAAAAGTGTAATGTTTCCGTTTTACAAAAATATCATGATTGATCTGTCAAAACCGGATACTGTTGAGCTCGAAGGTTTAACTATGTATTCGCAGATAGGCAACAAAGTATATCTGCCCTGGCAGGCGAAGGTTGCGTTTCAAGCGGTAAAATAAAGGTGTGTACGATACGCTATTGACATTTTAATTATGGACCGGAAGAGTGAGCAAGATCCCGAATGAATCCCGATATTTTCCTTTGGGATTCATTCAGGATAGGCACTTCAGTATCGATCTTTATGATATGGATTACGGACAGAGAATCAAAACTGAAGTAAATATAATGAATTACAACTAATAAAAACATCACCGCGCGCATATCCCTACTTCCCGTCCGCATCAAGCTCCGGCATCGGACAGGTATCTCTTCTGTTTTGTCTCTGAAAATTCTGGAAAAACAGAAAACGTTAAGCACTACAATGGCCGTCCATGTAAGTATCATGAACGTTAGCCATCAGCAAAAGATACCGTTATCTTTTTCTTGCCAATAGCTTCCGGATTGATGGGAATGCCCATAAAATGCTGAAGTTTCTTTGCCTGTGCTCCATGATATTACATGCCCCCCAGGTAATCGTATACTGGTCGGGGTCGTCGATGGACGCTTTTTTCAGTGCCGACAGGAGTTCCGAAGGCGGATCAAAATCAGGAAATCCCTGAGAGAGGTTGATTGCACCTGTCTGCTGAGCGAGGCGGGTCATGCAGAGTATAAACGATTCAGAAAATGGACTGGTTCTGTTATTGATCCGGGGCATATGGATACCTGCGTTATCAATGTGTAAAAAATTGAACAGGTGAATATAATTGTTTGGGAGCCCGATAAGTGATATAGGATTTAAGGGTTGCAATCATTTCGGGATAAAGGTATTTTGTTATTACAAGTTAAAATGAAAACAGCTGGAAAAACGAGAGGCCTGAATTGTTTGTTAGTATGGCTGAATACGTAGTACCGGGCAAGGGGTTCTGCAGAGATTGTGGATACAGTCTGCCATGTCCGGCCGGATATAGGATAGATATACCTGATGCAGCCAGAATGTTTCTGATGATACGGCGCGCACCACTATCTGTATATCTTAATGATGACTAGAAGGAAAAGATGAAGAAGGTTGACGGGTGTATCCATTGCAACCAGTGCAAATCGCCCTGCCCATATGAATTGGATACGCCGGCGCGACTGATGGAAAATCGTATAGATTACAAAAAATTCACATAAAATGCCGCCTTGTACAGCAACCGCCGCTGGGGTTTCATCACGAAAGGCAAAATCTGTATAATATGTACCCGGTTTATAAAAAAATCAGTTTAGCAGTTGCATTATTTTCATTAATCTGTTCAAATGTATTCGCAGGGGTCGGAGAATCTGCGGTGATTACATTGATATTCCCTTATGGTGCCCGGTCGTGTGGGATGGGCGAGGTTGGTACTGCGCTTGCCGATGATGAATCTGCGCTGTATTTCAACCCTGCAGGTTTGGGTATTCGCAATCCACGGTGGCAATGGGGATCGGTCAGCAATTTTTATGAACCATTACTGCCTGCGCTTGGTATTACCGATTTATGGCATACTACCGCTGCAGGATATATCCAGCCCCTGTCCAGAAGTAACCTGGGTGGTTTTGGATTTTACTACAATCATATTGATATGGGTGAGAATGTCATAACCGATCCAATCGGACGTCAAATCACGAAAACGAAAAGCTGGGAGGGGGTTGTGGCGCTAGGGTGGGGATTTAATTTGGCAGAGCTCATTGGTGATACGAGTCGTAACTATGGAATCGCAATAAAGCATTTTACTTCCGCACTTGCGCCTGGTTTGGGAGAAAATGATGAGGGGGTTGGCCGTGGCCTTGCATTTGATATTGGATTGTTGCGGGTATTCAATAATGGTCTGCGATTTGGGTTCACCATGATGAATATGGGGGCAAACGTATTTTATGTCAGCAGGTTGCAGGCTGATCCCCTCCCCTTTACGGTCAATTGTGCACTTGCATATAAGAAGTCTTTTTTTAAGGACAATATTCGAATGGTTGATCTGGCAGCAGAGTTGCGTCTTGATAAAGAACTGGTTATTAACAATTACAGTGGCAACCCGGATCCTTTTTTTAAAGGGATGTTCAAGGACCTTTCTAACGAATCACTCTCCTATGAGATTCAGGAGATCGTCTATCATGCAGGCGTCGAAGTTGGTATTTTAAATACCGTATTTTATCGACAGGGCTTTTTATTTGATTATATCGGCGAACGGTATGAATTGACAATGGGTGCAGGAATCCGTCTGTTCGGACATCTTGATGCTGATTTGTCAATAATTCACTCACCGGAAAAATTCCTGAAACCACTGCTGCGGCGTATGAACAGAGAGAAAGATGGTGCGACTGGTGTTCGTCATATGCAGTGGAGGATGAATTTCGTTTTTACAGGAATCGGGAATTTTAAAATAAAAGATCTGACGTGGTGGGAGGAGTGATACCATCTGGTACTTTAATTATATTATCTTTCGGAAATTCACTAACCATTCCTGACAGCACACATTTCATGAATCTTTTTATTTTCTCCGGGCTTTTTGATCGGGTTTCGCTTCAACTCCAGTCAATACATCCACAGCAAAGGGCTGTGTCTGCTCAATTATCGAAAAAATATTATCAGGAGTAAGCCCTCCTGCCAATATAACAGGCGTGAAGAGAAATATATACCATTTTCAAACTGATAGATTTACCACATTTAGACACCGTTGGCCGCACTGTTTACCGGTGTTTGAATGTAACGCGTTTTTTTCCGTCTCTTTCAATTCGATATTCAGATTTTGTTATTCGATGATGATATTTTTTTAGGATTATTTTGGGATCTTCACAGTAGCCGGTCTGGGAAGGCAGACCAGGAAACCGAACCTGGTTCAACCGGCACGGCTGAGCATGTGTCACAGAGTATAGTGCAGTTTTTTAAAAAGCGCATCAGGGGTAATCTTTTATAACAGTTAAAATGATTTACACCGCAAAAAAAGGCCCCGATCCAGATGGGACCGGGGCCGTTAATTGTTACGTTTTTTCCGGAAAATCGGAAAAAAAACTATATACAAACCTCTCTCCGGAGGTCTCTTTCAGTATTGTTATACTAATACTCACCTCCTTTCCTGGCTAAAATTTTTAACTATAAGTACCCTGTGGAACCTGTTGATATTTTACAAGTGAAAAGTATCACACACGGACCCAATAAAACAACAAACACATTTGAAAGACCCATAATTTTTGAATTTATGTATATAAGCCTCCTTTGATGGTGATTACTGTTTTTACTCTAACCATTCTTGAGCTCAAGGTTGGTTTAACACTATTAAAATCACTTTCGGTAGTATTTTCGTATTCGCTATCTGGTTTATTGTAATAAAATGTTTTTTCCGGGCATTTTTACCTGAGAGTGAAAAATTGCTTCTATTTTCCGTCCGCATCAAGCTCCGGCATCGGATCAGGTATCTCTTCTGTTTTGTCTCTGAAAATTCTGGAAAAGCAGAAAAAATTAAGCACTACAATGGCAGTCCATGTAAGTACCATGAACGTGAATCCTACAGGGGTGAGTGTTTCATTCATACGATAAATCCTGTTTAAAAAGATCTATTTTACAAGAGGTTTCAGAGGCCTTTTTTTCCAGACCTTAAAAATAATAACGTTGGCGGCTATTAACAGCGCCAGTAAGAATAGTCTAAACGATGTAATAAAGACAACTTTCTTTATTGTTAAAGATAGAATGGTGACTGTGTCGGAAGGGTTGACGCCTTTGAGAACGATAAAACCCCATCCGTCGGTTATCATCCATGCGATCAGTATAATAATAAGATATACAGGTGTTACATATTTAAGAACAAACCTGAATATACGCGGAATCCTGATATGCGAACCGGTGTTCAGCTCTTCCCATCCCTTGTCTATTCCAAGGACCCAGGCAAATAGTATCGCTTCGATGGTGCCAAACACCACAAGTGAGAATGTACCACCCCAGAAGTCAAGCTCATCGATGGATCCTCCCGACAAGCCAAACACTGCGACTAAACATACTACAAGAGAGAGGCCGGCGATGGTCAGTACCGATTTGCCATGTTTCCACCCGACTTCGTCTTCAAGGAAACTGACTGCCGGCTGGATTATTGAGATCGAAGAGGTGATTCCGGCGAAAAACAGCAGTGTAAACCAGATGAATTGCAGAAGCGAACCAAGCGGCATCTTGCCGAAGAGGGCCGGCATGGTGTTGAACCCAAGGCCGAATGTCCCAACCTTTGCAATCTGTTCGACATTATCAACACCGAAAAGGACTATAGCGAGTGGAATGATAATGGTTCCCCCGATGACTACCTCTGCAAATCCGTTTGCCGCACATGATGATAAGGAAGAGAGGGCGACATCCTGGTCCTTACGGATATAGGATGCATAAGTCAGTATAGCTCCGATACCCACGCTCATAGTAAAGAAGATCTGTCCTGATGCTTCAAGCCAGACTTTTGGTTTAAGAAGTGAACTGAAATCGGGATTCCACATGAATCCAAGGCCCCGGTTGATACCCGGGATTGTCAGCACTCTGATAAACAGTAGTATACCAAGGAAAAAAATAAGAGGAAGGGCGATTTTGTTAATCTGTTCGATACCTCGCCTGATACCGAAACCGATTATCCCGAAATTAATGATAAAAGTAAGAATAAAAAAGAACAGGGCTGCCGGCATGCCTTCAAACAGAGTTGTTTTTAATGTGATATAATTTCCAAAAAGTTCAGATACGGTACTTTTGTGAACCGCACTCATCAATTCACCCGTCAGAGCATACCAGGAGAACCCCAGAAGCCACGACTCAATATATATGTAATAGAAATAGATCAGTAGCGGACCGATAACGCCAAGAGAACCAAGGTACTTTGCCCAGGGTTTACCGGTGACCACATGAAAAATTCCGGGAGCGCTGCCGTATGAGTGTTTTCCACCGTACCGTCCAAGAGTCCATTCAACCCAGGCCAGGGGGATCCCCAGAACAACAAATGCAATAAGATAGGGAATGAGAAATGCACCACCGCCATACGTTGCTGCTTTGACCGGGAAGCGCAAAAAGTTACCAAGTCCGATAGCACTGCCTGCAACCGCCAGAATCACTCCGAGCTTCGAACTCCAGTATTCTCTCTGCTTCATGTGTCGAAATGCACCTTTTTGAAAGCCATTCCATAAATTAATCAATGACCCGGGTTACATCAATAAAGAAGTAGGGGTACGCGGCAATGTATTTCTACAGGTGATATCACTATTGCTGCCCATGGCTTTAGCGAATGAGGGAAAATCCTGAAGATTATTTTTGTAATCTACTATATCATTATCTAATACAGGTGATATGCTTGCTATTATGTATATTGGAAAATTGGTGTACTTTTTTTCAGGGGAGAATCATGAGAATCTGTGTTCATATGATTATTGTTATCATAAGTTTATTGACACTGCAGTTGAATGCTCAAGACACACTGCAGAATCTTACCGTGGAAGGTTCCGGGATCGGGGTTGGGCATGATGAAGCGTTGCTTGCGGCAAAACGGGATGCTATCGAAAAAGGGATCGGCATGGTACTTTTCTCCCAGACGGAAACGGAAAATTTTATGATCAAGAGGGATCTGATCATTTCCAAAACAATCGGTGCTGTGAAAGAGTATGTGATTCTGTCAGAAAATAAAGTATCTGATGGAACTGTTGAGATGAAAATCAGGGCAACGATCAGCCGGGTAGCGATGAAAGAAGATCTTGCCGCTTTTAAAATACTTATTGAATCGATGGATAAACCACGTGTGATGGTTGTTGTTTCTGAAGATAATGTGGGATCTGAAGAACCTGCGAATCAGGCTGCTGAAAATGCTGTAATCTCTTTTTTAAGAACACCTTACGAATTTGACTGTATCGATCCATCAGTTGCAGTTCAGCTTAAGGAATCGAAACAGAAAATGGCCCAACTCGCCAATGATCCAGCTGCAGCAGCAGCGATTGGTGCTCAAAATGGTGCTGAAGTACTGATTACCGGAATTGCGATAAGCCGTAAAGCGGAAAATCTATCTCAAAATCTTGGAGGAATGGTTTCGGTTCAGGCGGATGTTACGTTGAAAGCGATCAATTGTGCTACGGGCAGAATTATCAGTACAGCATCTGAACACGCGGCTAAAGTTCATATCAGCCCAAATACTGCAGGGACTCAGGCGATTGCAAAGGCTTCCGAAAAAGCAACCGGTAAACTCCTGGATCTTATTATCAAGGATTGGCAGAACCAGGCAAATAACGGGATACCCCTTAATGCAACTGTAAAGGGAGTGGCGACGTTCAGTCAGAAAACATCAGTACTGAAAATGCTTCGTGCTTTGAGCGGGGTCAGTGCGGTTCGGGAGCGGGACTGGAATGCACAGAGCGCAATGCTTATATTAGATGTTCAATATAAGGGTAACATGGAAGGGTTCTGCACCAGGGTTGATGACAAAGAGCTGGAGGGTGCAGGAAAGGTATCGGTCACCGCAGTGAGCGGCCAGCAGGTTACTCTGAACGCATCATTTTAATAAAGGTTTATTAATGCAGTTTTTCAGAAAAATGACAAGAGCTGTTTCGGTAAGAGGTTTACAAATTGGAGGTGACGCTCCGGTTGTCATACAATCTATGACCAACACCGCACCATCAGACATTGATGGAACGTTATCGCAGATTGATGCGCTGGTTAATGTGGGATGCCGGATTGTTAGAATGGCAGTGCCTGATTTGCAGGCGGCAGAGTATTTCAAGGCTGTGCGGCGGCAGACGGCTGTTCCTCTTGTGGCTGATATCCATTTTGATTATAGAATCGCAATCGCAGCAATCGAGGCTGGAGCTGATAAAATTCGGATCAATCCGGGAAATATCGGATCCAGGGACCGGGTACAGGCTGTTGTTGATGCTGCCCGAAGTGCCGCAATACCGATTCGTATCGGGGTGAACAGCGGCTCTCTTGAAAAGAAATTACATGAAAAATATGGTGGTCCAACTCCGCAGGCATTGCTTGAAAGCGCGCTTGGATACATAAAAATGTTTGAGGAAATGGGGTTTGGTGATATTGTATTATCGATAAAAGCGACTGATGTACAGACTACGATCGGTGCCTGCAGACTTCTTGCAGAGCATACAGACGTACCGCAGCATATTGGTATTACAGAATCGGGTACAGTGAGAACCGGCTCAATTCGTTCCGCTGTAGGAATAGGAACCCTTCTGGCGGAGGGGATTGGGGACACTATACGTGTTTCACTTGCTGGGGATCCTGTTGTGGAAATACCGGTTGCAAAGGAGATTCTGAAGGCTCTGGGTCTGGCATCCGGCCCTGTTGTGGTGGCATGTCCGACCTGTGGCAGGACCCAGATCGCAGTTGCGGAGCTTGCTGGTAAAGTTGAACAGATCGTTGCACCAATCGAAAAGAGTATAAAGATCGCTGTCATGGGATGCATTGTCAATGGCCCAGGTGAAGCGCGTGATGCGGACATCGGTATCGCGGGTGGAAAGCATGAAGGGTTACTTTTTATGCGGGGTGAGCCGGTAAAAAAAGTCCCCGAAAGTGAGCTCCTTGTTGAGTTTAAGAAGCTGCTTGATACCTTGTAAAGGCTTTGCTGGTTTTACATGTCAAGGTTACGCCTCCGTCTCTCATATTCATTCTTGCTGATCAGACCTTTCTCGAGCTTCTCGTTCAGGTCAAGTAATATCTGATCATCTGTTATGGATTCCCTGTTTTGTTTTTGTGACATGGAGACCCATGCTATTCCTGCAAGAACAGCAGCGATAACGACTGCCATAATCCACCCGTCAAAGCGGGATACGGCCGATTCCGTTTGTGCTGATTGCGAACATGGGCACAGAGAGTAAAAACTCAACAGATGAAGTGATAATGGGGCGGAGTACCTGCATAGCCACTGGTTAAACATTGTCTGCTCCATGGATGTGTGGAAGCGTTTCTTACGCTTGTGATTCATTACATAGATCTTTTAATTTAAAGCAAATGTTGCACCTGATTACAATGTGAAAATCCCTGAAAAAGACAATTCTATTAACAAAGACAATATGGGGCTAAAGGCTTTTGTCGGGGCGTACTGAGCTTGCCGAATGTGTCACCCCGGGGCAGTGATGTATTACGGTCCAGGCATTTTCAGGGGGGACCCATGTGGTGTTGGTTATTTTAATCGCGCGGCTTCATCTTTCCGGTTGTTTCAAAGTAATAAAGTGACACGTAATGACGCCACAGGTCACTTTGATCACTAAAGCGATATAGTACAGAATCACGATATTCCGCTCCAAGTGCAGGATTGTTGAATGGTTCATTACAGGTTGGACAGGTGTCATAAGGTGGCAGAATGATATATTCATGGTTTCTATCGTAGATTTCATCATAATCTGTAAGTGGGTTCCCAGCATCGTTGGTCAAACCTAAAATTGACGAGATTAGTTTCTTTCCATTGCCGGTATTTGTATATCGGGTAGGGTCCTGGGCATCCGTCGATCGCAGGATACTCAGATTGAATTTCCAAAGCCAGTTTGTGTCAAGGTGGTAAACATTTCTCCACATCAGGTAAAAACGTTCCGGGTCACCAGATGCAGATCTTCAATGTTTGTCCTGACAAGTCAGATATCAATATCATGGTTTAGATCAGAATAATATAAAAATGGTATATAAATTTTATATATTCAAAGAATATAAAAAGCATATACCTGCCATTTACTTACTTGTAAGCTTCAATTCCATAAGAATTGTAATCCTGCCATTTTCATTAAATTCAACTGATTAACAAATATCCAGAGCCTGCATCAGGTCACATTTTTTCTCTGTTCAGGTTGGTACAGCTATTGCGTAAGTGAGACTTTTCAACGATAACTAAACAATAGAGGAGGTTCTTATGATGCAGACAATTGCACTACAGTTTAATAACGGTGGAATTTTCATGTGGGTAATTCTTGGCGTTTTCGGGTTCGGGCTTGCTGTTGCGATAGAAAGATTGATCTATTTCTTTATATACTGTAACGATGGAGCGAAGGGATCAGTTACAAAGGTAATCGATTCATTACATCGCAAAGATATTACAAATACGAAACAGATTATTGGTAAACGAAAGACTCCGTTTTTCAAGCTTCTTGAGATTGCTGTAGACCGCTATATAAATGGATCAAGTGTAGAAAGGATCATGGAAGGAGTGGAGCGCCTTTCAATAAATGAACTAGCAAGAATAACACGAAGAGTTAATTATCTTGCACTCATAGCAAATATCGCAACATTGCTTGGGTTACTTGGAACGATTACCGGTCTGCAAACATCATTTGGTTCTCTTGCAACAGCCGATGCTGCGCAGAAAGCAACGCTTCTTGCAAATGGAATTTCTGAGGCAATGAACACAACCGCGTTTGGACTGATTGTTGCTGTTCCCTGCATGATTCTGTATACGATTCTTAATAATAAACAGCAGTCCCTGATTAAAGAGATCGATAATGGCATCGCTCTTTTTATTGATATCGTGAAAGAGGAACGAAAATGAGTATACGCGTGACAAAACAATTTTCTGATAATAACGTTGAAGAGATTATAGACGTTGATGTAACACCTGTTATGAACATGTTCATCATACTGATACCGTTTCTGATATCGATGGCAGTCTTTACGCAGATGTCGATACTTTCATTTTCGGTGCCACCTGATGCGGGGAGTGGGCTCGATCAAAGTAATGGTAAACCGAAATTGAAGATGACCATTGTTGTAACAAATGAGTATCTGGCAATTACCCATGGTGAAAAAATGCTCGATTCCATTCCGATTTTTGATAATAATTTAACAAAAAATATTCTTCTTGAGAAATTGAAAACGAGACGAAACGAGATCGGGGAGCAGAATGAAGTGGTTATTGCCGTACGGGATGTTGTTAAATTTCAAAATATGGTTAGAGTCATGGATTCATGCCGATCTGCGGGATTTCAAAAAATTGGGTTGTCAAGTGCAACTGCAGATGCATCCAGAGGGGTGTAGCGATGATTACAGTAAGTAAAAGAAATCCGGGAAACGCAGAACGGTCTTCAACGTTTAAACCGCAGTTGACATCACTGGTTGATGTAATGACTATTCTTCTGGTATTTCTAATAAAAAGTTTTTCTGCTGAAGGAAATCTTATAACCCCTTCAGGTGATTTGAAACTTCCCGATTCACAATCGCAGGAGTGTGTCAGGCTGATTAACAGTATCAAAATTACCAGGGGTAATATTTGTACTGATGATAAAGTTATTGCTGATATTAGGAATATTGAACACAGCGATTCAATGATGATTCCGGAACTGTATTCCGTTCTCTCAACTAATAAAAAGTATAATGGAAAAACTGAGTTGATGATTGAATCTGACAGGGATACACCATTTGAAATTATTAAAAAAGTGATGTACACCTGCAGTCAGGCTGGAAAAACAGATTTTACAATTCTTGTACTGCGTGAGGAATAGATCTATGCATACAGTAGTTTCTGCAAAGGAAGTGAGGAGTTTTTTTGACTCTTTATTTGAAGGGATCCTGGTAATTGTGCTGGGGCTGATGATTTCTGTGGCCTTCTACTTTAGAGATATTGGAATAGAAACAGAAAAAAAAGTAGTACTTAATGTGCCGCCAGTTCAGACGCGTTTCATACTTTCACAGCAATCACCGCCTCAGATGGCTAAGATAAAAGAGATACCTCCTGAAAAAGAGGAAAAGAAGAAATTTAAAGAAGATGAGATCGTGGATCTGACAAAAAAACCAATGCTGGCACAGAAGGAAGATGACATACAAGAAAATAAAACGGTTGAAGTAAAGCAAGTTCGAAAAGTTTTCGGACTTAAACGGGTGTATTCACAGGGACTTGGCGCTGGTGGAAATTTATCCGATGCAGTTTTTAGTAAGCTTGGCAACACAATTACCACTGAAGTTGACACCTTTACTGCAACAGATGAGGAACTGAGGGGGCAGGTCGTATCGACAACAACGGTTACAAAAGCACCGCGTTTCAAAAAAGTAGCTAAACCGGAATATACAAAAGATATGGTTGATAACAAAATTGAAGGAGTAGTGAAACTTAAAGTTCTTGTTGACATCGATGGGAAAATAAAGAAAGCAACGGTATTGAGCGATATCGGTTTTAATTCTGCTCAGCAGGCGCTTGCTGCTACAAAAGAGATGGAGTTTGAGCCGGCAATGAGAGGTGAAGATGCTGTTGCAGTATGGATTGTAATTCCAATAAAATTTATCATGTTAAGTTAGTTGTGGAAGGATGTATCAAAATGCATGTGAGTGCAGTTAAAAAAAAGGTAGCTATTCTATTGTTACTTGCTGGTATGCATGCGGGAACTGCCAGTCAAATGTCAGAATCGCCGTATGATGAAATGACAATTGAAATGCCACTGGATGAAGAACTGGATACGGCTGCTGGTGAGGATTCTTTTGTCGTAGATAAAATGCCTGTGCTTGAGACTTTTATTCAGGCACACTATCCGCCCCAACTGGTGAAAAGGGGTATTTCCGGAGTTGTCCTGCTTGATCTTCTTATAAATGAAAAGGGAACAGTTGACAGTGTGGGCGTTGTCACGGGAGTTCATCCATCGCTCGATTCAAACGCTGTTGCAGCGGCAAAACAGTTTGTATTTTCCCCTGCGATGAGTGGGAATGATTCAGTTGCTGTATTGCTTCAATACCAGTATCGATTTACTATAGATGATGTAATCGATTCAATAAAACCATACGTTAACTTCAAAGGCCGTTTTCTGGAAAAAGGGACGAGGACTCCAATTGCAGATGCGATGGTTGTTGTGAAATTCCTGGACTCGATAGATCAGACTCTGCCCTTACCATTTCATAGTTATCTGAAAAAGATTTCTGCTATTGAGGGGCAGCATCTTGAGGAGGGTATGATTGTTACAAGTACTGATTCTTCAGGAAATTTTTCCTTCTTTTCTCTTCCGGCGTGTTCAATAAAAGTTCAGATGATCGCACCGGGATATGAGCAGTATGCATCGGATGAGAAAATTACAAAAGAAGAACTTGTCGAAGGGATCTTTTATGTTCAGAGGCTAAGTTACGGAGAATATGAGATTGTTGTGTACGGAAAAACCGAAGAGAAAGAGGTAAGCCGGCACCAGATTACCGTGCAGGAGATACGGAAAATTCCGGGTTTAGGAGGAGATGCCGTTAAAGTGGTTCAGGCGATGCCCGGAGTTGCCCGTCCTGCATTCGGTTCTGGTGAAGTTATTGTTCGTGGATCACCAGGCTGGGATACCCGGTACTTTCTTGATGGTGTGACCATGCCAATGCTGTATCATTTCGGTGGACTGAAATCAGTTTACAACTCTGAAGCATTGAAAAGCATCGATTTTTATCCCGGAGGTTTCGGTACATGTTATGGAGGAGCGGTTGGAGGTGCGATCGAGATAAAGGGCAAAAAAGCTGCTGATGATCGTCTGCATCTGAAGCTGGATCTGAGTACGCTTGACGGGTATTTTCTTGCTGAAGGACCTGTGAATGAAAAAGTCTCTGTTATGGCATCAGGCCGAAGAAGTTTTATAGGGGAGATAATGAGCTGGTATATAAAAAATAACAGAGATAAATTTTATATGACGATTTCACCTTTTTACTGGGACTACCTGATAAGAACTGATATCAAAGTATCGAAAAAGCACAACCTGTTCGTAACTCTCTTCGGTTCGCGGGACAGTCTCACCATGTTATTAACAGAAGCATCCAGTGGCAGCGATGAACTTTCAGGGGCCAAAGATAAAATCGGGCAGAATGAGACATTTCATATGGTAATGGCCGGGTGGGATGCTCAATTGAATGATCGTATGACAAATACATTGCGTGAGGCATTTACTTACCATCGAGTGGGGTATACTATTCTTGGATGGGCAAGCAGCAAACAATGTGGCATAACAAACACGTTGCGTGATCAACTCAGTATCAAACTCACAGAGCGAACGAAGCTTAACCTCGGTCTTGATGTCGAGTTGACTTCTGTAGACGTTATTCTGGGGATGCTAGATGGCGGCAACAAAGTTGTTCGTGATACAAATGATAATTGGCTCTTTGGTGTTGCCGGAACCTATGCAAATCTTGAAATTAAACCGATTCCAGCGCTTCAGATCATACCCGGAATGCGATATGATTATTATCCCGAGCTTGACTATGATGGATCAATTGCACCCGAATTCTGGGATTATAAGAAATATGATGGTATTAACTGTATATCCGGGGAGCCATCATTTCGGCTGAATTCACGATGGCAATTTGCAGAGAACCAAACAGTGAAAGCCTCCGCTGGCAACTACAATCAGACACCACAGCCGTTTGGTCAGGTTATTCACAAACGCTGGGGTGAACCGAAAATGCCGGCAACCAAAGCGGTACATTATGTCGCCGGCCATGAGTGGCAGATAACCGATATTATCAATTCTGATGTACAGTTCTATTTTAATCGTCAATGGAATATACCTGTTATGGTCAGTAATCCTGGAAATTCACAGCAGGAGGATAAAAAATGGTCCAGAAACGGAATTGGGCGCATGTGGGGTATGGAGTTGATGCTCCGTCATTTGCAAACAAGCCGGTTTTTCGGATGGGTGGCTTACACTTTGTCAAGAGCTGAAAGATACAATCATACAGCTAAGAAATGGGAATTGTATGATAATGATCAGATACACAATCTCCAGGTACTTGGAAGCTGGCATCTTAAAAAGGAGTATGATGTAGGGTTCAGGGCCAGATATGTGAGTGGGAATCCCACAACGCCGATCGTCGGAGTTATCGAGCACGCAACCGATAATGATTATACTCCTCATTTTGAACCTGTACCGGGAAAAAAGAATTCTAAACGGGTAGATCCATTCTTTCAGCTTGATTTACGTATTGATAAAAAATTTGTGTTCGATAAATGGATGTTTTCGACGTATGTTGATTTTCAGAACATCAGCTATTTTTTCTACAAGAGTCCTGAAATGTGGGAGTACAATTATGATTATTCTGAAAAAATGACAGTTTCGATGCCACCAATGATAGCTGTAGGCTTTAAAACGGAATTTTAAGGAGATTAAAAAATGTATAGATATCTAATTGTTTTAAGTGTTTTACTTGTTGGTTGCAGTGAATTTCCAACAAAATATGAAGTTGTTGAGAAGGACAAAATTCGGTTGCTGGATTTCATGTATGAGCCCTCTGATGCCGCACCGGGAGATACAGTTAAACTTAAAGCTGTGTTTGCCGGACGAAGTGTAACCGCAGACATGATTGACTGGAGCGTTTCCTATAAGGTTGCTGTTAGTGAATACGGGTTTGATACAGCTTACGAGATACAAGAACTTTCATGTAACCCGCAACAGGTACACTTTTCTGATCAGACAAGTTGTATTCAAATACTTTTTGTAATACCCGACTCCATAATGTATAAAAGTCCAATGCTCAAAAATGATTGGACAGCCGGGATGCCTTCAGAGTACAGGGCTCTTATCCCTGAAGAAGTAAGAAATCTTAATCGTGATCAACTTCTGGATACGCTCGTACAACTTGCATCAATGATCAAATCAGCAGACAGTGAGCAGCTCAGTCTTATTGAAACTATACTTATGGACGAATATGATTTCAGTGACCTCGCCGGTTTACTGCAGCTCTTTACAGTAAAAATGAAAATATTTGCAAATGTAAAAGGATCTCATAAAATTGAGGATGATTATACTATTCGATATAACAGAGTTTTTAATCGCTTGTCCTCTGTATTTAAAACCAATACAAATCCGGCAATTGATTCTGTGGTATTGTATAAAGTAAATAAGAAAGGACTGATCAGGTTCAATCCGACAGATCTATATCAACGATATAAATTGTATTCTGTTCCTTCTGATACAGAAACAGTCATTCCGGTTGACACCAACTGTACCTACTTTATACGCAGTTTTACCTCAAATATCGATACCAGTTTGACTCTTGAGGATCTTCAGTCCACCGGACAATATGGTCTTGAGACACACAGAAGGGTGTTCATGTACCATCATGATTTCAACGAAAACGATAAAATTTCCTCTAAAGATTATATGGATATTTTTACTACCGATGCGGATACGATGGCAATTTTAGTCCCACCATCACATCCGGATCTGAAAAAATTTACTTTATGGCTTCGGGTTTATGACGAGTTCTATAATGAGAGTTTCAGAAAAGACGCATCTGTACTCAAAGAATATCGGGGCCGGTTTCAATATTGACGTACAGGTTTCGTATGTATTTTAATGTAATTCTGAGACAGCAGAAACAATTGTATTAAAATACAAATTAGCACATTGATCCTGAGCTCAGGATCAATGTGCATTGCTGTAATCTGAAAGGAAAAAGAGGCATTCAATCCACATCGCAGGTTGTGGTGCTACTTTTTTATATACATTCATAAAGATAGCAGTGATGCTGAATATGCAGAGTAAAACGATTGAAAAACGATCTACCGACAAGGAAAATCGTTTCTTCTAAAGAAAACCCTCATTTCTTTTGGAGCTGCTTTAGCCATCTTCTATTTTACTACAATTGTGTCGATAATGGAGTGTTGAGCGGTCATACCTGAGTGATCCTTATTAAAGAGTTTTTTCACCGAAGGTGGGGGTAATTTGGTACTTCCTGTATCTGGTGGATTCGTTCGTTAGATTTTATCAGGTTTCAGATCCTGCATTCTTGCCTTCATGAAATAGAAAGTGACCGATTATTGAATTTCTTTCTTACAATACACAGATCAATTTTTGATTTACAGTTCTATAAAGAAGCAAAAATATTCAAAAAAGGATCTATCTTTGCTTTTTTTTTAAAGCAGGTGTTTTTTACCGCTTTGATTGCGTCTTCTGCGCAAGTCTATTATCTGACAGATCCTCAAAGGGGCATCGTTGAAAATGTGGTTAAAGTGTTTGAGGGTATGGAGATCAAAAATGGGATACTTCATTCCAGCAGAGAAGTGCCGCTCATTCCATCATCCGCTTATGTGATTCCTATACTCGAACAATTTGCAGGATTTCCTCTTTTCCTTGGAGATACTGAGGATTCATTATTTATAATCGATACCAGCTCGTATATTAACTATTCGATCCGGCCCCCCGTATTTCTCTTAAGAGCGGATCGCCTCGAAATTATTGTAAATGAAAAATGGATAATGAATGTACCGTATACGAAATTATTACCAAGTGCGGACAACATTATTTTTTCAAAACAATTTATATCGGAGTATATCAGAAAATATTCACTGTTCTTTCTGATGCAGCTATTTTTACCGAATATTTTCATGTTTTTAATGTTACTTACATTTAGTATTGTATTTTTAAGTATGGCTGCATTCTTTTTTCGGGTAGATCGGACAAGGTCATTTAAACAACACTTACGGATGGCAATTTTTGCAGTAACTCCTATTACAGTAGGAACCATTCTGACTGCCGTATCCGGAGTCAAATTGAGCTGGACCTGGCATGTCCTGATATTTTTATCAACTATTGTAATGTTCAGAGCTATGCTTATATCCGGAGGGGTTACTCCGGGAAATAGCGGAGATGATAATGATTTTAAATCTTGAACAAAAAAAAGGCAATCCGTTCCACCTGGATGGGAAGGTTACTGTATATGCGAAAATTGATATTGATCCCTCCGATCTTATGTCTGTAAAGCACCCTATTTCATCAATGGTGCATAATGGATTGCTGGTGGCTCAGGGCAATTTCAGAGAACAGACAAATCTGAAAGATTTTTTAAAATCAGAGATGGGTGTTTCTCTTGATGAAGGTATGGAAGAGGGGCTGTCACAACTGCTTGAAAAGATGAATGGGATTGAATCTGCACTTGACCCTCAGAAACTAAAGGAACGTCTTGAGAATATGGGGGAATTTGAAGAATTTATTCCGACTCCGGCTAAAATAGTCCCATTTCATTCAGAACATGAAATACTTGATGAGGAGGGGGATGTATTTTTTACCGGTACTTTTAAAAACATTGGAAATGCCGTTTTGAGTGTTAATGCGTTGCCCATTTCGTATCAGGCTCGTTACCGGGAGCAGGAACATCAGAAGGTACGAAATGAAATCGAAAATCTGATAAATCAGATCGAACAGGCACCGGCTCCAACAGACAGCCAGACGTTTCAAACACCAGGAGTTAAAACAGAAGAGAAACTGTTAAAAGAGTTCATTCCCAATATGCTTTATTGGCGCAAAGAACCGCAGACCTTTCTAAATGCAGAAAATCAATTCAGACTTTTTATGAAAGGGTACCAATTCCAGGAGGATGTCGAGGCTATAATAAAAATTATTGGAAGTAAAAACGAACTGGGCAGTGTCGATTACAGACTTCTTGAATTGTATTCAAAAAAAATATCATCAATCAAGGATGAAAATTTTTCTGCAGCAGAGGACTATTCAAAAGAAATTCAAAAACTTAAGACGCACTGAACAGTCAATTGGATTACTATCGCTTGCAAGGAACAGGGAAATGTATGGTATGAAGATCAACCATCCAAATCAGATTGTAGATACTCTTATCTCCGATTACAGGGATGCTTTTGGCGATATTCTTCATAGTGTGATCATGTACGGGAGTGCTCTTTCACATGAATATGTTCAGGGAAAATCTGAGGTCAATTTACTTGTAGTTTTAACTGATACTTCTACAGAGGTTCTTCACAAAAGCATTGAGGTCAACAAACGCTGGCTCAAACGCGGCATCGTAATTCCTTCCTTTATGACTCCCCACTATATTAAATCATCACTTGATTCTTTTCCTGTCGAATTTGTAAATATTCAGTGCAGTTATAAGGTACTTTATGGTGATGACCTTATAAGAAACCTTGCAATTAATCGTGAAAGTATCAGGCGTCAGTGCGAGCGCGACCTCAAGGAAATGATTCATTACCTGAAGACGGAATATCTGAAAGTATCAGGTCAGAAAATCCATATTAAGGTACTTGAGTTATCGTTAGAGCGTCTTTTTCCACTATTTCGGGCAATACTTGTGTTAAATGATCGTAAAATACCCAGTTCCAGATCAGAGATCATCACATCAATCGAAGACATCTTTTGTATCGGATCATCTGCTCTTTCTGATGTTTTTCTCCAAAAATGCAAAAACATCTCGTATGAAAAAAGTTTTGATGAGTTTGTAAAAATTGTGGATATGATGGTACTATATATAGACGAGATGTCGGTACAAGAAGAGACAATGTAAGGCAGATTCACAGTAAGCCAGGAATTTATGCACAAAGATACAGATTTATTAGCGAAAGTTCTCGACCAGGTTCCGGTTACTATCGTTGTTACAACGTTAGAGGGGCAGATTATCTATAGCAACCTTTTTAGTGAAGGTACCTTCAGTGCGGTAAAAGGGAAAGTTGAAGGCGATTCAATTATCGATTTCATGAATGAATTGAATGCACAACCTTCATTCGCTGAACTCTTCGATTTTATGCATGATGGGGAGCTGGATAATACGACTATCATACTGGAACCGGCTCTGGGCTCAAAACTTGTATATAATTTAAATTCATTTGTCATTGATGGAAATGCTTCGGCTGGTGAACAATTTATCGCTATTATTTTCAGGGATGTTACAACTGAAACTCAGATAAATGAACAGATTGAAAAGAAGAATCTCGAGATGGCAAAAATCAACTCTGAGTTGATACGATCAAATGCAGAGCTTAAAAAACTTTCCGAAATGAAATCAAATTTTCTCAGCATAGCTTCTCATGAACTCAAAACACCTTTGACATCCATAAAAGGGTATTCTGATATCATTATCGATAATATGAAAGAAAAAATTGATAGTGGTGTTTACAGAATGATTGAAAGTATCAACAGAGCTGCGGACCGTCTTCATCGTGTTGTCAATAATATTCTTGATGTTACGCGCATTGAGCAGAAACGGCTAAAGCTTAAGCCTGAATTTATCGATCTTGAAGCTGTGGCTAAAGATTGTATCGATGATCTTTCCCAGTTTACTCTGAAAAGGAACGTTACGTTTACCTGTAAATGTCAGGAGGGTATGTCTGAATTTTATGGGGATAAAATGAGAATGCAGCAGGTCTTTACCAACCTTTTCAGCAATGCATTGAAATATTCCCCTGATGGGTCCAGAGTTGAAGTATCGATTTTTTCAGAAACGGTTGAACGAATTCATATTGTGGTGAAAGATTTTGGTATTGGTGTTGATAAAAGCGAACAAAAAAATATTTTTGATTCATTTTATGAAGTGGGAAATGCTAACAGGCACAGTACTGATGCTGCGAAATTTATGGGGGGGGGCACAGGGCTGGGACTTTCTATTGTAAAAGGTATTGTGGAACGTCATGGCGGACGGATATGGATTGAAAGCGAGGGTATTCGTGAAAATGCCTTTCCGGGGAGCGAATTTCACATTGTACTGCCAAGACATTCCGAAATCAGCTGGGATGATGATGAAACGAAGACTCTTGTTGTTGAACGGGAACGTCACGACGAATTCAATGAACAGGATGCTGCGTCAAGTGATATAAATGAGAAACCTACAATTTTATTTATTGATAATGATCGCGAAGCTGTCGAGATCGCAAGAATGGTTCTTGAGAATGCATTTGAAATCCTTGTGGCAGAGACCGGGGAAGATGGATTGACCCTTGCTTTTCAGCATCAGCCTTCCGTTATTCTTATGGATTCTTATCTGCCGGGAATTGATGGTTACAGGGTATGCAGGCTGCTTCGTACTCAGGATGAGACAAGAGATACACCGATTGCGTTCTTTTCTGCTGGTACTCAGAATGCAGAAATTCAGAAGTGCTTTGCAAGTGGAGCGGACGATTTCATTGTGAAACCGTTCAGTGGAAGGGAACTTGTCGATAAAATCTGGCGTCTTCTTATGAAAAAGAAAGAAGAAGAGACTTTTAAATAGAAGCCCTGGAGTGTATCCGGAACTCCTGAAGACTGTTTGCCCCGATCATTTACTCTGAATACTACAATTAATCTGGATAGTCCATTAGAAAAATAATACTTCCTGTATATGATATGTATAGTTACTCATTTTCTACAAAAATGGATGCTCTTTCAAGCATTCATTAAAACAATCCCATCTAACTAGTAATGAAATAATTACCTGAAAAAGTTTGTAAAAGTTTCATGGCGAAAATTTAAAATGGCTTGTAGGGTCTAATATGTGTAGTTAAATCACAAAATTTGAAGGTTCTTCCCTGTAGAAGCATTATTGAGCTATAAATTTCTGGCAAGTTGTCTGATGGACACAATTTGGGATTACTATCATAGAAAATAAAAAAAGAGAAGCTTTTCGGGCTTCTCTTTTTTTTTAACAATTTATTTAATACAACAGATTACGTTATTTGACCTGACGTTCAATAGTCTCTTTATCTACGTTTTCACGTAGTGCATCTTTGAATGAACGATCAAGACTGATAGGGTCTGCGTTAGGATCATCGGTATCGATAATGTAAACCGGTGTGGGGTTATCAAGATATCCTATAACTTCAGCGTTATCAAACACGAATGTCTTACTCTTTCCTGTGGCTGCAACAAGCCTCTTTTCGATCCAGCCTTCAGCACCGGTAGCTGTCTTAACTTTGTGGTGCCGATTTTTGGTAGTTATTATTGTAAGACGGTCTTTTGGCCCGACGGTTTGGATAGGCTCTTCGTACACTTGTCGTGTTTCGTTTGCATATAACCCGGTCTCTTCTTTTGGTGTGACATACTTTTGAGCAAAAATCGAAACTGATGCGCCCACAACTAATAATGACATGAAAATTAAACGCATAAATAACTCCTTTTAAGTAGATACCCTCAATATAAGAAGGTGATATTCTATAGTATAATAAATTTTCTTTTTAAAAGCAACTTTCTCTCAATATTACATGATCATAGAAAAGCCTGTAATCATGTAATATAACTAAAATCCATATTTTTTACCGCTTTTGTTTCATCGAGTCTCGAAACTGGAGTGGTTTTTGGAAAATCTGAAAAAACCTGTGGCTCAGATTCCGCTCTATGTGCTATCTCGATCATAGCTGCAATAAACGTATCCAGAGTTTCCTTACTCTCTGTTTCTGTTGGCTCTACCATCAGTGCTTCCTTCACAATGAGTGGAAAATACACTGTTGGTGGATGCATCCCTTTATCTATCAAAGCCTTAGCAATATCAAGAGCATGAACACCATTTTCAGTTTGCTTTCGTGCGCTGAAAACACATTCATGCATACATGTACCGGGGTAGGGGACTTCATAATAGTGCTTAAGAGAATGAAAAACATAGTTTGCATTCAATACGGCATTTTCGCTTACATCGATGAGTCCTTGTGCACCGAGGTTAAGAATATATGCATATGCTTTAAGACAAACAGAAAAGTTGCCATAGAAGGGAGCAATATATCCGATCGAGTCAGGGTAATTATACTCCAATGCATAGATCCCATCCGTTCGTTTAGCGACCCTTGAAATGGGGAGGAACTGTTCGAGATGCTTTTTAACACCAACTGGTCCGGCTCCCGGACCTCCACCGCCATGAGGAGTTGCAAAAGTCTTATGAAGATTCACATGAATCACATCAAAATCTGCATCACCCGGGCGAAATTTCCCTAAAATTGCATTAAGATTAGCTCCATCATAATAGAGCATCGCATCAAATGCATGTGCTGCATTAGCAATTTTTTTAATATCGGGATTAAAAAGCCCCAGAGTATTAGGGTTAGTCATCATAATGGCTGCGGTATTCTGGTCTATCATAGGGATCAGTTTTTCAAGATCAATCCGCCCATTTTCGCCAGTTGGAACAGAGCGTATCTCAAATCCAGCGATTGAAGCGCTGGAAGGATTTGTTCCGTGCGCTTCATCAGGGATAATGACAACTTTTTTGTTGTTTCCTTTTTTCTTATGATATGCAGCAATCAGCATCATACCGGTGAGTTCACCATGTGCGCCTGCAAGGGGGTGAGTAGTAAATGCGTCCATCCCGGTGATTTCGCACAGCTGCTGCTCTAATTCGTAAATGACACTCAAGGCTCCCTGAGTAAGTGAACCACCACGCCTGAGTTGAGGCAGTAATGGGTGCAATGATGAAAAGCCGTCAAGAGCGGCAATTTTTTCGGTAATCTTCGGATTGTATTTCATCGTGCAGGAACCCAGTGGATAAAAATTAGTATCGACACCATAATTTTTTCTGGAAAGTCCGGTAAAGTGTCTTACTATGTCAAGTTCGCTTAGTTCACAAAGCTGTGCATCTTCTGAACGAAGGTATTTAGAATCGATTTTTTTTAGAACCGGTACATCACATTCCGGAAGTTGTACACCTTTGCGGCCGGGAACTGATTTTTTAAAAATTATTGACATACAACAGCCTCCAGAGCTTCAGCGAGACGTCCGATTTCGAACTTTGTCCTTTTTTCGGTTATTGCAATCAAAAGATAATTCTCCATCCCCTTATAATACCGCCCCAGTGGGAATCCGGCAGCAAACCCAAGATCAATCAGTTTGCCTGCACACTCAGCGGCATCCATTGGTAGCTTTATGGTAAATTCATTAAATGTTGGTGATGTCTCCATCACTTCAACACCGGGTATCCCTTTAATACGCTCTTTTGCGTAGTTTGCCTTGTTGTAACACAATGAAGCAACTTCCTTAAAGCCTTCTTTACCGATCAGGCTGAGATACATATGTGCCCGCAATGCGCAGAGTGCTTCGTTACTGCAGATATTTGATGTTGCTTTTTCCCGGCGGATGTGCTGCTCTCTTGCCTGGAGCGAAAGCACAAAACCTTCACGGTTCTGTGTGTCGGTGGTACGGGCAACAACTCTTCCGGGCATCTTTCGGGCTAGCTCTTTGCGCACGGACATAAATCCAAGATAGGGCCCCCCGAAAGAGAGAGGCAAACCAAGCGATTGACCCTCCCCGGTTGCAATATCAAATCCCTGTTCACCAGGAGTTTTCAGCAGTGCCATGGCAACAGGGTATACGGACTGCACTGCCAGAATACCTTTTTCATGGCATTGGTTAACAATGTCGGAATGATCATCAATTACACCGAAGAAGTTGGGGTTCTGAAGAAGTACTATTGCGGTTTTATCATCAATAGCTTTGAATATAGCATCGCGGTCACTTTGACCATGCGATACAGATATGTCAACCAATTCTATAGAGAGATTTGCTGCATATGAATTGATCATTTTCCGGTAGATCGGGTTGACACCGCCATCCATGACGATTTTTCTTCGCCCGGTTGCACTTATTGCCATCTGACAAGCCTCAAACAGAGCGGTTCCCCCATCATAAAGAGACGCGTTTGCGATATCAAGGCCGGTGAGCCTACAAATGTCAGACTGATATTCGTAAATTGCCTGAAGAGTTCCCTGTGAGAGCTCCGGCTGGTAGGGGGTATACGCAGTGTAAAATTCACTTCTTGAAACAAGTGCATCAATAGCTGCAGGTATGAAATGGTCATAAAAACCGCCACCCAGAAAGTTTACAAGATGAGAATAATTTTTTGATGCCAGCTGCTGGAAAAACGAGTGGAGTTCAAATTCTGATTTTCCTCCTGGAAGAGCGAAGGACTTCGGCTGTAACTCTGGGGGAATGTCTGCAAAAAGTTTTTTTATTGAGTCAACACCACATACATCAAGCATCTGCTTCTTCTGGGTGTCAGTTGTTGAGATATAACTCATGCTTCGCTCTCCAGAAAATTTTCGTAAGCTGCGGCATCTAAAAGATTATCAAATTCCGCTGCATTGAAATCCTTTATTTTAATAATCCAACCCTCGCCATACGGATCTGTATTGATTTTTTCCGGAACAGTTTCCAGGCTTTCGTTGATCTCAGCAATCTTACCGCTTACTGGAGAATAGAGGTCCCCTGCAGCTTTAACCGATTCAATTACTGCACACTCGCTGCCGCCGCGAACCTGTGCACCAGGTTTTGGAAGGTCAACAAATGTTATATCACCAAGCGAATCCTGCGCATGATCACTAATGCCGACCACGGCTAAATTTCCTTCAATTTTAACCCATTCATGTGTTTTTGCATATTTTCGATCTGCTGGAACCATATAAAACTCCTTTTGCAACAGCTGCCTCAAAGGCATATTTTTATTAATGAAACTAATATCCCATTCAAAATGTTAATCTACTTTATTTGCCCCCAATAATGGTAATCAAATAAAATCTGAGGGTTTTTTCCGTCCGGTGCCGCCTTTGTAAAAAGGAAGTGCTGACACATTTGCAGTAATCTCATTTCGTTCTGTTCGAATGATAACCTGGGCCCCTTCATTTGAATATTCCTGCGGGACATACCCCAGGGCACACGCTGTATTCAGTGATGGACAAAAACTGCCGCTGGTAACTTTTCCAATCCCTTTGCCTTTTAAATCAAGGATGGCGTCTCCGTGACGAGCACTTCTGCGCCCATCCAGCATGAAACCGACGAGCCTGTTTTCATGATTGTTGCTCTCTTTTATTTTTTTTGATCCTATAAAATCTTTTTCGCCAAAAGCTTTGTTGAAACCGCTTTCTGCAGCGTTTATTGTATCGTCAAGTTCATGCCCATATAACGGAAATCCCATCTCCAGACGAAGAGTGTCCCGTGCGCCAAGCCCACACGGCGCAACCCCCAAATTAAGCAGTTCATCCCAGAGACTTTGAACTATATCCGTTGAACAATAGAGCTCATATCCCAGCTCTCCGGTGTATCCGGTTCGGCTGACAATTATTTTTTCATCCTGAAAGAAATTGTTCTTGAAATAGTAATACGGAAGGTCCACAAGCGGTTCTTTGAGAATTTTATGAAGAACTCTCAAAGATAGCGGCCCCTGAACATCAAGTTTTGCTGTCGTATCAGAAATGTTGATTATTTCGGTTGTACCCGAAAGATGTTCGGAGATCCATTGAAAATCTTTCTGTTCTGTCGACGCGTTTACCACCATCATAAAATCAGTCTCACCTTGACGGTAAAGAATCTGATCGTCGATTACGCCACCATTTTCATTACAGATAAAACCGTACTTGCACTGACCCTGTTTAATTGAAGACACAGGGCTGCTTACAATCTTTTCAAGATCACTCACTGCTGTTTCACCACAGATGATAAATTCACCCATGTGACAGGTATCGAACATGCCGACGCTTTTTCGGATAGCCTGGTGTTCTTTGATGATACCTTCGTATTGGATGGGCATTTCGTAACCACCGAAGGCACTCATTTTTGCGCTCAAAGCGATGTGCTTATCATACAAGACTGTTTTTTTCATACTGTTTTCCCGAAAATCTGTTTGATGTGAGTGGGAAAAATACAATGAAACAGGGTGAAAGTAAAGGAAATGTAGTCCTGAGCCTAAGTTACTTTTTACACCGTTGCAGTTTCTCCCATCCAGCAGAAAACCTGTCAGCCCATTTTTTTTGCTCTGGCTCCAGATTGCACAGGTTGTTATTATGGAGAGTTAATGTGCCATATTCCTTCTCCGCGCGTTTAAAACTGAGATGTTGAAGCGAATCGATTCCGGATGGAAGCGAATAAAGAGTGTTGTTGTTAAGGTTGAGCATTAAAAGTCCTGTCAGTTTAATGAATGATGCAGGCAATTCTGATAATCTGTTATTTGAAACGTTAAGATTTTTTAACTTATGCAACTGAGCTATGGAAGATGGCAAATTCATGATTTGATTGCCGGATATGGAGAGCCATTGAAGATTTTCAAGGTCAGATAGTGATTCAGGCAATGATGCGATTGCGTTATTATCTGCAAACAACCAGCGAAGACTGTCAAGCATCCCGAGTTGCACAGGTATTTTTGCTATATGATTACTGCTGATATAGAGGTCGACAAGCTTTCTGCACTCAAAGAACTGTTCAGGTAATTTATGGATCCGGTTTGAAGTACAATCAAGTTTTCTCAGTGCTGTACATCCATTAATTGATTTCGGAATATAGGAAATCTGATTGCGGCTGAAGGTAAGCACTTCGAGTTTCGACAGTGAACCGAGATCTTCAGGGAGAGAACGGATGTTATTATTATCCATGTAAAGATATACTAAAGTTGTGCACCTTGAGACATGCGAAATATCGGTAACTCTGTTATCTCGAACAGACAGTTTCTCTAAAGTCGGGGAATTACATACTGCATCAGGGATGGAGGTCAGAATGTTTTGGTCAAAAACTGCTGAGGTGATTTCTAAAAGAGTGTCTTGTGATGAGAGAAAGGTGGAAAGTTTGTTTGCAGCGCAGTTCAATTCCCGGATTTTTTTACAAAAAGCAAACTCCTTCGGGAAACGGCTGATGTTGTTATTTTCAAACCGGGCGACGCGTAATTGAGTCAGTTTACCTATACATTCAGGGATGATTTTTATCGAAAGTGACTGAAGATACAGCGCAACGATTCGTCCGCCTGAAGAATCAGAGACGTCTGAAACAGCGATC
This sequence comes from Chitinispirillaceae bacterium, assembly GCA_016929595.1. Lineage (GTDB taxonomy): Bacteria > Fibrobacterota > Chitinivibrionia > Chitinivibrionales > Chitinispirillaceae > JAFGIN01. The sequence goes on from JAFGIN010000101.1 coordinate 85,788, forward strand.
GATGTTAGACCGTTTTTGTCAAGAATTTCATAAACTGCAGATGAATCTCCGGAATATGATGCAAATACCGGAAAAGAAAGTAACAGTACTGAAAGAAAAAAAAGTTTCATCGGTTGTAACCAGTCCTTGCTGTTTATTGTTTGTATAAAATTTGTTCTGCAATTTTTTCTGCGGTGGATCGATCAAGGAGAAAGGAGATAATTTCAAGTGCGAAAGATATGGATGTACCAACACCTCGGCTTGTGATAATGGTTCCATCTCTGACCACTGCAAGGTCATTAACCAATGCGCCTTCGAGACGGGGTTCAATCCCGGGGTAGCAGGTGACCCTTTTTCCTTTCAGGATCCCGGCCTTACCCAATACTGCTGGTGCAGCACAGACCGCTGCACACAATAACCCTCCTTTAAAGGCATCCTGGATTTTTTCTATTACAAGTTCAGAATTGCATAGGTTTTCCGTTCCCGGTCCACCTCCTGGAAGTATTATCCCGTCATAAGTATCGTTAAATGAACTGAGCAATTGTTCTGCAGCTATTGTAATTCCGTGAGCACCGGTTACATTTACTGATGAAAGACCCAGAAGAGTACATTTAATATCTGCTCTCCGGAGCAGATCGATAAAGGTTACTGCTTCGATCTCTTCAAAACCTTCTGCAAGTATCGCTATCACCTTAGCCATAAATTCCTCCTGTTTCATTTTGGAACAATACTGAAATATTTGCTTTCCGTAATAACAGGAAAACAGGAATATTTTAAGTAGTTGATTTTCAATTCTAAAAGTTCTTTACCTTTAACGCTATCCGGTTTGATACTGGATTCATTGCATACTATAAATTTGATTTCTGACGGATGCTCTGTTCTAAGTATAAATTTTCGCAGTCCTTTAGAGCGAATGACCAGAGTGTCTGATGATACATGGCTCGTGACAGATGCCTGATTTTGACCAGACATATATTTCCAGTTCATGCAGAATGGTGCCATATTAGGATAGCCTTTAACAATATTCCAAAAATTTCCCATCAGTTTCACTCTGTCCCAGGTTTGTACCATGGTGAGTAATGTATCATATTCATTATCGCGATAATCAAAACCATGATGCTCCCGGGGATAGGTTTTTCTGATAATCTGCGCTCCATTACTCTCCAGATAATCAAGAAAGCTATTTACAACTCTGGGTGGATAAAGGTGGTCAAGTCCGGCATTCACATTGTATATAGGCCTCTGACGAATATTTTCAGGGTGGACTTTCATTCCTGTGGATGCAATAATACCGCCATACCCCGATATTGCAAAAAATCCCGCGAATGGAAATGACGCAGTATTAGCAAGTGCATAGCAGCCGGATGCTCCATCAGACACACCGGCAAGAAATACTTTCAAAGGATCTATTGGATAATACAGCGACATATATCGAAGCGTCTGAAAAATTCTCGAAATACCTGTCGGAGTCCACCACTGTGAGGAGCGGGATGCTGATGGGCTTGCAATAAAAAGTGGTGTTCTGTCTGCTAAAGGTTTGAGCATTTCCCAGGCACGCTCACCTTTTGTGTTGAGCGTTGTTCCTGTTCCGCCATGAAGGTAGACAATAAGAGGATAACGTTTGTTTTTTTCGATTATGGCAGGGGTATAGAATCCACTGATGTATTGAATTCCGGCAGTATCAAAAAGTACTGCACTGTTATCACGGGGTTGCATCTGACCATATCTGCAGGCGTTTTCCAGCATTTCAGCTACTTTTTCCGGTTGAAGCTGGTAAACCAGGGGGTTCTTTATGCTGGATGTGCTGATAAACCATTCCTCGCACTCTTTCTGAGTTGGTAAGGGAATATTTTTTTTACACTGCACAAATAAAATGGTCAGAAGAAACATCAGGAATGCCAGCTGTTTAAAGGTGGTGAAACCAGGCTTGCAGAGTAAATAGCACTTTTTTTGAAGCAGCTGCATTATCACCACTTTAATTAGAGTATCAGTTATTGCGCATGCGTATGTATCAGAACCGGGATAAATCGAATCAACCCCTTAGCCCTGATGAATAGAAAGATACTATAATTCAACGTGGTTTTTAAAATCTTTAAACGTTTCGAAAATGGGTATAATTTTTTCAAAGCCAACGATCGAGAAAATTTCAGAAATATTGCGGTTAGGGTGGATGATTGCAACAGAACCGTTTCTGGATGAGATCCTTTTTTTAAAATTGATCAGGATAGTAAGTGCACTAGAATCCAGTTGAATTGTTTCACCAAGATCTATTGCGACCCTTGATGCCATCTTTTGATCAAGTTCATCTAAAACAGAGCGGACATGTATTAGATTGCGGACTACAAATCTGCCTTTGATTTCAACAACAAACCAGGAAGAGAGCTGGTACCAGTTTAGTTTAATCAACTTTTTTCCCTGAATGATAGATTTGTTTAGATAGTAATAAACATAAACAGTTTCACACGGATAGTTCAAGATTTAATTGTATCTTGGTCTGCGAGTTTAGTGAAGGGTTTTCAGTAGAACACACTTTTCCGATATTTTTACCGGTGGGGATTCTACACGGAATATTACAGAATCTCTGAAGATCTTCATTTGCTGAGGTGATCTGCCGTTGTAGAGGATACAACTGTCGGATTGATGCTTTGAGTTTCGATGGCCGCAGCATTCAAGAACAATGGAATCTTTTACTGGAATCTCCTTGTCTGAACTGCACAATGACAGCTGGTCCTGTTTTTTTACTGGTGATAGATTACAACGGGCATCAAAGACTTTTTCGAGTGATGATCCGGCATGTTGTCGCATCCATTGATTCACAATCCAATCCTGATTGCTCTTTCTCGTCCGGGAAAGCTTATAGTTGATTATCCATACACTGCCTCCCGGCCACCGGATTGCAGACCAGGAAGAAAAGGTGTCATTATATTGCAGAAGATGAATGTTCTTATCTAAAGTATCCGCTATCAGTTTTGCAGATGTCAGCAGAGTGAAGAATGAAATTGCAAAAAGGCAGAATTTTAGCAAGAACTGTTTTTTTATCGTAGCAATACCGACAAGCACAATCAGGTAGGCAATTGTTATTGCTGAGCCGGGGACAGGAAGTTGAAGATCACTGAACGGAAAATGTGCAGATAGATTTGCGAGGCCGAAAAGTACGTCAAAATGAAATGATAAAACACTGCTTAAGGCTGAAACTATATCTGGCAGGACTGGTTGAAGCAGCAGAGATATAAAAAATACCCACATCCCGGAGGTCATAATTAATACCGCAACGATATTTGAGATTAATCCAAACATGGAAACTGTTCCAAAATGATAAATGAGAACCGGTGCTGTAAAAAGAAAACCGCATAATGATATACTGAATGAAGTATAAAGATGGTTGAAAAGTGCCTGAATAAATGGGGGGCCAAAGTCTGTTTTAAAAGATGCCAGACGTGGATAGAGGATTACGATTCCTGCTGTGGCAGCAAATGACAATTGAAAACCGGGCGAAAAAAGTATCGCGGGTGAAAATAAAAGCAGTACGGTCCCTGCTATTCCAAGTGATTGAAGTGTGTATTGTTTTTTTTCAAATAGAAAAGCAGCGATCATCATTGAAGCCATAATCGTTGCACGAATCAGCGATGGTTGCCACCCGATAAACAGTTGATATACCCAGAGAATCGTAATTACTGCACATCGCTTCATATTGGGATGCAGAGGAATTAAAAAAAAGAATGCAAATGCTGCAGCTGTAAGTATCGCTGCATGAAGACCCGAGATAGCAAGAAGATGGTATATGCCAGATTTACGGAATTTTTGTTTCGTTTCTTCAGAAAGAAATTTACTTTCACCAATAAAGGCTGCTCTGAGTACCGAACGATAATCGGCATTTTTGAGATTACTGATCACTTCAAGAACATAATTTCGTGCAATAGCATTTATTCCTGTTAATCCTGAAAGTGACCTGTCTGCTACAACAAGTCTGTCAAAAAAAACTTTAGCATGAATCCTGTTTGAAAAAAGGTAATCAAAATCATTAAAAATGTACGGAAATTTCTTTTTTGCGGGAGTAGTAACTTTTCCCTGAACTGTTATGGCTGTCCCATATAGCGGAGCCTGTCGTCCCTGGCAGATAAATGTCCTGCCGATTCTGAGAACGCTGTCTGAAGAGTTCAGAGAGTCTGTTTTTATCAGGAATGTAAACGAGTAGTTCTGAGTTGGTGAGGGATTGGATACGACTCTGCCGGAAACAGAGATTTTGGGGTGATCAGCACAAAACAAATTGATATTAGATATTTGCATGTCGTAGCTTTGTACTTTTATCTGAAATATGAGCATGCCGGAAAGTGAGAAAAGGGTAAAGCGGATAAGCTTTTTTTTACTTACTATTGCAACTGTTATGAGTGCCGCAGCGATCAGGGAAAAAAACAGAGAATACCGCAGAATGATGTCCGGTTCGGGAATGACCGACGAGATCCAGATTCCTGCAATGGACCCTGTAAAGCTGAGAAGGCCGGGGAAACGGGTCCATAGAAGTAAATCGGGATGACAGTTTTTAAAGTATGTGGTGATGTGGTGCATACATTAAAAAAAACGGATTCACATGGAATCCGCTGATTTAAATTGTTATCACTGTCAATGCTTAGTTTTTTTCCAGCTGAATGGTGTCTGTAGTGATGTCACACACTTCTGTTGGACCAAAGTACTGAATCGGACCCGGATAGAGGTAATCATCGTTTACCGCCCAGGTATCACGCATCTGTGCAAACAGTTTGAATGGCTTACCGTCAAGTTCGACAAGTGCTTTACGAATTACCGGTTTGCTTTTCCCATGACGACGTTCAAGGTTCATCATCATGGTAAGTGGAATACCGCCAGCAATCCATTTGTCTGCTGGTTTGGTAAGGTTCCTGACTGATGAGATATAACCGCTTTTTGCGGCACCCATAAGTGCACTTGCGGTGTAACCAAGACTGTAGCAGTAATCGGCATCGAAGTTAGATGGTGCAGCACAACGTCCTTCATACCCGAAGAAATGATTTAATGCACTGAATTTTCCATTATACTGGCCCTTTGCTTTCCATTCACGAAGAAGATCACCGACCAGATCTATAAGGAGTTTTTCAGTTTCAATTTTTGAAACCTGTACATTACCATGTGGGTCCCGGTCTGCGATGAGCTGCATCTGTATAGTACCTGGAAGGCTTGAAAATGCCTGTGATGTTTCCATACTGAGCTTTTTGTTTACAAACTGCAATTTATCGTCATCACCCAGTGTATCGAAATAACTCGCTTCGGCAGCAAGCAGATCATTGAGTTCAGAGATAAGCTGTTTCATCTCAGGGACAAACTCAATCAAACCTTCAGGAATCAGAATTATTCCAAACTCTTTTTTCTGTTCGGAACGTTTTTTGATTACTGTTGCGATCGCGTTGACTATCTGTTTGAGTGTTGTTTTGTTTTCAGCTATCTCTTCAGAGATGATTGCATGGTTGGGATGAGTCTTGAGAGCGCATTCAAGAGCGATATGAGAAGCACTTCTTCCCATTAATTTAATAAAGTGCCAGTATTTTTTAGCTGAATTGGCATCACGGATGATATTGCCTATCATTTCGCTGTATACTTTCGTTGCAGTATCAAATCCAAATGATGCTTCAATCCAGTCGTTTTTGAGGTCGCCATCGATTGTTTTCGGGCAGCCGATAACCTGAATGCCGCTTTTCTGTTTCAGGCAGTACTCCGCGAGAACGCATGCATTTGTATTGGAATCATCACCACCGATAACGACCAGTGCTGTAATGCCCAATGATTTACAGTTTGCAATTACTTTGTCGAACTGGTCCTCTTTTTCAAGCTTGGTGCGTCCAGAACCGATAATATCAAAACCGCCCGTATTGCGATAATCATTGATGAATGCATCGTCGAATTTTACATATTTATTATCGATAAGACCACCGGGACCACCAAGAAACCCGTAGAGTTCACTTGCAGGGTTAAGTTTTTTCAACCCATCGTAAAGACCTGCAATTACATTGTGACCACCGGGAGCCTGACCACCGGAAAGGATTACGCCAGCTTTAATGGGAGGTTTATTCTCACTTGTAGGACCTTCAAATGTTATTACTGGTAACCCGTAGGTGTTAGGAAAGAGTTCTTTGATCTCTTTGGTGTCTGCTATCGATTCTGTCGGGCTGCCCAGAGTTGCGTTTACCAGGCTGCCGTGCGCTGCGAGTGCTTTCGGGAGCTTAGGTTTATAGGCTGCGCGGGCCTTCTGAAGAGGAGAAATTTGTTTAGACATATAAAAATCCTTTTTGATTAAAGTAATGAGTTCAATGGTCTTCCCCGAATCTCCGGCTGAACAGAAGAATACTGGAGATTAAAAAATCGGGGATATCCGAAAATGCCCCCGGGCGTTTATCGGTTGATGAGGAGATAAACAGGGTAAAATAACCATTTGCGAATTAAAAAACAACTCGTATTTATATATAGTTTCATGATTATGTTCCCTGCGGTATCTGAGTATAATTCTGGAGATTCTGTTGAACTCAATTGAGATGCAATGTAAAATAACATTTCAGTTGCTAATGTAACACGTAACAGGAATGTGCAGAGTGATTACTAATTTTTCGATACTGGTTGTTGATGATGAGATCGAAATCAGGGAGCTTATCTCTGATTACCTTCAGGAGCAACATTACACAATCCTTAAGGCTTCCAGTGGAATAGAGGCCCTTGAGGTTTTGAAATCATCAACTGTGGATATGGTTATTTCAGATATTAATATGCCCGGGATGAAGGGTTTTGATTTTTTAAAGAATGTAAAGCATCTCTACCCGCGTATAAAAAGGATTCTGATGACTGCTTACAATGTTGAGGATTATCTCGACCTTGCGCTTCAATACGAAATAAGCAACATATTTGTTAAAACTGTACCGTTTCAATTTCAGGAACTCACAGCCCTTATTGAAAGACTGAAGAATAATACAATATTTGGATTATCTCACTATTTCAGTCCGGATGCTCAGATACAGGAAATGAAGATCTGCAGTTCCCGCACACTTCATGATGATGCTGTTAAAATAGTCAGTTTTTTCGACCTTCATAATGAGGTAAACCGTCTTGAGCTGGTAGTTGTGGAACTGCTCACCAATGCGTTATTTTATGGTATAAGAGATGAAGATCCCGACAGGAAGGAGTTCTGGAATCATGATTTTATCCTTCCGGAAGAATCTGCAGTAATAGTTAATCTTGCAATGGATTCTGAAAAGTATGGAATTTCTGTGGGGGATCATGGTGGTAAGCTCAAACGGGATGATGTCCTGTACTGGCTTAACAGGCAAATATCAAGGGGTAATGATGGCCTTCCCCTGGGAGTGTATGATACCCATGGTCGAGGTCTGTTCATTGCTCGTAAATATATAGACCGGCTGATCGTCAATATTGATCAATCAAAGAGAACAGAGATTATAATAATAAATTATTTTTCTAAAGATACTGGATACAAACCACTTTACATTAACGAACTATGAAATTTTCATCAAAAGTTCCCACTAACATAAAGGCGGGAACAAGCATAATCGATTATTTGTCTGCTCGCTTTACCTATCATACCCGGCAGGAATGGGAAACAAATGTCAGGAATGGAAAAATCCAGGTTGAGGATAAATGTGTCAGCCCCCATTTCATCGTAAAATCCGGGCTTACCCTGCTATATGATGCAGGAGAGTTTGATGAACCTGCGGCAGATCTTGATTATCACATTATTTATGAAGACAACTGGTTTTTAGGAGTAAACAAACCTGGTAATCTTCTGGTGCATCGGGCAGGAAAATCATTTCGTAATAATCTTACCTATCAGCTTCGTTTTATTAATGTCCCGCCATTCCCTGATATACATCCGACACATCGAATCGATCGGGATACCTCCGGAATTGTACTTTTTGCAAAGAATCCGGAGGCCCGCGCTGTGATGAGCAACTCATTTGCAGATCAGAAAGTAAACAAGCTCTATCGGGCAATTGTTCACGGGGTTGTGGATAGAACCATAAAAGTTATTGACGCGCCGATCGGGAAAGCACAGAACTCTTCGATATCTTATAAATTTCAGGTTGAGCAGAACGGGAAATCCGCTTTGACAGAGCTTATAGATATGACGCCTGTTGGAGATAAGTTTTCTCTTTTGACACTTAAACCACTCACCGGCAGAACTCATCAGATCCGGATTCATTGTGAACATATCGGGCATCCGATAGTTGGTGATAAGCTCTATGGACTCAGTGAAACCGAGTATCTCCGCTGGCGTGATCAATCAGCTGCACCTGAGACCGAAATGCTTTTCTACCGTCATGCACTGCATTGTGCAATGATGGAGTTCGATCATCCTTTTGACAAAAGAATGATGCGGCTTGAAGCACCCTTGCCGAAGGATATGCTCGATCTCCTGGAGCTCCTCAGTAACTGATTTAAATATAGTTAATAAGAATTACGGTCAGATATGCAGGGCCTGTTGTTTTATTTTGACTGACTTGAGTTGGTTATCTGATTTTAAGCGGATAAGAACAGAAGCGTTTTTAACTGTGTGGATAAAAAACAAAGGAGCTTTTCAGCTCCCTCGTTTTTACTTTTTCTTCTTTGCAGGTTTTTTTGCTGGTGCAGCTTTTGCTGCTGGAGCTCCTGCAATTGCATCTTTAGCAGCCTTCGATACCCGAAATTTTACAACTTTCTTTGCAGGTATCTTGATTGCTTCACCCGTTGCAGGGTTTCGACCCATACGTGCTTTACGACTTACCAAAACCAGTTTGCCCAGTCCGGGAAGTGTAAAACCGTTTTTAGCTTCTTTGTAAGCTAACTGTGCCAGGTTATCCAGTATGGATTTTACCTGTTTTTTCGTAAGCTGTTCCAATTCGGACAGCTTCGCGACGATCTGAGTTTGCGTAAGGCTCTTTGCTGCCATGCGCACTCCTTTTGTTAAGTCATTAAATGGAAAAGAATGAACTAATATGCTTCAATAATAAATCAATACAGATGCGTTGTCCAGTTAAAAAATGTAAAAAGTTAAAAAAAACAGGGTTTTTCGTACTTTTCTTTGTTGCGATCATGTAAAATTGGGTGTTTAGGGCTTTAAATTCAGCATATTTTTAAAAACAGTATACGAGTTGAACTAATAATAAAATGAAAATACACAATAAATTTCAAACAAAATAAGGTCTTTTAATGATCGAAGTTGAAGAATTCTGCATGTAAAAAGACGCCGTTTAGCAAAAGTTCAGGTGCTGAAATTGCAATGTATGACTAATACGAAGTGTATAAAAACTGAAAAAACTGCTGTACTGCAGTGGATGTACTAATTACAGGGCACTATATTGTTGTAATACGTATATGAATAAAATGTATATTCACTTGAATATTTTTAATGGAGTTTCTAATTATGAGTGATCAGGGGACGTTATCAATAGAGGATGCTGCACGATTTCTGAGAATATCGGTAGATACTGTATCGGAATACGCTGCCAGAAACGAAATACCGCATAGTATCAGCAATGGAAAATTCCTTTTTAAACAGGAACAAATTAAGCGGTGGGTTGAGGAACAACTGGAAAATAATGCGTCCTTATTGCCCGAACATATCATTCTTGATAAAATATTGCACAAATCCAGAATAAAAATTATTGAAAATGTTTCTCAAAAAGAAGATGCAATCAATATTCTGGCCAGCTGTTTTTTAGATGTCCCGGGTATCAAAGACAAACAAGAACTGGTCGAAGCGCTTCTATACCGGGAGCGTTTAATGAGTACCGGGATCGGGCTTGGTGTTGCTGTTCCGCATGTGCGCTTGCCTGATGTGAAATCATTATTCCTGGGCGTTGGTGTAAGCAGAAATGATATTACTGATTACGACAGCATCGATAATAAGCCGGTAAGGATAATCATGATGGTAATAGCAGGAAAAGGTCAGCATCAGGACTACATACGATTGTTAGGATATCTGAGTTTAATAGTTAAAAACAGCATTGCACGGGATCGGCTGATAACTTCAGATTCAATTGATCAGGTTTTCAACATCCTTACAAACAGGACTGTGTAATGGAACCAGGCATTATATTGATATTGGGTATCGGAGTGCTGGGGGGAATACTTGGGGCGGCATTATTCCAGAAGATGCATATACCTCAGGTAATAGGGTATATCGTCTTCGGCTTGATAATTGGAGAGAGCGGATTTCGGCTCGTAAGCAGATCCGATATAGCGTCATTATCTTCATTCACCTATTTTTCATTAGGGATTATAGGGTTTCTGGTTGGAGGGGAACTCCAGTTTGAGACCATGAAAAAATATGCACGCCAGTTCTCAGCGATTTTACTGGCGGAGGGTGTTGCGGCATTTCTATTTGCCGGTGGATCCTGCGGTATCATTATTTATCTTGTATGTCATAATGTTGCCGCATCTGTAGCTGCAGGTGTCATATTCGGAGCGATAGCGTCCGCTACTGATCCTGCTTCAACGATGGATGTTCTCTGGGAGTACCGCACACGGGGTGTATTAACAACTACCATTATCGCGATTGTCGCGCTTGATGATGGCCTGGCGATGACATTGTATGGCTTGGGAACCAGCATCGCACGAATTCTCACTGGTGAATCTTCCATGATAGGTCATCAGATATTTACAACTGCTTTTGAACTGCTTGGTGCTGTTCTTACAGGATTTCTCGCCGGATTATTACTCTCCTGGGTTCTGGGCAAAAATGAGCAAAAAGACAAAACACTTGCACTTGCAATAGGAATTATATTGCTTGTAATAGGCGTCGCTGTCGCTGCTAAAATGGATGTCATTCTGGCTGCAATGACACTTGGGACGACAATCGCGAACATTTCACCACGGAGAAGTAAAGACTTGATGGCATTGGTTCGCAGCACCTCTATTCCTATATATGTGATCTTTTTTGTACTTGTCGGAGCACAACTGGGAATCGGGAATATGCCGGCATGGCTCTGGCTGGTAGTTGCATGTTATGTGGTCGGCAGGGTTGGAGGAAAAGTTTTTGGATCGTATATTGGTGGAAAAATCAGTAAAGCTGAACCTGTTGTTATGAAATATACCGGCATAGGTCTTTTCCCGCAAGGCGGTGTTGCAGTTGGCTTGTCTATTATGGCAAGTCAGCATCTGGGCACAATGGAGCTCATTGCGGGGTTGTCACTTGGTGAGGCTGTTGTGTTTACGGTAACTGCAACAACACTGGTAGCCCAAATCGTCGGACCACCGATGGTAAAGCTGGCTGTCAAAAAAGCAGGAGAGATAGGGAAAAATGTTACTGAAGAAGATATTATCAGCAAATGGAAAGTCAGGGATGTACTGATTGCCAATGTACCGTTGGTCAAAGAAAATGATCCGATTAAACAGGTCTTGAACCTTTTTAGTGTCAGCACAGCGCAGATATTTCCAGTAGTTAATGAAGCCGGAAAAATTATCGGTACAATCAGCCTTGATGGTATGAAACAGGTGCTTGCCGACCGGAGCAGCTGGGAGTGGCTGATCGCAGTCGATGTTATGGAGTCTGTTTCGGATCTTATACCCGGCTCATTGCCTCTTGCAACTGCACTCAATAAACTGACAATGTTGAATGTAGAACAGCTGGCAGTGGTTATTGACGAAAATAATCCATTACCTGCTGGAATATTCGACCTCAGGACAGCACGACGTATCGTTGGTGAAGAACTTATTAAACAACGTCAGCTGTCGTCTGAATTGAACGTTTCTGTGCCCGCCTCGGAAGAAATCGTGGCAGCATAACAGGAAGAACGGTTGATGCCTGAATGCGATTTGTAAATGAAATGGTATCATTCAAGGAAAGATGGCATCGAAGTCTGGTTCGATGGTGAGTTGTATAACCAGAATGAGCTTTCTCTTAATGCTATACATGACGACATCAATAGTTGCGATTATTTATACCCTTACATTTTTACAACCCCTATCCCATCCTTCCCCGTTAACGGGGGAAGGTGCCGAAGGCGGATGGGGGAAAATCAGATCTATTCGCGATATACTATGTCGCTATGTATATTTTTGGGCTTTGGCTTCAGCAGATCTTTGAAAAGAGGTATCTTCCTTACAAAAGAACATCATAAAAAAATCCCCGATTTTGCAGGAATGGGGATTCTTAAATTATGAAATCAAACCTGAAGATCAGGCGAATGTTGATTTCAGAAACTCAAGATCTAAACCTGGATAGATCGGATATCGACCAAGGAGGTTTTTAACCATCGATTTAGCATCTGAAGCGGCTTTTTCATCTGTAATATATTTTGCCTTACTTGGTTTTCCTGCCTGATCACCACCTGTTGCAATAGCGGGTTTTGTGTTGCTTACAACGGTGAAGATAATATCTGCTATACTATCCATCTCTTTTTCTTTCATTCCAAGAGTGGTTACCGCAGCTGTACCGATACGAAGGCCGCTGGTATACCAGGGACCATTACTATCGTAAGGCAATGAGTTGCGATTGAGTGTTATTCCACAGTCACGCAGTGCACTCTCTGCCTGACGGCCAGTAAGGCCAAACGGGGTAACATCAACGAGAAAAAGATGATTATCGGTTCCACCAGTTGCCACTTTCATCCCTTTTTTAATACAGGCCTGGGCAAGGTATGCTGAATTCTTTACAATGGTTGCAGCATAAGTCTTGAATTCGGGAGCATTCGCTTCGGTAAGCGCAACAGCTTTTGCCGCCATGACATGCGCAAGTGGACCACCGATCACAAGCGGACAACCCTTGTTAACACTCTCGGCGAATTCTTTTGTACAGAGAACCAGACCACCACGCGGGCCGCGCAGTGTTTTATGGGTTGTTGTAGTTACAACATGTGCAAAGGGAACCGGGTTATAATCACCGGTAAATACACCGCCGGCGATAAGCCCGGCAAAGTGTGCCATATCCACCATCAGGACTGCACCGACTTTATCGGCGATCTCGCGCATACGTGCGAAATTGATTTTGCGGGGATATGCGCTGTATCCGGCAAGAAGAATAAACGGTTTGATCTCTTTTGCGGATGCTTCAAGTGCATCGTAATCGAGGAGTCCTGTTGTCTTGTCAACCCCATAGGAATAAGCATCGAACATCTGGGCTGAAACGTTGTGTCGATATCCATGTGTCAAATGGCCACCAGAGTAGTAATCCATACCCAAAAGTTTCTGATTACCAAGTGCTTTACGAAGGTTATTCCAGTCCTCACGAGAGAGGTTTGACGGATTGCTTTCACCAAGTTTTTCCAGAGCAGGGATTTCAATGCGGGTATTTAATATTGCCCAGAACGCGATCAGATTGGCATCTGCACCGCTGTGAGGCTGCACGTATGCATGCTGGGCATCAAATAGTTTACATGCCTGCTCCGCTGCATTAGATTCGATCGTGTCGATATTGGCACAGCCGGCATAAAAACGGTGAAATGGGAACCCTTCGGCATATTTGTCAGTGAGCAGATTCCCCATCGCAAACTGTGTGGAAAGAGAACAGTAATTTTCACTGGCGATAAGTTTGAGGTTGGACCGCTGATCCTCAAGCTCCTGAATGATTGAACGGACAGTTTCAGGTGATACCTTTGCAACTTCAGTTAAGTTAGCAATATAGGCCAGAAATGCGGTGTCGATTTTATCGGGCGATCGATCTTTGAGATAGCTTAGAACTGCTGACGGCATGATGGTCTCCTTTGTCTTAAAAGTACGACCACTCTGCCCAGGCGTGCGACAGAGCGTTTTTTTTACTCCCTGATGGTTAGTTCCATCTAGAAAAACGCCAGTTGTAGCACTAAAATAATTCGTGCGGATCAGAAAGGTAGTATCAATATTTTTTAAAATTACGCAACAATCTCCACCCTGTTCCCTTCAGGATCGAGAATGCAGCTCTCAAAATACCATCCCCGTTCTCTCTTGGTATTATTCCAGAAAAGTCCTGACTGCCATTGAAAATTCCTCATGTGAATACCAATATTCTTTGTTTTTCGGAGAAAATCGTTTGTCAAATTCCTGAGCAGCTTTTTCATCAGTGTGATAACCTGAACTGTAATTAAATTTCCACTTTTTCCCCATAAAAACACCTTTTTGAAGTTCCATGGTTGCATACGCTTTAGTGTGTGTGTATAGCAGTCGGTTAAAAGCGGCTGTATTACAAAATATCTGGCTATGCGATTCTTATCCTATATTCCCCCCGGTTAAAGGGGAATGGTGACGAAGGCGGATGGGGGAACGCGATCAAGGATATAATACAATGCAACTGAATGTTCATTAGTGATCCGTCTGCAGTTTATCTCTTAAACATGGTGAACCCACACTTTGCAGCTGGTACTTCGCAATGTATTTTCGGGAGATTCTTCATTAATTTCTGTTATAATTCGAACATTTTCAGACATGTTTTTACTTGACACCAACCCCAAAACGATGATCTGTTTTCCCAGAACCGGGAGCAGCCACAATATGTAGTTTACGATCATGTAAATGATCATGTATCGCATCAATGACCCTCTTCTGGTAATTACGACAGGGATAGTTAAAGTGTAGGTGTTGTAACGAATCTGATTCTAATACAATATTGTTTGAAGCCATATACCTGTTATCTTTACTGTAAAGTGCTTTAAAACAATGCCTGTATTGATGGATTTCCATACAATACATAAATTACTACACATAAATTACTACTATGCAACTCATCAAATGGAAAAATCAATAAATCATTCTATTCGTTGTTCTCTAAAGGCCATTTTATTATTTTAGATAGGTACTTTAATCGAACTCACCTGAAACCGATTCTAATGGAGGTTTAAATTTGAAATCAAATTCTCTACGTAATGCGGGGATAGCCTCAGTTGCCAGCATGGCTTTTTTTGCTGGTTGCAGTTCGGAACAAAAATCGTACGAAAAATGGATGGAAACACCCGGAGCTGCCAACAGGATTAATTTAGATGCTGTTCAGAAGGCTCTTGAGAAATCAAAATCTATCGACGATTTTGAAAAAACAGTGAATGAGATCTACGAGGGACCACATCTGGTTCTTATCGAAGTAAAAGAAGACGGGAATGGTAAAAAGAGAATTTCAGGATATGAAGATGTTAATAACAACAAAATGTTGAATCCGGAATCTGATTTCCTCCTTTTCTCATCATCTGTCGGTGATGGTGCATACGAACTGCGTGGTGCAGGAGCACACAGCTATTACCATTATACCGGGCACTATCATGGTGGAAGCTCATTGATGTTGGGCTATATAATTGGAAGCATGATGACCAGACCTTATTATACAACAGCGGGAGCAGACCTCTATACGCATCGCAATAACTATCGTGCCACGCCGCAATATAACAATCAACAGCGGCAGAATATGGCTTTCCGGAAGGCGCAGATGGCAAAAAATCCTTCTGCTGCTAAAGGATTCAGAAGTCGGGTCTCCTCAACTTCATCGTATAAGTCTTCAAGAGGCAGTGGTTTCAGAAGCGGCTCATAAGAACATTTTATAATGGTGATAATTACAAAAGTCGAAAGGGCCGGTTTCCCCACCTTTATTGATGCTACTGTGGGCAGGCGTCCTTCGTGAGGGTGACAATAATAACTGTAATCTGTCCCTTGACAACATGAAAATGAGGTATCACAGTGAACTCAATAGATAAGTCAGTCCCGGGCTGGACCGATGAATATAAATCGACACGTATCATGGATTTTGATGGTGAAGGCTTTTATATCCGGTTGGTAACTATTGATATGGATCCAAATGACACTTTTTATATGCAGATTCCTGCCGAGTATGAAACCAGATCGGTTGCCCGTTGTATCTCCGATTTTTTCCTGCTTAACGAATCGGGTCGTGAAAAAATTAAGGCAACATTGGAAGTTGAAGATTTTCCTGAACTGCCCGAAATATATGACTATTTCTGTGATCTCTTTGAAGATGAACGTTGTGGACGTTTAATCCTCGAATATTCGATTAACGGCGGTCCTTCAAATATAAACGTGGCAGATCTTGCATATGATCACTTGTCACTCACCGAAGAGAGGAGTTCTCGGGAAAAGTACAAGGTGCTTCATCTGATACTCGATACGCAAAATGTCCCCTTCAGAGATATCGATGATCAGGCAGAAGTTAAGAGAATGAAAATGTCGTTTCTCGGACTTTTCCTGTATTACCATGTCACAAAGCAGAACGTATCGACAATCGACCCATCGACTATAGATGGAGAAGTCAAAGATGCAATTACATATTGTGAAGACAACAATCTTTTGAAATGTAAGAAAGTTCTTATCGGTGATGATATGAAACTGACCGTGACCGACCACGGGAAGAAATATTTCGATGAACTCTACGACGAAGCGCAGTATTATGTTTCCAACTTTGAGATATTCTCACATGTTTTTGTTGATGGAGATTATATACGATTCAACCATGTTGAAGGAAAAGATTATCGTATTCAGGTCATGCGACATGAAGGTATCGATGTCTACAGAGCTGTAATGGTGATGAGTATGATGAACGGAACCTTCGATGACTCTAAAGATGAGTGGGAAAAAGAGATGCGATCAATCAATTTTTTCTCCCGTTATTTTGGAGCATGTGTCAATACTGACATCGAGATGTCAAAACAGGATTTCGTTGCAATGATTAAACAGGGTAAAAGAACACAGGCTGTTAATAATGACTCAATGCATTGATACTTCAGCACTTGATTTTGACTTATCAGCAACAGAAAATAATAATGATTCCATACGGTTTATTACAGTCAGAAATTCTGATTCCTCACTTCTATTCCGTATCCATAAGGAATTGATAACACAATATTTTTCTGATGTTAATGATATCGATTCGCTTACGGCAATGCGCGGCTATATGCGTAATGCAAAAGAACTTTCAAATCAATGTCTCAATTATACGGTCATCGCCGCTGTCGATTCCGATTGCCGACTCCTTGGTGCGACAGTCTTTGGTCTTTTCACGATGAGCTCATGCACATTTATAAAAGGCGAATATACAGTAGTAGTACCTGCTGCACGGTGCAGTAAGCTTCTTGAGCAATTGTTGTATAACCGTTACCTGTTTGCTTTTCAGGAGAGTGTCGCATTAGACAAAAAAGACCCTGGGTTTGCGATCATTCAGGTGTACTCAACCGTTAGTGCTTCTAAAAGTGATCCTCTGCAACGCATGTGGCGTTTGCGAGGGTTCAAACAGATCGATTTCCCATTCGTTCAACTCCCGTTGAGAAACGAGCTTAACGTTGTAACATCATTCAATTGCTATTTTCAACCATTATCCGAACAATATCATAAACGTACCTGTCTAACAGGCGAAGAGATGCATGCGATTGTGGATGCTTGCTGCACATTCAGAGAATCTCGCGGATTACCCTCCAGTTACGATGAATACAGGCAGATGAAATTGTATATCGATTCTCATGAGAATATACCTCTATGCCACTGATTATTGATACTCATTGCCATACAGACACAAGCAGTTTATTACACTGTGACGCGATGCTCGATGCTATTGAATCCGAAATGGAATGCCATGGAATCTTTGCTGCTGTAGTGATGCCTCTTGCGCCTGAAGGATTTGATCAGCTTAAAGAACTTGAATTATTTGTTCAGTGTATTTCACGCCGATCACGGTTAAAATCGATGCTGTGTCACGATGCAACGACAGGAAACGATGGTACCCGCCACATTCTGGAACTTCTTGAAATTGACAGTGTGGCTGGAGTAAAGTTTTTTACAGGGTATGACTCGTTTGGTCCTTGTGATGATTCGATTGCTCAAATTCTTGATAGTATCGAGAAAAGAGGTAAAGTCGCAAAATTTCATACAGGTGCTACAGCACGAACAGAACGTTCCTCATTGCGCTTTTGTTGTGATCCGTATGCCTTTGATGATCTGGCACGACTTCGGCCAAACCTGAAAATTGACTGTGCTCACTTCATGGCACCAAATCACATCTCTATGGCACCGGTACTCGATAAAAATCACAATATATATACAGATCTTTCAGGCCTGATCGATAGCTATGATCGTAATCATGAGAATTCATACGCCGGATTTGTCCGGTATCGTCTTGCTGATGCACTTGCTTATTTACCAGATACAAACCAGATCATGTTTGGTTCAGACTTTCCCTTTTGTGACCGGTTATCGATGATTGCTTTTCTGGACTCGTTCTTTGAAGAGTACGGATATTGTGAGGAGCAGAGAAACCGGATATGGTATAAAAATGCACAGGAGCTCTATGGATTTATTATCAGTTGATTTGCATGAATATGTGCCTGATCTTGCAGATCTGGTGGAATACTCAAAAAAGCATATTCCATTCTATTCCAGATTATACAGGCAACACAATACCACTATCGAAACACTCGATCAATTCTCATCCTTACCATATATCAATGAGGGCACGCTTATCAGAGAACGTCTTGAAGACATGGTTTTGAATCTGGATGATGTGCATGAAATATGTTACCCTACAGGTAGACTGGTCAGCGATTGCTGCATGCCGCGTGTTCAAAGTCAACAGGACCAGGAAGAACAGTACTGCATCCTCGAGTGGATTCTCGAAACATCTCTCCTGATTGATTGTTCAAAAGATAAACCGTCCATCGCTCTTCTTTCCGACGAACATAACTCCTATAGCGCTGCGGCGTTCTGCAAGATGGTCATACTTCTGCTGAACAGTCCATTTTTTGCATTGATTGAACGTGGACATACTGCCGCTGAGATAAACAAAGAGTTATCGCAAGGTAAACCGGATATCGTCATTACATCCGGAACTTTTTCACGGGAATGTATTCCGGATACCGTTCACACGGTTATCGATATTGGGGATAACCCGATCGCGAGGTTTTCAGATAAGTCAATCCACTACTGCCATGTACTTTCCCATCCACTTCTGGGTATAATCGGCTGCAGTGTTGACAATCCAGGGTTTTACCATTATAATCCTGACTATTATTTTATTGAATCATCGCAGACAAATGCAATTGTATACACATCATTCATGCAGAAACTGATGCCAATCGTACGTCTCCGTTCACATCACTGGGGAAAGCTTATTACACCTGGTCTTTTCCAGATCACCTATCTGGGTACTCACTGAAAAAAGAAAGCTACAGATCTTCGTGATTTACGAATCAAATATAGAATGCATCGACAGTTTCAGCCTCAAAGTTTTACAGGCTGCGCGATTCAGGAGAATGGTCAAGCTGCATACTGAACATATTCCAATATACAGACAAAGAATTGTCGAGGCATATGGTTCATCATGTATTGAATCCCTGTCGGATGTAGAACTTCTCAACGGACTCTCGCGGATACGGCCGGTTTACAGAGATGAGTATCAGTTCATTAATACAACACTTCTCAGAGCTCTTGACAGGAAAATGTTTTTTATCGACTCGTCATCCGGATCGACCGGCTCACCAAAATCACGTTTCTGTTCGGTTGAAGATGACCTTCATGATACAGCACTCTGTACAAGAGCATTTGCATCCTTTGGTATTGAACACACCGATCGTGTGCTCACGTTCGATCTTGCAGATCTTACCTACTACTCGCAATTTACAAAGGCGATGCAGGGTCTGGGGGTTAAAAACAGTTTCTATTACAGTGCCCGGTCTGACTTTGAATCCAGTATGTGTGATGCGCTTGCATTCAATCCCACGACACTGATTATAATGCCAAGTATTCTTAAGCGTTGTTACAACTCATTTGTCGACTACTGTAAGCATGCGCCTCATTTCAGGCGATTGATCTATTTCGGAGAACCACTGGAGCAGGATATAAGGGCAGACCTTCTGGAAAACTATTCTGTGCATTGTTTTTCGATGTACGGTTCTACTGATGTCGGATGGATTGCAGCAGAATGTGCCGCGCATGCCGGGATGCATCTATTTTCAGACAGTGTTATTTTACATCTGTTATCAGACAGTCAGACTGGTTCATCGATGCAGGAAGGGGCTGCGCTTTTTACCTCACTGTTTCAAACCGGGAAACCAAACTTGCGATATTCCAATGGAGACAGGATTCGTATCGATACAAAAAAGTGTTCATGTGGCAGAACGACTCCCAGAGTGTCTGTCGCATGCAGGGACACTGACCTGTTCGTTCTTCTAGGTACCAAAATTTCCATTATGGAAATACAAAAGGTAATTTTTAATGTAAACATGGTATCGGGTTACTTTCAGGTTGAATTGACCGAGGAGGAGAATGTGACACATTTCAGTGTTCGGCTGCCCCGGCATCTGGAGTGTGAACAGAATCGTATCTTCGATGGTCTCGAGAACAAGATTGGCCTTGCTTTTTACACCTGTATTGGTGTAGTTAAAATAACACTCGATTTCGTAAACAGCGACTTTTTTACCGGGAAAAAAATCCCACGTCTTGTCGATCGGAGAAGCACGAGTTTATGAGTAGTCTTCGCATTCTTCGGGTCACTGATAAATGGTCCAGGCGTTCTTTTGCGGTCAAATTATCTGATGACAGCATTCCGAAAACGATTGGAACTCTTATTGATATGATCTGTCGTGTCGGGAAAAAGGAGCTGGATCACTGGTTTGCACAAAAGAGGATCACAAAAGAGAGTGTTGCTGGTTGTAATGATATTCAGCAGGCAATGTTTGAGATTCACGATGATGGAACACTTGGTGGTATAATCGATGGGGTGTTTTTAACCTGTGATGGATTACCGCTGCAGTATGATGATGTACCGCCTGTGGAGATTTACACATCCGAAGACGGGCATTCAGGGATTTATCTCACAGATCTGATTGTTGACCGTGATAATGTTGCCTACAAAAGAAACTGGAATGGCTATTATCGCAGAAATTGGACAAAAGAACATTCTTCTCTCGTAGATTCCTGGATGCAACAGAAGTTTGGCAGGATGTCTGAAGATATCTTCAAGCTCAATACTACCGACCGGATCAAAAAATTCATTAATTGTATAGCTGGACATGTCTATCGATCTCCCTACGAAATGTATTCCCGTTATTTAGGCAGAACTGTACCATTTAAAACAGCATCAGAAACTCTGACACATATTGGAAGTGGCAGGGGAGGAAACTGTTCAGAAAAAGCTTCGGTAATCGATTATATTTGTGCTAATTTTGGAATCGAAGCTCATCCCTGTTTATCCGGTAACGATGCAAAGGGTGCCTTTCCGGAATTTCATCTTCGACGGGCGCTGGAACGAAGTTCCACTATTTTTACTGGTGAAAATCAGCGCTATTGGGAACATTTTGCAAATATAATCCTTATCGGTGAGGAGCGTTGGTTACTCGATGCAACTGGTGGTCCAATGCCATTTTTGTTCTGTGATGGGAGTGTGGCTGAAGAATTTCTCAAGCAGAAACGAGATGTTAACGTTAATTTCATTGCGCGGGAAGAGCATTTTTATTATCATGATGCACCTCTCGACATCGTTTACGGAGCACTTTTTAACATGGAGGTGTTTCTTCCCGATATCGATATGTATCATATTTTCGGCCCTGAGGGTGAGGATTCGCCTTTTGGACTCTGTATCAAGCCTGATTTATGGGTATGTCCGGATGCGTATCGTGAAGAAAAGGAGTTTGATGACCATTGCTCCCAATGGAATGCGTATGCTTCTCAATCCCGAAGAATAAATGCGATTGAGGTATATCAAAATCTTAAAGACTCTGATGAAAAGACACTTTTACGCTCTGTGCAAGCATCTGATCCTGCGCTGATAGCGGACTTGCGAATGATAGAAGAGGTTTTTGTTAAACGATGCCGTTATATCTGGCGTGACGAACAGTGGAGAATTGGCTACGTTTTTTGTAATTTACAAGAAAAACAATAAAGCGAGGTATTATGGAAAATGAATCAGAACTCAAAAAGAAAACAGAAATTCCTCCCGTAATAAGAATACTGTTTATTTTTCTTGGTATGATACTGTTTGTCGCTTTTCTGTATTCTAAACTGGAAAACATCAGCTTTTTTGATTCAATATATTGGGTGATAACGACCTGTTCGACTGTCGGATATGGTGATATTTCACCCAAAACAGTAGTCGCGAAAGTACTCACCATGGTTCTTATGGTCAGCGGGGTAGCGCTTCTTGGCTACCTGCTATCGACAATGTCCGATCAGATAATAACATTTAACATGCGCAAGATGATGGGGTTGAGTAAAGTTAAAGCCTCCGAACATATTATTCTCATGGGATGGAATGTGGTTGCCCGGATGGCACTTGACGAACTAAGCAAAATGGGAACTGAAGTGGTTGTCATCGATAATGAGCAGCATCCGGAAGTTAGCAGCATGGTCAGAACACATTTTATACTGGGTTCTTACCACGATGAAACTGCACTTAAAAAAGCTGGTATACAGACCGCAAAAGCAATTATCCTTGCCATGGAAAGTGATTCCGAGGTAATACTTGCAATCAGTGTTATAAGAAAAATTAACCGGGATATCACCATTATTGGAAGAATCGATGACCTTTACTTTGCAGGGGTTGCACGACAGGCAGGGTGTGACAGGGTCGTGTCTCCTTCAGAAATTGGTGGCAACATGCTTTTCAGTGCATTAACGGAACCTGCAGTCGTCCGATGGTTTTCTGAAGCAAATGTCATGAACTGCGGCGTTGACTTTATTGATGTAAACGTATCCGACACTGCATTTGCCGGTAAAACAATTGGTGAGATTCAGCTTGATGACAACAGTGTTGTTGCAGGAATTTACAAAGCTGCAAGCAGGCGCATTGAGGCACTTCCAGAACGGTCGATGCGGATTGAAAATGCTGATACGCTTATTGTCATTACCAGGAACGCGAATTCTAACGTTAACCATCAAAAAAAAACATCCGGAAAGCGTATTATGAACGGGCACGTTCTTCTTGTCGGATGGAATCCTACAGTCCGAAGTGCTGTCAATGAACTTCATTTTTCAAAACGGTATGAAATTTCGGTTCTTTCTGATGTTGTTCCGGTATCGGAAAAAGAGCACTACGAACAGCAGGGTATTACTTTCATTGAAAAAGATATCAGTAAGCTAAGTTTAAAGAATGCATTGGAAAATCACGATGACAATGTAATCGTAGGCATTGAAGATGACTCAGATGCCATACTTTCAAGCCATATCATCAAGGGACTTTTTGAAAAAATAAACATTATTGTTCGTGTTGATGATCCGGTAAACAATGATGCCGCAGAACCAATTGGTGCCAATACGATTATCTCTCCATCGGTGATTGGTGGCCATTTGCTTGCTCACTCTATTGTCAACCCATTTTCGGTGACACTGCTTATGGAAGCGTCAACTTCGACAATTGGGGTTGATGTGTCACAGTGCAGTATCGAATCAGCCAGCAAACTCGATGGAGCAAAGGTGTCTGATTTCACGTTTGAAAAGAGATTCATTGTAGTAGCAATCGAGCGGATAGTCGATGGGACTTTTTTAACGATGCCATCCGGGGATGAAATCCTTCACGCCGGGGATACTCTTGTTTTTCTTCATTTGTAACTATAGTGACATCGGAATACCATGCTGACAATGCCGATAGATAAATGGAATAGTATTTCTGAAGATTATTTCGAAAAGGTACTTACTCCTTTTTCGAACAGCTTCTCAACAAAACTTTTTTTTTCAAAATTTACCATTGAGGAAACAATTGCCCGTGTGCTCGATGCCGGGTGTGGTAATGGTTACTTTCTTAAAGAGCTGATTTCGCGATATCCTCATCTCACAAAACCTGCCGCGATTGATTTTTCGGATAAAATGCTTGAAAACGCCAGAAAACGTATTGGCAGCTGTGTGCAATTGATCTGCTCCAAAATGGAATACCTTCCATTTGCTGGGAATTCATTCGATTATATCTTTGCAATCAATTCCCTGATCGCTGATGACCGGTCTGTGCGTGAATGGTCCTTTAAGGAACTGAACCGGGTCCTCAATTCCTCCGGGAAATTGATTCTCTTACTTCCCTCACTGGAGAGTTATTGGGAGCAACTGCATGTTGCACGTGAGAATTTTATCTCCGATGGTATGGATGAAAAACAGGCTGTCTGGGAAGTTTACGATACGATAAATAAACGATTATTCGATCCAATCGGAGGATATGTCAATGTGGAAAACAGTGCCTTGAGAATAAAATTATACACACGGTGGGAAATCAGAAAAAATATTGAAGCGGCAGGGTTTTCAAACGTAATGATCGATAGATATCAGTACTCGTATGAGCACTGTACAAAACATAATCTTATTTGTAGCAACGAAGGATTATTTGACTGGTTTGTGATTGCACAAAAATGATCATTTTCTTCCAATCTGGTCAGGGCACTATCTCAGTATGATACGCTATTTAGAAGAATCTCTTTCCGCAAAAGCATTTTCTGGAAATTTAATACCGGAATGCACTATTGCTGTGGCCAGGACTGTGCTCGACGATGCAAACGGAGTTTGCAAGGGTTTGAACAGCGGTAAAGAGCTCGAACTTCTATACGCCTCTATTGATCCTGTGGATCCGGATGCAGATCTGAAAGCTGCAACCTGTATTGTTTCAGCGTCGATTTATTTACACAACAGCAAATGGAAGATACATGGAAACGAATACACCTGGACGATTGTTCCAAGGGTGCTGCAAATTGCTGCTGCGCTGGAACTCTGCAAAACAGACAAACGAAAATTTGCCGTTCAACCAACCGGTGAAGGCAAAACAATAACAGCTTTAGTTGCTATAGCTATACTTGCACTTAAAGGTTCAGTCCATATAATAACGGCTAACGATTACCTCGCATCGAGAGACTGTCAGTGGATTGGTCCGGTGCTGGATATTCTGGGAATACAAAGAACGTTTCTCGATCATGATTTCACTGGAAAAAGCGCACACTATGCGGCTCGTGTCATTTTCGGCTCTGATAAGGAGTTTCTTTTTGATTATCTTCGGGATTCTATCCGACCTCCGGATGTATCGAAAATGTGTAATGAACGTATGAACGTTCTTGTAGATGAAGGGGATCATATACTGCTCGATGAACTGATGACTCCCGCTATTATTTCAAAAGAACATGACGAAACAAACCCCTATCTTCACAAAGCAGATGCAATTGTCCGTACGTTGACAATATTACAGGAAAAAGCATGCAATGATCTCATAAAGATATTGAATGCCGGTTCTGTTACATCCGATTCAAAAGAGATACTATCTGCAATTACTTCCCTGCGATACAGTGGAAAAAGTGACACAAGGGTTTCTGACTATCTGAAAAAAAACAAAAGAATGGAGATCGAGTCGCAACGGTATGAGTTCAAGCAGTCAATGAAGAGTGAGGATTCCGATTGGTACACACAATGTCTCTACTATGAAGTCAATGTTCAGGAGAAGAGCTGTGCATTTACCGATAAGGGTATGCACTACATTGAAAAAAAACTTGATCATCAGATATTTACATTACCGGAATTCAGGGCTGATACCGCAGATCACCTTTCACATTTTCAACTTCTTGCATCATTACAGAATGCACTTATGGCTTACACTCTATTAATCCGTGATGTGGATTATATCGTACGTAAATCAAAAATCGAGGTTCTAACCACCTCAATTGGCAGAGCAGACAGTCTGAAACGTTTTGGGCATGATCTGGCCGGAGCTGTTGCAGTTAAGGAACACGCAGAATTTTCAGGTGATACTTCAAGTGTGACAAGAACAACTATCGCCGGGTTTGTTAAGGAGTATCGCCATTGTGCTGTTTTATCAGGAACATTAGTCCCCGATCATGCCGAATTTGAAACCATTTATGGCGCAAAAGCATTCCCGGTTCCTGTTAATAAACCTCTTATTGTAAAACATCACCAGGGGAAAATATTTCCTGATAACAATACAAAATGTGATAACATTATTGAGGATGTACTCTATTTCCATGAATTTGGCCGGCCAGTACTTATTGGTACACATACAATAATCAACTCAGAAGAGATCGCCCGAAAGTTACGTGCCAAAGGAGTACCGGTTCGTCTTCTGTGTGCAAAAAACGAAGAAGAGGAGCCTGCAATCATTGCACTGGCTGGGGATTATGGAGCTGTAACAGTTGCAACGAATATGGCCGGGAGGGGTTGTGATATAATTGTTTCAGAAGATTCGGAAATAAACATATGCCAGTCATTCATTGCGCTCATGAAACAAAGGAGATCTATCTGTAGTAGTATTTCGATTCAATGTGAATCAAAATACGAATCTGATTTCCTGTGCAATCAATTAAATATTTCGCGTGTCAACTATACTGTTAATGCTGACAGTCGTTTTGCCTTATCAATAAGAATCGATGGAAATGCACCATCAGGCTTTGTTACAATGAGGTTCGGGTTGGGGCTGTATGTGATTGTTTCAGAGTTTTGTGTTTCACGACGTATTGAAATGCAACTGCGGGGCAGAACGGGACGTCAGGGAAGGCCCGGGAGCTCGACGCTTTTCACCTCTCTTCAGGATGAAGCATTAATGCTGGTGCCATCGGTTCGGTGGTTCGGGTTGTGGATTAACAGCTGGTGTAAATGGCAACGTCACCCGGTTATAATGCAAATGTATCTCTGGATGACCAGTTTGTCGACTGAAGGGCACCAGCGATTCTTGCGTCATGAACAACTTTTTTTCGACTATGTTTCTGAAATATTTCGAATGCGTACCGTGGAAATTCGGGAAAAAACAATTAAGTCGGAATGTAGTGCTGTAATTCAGGGCTCGATTCATTCGTTTATAGAATATCTGAATGAAGAAACAATGTTTGTCAATCGATATGAGGATCGGATCTCCTTTGTGACCTCAAGACTTCAGACTGTATTTTCGTTACACGGGCAACAGCTTCCTGGTACAGTGTTCAATCTAACTGGATCTCTTGATGTCAGAGCCGAATCATGGTTGTCGGGGCTGCTGACAACAAGAGATATCCGCCATTCGAAAGATATGGTGATAGCCCATTTCTGCTCCTGTATCGATGATGCCTGGCATTCATTTTCAACATCACTGGAGAGTTCCTGGGAGCAGGCTCATCTATTTGGATTTGCCGGCCGCGATCCCAGGACGACTTTTGTTGATATAACATTCGCAAAATGGCATGAGGTGATGTATCGTTTGCAGGAGCTTTTTTTAGTAAGATTGTTTGTTTTCGAGGCAGAACTAAAAGAAAAAGTCAAACTCACGACCAGTTCTGCAGATAATGAGCTTGAAGCACTGATGATTCGTTAGATATGCTTTTACATAGACGTTATCTTTTATTAATTTATACAGGAGGCGATTATCTAACTCAAATCGCTCCCGGAAGATATTGATTTGCTCAAGTCTCTCCTTCGGAGGATTCAGGCGTTGCAGCTTGCCGAAGTGGGGCGTCCAGATTTTGGAGGCTTTTGTAATTATCTCGAAATATTTTACACCGTTAAAAACGTGGAGGTCAAATGATTGAAAATGCATTAGTTAAAACAATAAGTAAAATGCCTATCACTGAATTTCTAACAGAAAAAGGGTATCAGGTAGAGAAAGTTGGTGACAATGTTTTTACCGTTCACCGTAGTGAAGAGCTGCCGGTTTACATGAGCATTGATGGCTCTACACTTTATTTTGAAGCGGATCTTGGTAACATCTCTGAAATCGCAAGTAAAGAGTTGTATTTCTCATTTCTCGATTTAAACACAGAAATACTTCCTGTAAGCCTGGGGATCGATACCACCAAAGCGGATGATCCACATCTGGTGCTGGTGGAAAGCAGAGAAATTGACAATTTAGATGACAACGAGATTCTGTCTGTTCTCGATGCAATAGAACTTGCAATAGACAAACTTGAAAACATTTTATCCAGCCATATAAAATAGGGGAGTGACAATGAGTATTTTTGGAAGACTTTTTAAAGTTGGTGAAGCAAATGCAAACAAGGTCCTCGATAAACTTGAAAAACCGGAGGTTATGCTTGAGCAGGCTATCCGTGATCAGGAAAAACATATTCGTGAAGCTCGTCAAAATGTGCAAAGCGTGATTGCGACGGAACGACAGACTAAAGCACTTCTGGACCAGGAGAAAGAAAATGCGGCTGCGTGGCAATCCAAAGCAGAGGCTGCACTGAGAGCTGGTAATGAAGAACTTGCCACCAGAGCACTTGTTCGCAGTGAAGAGCACACCGGTAAATCCGGTACGCTGCAACCTCAATGGGAAGCACAGCGGGCTGAAGTTGAGAAACTCAAAGTGGCTATTAACAAGTTGGAAAGCGAACTGTCCGAATTGAAACGCAACAAGGACATCATTATCGCACAAAGTAAAATGGCTGAAGTTAAGAAGTCGATCTATGAAGCAAAAGCGCAGATCGGTAATAAAAGTGGTCAGACTCAGGCGCTTATCGAACGTATGAAAGCAAAGGCATCCCGTGCGTCATTCGAAGCGGATGCGGCTGAAGAGCTTGCAGAAGTAACTGGTGGTGATGAACTTGAAAAAGAGTTTGCAAAAATCGGTTCTCCTTCAATAAGTCCGAACGTTCAGGATAAACTTGCGGCATTAAAGGCAAAATTAAATAGTTAAGCTGTTAGGGTTATACTCCTGGAGATGCAGGGGTATCCCTTTTTTCAAAATAATATACCCAAGCCAGTTTTTTAGTGAGCTAAAATGATCCGACGAATTATAAGAATTGTAAAAGCAAATATTGAACACAGCTCCGGAAAGTGGAAAAGCTCTCAACCATCCGAATCAGTTCATAAGAAAAAACAATACTCTGATGATGAAAGCTTCTCGACATCCACCCGGACAACTTCATCAGAAAACCAACAATTAATTGATGATCTTGCTTATTTCGGATTGAAACCTCCATCAAATCTCAGTGAAGTAAAAACAGCCCGAAATCGTGAAATGCTCAAATATCACCCCGACAAGTTTGCATCAGATCCGGAGAAGTTGCAATATGCAAACGAAATAGCGCTTGTTTACAATGCAGCATACGAACGTTTGGAAGCGTATTACAGCAAATAGAGTCCGTTGAATGCTACAAAAAAATCTATTCTTCAAGTTTCGAATAGTTGTTATTCACGTAAAGCAAAAATTAAATATTAAAAGCAGCTTGCTGCATTTCCCGCTACCGATGGCTTGAGAGCCTTAGCCACCTGTTTTTCAAGTAACCACAACTTCCAATGGTCAAGACTTTCGAGAATCACGATATCACAATTCATCTGGTGTTCGCTTTGACAACCCTGATAATTACATTCACCATCTTCCACTTTTGAACAGTGAAATCCAGTTTTTTATGGATAAGCTGTTGCATACGGTTTCTTGTCTCCAGATTATAGTATTTTGAGATAGTGTCCCCAAGTGAAAGTTTTTTACTGTCCTCTGATGTCCTGAACCAGAAGTCAATTTCATCGGGTCTCATGGTACGTTCTGAGAGCTCCTCGTGTGAAAAAGTTCTGACCTCAAGGTCCCCGGCAGATTGTAACAGTGATGTTATTGATGCAACTGTCCAGTTTACAAGAGGATTGTCATCTGCATTGTAGAGTAAGTTTTCAATCGTCTCAAGCTGCGCGAGACTTTCAGTGTCAATTGTACCGCTGAGGAGTTCAGAGATCCGCTGCCCCTGAGATGGTACTGATTCTGCAAGGATGATACGTCCATCATTATCTAATCTTTGAGCAATTAACGTTACCGCTTCCTTTTTATCCGCTAGTTTCTGTAGAACATTCCTCCCGATAATGACATTGAATTTCAGATTTGGGTTACAATCGTTATACAATTCAAAAGGAAAATGCTCTTCCGGGCAGAGAATGAGTTGTGGCCTGAGCAGCAGATCCAGTCGTTCCGATGCTTTCTTTACAGTATCATAAGCGTTCTTGTCATGTGCTGCAGCCCAGACTCCTCCCTGTGGCACATGGCGCAGTGCTTCAAAGGTCAGCAAACCGGTTCTGGTATTCAGGTCGAGTATCAGATCGGTTTTCTTTATTTCCGCAAGTGTCATGATCTGTTTACGGATGGTATCAATTTCATGTCCGCGACTTCCCAATGACCGTTCATACCATCCACTCTGAGTGCTGGCGCTTTTACAGGCTGTATCTATCATCAATGGCGATGAGGTATCGTTGTCGACCATTGCTTCAAGCTGTGCTTCACGATGACGATTGACACGATCAGCTATTTCATGCTCATAGCCCTGGTCTGACGGTTGATAAAAGAGCTTTCCCTGAAGTGAGGAGGGGAGATATTGCTGTGCAATCCAGTGATCGCGGTATGCGTGGGGATAGAGATATCCGGCTCCATGACCAAACCCATCCTTATCACGGTTGCTGTCCCGAAGGTGATTGGGTACATCATCGGTTGCTTCCTGGGAAACAGTATTGAGCGCATCAAAAAAAGCCATTGAAGAGTTACTTTTAGGTGCAGTAGCAAGATAGAGACAGGCATGTGCAAGATGGTACCTCCCTTCAGGAAGACCTACATAATCAAATGCCTGAGAAGCACTAACCACAACTGAGAGAGCATGAGGATCGGCAAGACCGATATCCTCACATGCAAGAATAAGCATTCGGCGGAAGATAAACCGTGGGTCTTCACCGGCGTATATCATTTTGGACATCCAGTACAGTGCGGCATCCGGATCAGATCCGCGGACCGATTTGATAAATGCACTTATTGTATCGTAATGTGCATCGCCATCTTTATCGTAAAGGATGGCACGTTGCTGGATCGATTCCTCCGCAATTGAACGGGTGATAGTGATGATTCCATTGCTATCCGGTTTTGTTGTTTCAATCGCAAGTTCAAGCGCATTGAGCACTCCGCGGGCATCACCATTGGATACCTTTACCAGATGTGCAAGTGCATCATCATCGATACTGATATTTTTATTCCCGTATCCACGTTCCCTGTCTTTGATCGCCATTAAAGCTACTGCTTTGAGATCATCATTGGTGAGTTGAGTCAGCTGGAAAATTCGCGAGCGCGAAACGAGCGCTTTATTTACTTCGAAGTATGGGTTTTCGGTCGTTGCCCCAATTAAAATAATAATACCGTTTTCCACATGCGGAAGGAGAGCGTCCTGTTGTGCTTTGTTAAATCGGTGAACTTCATCGATAAAAAGTATCGTTTTTCTGCTGTAGAGTGATAGCGTTTTTTGTGCTGTGTCAATTGATTCGCGTATTTCTTTAACACCTGCAAGTACCGCATTGATCGACAGAAACTGTGCTTTTGTCGTGTTGGCAATAATACGTGCGAGTGTTGTTTTTCCTGTGCCCGGAGGACCGAAAAAGATAACACTTGATAGTTGGTCGATCTGTATGGCTCTGCGGAGCAGGCGTCCTTCACCAATAATATGCTGTTGACCGATATATTCATCAAGAGTCCGCGGACGCATTCGATCTGCAAGCGGAGCCGTTTTTTTTAAAAGTTCAGTTCGATGCTGATCAAAAAGGTCTGAATTTTGCGAAAAACTATTTTTCACCATTATTTTTTACTCTTCCAGGGGGCTAATGATACAATCGACTGAAAATATAACTTATATGTCGAAAAAAATACGAATTCTGCATCTGATTGTTATCATTATAGTTAATATAGTGATTTCAGGAGGTATCATTTGTGCGGGATTGTGGCCTTTCAATTTCTTCCCGGAAAATGGCTGTTATTTAAATGAAGAATTACAGACATTGAATTTCAAAGCTCCAGGGATAACATACCTCAGGTTTTTCAGAGCTTCAGATTCAATTTCTTCTAACGATTCACCACTCTCAATCAAACTTGAGCTGGAGTCATCCCGGATGCCGGAATATAGCGCATATATCCTGGATATATCAAATCGA
Source organism: Chitinispirillaceae bacterium (assembly GCA_016929595.1). Taxonomy (GTDB): domain Bacteria; phylum Fibrobacterota; class Chitinivibrionia; order Chitinivibrionales; family Chitinispirillaceae; genus JAFGIN01. The sequence goes on from JAFGIN010000101.1 coordinate 117,543, forward strand.
TCGGGCGAACGTTTTTCACTATTACAATGGAAATCATCTCTTATTGTGCAGTTGGGGAGTTCACGCATCTCTTTTTCAGATGTTATGGAGCCGGGGTATCGGGTAAAAGTGGCGATAACAGCAGAGGGATCAGTGCTAAATGTAAGATGTAATAAAATGCAGAAAACGTTAAAGGGGGACCTCTTAAATAAATTATTAGACAGTAAGCCCCTTCTTCTTGTTGCCGGTAATGATCCTTCTTTACGCAAGGCTTGGTTTGGAATTGTTTACTCACTACAGTTGAAAAAAAACGGTTCATCTGTGGACTGTGAATGCATGCCGATAAAAAAACGTTCTGATTCAGATGGTGAGAAACAGCATAGCATGTGCAGATTGCTGGTGCCAGAACGGATGGTACCACTTAAAATGGCTGTTTTGACTCCACCCTGGGAGGATTTCAAAAAAGGGCGTAGATACGAACTTGACCTGCTGTTGAATGCAGCAGGTTTTGTTCCAATCGGGTTTTCATTGTGTCTCTTATTGACTCTGGTATTCCGGATGAAACGATACTGGATGGCTGTAATTATTATCTGTTTTCTTTTAAGTCTGTTTATTGAATTCTCCCAGTCGTTTTTGATTACACGTACATCTCAGATGTCCGACCTGATTTTGAACAGCTGGGGTGGAGCGTTGGGTGTAGTACTTTATGTTATAGTGTTGGAGATGTTCAATAGCAGACGGGGGAAAAGGAGATGTGTTTGAATAGGTCAATCTTGTGCAATTATTTGAATTTCAATGCTTTATAAACAAATCTGCTGCTTCGAATAAAAAAGTTAATAAAAAATTAAAAAAAATATTAAAAAGTGTTAATGTTTTTTCTGGAATGATTCGATAGATTGTAATGAAAGCACCTGACGATCTTGAAAATGAAAAAATTGATTTTTAAAGATCACTGGTAAAATACATAATGGCAAGGAAGCCATTACTTACAAACCACGAATGATATCACAACGCAGGATATCGTTCACAACATGGAGGTTCACGTATGCGTATCAATCATAACATTGCATCGATGACAACTCAGGGTTCACTTTTCAAAGTCAATCGGGACATGAATAAATCCCTGGAACGCTTGTCAACAGGTCTTCGCGTAAACAGAGCTTCTGATGATGCTGCCGGACTTGGTGTGTCCGAAAA
>JAFGIN010000102.1 GCA_016929595.1 Chitinispirillaceae bacterium
AATGTATTGTTAACAAATATAAGATCTGAAATCGTAAAAAAAGCTGATACTACACCAGGTCCACTAAAAAAACGCTACCAATATTTTAACAAATAAAATGATAGGTGATAGTGTCGATGTTAATTTAAATTCAGATGACTTTTTGTTTGAATGTTCAGAATATCCTTTGGAAGATAGTCTAAAATTAAAGAACTTTAAAATTACTGCAGATACAATGCAAATTAAACTGAAAGCTTTAGAAAAGAAATAGTTATTTTTCGACCTGGTTCTTATATGTGAATCAAATGTAAGCAGGGTTCGGAACTTCTATTTCTTCCATTGATTATAAGCAAAATTGCAACTTACCAGTTCGTTTTAATCTCAAAATTCTAACAAAAAGAATAGAGCCCCTGTAAAAATGCTTTTTGCGGTTTAATTTGTCTGTGATTACATTACATTGACAAATATAATCCTCGATCTTTGTCCACTTTTTTTCCGGATTAATGGTATTTTCGAGAACTAGTAGGTTATCAAATCGTAGAAAATTTGGTCTTCCATCTTTGCTGAAATTAACGATTATACCACTGGTTGAGGTGTTACCACTCCTGCTGTTAATTTCGTGCATTATTTGGAAATATCTTGAGATGATATTATGCTCAACCCCCAGTTTTTCATCAAGAACCTTCTCAAGAAATGTATACATGTCATCCATTATCAAATCCTTGCTTTCTAACGCTTTGGCTATTCGAGCATAGGGGATAAAATTTAGCCTAAGTCCATAATCATTCTCCTCGGAACCGAATGAAGCAAAATGACAGATTTCAGAGAGCTTTCTTACCTCAAAATTCTTTTCATAATGTAATAAAGCGATCAGATTTTTTTTGAAAGGTTTTCTGATTTCGTCATTCAACCCGTCTCTTGAACGTTTGAATTCTATAATGAAGTTTCGTCCTTGCCATTTGGCAAATAAATCGCCTATAGTCATATCCTTTGGAGTTTGCTGAAAAAGATTGATAGAATCCGAAACTGGTAAACCTCGTTTTCCTGCTATGACTCCCATTGAGTATATGAATGAACTGATGAATTGGTTTTCGTATATCGGGACGTTATACACCATAAATATTTGCCCTTTCTATTTCTATTTCACACCACCCGTTCTTTGGCGGTCGTCCCATGTAGTTCATACTATCGATTTCTTCGCAGCTCAACAATAAACGACCACTCATTAATAAGAATAGAAGATCAATTTATGAAGCGATTATATGTATTAAAGGCCTTATTATTGTTACTAACTCTTCTGGTAAATTTATCTGAATCAGTGTCCTTTGATTGTAAATCCATGTTGCAACCAGATGAACAAGTAATATGCAATAGTGAAGAACTATCAAGTCTTGACAATATTCTTTCTGAATTATATTCTATAGCACTTAAAAGAATATCAAAATGGCAAAAAAGTGAATTGAAAGAGACGCAAAGGAAATGGCTCAATGATCGAAAAATCCTTTGTGCCACGAATCATGACTGCATTAACCAGCACTATTTAAAGCGAATAGAGCAATTAGAATATTTATTGTCAAATACTGACAACAATTTCAAACTTGGTTGTACCGTGATTTGTGGCTCAGTGCGGGGATTATATAACATTATGCAATCCATAATCATGTTCAATGTTGCCACTTACGATATTTACACTGCATTTATTGATCATGATACTGTAATGTACTTTGCAACAAATAAAAAATATAAAAATACTATGCCTTATACTATTGAAATGTGGAAAAGTAACTCCAACACCTATCCGGTTATCAGTGGTTTTGATGGTACTTCTGTAAAAACAAAATTGCAAGTTGCTCAAGATACTGCCAACAGGAGAGAAAAAATATTTACTTATAGCGTTTGTTCTATAAGCATCATAGCGGGCTTTCTAATATCTACATTGTTCTTATATGGGTAATAAAACAGTCTAAAAAAGGTATTAGATACTTAAAAAATAAAGTTTTTGTGCCTCAATTAGTATGCTCAGCGTTCCTCATTTTCGCTTTAAATCCCGCCAATCCTTATGAGTATTATATTCTTCTTCGATTTATAGTATTCTTGATATTTATTAATTTGTCATACAAAGCAGCTACATTGGATAAGCTTAACTGGATCATTGTGCTGGGTAGCATGGCACTTGTTTATAATCCGATAATAAGAGTGCATCTTACAAGAGAGATATGGTCTATTGTTAATATTATTACCATACTGGTTTTGATTACGTCTATTCACTTTCTTAAGGAAAACCATAACAAATCTGAGGAAATGAACGTCGAAGGCGAAGGCTATAAATAAAGTGGGTGCCAAAGAGGGCTGAGTCCTGGTAATTAATTGTTCTTGTTTTACTGTTCCCATAACATTTCTACCTATTTCAATTTTCCACAAATTCAGACCACCTGACCTACAGAAAGAACCTATTGATTCACATGTCAACTACCCGGTGAGCAAACCCCATGATTATCAAGGCAATCAGTAAGAACTGCTATCAAGTAAGCTTCCTTAATTATATTTTTCATACGGATTTTGAAAAGATACCATTTTTATTGAATTCGGTACAAAATTAATTCCCAGAGGAGGCTCATCTTGCTCCAGATTCACCTTCCTATATTTCATGTAGGTGCTACAGATATCAATGACCATTTTGCATTTGAGATGCGCGATCAGCGTGTTACCTATTTTTATGGTGATCACCCTGTTTTTACCCACCATAAGGATGATCTTCGTTCTTTAGTGTTAAAAAAAAACCTGTCAAGACAACTCCCCAGCACAAGGGCTAACCCGCGGTGAACGAAATGTTGCCGATGCGGACTCTCCATTTGGAATGGGCGCAACAAACGTCATTGATAGAATATTTGCTCGCTTTGGATTTCTCAATGGTGTAGAGACGGAGTTCGTCCATTGTTGTGATGTTGCAAAGTAATCGCTCGTCCATACCATGTTTTGCCTCTTCCGCGCTTATACGATATTAAAGCACTAACGTATAAGGAGGACATATGTCCAATATACTAACGTTTTACGCCAACCAGACAGCGACAGTTGTTAGGCTGTATGGGCGTGTAATACAAAAGTGGAGTAATGATAGCCACTAAAAATTAAGGGGATGAAACGGGCAAAGTGTGCAAGGGATAAATGCTCAGTAATCTACTTTAAAGATATAGGGGACGAGTTATATTTTTATGGAGATAAAAGAATGAAAATTTGAAAATGAGCCGGACGAGTGAGTAAAACAATAATCTACTATTTTTCGGGAACAGGCAATTCACGGTTTGTCGCTGAACGATTGAAGGATCGGATTACTGGGGCTATCATTAAGCCAATCGTAGAAAATGCCCGAAAGTCTACAATAGAAAACGCTCAGAAATCTACAATAGACAATGCCACCAAGTCTATAGGTTTCACCTTTCCCTGCCATTTCGGTGATATGCCATATATCGTAAAAGATTTTATTGGTCAGCTTGAGATACCTGCTGATACATACATTTTTGCTGTTGTTACCAGAGGTGGTGGAAAAGGTGATACGTTACTGAATCTACAAGAAGTGTTGAGCAAAAAGGGATGCCGATTGCATTATGGGGTATCGATGAGAATGCAGATGACATACCTCCCTGCTTTCTACTATAATATGATGTTTTTGCATGGAAGGTCGGGAAGCAGGAATACACAGAAGGTAAATGATAAAATCGAGCGGATATCCCTTTATGTAAAAGAAAAACGAGAGTTTATCGAGTGGCGTAATCCGATAGAAGCTAAATTTGAGAAAGTATTGAATCATAGATTGCTGAATTTTGATCTTCGGGGATTGGATAGTGAATTCTCTGCTGGTGAAAATTGCAGCGGGTGCGGAATCTGTGCCGATATATGCCCTGTAAAAAGTAGTACTTTATCAGATGGTAAACCTGTATGGCAGCATAATTGTACGCATTTCATGGGGCGTATAAATTATTGCTCACGGGAAGCAATTGAATATGGTGGAAGAACTGCTGGAAAGAGGCGGTATCATCATCCGCAGGTAACGGTAAAGATGATGAAAGAACAATAACGTTAGTCGTTTAATTATTGAAAGCGGGAATGGAAAAGAAAATGAAAAAGGGAAGTCAACATACATGGGAATTCACGAAGTATTTCAGGACGAATGCCTATGGGTGGAAGGGAACGGCGCTTGCATCCAAGCGTATTAAGGCAGCTATTAAAGAAATAAATGCTGTTGCTAAAAAAGAACCAACCATAGCAGCCGAGGGTGCAGTAATATTTATTGAAAAGTGCTGGCGTGCAATCGAGCATATAGATAGTTCGAGCGGTGCTATTGGTACTGCTGTCGGCAATGCCGTAATTGAAATTGTTCAGGTTATCCATGATGCGCCATTAGCGATAGAAGAACGGCAAAAACTGATTGAAAGAATCTGGGATAGCTGGGAGGAAGAAGGGTATGGCTATTATGATGAATTGAGCGAAAAATGGACAGAGCTATGTGCCGAACCTGAAATAATGACGTACTGGGCTGACAGTTTTTTGCCGATTGTTAAACAAATATTTTCAACAGATACGCCTAGATCATGTTTCAAAGGTTCAGAACCCTGTTTATCCTGTCTATTCGAAACAGGCAGGTATGATGAGATAATTGAAATAGTGAAGAGCAAATCTAACCCTATTTTTCATTACCAGAAATATGTGATAAAGGTTGTGGCTGCAACTGGTGAAGTAGATAAGGCGCTGTCAATGATCGACGAATGCTTGGGCGATTCATATTCAACATATCAGGCAGCACATTTGGGTGAAGAGATCCTTTTAAAAGCAGGGCGTGTTGAAGAAGCGTATAAACGGTATGGTCTCATGATGCCGTTTCAGACAACAGGATTGGCAACGTTATCGGCTATCAGAAAGAAATACCCAAAGATTTCTCCACAACGAATATTGAGCGACCTATTGGATGCTGATTCTGGCAATGAGAGGCGGTACTTTGCGGCAGCCCGTCAAATTGGCATGATCGAGCTTGCCATAGAAATAGCTGAAAAATACGATGTCGAACCAAAGACCTTAACCACTGCCTGTAAGGATTACCTTAAAAAAGATTCGAACCTGTCTTTGAAATTTGGTCTGTTGGCATTGCAGAAGTATGCCGATGGTTATGGATACGAACCCGAATATACCGACGTTCATAAATGCTATGACTTGGTGCTGAAATCGGCAGATAACGCAGGGAAGACCGATGAAGTAAATGAAAAGGTACAGGCATTGGTAGAGCGGGACAGGTCAATAAGAAAGCTGGTATCATCAGTTGTGAATTATCGGCAGGTGACGGTTAAGATGATGAAAGAACAGAAAAATTAAAGGAGATAAGGCAAATGAGGAGTGAAGAAATAAAAAATCTGGTTATTGAATATCGTGGTATTGATGAATATCAGAAATATGCGAATTATCGGATGGATGATTTTGATTTGATTATGAATACCTATAAAGAAATGATGTCGCAGGTACCGCCAAGAGTGGGTGATTGTGCGCATATAAGTGCCGCATTTGCTCAAGAACTAAAAGAGAAAGATTCGATTCCTGCTATCGTTGTTGCTGGAGATTTTAAATTAAACGGTCAACAGGTTTTTACCTGCAAGGGTAATATCCCTGAAACACCTGCAAATGAAATGAATGAAGGGCTAATCAACAGTGTTTGGGAAGGTCACTGTTGGGTAGAAATTGATGATTGTATTTGTGATATATCAATTTTTCGAACAGCATACAGCTTGCCACCGACCAATTTTCTCAATAGTTTTATCACAAATAATTTTGGTAAAGGTAGAGGTGCGTTTGCTGCTGATGCAAATGATTTGCCGAATGGTATGCAATATATCCCGAAGTATGTTTTAAATGATAATCAGATCGGAAATTTGTCCAAGTTTATTAATATTGTCAGGGAAGAATTTGCAAAGTTCTCAGCATGAATGAAAAGCTGTAGGCGGGGCATTACCATTAATTTACAGGAGTTCCCCATACTTACAGCTGCATTTAATCTTTTAATAGTTACCAAATATTCCACTCTGCACCAACCATATATCTGCATTTACCTATAAAATTACAAGTCGCACAAAATTTCGTTCAACTCTACCATATGCGAGATGAGGTATTATTTTTATAAGTTTTGTAAGAAACGAACTGTTTTGTCTTTTCATCTGTTTTCTGTCAGAAAACAGATTTTCTTCTAATCTCCCTATTGTTTTCCTTTAAAACTCTATATTTATAAAAGATCAATATATGCATGAGTATAGGTGATGCTTTTTATTCGCTATGTCTGCAAAGATCATACTTGCTCAACCGTATGTAAATAACCTGTTACTGTTTTAAAAAAAGGAATTACTGTATGAAAGAGATGCAACAAAAAACAAAAGAAGATATTGAAAATTTTTATGAAAAACAGTCAGCGCAGAAAACATCAGATTTAAAAAGATGGTTGAACTCAGGATGTGCACGGATACCACAGCCTGAAACTTATTACTATTTTGAGGACAGGAAGATACATAATGCATTAGAGCTAGCCAGGCTCAAACCAGGTGCAAAAATCCTTGAAATGGGATGTAGTCTCGGACAAATGACATTTGTATTAAATCAAAAGGGGTATTCTGTAACCGGCACTGACATATCCCCCAATTCTATTGACAAGGCAATGCTCAGAGTTAAACATTTTGGTCTTGAAAATATCTCCTTTGAAGTTCAGGATGCTGAAGAGATTAAAGGTCATGAGGGTGAGGAATTCGATGCTGTTTTTTCTTTTTCAGCTTTCAGATACTTTCCGAATCGCGAAAAAGCTTTAAGCGAATGTTTCAGACTGCTCAAACCAAAAGGCTCTGCAGTAATCGATTTTCCGAATCGTTATTGCCCCTGGTTTTCAATATTGAAACCCGCTGTATTTATAAAAAAACATATACATGATAATCTCTTTGATGTTTCCCTCATAAGGAACATGATGATGAAAGCAGGGTTTGTAGACATCGAATTCCGCCAGTTTCTTTTTACATATAAGGAGTTACCTTCGTTTCTGCTGCCATTACTGAAAACTACCGATTTTATCCTGGAGCATCTACCCGTTATACGAAAAATGTCCGCTATTATTATGGTAAAGGGGATGAAACCATGAAGATGATCTGGCCCCCAGCCCCCTATAGTGCCGGTATAGCAATAACTGACGATCCGGACAATGGTACATTTGCAAATTTTAAAACCATATATGATCTTTTATCTGATCTTAAATTGCCGACTACACGTGCAATGTGGATTTATGATGCAATGGAACCGACAGGTACACCTTCTTTGCCTATAAAATTCTTTTCCTCCTTACTTACCGAAAAGAGGTGTCTTGATTATTGTAAGAAACTTCATTCTGAAGGATTTGAATTCTGTTTACATGGAGCGTCAAGCGGAAACAATAAGCGTGAGTATACTATTGCTGCTTTAGATTATCTTGAACGTGAAATAGGAGCATCAGAGACTTTTATTTGTCACTCAAAAAATGCAGAAAATATTTATTGGGAGGATAAATGCATACCATTATCGATTCTTAAACCATTAGTAAGGATGTATTCAAAAAATAGCTGTTATGGCGAGATTGAGCATTCACCCTATTTCTGGGGCGATGTCTGCAGAAACAGGATAGAGTATATCAGACTTTTCCGGACAAGAATGGTTAACACATTGGCATTTAATCCCAATATGCCCTATCATATATTTGAAATGCCTTACGTTAATTTCTGGTTTTCAGCTACAAAAGGTTACTTACCAAATCTTATCAATCCTGAACAACTTGACGCCCTGTGTCTATCAAACGGCGCTGGAATTTTTTACCAGTATCTTCATAAATATATTGATGATAAAGGTACAATAAAGCCGGATGTTATCCAGGGGCTGAAATGTTTGTCTTCTGATAAGCGCATCATGGTCAGATCGGCTTCAGAAATTCTCAATAGACTTAAACAGTTTAAACTTTTGTTTCCAGTTCGATATAACGATACAACATTTATAATCAATGCTTCCAGGAAAGCTATTCATTCGGTGCAACTTACATATGGACACGATAAAAATGATATGCCATGTAAAAATAATGACGTTTTTTCAACGGGAAGCAGGATCGTTATTCCGTCTGTTGAAGCGTTATCAGCCTGCAGAATGAATCAAAGTAAAGTGTATCGTGCTGACTCGGGAACAATCAGAATGCATGGTAAAGTTGCTGAACTGAAGTTTCCTCTTGGAACAGTGCTTTGTAATCTTTCTGATTCAACTGCGGATATTGACAGTAGGTATACGTTCAGATCCAGGTTACATGGAGTTAAAAAGCTGGATCCTTTCAAAGCGCAGGTATTCTACTCTAACACGGACGCCGAGCGTCTGGAGATACTAAACCCTATTTCAAAAAATGAATTGTATAGAATTTTTACAGGGCAGACTTTAATATTACTGAGAGAACATCTTTTTTTAGGTCGGAAGTTGAAAGCTGCAAAATACCTGAAAGAGCCCGGTAAAGTTGAGGATCAGTCTAACTGGTAAGCTGTCTGTAGTTAACAGGAAATTTGAGCGGTTATACTTATGAGATTTTAAGGTACTTCAGCTTAAAAAATATTATTGCACAATAAGGTGTTACTTTTAGCTCGCCTGATTAAAACGTTTGAGTGTGTCAGTTTTCATTGGTAATATCTCATTAAATTCGTGAGAACACATTCCTGACTATCCAAATTATTAAATATAAATTACATAATCAAGCATTTATCAGGTATTAAACAACCGCTGTGATGAATGTTATTTTTTAGCTACAGATGATCAATTTTAAAGAATTTATTGTACCAGGATGAACTTGATCTGGTTATTGTTATGTAGCAAAACTTATATTCTCAATACTTGCCGATGTAGCTCAGTCGATAGAGCATTCGATTCGTAATCGAAAGGTCAGGGGTTTGATTCCCCTCATCGGCTTTGCTCTTTTTAAAGTTATGTTCTATAATGTTCGAAAAACATGGGACGAGATGAGATCGGAGTATAATGACGAGTGGCTCCTGATCACTGATATCGAAAAGGACGAATGGGGTAATTTAAAATCTGGTGTCGTGGTCCGTCATTCTGCTAATCGTGAAGAAGTCTACAAAAAACCTTCATTGGACAAACCTACGGCTTTCCGATATACGGAAGAATCTAATTTTTCAGGTTTAAGGTTCTGGGCAGCAGACAAAAAAGTATAATCGGGTGATGCTTCCTTCTGTGACTATTTAGGGCAACACAACAATTTAACAATACTGAGTTACTGGTTTCCAGATTCGAAAAATCATGGGAAATAGATGCTCTCATCTCATTGGACTTAATCTATTTTGTCAATACCATATGAGCTATTGATTATCAGAGTGAAAATATTATTTCTGAACCATACGAATAATTCAGGTCCTGGTGTACCTGTTGGGAAAAGATCTATCAGCTGCTTTTTGAATTTCCTGGAAGTTATTGTTACTGCTTTACCCATTATTCTCGAAATTAAACCAGAAACCGGGCTTTAAAATTAGCGTGATGCGATGTTGACTGGCATAGGCATATAGAGCTATTTTTAAGATATTGAAAAAAAACGAAAGTGGCGGATTATCATCTTTGTTAGAGCTGCGAATGAATACTGGACCTGATGAGGCAATTAAGGAGGAGATTCGGTCCAGAGCGGACATAGCTAAAGTTATTGGTCGCTATGTACAGCTTCAGGGCAAAGGTACATCTCTTAAGGGGCTCTGTCCATTTCATAAAGAAAAAACACCTTCATTTCATGTTAATGCATTAAAGGGCTTTTTTCATTGTTTTGGCTGTGGGAAAGGTGGAGATGTATTCAATTTTCTTCAGGAAATTGAAAACATCAGTTTTTTTGAAGCGTTAAAATTGCTTGCTGATGAAACCGGAGTACAACTTCGTTCTCAGGAACGGGTGTTTATTGATGAAAAAAGCGGGGTTCAGATCAGTAAGACAGAGTTACTCCGAATACATGAAATAGCTGCTAAATTTTATTATTCGATGATAAAGTCTTCTCCTGAAGCTATTCAGTATTTAAAATCACGGGGTTTATCAGCCGAGATTGTCCGTGATTTTCGTCTTGGTTTTGCTCCACCCGGATGGACATCTCTGATCGATCATTGCAAAAAGTTCGGTATATCTGTTTCGACGTTGATTGCTGGTGGCCTTGCAATTGATAAAGATAATGGCAACGGATACGACCGATTCAGAAACAGGGTGATATTTTCGCTTTTTGATCTTTCGGGAAAGGTCATTGGTTTTGCTGGCAGGGGGATGTCTGAGAAAGAACAGCCAAAGTACCTGAATTCACCAGAAACCATCCTATACCGGAAAAAAGAGCTGCTATATGGTTTGTGTATGGCTCGTCAGGCAATCAAGGAGAATGGATATGTAATTGTTGTCGAAGGATACATGGATTATCTCGCGCTTTTTCAGAGTGGGATAAAAAATGTTGTTGCGGTATCGGGTACTGCATTTACCGAAGAGCACGCCCATCTTTTAAAACGTTTTACAAATAAAATTATTCTGATTTTTGATGGAGATGCAGCCGGGCAGACGGCGGCTAAGCGGGCTGTTGAGGTATTGGCTCCTGTTGAGGTTGATATGTCGATCTTAATTCTGCCTGATGATGAGGATCCGGATGAATTTATTAAGAGGGCTGGTCCGGATGCTTTTCTGGAGTTAATTAAAACGGCCAGGCACTGGATACCTTTTATAATAGAAAAGGTATCATCTGAATTTGATATTTCTACTCCGTTTGGAAAGTCTTCTGCTGTTACAAACCTGGAGCCGTTGCTCAATATTATAAAGGATCCGATTGTTGCACAGAGTTTTAAAAAGGAACTCGCTGAAAAAATTGGACTTGATGAAAAAATTCTCTATACAAAATCGCACAATAACAGGTATAATTATAAATCTTTGAATCTGGAGAGTTCAGGACGTGTGGAAGTGCCTGATGAGGAGAAGTTTCTGATGTCTCTTGAGGGGCGTTTTTTGAGTATACTTCTGACCACACCGGAGTATATAGCGGAGGCCTCTCAATATGTTGTACCCGAAACACTTACGGATAGTGTTTCCAGTGATATATATTCATTTATACTGGATACTTACGAGGACACTGGGTCTTTAGATACAATTTTGGACCATTGTGATGATCAGGTACTTAAGCGATTGATTACTTCGCTTCTCGTAAGGAATTCATGCCCTGACCATGTACATGAGGAACTTGTGCAAAAAATTATACATCTTAGAGAAAAGTATCTTCGTGTTAGAATACGTGATGCTAAACTGAAAATGAAAAGTGAACCTCACCGACGAGCCGAACTACTTAAGGAAATGCAGGATTTCACAACTCAACTACAGGAGCTGCAAAGGGGATAATGATTCGCAAAAAAGAAGCCGGAAAACCGACAGCTAATGAACAGATATCGTTGCCAGCAACTGCCGATCGCACCACGCAGCGTTTGCGGAAATTAGCGGCTCTTCAGGGCTTTGTTACTGAAGCGCAGATTGAAGAGGTCGCTTCTACTCCTCAGGAGCGGGAGCGAGTCCAGCAGATCTGTATAAATGAAAAAATTCAGATCAATACATTCGTTAAAGAAAAGGAACCTCTTTACGAACGAAGGACCCGTAGAGTAATTTCTGCCCGTAAAAATCCCCGTTACACCGATCCAACCTGGGTGTATCTTAATACCGTTGGAAGAGTGCCGCTTCTGTCACGGGGGCAGGAGACCGAGTATGCGATGCAGATGGAATATGCACAGGGAAAGCTTTTCGATATGTCATTCAGGACATCGATTGCGCTTGAAAGCCTTTATCGTATAGCGGATGAATTGCGGCATAATGAACTTGAGTGTATCGATGTGCTTCAGATTGAAGAGGAGCAGCTTGAAAAGGATGACGATTGTGAAGGATTGCGGAAGGAATTCCTTAAAGTAATTTCAATGATTAAGCGCAAAACTACCATGATTACCAATCTTGAAGCTGAAACAGAAGAGGAGCAGAGGGGTAGCGATTTCAAAGCAAAGGCAACGCAGTGCTATGATGATATCGTCGCGATGTGCCGGCAGTTGCGGCTCAACTCAAAACAGGTCGAATTGATACTGGATAAATACAAAGTTACTCTTAAAAGTCAGGGACACGCGTCGCAGCTGGAGGAGTTTACGCACTGGGAAGATATGCGCAATCAGGCAAAATGTGCAATTATCGAAGCCAATGTGCGTCTTGTGGTCAGTATTGCAAAAAAATATATCCTTCGGGGAATGGAAATAATCGATCTCATTCAGGAAGGGAATCGTGGCCTTATCAAAGCCGTTGAAAATTTTGACTATCGCAAAGGTTACAAGTTCAGTACCTATGCGACCTGGTGGATCAGGCAGGCAATTTCCCGAGCTATTAACGATAAATCCAAGGCAATAAGGATCCCTGCAAATACACTTGATCTGGTAAATAAAACCGTCCGCCTGTGTAAAAAATGGGTGCTGGAATACGGGTATGAACCAAGTCATGAGGAGATTGCGGAAGCACTGGGCACAACAGTATGTAAAGTACAGCTTGCACTTGAATATTCCATGGAGCCCATTTCTCTTGACATGGAGATCGGCAGTGATGGCGGTACTACTGTTGGTGAGTACATTGAGGATACCCACGCAGAAGATCCGTCGCTTCGTATATCGTTGATGCATCTGCGTGAACAGATCAGGCAGGTGCTGGACTCGCTTGCTCCAAAGGAGAAAGAGATAGTAATCATGCGGTTTGGTCTTGATGATGGAAGAATAAAAACACTCAAAGAGATCGGCGAAATATTCAATATCTCTCGTGAAAGAGTGCGTCAGATCGAAACAAAAGCGCTCAGCAAACTCAAACATCCAAGCCGGACTCGTCAATTGATGGCCTGGAAGGAGGAGCGTAATGAGACTTATTCTGATGACGGGTATTCGGCTGAGTAGTAGCCGCGTGCCCTGAATCCGCTGGTCGTGAGAATGTACAAACATTTCTGATGAGGAACCGGAAAAATACCTGCGGAAGCGTACTTCTGTTGATAGGAGACTCGGAAAACAGGTGCGTTTATTCGGACAGAATAAGCACACTGGTTGTTATTTAGTATGATTAGTCAAATCAGCCTCTGTTACAGACAGATTGTAATAAAAGTCAATTACAAATTAACTAAATAGTATCTTCACGTTTACGATATTTTTATCTGCTTTAATTTGACAGGAATCCTCATATAGATTACGGTTTTCGATAGAACTGCACAGTTGCAATTGCTCTCATTGAAGTGGGGTACTTAGGCGCGATCTGTTATTTTATGTATGAAGTTGATACATTCAGATCTGTTGTTAATCCATTCATGATAGGAGATCGGGTAAATTGCCAGGTTAGCCCTCTTAAACATCAGATATCGTTCGAGAGAAAATGCATCGATAAATCTTCCGGGAAATCCTATAAGATCGATACCCACTGTTTTTCTGCCATCTGATGCGACGATGTCAATATTGGTACCGGCGAGTCTGTAATCAACATACGTTTTAAAACTACATGTCAGTAATCGTTCCCGTTCTGAAATAAAAATCCGATGTTCGATTCGCGGACTGAATATGTCCAGTAAGCTTTTTGAAGAGGAGTCATACTCGATGCAGGATTTGAGGTAGTTGATTTTATTCTGAGAACTCATTATCAGGTGGTTTGTATAATGTAAATTTAAAAAACCTCAACTCTGTTGCGTCCCTGTTCCTTTGCTCTGTATAGTGCTTTGTCTGCCTTCTTGATCAGATCGTCAATCTGTTTGGCATGAATCCTGTACATTGCGATTCCAAAACTCATCGAGATGGAAACTTCCTGACCGCCTGGCGCATGAAAAACCATTGCGGCAATCTGTTTTCGTATTCGTTCAGCAGTTTCAACAGCCTGCTCCTGATCTGTTTTTACAAGCACTAAGGCGAACTCTTCACCACCGTATCGTGCTGCATTATCGATGCCTTGACGAATGCTGGTTTCGAGTTTTGATGAAACACCTTTGAGTACGGTATCTCCGAACTGATGTCCCCAGGTGTCATTGACTTTTTTAAAAAAATCTATATCACAGATCACCAGTGCAAGAGGGTCGTTATATCGTATTGAACGGGTAATTTCATCTTTGAGAATCTGCTGGAATTCCCGGTGATTATTGAGACCGGTAAGACCATCATGGGTAGCGAGAGCATTGGCTTTTTCCAGAATAAGGATTTTCTCGATTGCCAGGCCGGCTGATGTTCCTATGCGGATAAGAAGCTCCATCGAGGAGGTATCAAATGCATCCCTTTTAAGCGATTCAATAAGGATCATACCTTTACACTCATCAACCCCGAGCGGTACCGCACAGAATGAGCCCTGAATGGCTTCTCCGGGTTCATCGGGTGAAAAACGGTATTCATCATGCTCCAGTGAAAAGTTGCGTGAAAGCATCATGTTCTTGCTGAATAGTAAACCTGAGAGACTCTTCTCCTTTAGAGAGTAAACCATCCCTTCATACAATTGAGCGTCAAGTCCCCACGACTTTTTTATTTCGGCTTCGGCTTTTTCTTCGTGTTTCAAACTGATGGTGATCCGGTCGCAGGAGAGTGTAAACGGGATGATTTCCATTATTTTTTCAAAAATTGCAGTAAGTGAAAGATTGCTGAAAAAATCCTTCTCTATACCGCTCATTGCTGCAAGACGGAGATGTTCCAGCTTATGTTCATTGAATAGATAGGTGCCGTACACTGCCTGGCCCAACAGGTCTGCAGATGTGCTGAGATACGCATGGTCTTCATCGGAGAAGTGGTTTTTTTCGGTACTGTCTGCAACAATAATTCCCCGTGTTATCCCTTCAATGCAAATGGAACTTGCGACGAGCGATCGTACACTGTCATCCTGTTTGTAATAGAAAAGGGTAGAACTGTCATTGACAATATCCTGAAGGCTTAATTTACTGCTTTCATCTTTGAGAAATCCACCAAGTATACCCAGCCCGGGGTAGAGAACCGCTTCGGTATTAAGGTTTGCCGAGTCTGAAAAGTGCCGCCGCAATTTGTAGCCGCCGTCTGTAGTGGGAAAAAAGACAGCAATGGTGTGGGGTGCGAGTTTTGATTTAATGAGAAGAAGAGTATTGTCAATTATTTCGTCAACTTTAGTCTCAATAGTACGCCAGGATTGTTTCCGGAAATCGATGCCTAAGGATGATGCTGTTGTATTATTGATCTCATGAGTTACCTGTTTTATGATCTCCCGTGGAGTAACGCTTTCTGTATCCCGTGCAATCGGAATAATCCTTTGTGTCAATCGTTTGCGGCTGCGGACCGGCAGTGTAAGCAGCGTAAGAGCCGCAAGGGACAGAAGTGGTATTGAAACGTTTTGAAAAAAAGTGACAAAAAAATAAAAGACCGGTATAAGGATGATACAGGTGCCGATAAGTGTGTATTTCAAACGTGAAGAGATCATGTCATTTGTCCGTCAGGGTGATGCGGTTGAGTATAACTTGAATTGTTTCCAGAACGGGTTCTTTTTCAAGCGGCTTTGCCAGCACTCCAATGAAACCCATATTGAGAAGACTCTTTTTGGTAATTTTTCTGGCAAATGAGGTTACGGCAATAACAGGAATGTGAGTAGTTCCAGACTGCTTTTTGAGGCTGTTGAAGAATCGAATTCCATCCATGACAGGCATCATAATATCGGTGATAATGAGGTCTGGCTTCTCCTGTTCGGCTGTTTTGAGCGCTTCAAAGCCGTTCATCGCAGTAACGATTTCATAATCATGATAGAGATACATCTCGAGAAGATCCAGTTCGTCGTGACTGTCATCGACAAGAAGAATTTTCTGAGGCATAAATTATTTGACAGCCTTTCTGTAAAGGTGCAATCCAAGCAGAAGATAGATAATGTTGCTTGCCCAGGCGCCTGCAAAAATCGGGATATGTCCGTTCTGGGCGATTACAATAGCTGTTCGGGATAAAATCCAGTAGGTAATCACCAGGCCAAGTCCAACTGCAAATAAAACCGCACCACCTTTTTTACCCGTCCGAGCGGTTATCGAAACTCCCAACAGAATTACTATGAAATTCATAAACGGAAGAGCCAGCTTAAATTCGAGCTCACCGAGATACTGCTGTACCTTTTCACCTCTTTTTTTACATGCTTCGATGAAATTTTTCAATTCCCAGTAGCTCATCTCCTCTTTGCCCTTTATGCGTGCAACCATTCCAACAGGATTAACAGAAAGAATTGAGTCTGTCAGTGTATCAAATTGAACTGATACTGCCGGATCCTTTGTGAAATCTTTTATGGTAACATTAATAAAGAGCCATTGTGAAGTAGAATCTATATACACCATTCTTTCGGCGACGAGCCGCTGGTTAATCATTCCTATTCCGAACCGTTCCTGGTGGACACCGCGTGCATTTTGAGGTGCAGTACTGAATTCATCGAAGATATATACCGTATGTTGATTTCCAAAGTAGTAGAAATTTCTGCGGAATTCACGTACACCACCAGTTTTTGATTTTTCGGCAGGGTTGATCCCTTGTCTTATATTGTCAAGAAGTTCTCTGCGTTTGAGGTTGGCGGTGGGTAAAAACATCTCAGTACCGTAAAAAACTCCCGCAGAAATGAGCAGTCCGACCAATAGGAGCGGCGATGTAAGCTGGCGTATGTTGACCCCTGCAGATTTCATGGCTGTCAACTCACTGTTTTTCGCCATTTTGCCAAGCGCAAACATTGATGACAGGAGTAATACTATTGGTAATGTAATCTGGATGATCCACGGCAGAAAATACCAGTAATAAAGTCCAATATACTGGATCTGAATATTCTGAAAACGTTTAAGATTACTTACATAATCAAGGATTGCAAATATGCTCGTAACCGCGATAAGAAGACCTGTTGAATAGTTCAGAAACATTCCCATAAAATAGGTTGGTAAAATACCTATACATTTTCTGACAATCCATCGAGGTGTCCAGAATAGAATGCCCGGGATTTTAAATATCCAGAGCGATGTTATCTGTTTTACCAGTTTTTGTTCTTTTCCAATAACCGAATGCCACAATCCGGTGAAAAAATTATAGTTTATTGTTGTTTCTCTGAGCATCAGGATTAATAAAATTATTCCAAAGACTCCTACAATCACATTACCGGACCACATTGCAACAGCTGGTGATATAATCAACTTGTCTGCAAGTGTTTCGCCACCTATCAGGCATACCCAGTTAATTATAAAGAATAGCAGGCTGTAGCTGGCTCCAACAGTTATCCCGCCCCGGCGAGCCATGATTCCAAGCGGAGCACCGATCAGAACAAATACAAGGCACGCCACTGGTATTGCATACTTTTTGTGAACTTCAACCATGTACTGACTTATCTGGAGGTCATTTGAACGTTTGCGGCGAATTAACCGATCGACATACTCGCTCTGCTCTTTTATTTGTCGGGTGTTGAGTCTGTCATTGTGGCGCATCAAGTTGAGCCATGAGGTAAAACCAAGGGTGTCAGTAGATGCTGCAGTGTCACTAGCTATATAGATAGTGCCCAGCGAATCGTATCCATTGATTAATTTCCGGGTTGTATCGATAAGCGCATTAAACTCCGTGAGGATCTGATCATTTGATTTTTTCAGTACCGCAACCTCTTCCAGCATGACTGAGGAACTTTTTTCTCTGTCTCCACGGTAGCTTGAATTCGTACGTTCGAGGTCTGAGTTTACATTTTTTATGCAGATTACCTGTTCTTCAAATTTGCCTACAATGCTTTCTTTGGGGTTTTTTCGTGATTGGCTGTGCGTTTCACCGTGGAAAAGGGTAAGTTCCAGATACAGCTGATCCGGAGTCATTCTGATTTTGCCACTGTCAGCGGTTGTTACTGATGGGTCCTGCATTGGGTCATTGGTGAAAATGCGCACACCTTTAAGTAAGCCGGTACGGGGATCAACTTCTCTGGTGTGAAGCGTATAGCCAGTGAAATCTTTTATCAGTACCCCTGGTTCTATAAAAGCTGCCGGGCGTTTTCTGGAGATATCTGAAAAAAGATTTGCCGTCCTGTGATTTGCATCAGGAAGGATCTGTTCGTTAAAAATTGCCAGCAGTACTGTTAAAATCAGAGCTGCAACAAAAACCGGAACTAATATTGGAAAGAGGCTCTGGCCTGAAGCTTTAATTGAAGTAATCTCGTTATCGCCGGACATTCTTCCAAAGGTCCAGAGTGTTGCAATCAGGATGGCCATCGGGATCGCAAGGGCAATGATCCATCCTAATTGAATAATAAAGATTTCTGCAACGACTACCGGGTCGAGTCCTTTGCCGAAAATTTTTTCAAGAAGCAGCACCATCTGCTGCATAATAAACAGAAAGACAATGATGCTGAGCGAAATAAGAAAAGGGAAGATCAGTTCCCTGATTACATATCTATATAGGATCATACACTTTTTATATGGAGATTAAATTGATCATTCAATTACGGTTCCTGTAATTAGGGAAAAATACGTCCTTGCCTTAGTTTATTCAACAATGATCTTACAGAGGTGGATGATTTATGGCCAGATTATACTAAAGGACCAGATTTCCAATGACGATAAAGATAGAAGATGCAAGGATGCACAGTGTTCCAAGGATGGCAGAGATGACGAATAAACAGCACGATTCACCAAATATTCGCAAGGGGCGATTCCTCTGGATGGATCCTGGTGAGCAGCAGCAATTCATAGATCAGTTGAAGGCTCGTATTGAAAGCGGGTATTATTACTCTGATTCGACTCTTGGTAAAATAGCCGACGACCTGGCTCCGGTCCTATCGGAAAGTGCTGGTGATTTTTAATGTTTTGCCCAAGCTTATTATTTTCAGAACTGTTGAAAATGATTACTGATCTGTTTGACTCTCAAATCTTACTTCTACAACGTTTAAATACCTGAATCGCATAAAAAAGGTCATTGAGCGGAGCGGTGCATTGAGCGAAGTCGAAAGGTCGAAATGACAAGCGTGATTTGCTTAAAACGCGTC
>JAFGIN010000103.1 GCA_016929595.1 Chitinispirillaceae bacterium
AAATATATGTGTAAAACATTTTTTTGATGGCCTGCCATCCGTAGCTCGGAGCTATTCGTAGAAATATGCATCCAGCCCTCCTTCGCTAAAGCTACGGAGGGCACCATCCTACGCTCCTCGCCTGGACGGCTCCGAGCGTAGGATGGTGGAGGTGAGGGGAGTTGAACCCCTGTCCGAAAAACATTCAATGCGGGCTACTACATGTTTAGTTTATCTTTTAAATCTCATTTTCCGGTACGCGAATAAACACGCTTGCCGAAAAACCAGTACCTTAATCTCACCTGGCAGCCAGCACCCTCTGCCAGACCAGCGCCTTAATTGCTCAGACAAAGATAAGCGCGATCCCTGCCCGAGTCGCCGCCTTTAATCAGGCAGCCATTGCGAAAGAATAATCTTCTGCAATTATTGTTTATCGGATGATTTACGAGGCCAACCGATATCCTCGACATGCAACCCGGTATCCCCTGCTTCCCGTCGAAAGCCAGTACACCCCCGAATATTTCAATGAGCTATTTTTCTTAATTTTCCAAATATAGTTGTTTTATCTTACTACGCCTAATGAATTAATTTATTCTTCCTTATCCAAACGATATCCAGAATTCAGAATAATAGAAAAAAGTATTGAAATGTGTATCACATCCTTAGTTCAGAAGAAACACACATCTGAATCCGCCTTTTTCTTCTGAATTCTGAATGCTGTATTCTGACTTCCTTTCATTCCTCTTATTGAGGCATAATTCTCGAAAGTTCATCACTTTGTTTCTGTGCATTAATGCAATAGGTGTCCTGTGGCTTTTCTCCGCAGCGGGAGAACTCAAGATAAAAATTCCAGGCTTTGAGAGCTTCAACCAGCAATGCCTGGTTCTGCTCTTCCTTGGTAAAAATCCCATGCATTGAACAGGCGCTATAGTAAAGAATTTCTCTTTTGAAATCATTGGTCATGGGTATCACCGATCCAGCCGTTGCTTTTAAGGCATTCTCCAGCCGTTCCTGTGCTTCTTTATACAACTTTAACTCGTAATACACTCTTCCCAGGTACGCATCGATTGCAGGATCTGAATATCTGTTTTTAAGAGCTTCAAGAATACGGCGCGCTTTTGTGTACTGGTTGAGATTACTTATCATAATCGCAGCCATCCGCACCTGCGCTTCAAGATACTCATTTGCCAATCCCCCCTTTTCGAGAGAGGGTGTCATGGAATAAAAATGTATCGCTGTTGTCCACTGTTTCTTTCGTTCTGCATTGCGCGCCTGCTCTAGAAGCGGGATAGTTGGCGAATCGGTATAAAAAGGAGATTTTATTTTTATATCAAAACTTTTTATCAACGAATACCCGCTCAGAAGTAGCGCTATCACCGAAAACATCAGTGCGAAACTTGAAAACTGACGTCTTATTGAGTATGGGATCAACACTTTCTTCGCAGGTCCCCAGTTTGCGTACAAACGCATGCAGTGCTGAATAATCTCGGCAATTTCAGCCGCAGATGATGGGCGGTGGGCAGGATCCCGTGAAAGTAATCTATCGATCAGCTCTTCGGTCAGCGGTGATATCGATTTACGAACAGCACGTACACGCGGATACTTACATTTTTTTATTTTTCCGATAAGATCACTCAGGTTATCTGAAGTAAAAGGACGCTGTCCGGTCAACATCTCATATAACAGGATCCCCAGCGAAAAAAAGTCACTTCGGGCATCAAGTGTATTACCAGTTATCTGCTCAGGAGACATATAGTGAAACGTCCCGACTATCATCCCCTGCATCGTATTTGACGTTATATTAAGTGCTTTGGCTGCTCCGAAATCCATCAATTTGAGAAACTTGCCATTTGTAATCATAACGTTTTCGGGTTTAATGTCCCTGTGAAGAATTCCGTGAATTTCCTGTGCTCCCGGCGGTTGAATCTTTATACTGTGAGCATACTGCAATGCGCTGACTAACTGTGATGCAAAGGATAGCACCTCCTGCTCACTTATCCGCGGGTTTGCACTGATATATTCGCGTAATGTCTGGCCATTGAGATGTTCCATCTCGATAAAGAAATACCCCCCGACTTCACCCGTATCGTAAACACGTAAAATGTGAGGGTGATCAAACCGTGCAATAAGCTGTGCTTCCTGCTTGAAACGCTCATTATTAGTGTCTTCTCCTGTCAGAGATGGCTTCAGAATTTTTACAACACGATCAATATCGAAATGCTTATTATGAGCACGGTAGATCAGTGATGTACCGCCTTCATTAAGTTTTTCGATAATTTCGCAGTTACCGATTGTCTTACCAACAAACGGATCTGACTGCACCTGCGGCATTCCAGCGTTTTTTACTTCAGGAGACTGGAACAGTTCCTCAGATGTCTCGTTTTTTGAATTTCGGGCCATTTATGCTCCGCTTATCATAGTGTTAAGTGCGTTTTTGATTGATGTGATCTTTTGCCTTACAATAGTTTTACCTGATTCCAGCGGCTCACCGGGATTGCTTCTGCACGATGCATAAAATTTGATTTTGGGTTCGGTTCCTGATGGACGCGCAGTAACAATGCTGTTATCCGATAAGATAAATTGTATTACATTCGATGATGGTAACTCGATATCTTTTTTCCGTTCCTTTGTAGAAACATAAAAAGTCGTCCCATCACGGTAATCCTTCATAATCACTACTGCCTGCCCGGCAAGAGTAGAGGGAGGCTCTTTACGAAGCCGCTCCATCAGTGCTTTCATTGTGTTGAGACCGGATTCACCTTTAAATGTTCCCGTAACCAGCGCCTCTTCAAAATAGCCATGTTTTTTCCAGATAACATTGAGCTGATCGAATAGTGTACGCCCTTGACTTCTATGGTAAAGAGCAACTTCAGCAGTCATTGTCGCAGCACTTACAGCATCTTTGTCACGCACTGAAGTATTGACAAGATACCCATAACTCTCTTCACCGCCAAACATATACTGTGGTCCATCAGGTGTACGCTCGAATTCACCAATCTTTTCTCCAATGTATTTAAATCCGGTCAGAACATCAAAAGACAAAGCACCATAAGATTCTGCAATTAGTCTCTGAAGTTCAGTCGTAACGATCGTTTTTACAAATGCAGCCTTTTGCGGAAGTGTCCCCTGTTCCTTACGTGTACTGAATATGTAATCACCCAGCAGTGCTCCAAGCTGATTACCGGTAATTAATACATAATCATCACCATCAGGTGCAGCTACACCAAGGCGATCCGCATCAGGATCTGTACCGATTACAATATCCGCTTTTACCTTTCTGGCCAGCTCAAGTGATAATTTCATCGCAGAAGCTTCTTCCGGATTAGGATATGGTACTGTAGGAAAATTTCCATCAGGATCTTTCTGTTCAGGCACAAAAATCACTTCAATACCCATTCTCTTGAGAGATTCCGCGACAGGCATAGCTCCTGTGCCATGAAGTGGTGTAAATACGACTTTGAGATCTCTGCCTTTTTGCTTGACAAGTTCGGGACGCAGTGAGCAGCCCACTACCATTGCTATAAACTTATCATCGATCTCTTTGTCAATTATTTTCAATAACCCATCTGATTTCGCATTCTCAACAGTAATCACAGGAATTGTCCCGCTCACAGAACGAACATCATTGATAATTCCGGTATCATGCGGCTCAACAACCTGAGCACCATCATTCCAGTACACCTTGTAGCCATTGTACTCCGGCGGGTTGTGACTTGCGGTCACAACAATTCCAATAGTCGCTTTCAATTCTCTGACTGCAAATGAGAGTTCGGGGGTCGGACGGAGTGAGCTGAAAAGATATGTCTTTATTCCATTTGCACAAAGAACAAGTGCTGCTTCCCGGGCAAAAACATCGGAAAAGTTTCGGGAATCGTAGGCAATAACCGCCGATGCATTTTTAATATCAGGAACAAATTTTTTCACATAGTTTGCAAGTCCCTGTGTGGATTTTCGAACGACATACGGATTCATACGATTGAATCCACCACCAATCACACCCCGAAGTCCACCTGTACCAAAATTCAGATCTGTATAAAAACGATCATTAAGCTCTGTAAAACTTTCCTCTTTAAGCAAAGTGCTCACCTGATCACGAAAAAAAGAATTCATCTCCTTTTCAATATATTCCCGGGCTTTAGAGATCAGGATCTCATTTTTATCCATTTACATACTCCTTAACCAATTGATTTATATTAAATTACAGCAATATTTCTTTAATGTATATTTTTTGAATTACTCCATAAAAATAGTATAATACAAGCAACTTGTATGAAATCTGTTTAAGAAAATTTTAAATGCACTGCGTTTCTTGAGATTTGGTAATTTAAACGCTATAATAAAAATAAGAACTTGTTTTAATGTAACTTCAACTCTGATCGATTTTGAATTTCTTGTAGATTGAAAATCTTGTGCCACAATCCAGAAGATGGTGATGAAAATCATAAGTTCCTGTTAATTTTAGAATGAAACATAGTATTTTCAATTGGTAAAGAAAGTAACTAACCAGTAAGAGCAGTTCAGATGATTATAGCCGGGATCTTACAACCAGTTCTAAACAGATCAATGCGAGTCGATACGCACCTGACCATGCTACCTTTTTTGATGCTGCTCAATGTGCTCATTGTTTTTTCTGAGCCACTTTTCCATGACGATTTCTCTAACTCATATTTTACTGCAACATCATGGATCCTGAACGATCCGAATAATGGTACAATGACCTTCTCCGAAAATGACATCACACTGAAAAATTCACACCAGTACAACTCAATAATCCTGCTTCATTCGCTTTCAAAAAAATATCAGAATTTTTCTATTTCTACTCACATAGTATCTGAAAGCGCAGGTTGCGGGATTTTTTTCAATGTCAATACTCAGGCGGGAAGAATCAACGGATACGCAGCCCTGATCTCATTTGAAAAAGTTGAGCTATTAAAATTCTCCTCCGGAACCCATACAACACTGGCATCTCATTCAAGCCCATTTATAAAATCGAGTGACAATGTACTCACCGTTTCCCGAAAAGATAGTCTTATGCTGTTATTCTGTAATGGTTTTTTTCTTTATTCATATTGCGACAACGAGCTGCCTCCGGGGGATTGCGCCATAATGATACAACCCCGTACAACAACGGTATTCAGCGATTTTGAATTTCGATCAACACCTCTTGACTCAGTATCCTTTAAACCGTTTTTTGATAACTTCAGCAAACCACACTATTTCGGGTGGCGAAAAAGCGGCAGCGGATTTTCATCAATAGTTGACTCATCTCTTGAAATGACAGCACATCACAATGAACGTTTACAATATACTATCGATCAACCTATGCAGAGTTTCAAACTTGTAACAGATTTCCTGCCTAAAAAAATAAGTGACCCGGACAGCTCTGCCTGCGGTATTGTAATAATGGCATACGATAACAATAACAGTGATAGTTCAATCTGCATACGTGTCGGATGTACTAACGAACAGTCCTATTCAGTTGAAGGTTTACCTGAAGTTACTATGTCAAAAAACATCCTGAAAACAGAGGATTCAACATGGAAACAGCTCAGGCTCATCTACGATAATTCACTCCTGCGTTTTTATAGCGATGACAATTTGTGTTTTGAATCGAATATTACACTCAGATTTAAAAGCGCAGGACTCTTCTCCTCGAAAGGTTCCGTAGTACGCTTCGATAATTTTACACTTGAGCGACTGGAGCCTGCTGTCACGATACGAAATGTTTCGAAATCTGGTAGCGAAACACATGCTGTCTTATTAACTGATAAAAGTAATAAGGCCGTATGGACTGATCTAATGGGCAGATCGATTTTTACTTTGGAAGCAAAACACTCACGCAGAGTCCCCTTACTGATGCTTAACGGTAAGAATAAGCGTTTCTCTGATAACTTACGAAAAAAAACAGAATAGGACGTCGATTTTCGAATAGCAATTTGCAATTTTTGAAATACGCGGCAGATTTTGATTTCGAAGCCTCTTGCCCTCAAAGTGTTGGATCAGAATTTTCGGTGTCGCGATAATCTTTTAAACCTCCACATTATCTTCTGCTCTCCAAAAATCCATCCTTCCTCCTTCATCCTTCCTCCTTCATCCAAAATGGCACTGTGCTTGCAGTTGTACCAATAGAGGTAAAAATGCGACTCAAATGGATTTTATGGAAAATTGTTCTTTCGTTTGCTGCACGCTACCATGGCTTTCCCGATCCAGTAAAGCTTGTTGCGAAGCTCAACAAATTTGCCCAGCCATCGGAAGTAATCGCACCCCTTGAATTACTCCGTGCTGGTGCTCATTTTCAGGCACGAGGATTGATTAACAGCCAGGTTATTCAACACAATCTTGACTGGATCTGGCCATACTGGGTTGAGCGTCAGTTTGACCCTCTTGACGCATCATTCATACCCAGGGCGTTTTCACTCACCCATATAAATCTGACTCACCGTAACTGGACAGCTACAGGCCTTCCAGGGACCGACACAATTGTACTTATTGATCCGCGGGGCCTTGTCACCCCTTTTTATAACTCCTGGTCTGTTGACTCATGGTTTTTTGCAGAGGATAAACCGTTAATAATCCCGTCACGGATTAAGGAGGTAATTCAGAAAAATAATTGCAGTGATGGCCATTCCATTGATACCAACTATTTTAATGAAGGAATGCAGATACAGCAACGTGTTTACATAAGCGTAGACAGAAACACCTGTGAATGCTGTATTGAACTAAGTGTACATCCCAATCGCAATGGAACTCTTGCTATTGCGATACGTCCCTATAATCCTGAAGGCATCAGTTTTATTTATGGAATTCAATCGGTCTGTTCAAAAAATGGATTGGCAATAAACGATTCACAGCTGGTTTATTTTGATACCATACCGAATGTTGTTTTATTTTCAAATTTTCGTCACGGTGATGTATTTCACCAGATTACAGGATCCTTTAATTCTTTCAGAAAAGGTATATCGTGTAAAGCTGGAATGGCTACGGCTGCAGCACTTTTCACGATCAGGTCCGGGCAGAAATCAGAGCTTAATATCCGAATTCCTCTTTCCGGTGATAATAAAGTGCGCAGTTTCAAATCTGCAGGTACAAAACCTCCTTCTGAGATCTGGGAAAAAGTACTTGAAAATACCTGTAAATGCGATTTTACATACAAAAGGTTTCAGGAGTTATACCAGTGTGCTCTTTATTCACTTATGATACATACATCTGATACCGTTTATGCAGGTCCATTCACCTATAAACGATTCTGGTTCAGGGATGCAGCATTTATAATACAGGCACTCCTCTTTACCGGAAAAATTGACTTCTGTAAAAAAATAGTCGATTCATTTTTTCAGTGGCAGAAACCCGATGGGTACTTTCAGTCTCAGGAGGGTGAATGGGATTCTAATGGACAGGCATTATGGAGTTTACTAAATTATTGTGAATGTTCAGATACACAACCACCAGCTTTCTGGGATGATCACGTTCGCAGAGGTGCTGAATGGATTTTTAATAAACAGATACACAGGAAAAATTCACCTTATTACGGTTTATTCCCATCAGGATTCAGTGCTGAACATCTTGGGCCTAATGATTACTATTACTGGGATGATTTCTGGGGAGTTGCTGGACTCTTCTCAGCAGCATCGCTACTGAAATATCATGGAAATATGAAGCTTGCAGTTGATTTTAGAACCGCCGGTAAACAATTTTTTAAGGCGCTTTCAGGCAACATCAACAAAGTCATTTCCCGATCACATCACAAAATTATCCCGGCATCACCAAACAGACGGCCCGACAGCAGCGCAGTAGGTAATCTTGTAGCCGCTTACCCTCTTCAACTGTTAACCACTGATGATGAACGGATTGTCGCTACAACTCAATATCTCTTTGAAAATTGTTGCATTAACAATGCATTTTACCATGATATAAGCCACTCTGGCATCAACCCCTATCTTTCGTTACACATCGGACAGACGTTCCTTAGAAATGGTGATCAGCGTTTTGCATTTATTGTTGATGCAATTGGTGATCTCGCATCACCCACAGGGCAATGGCCAGAAGCTGTACATCCACAGCTTGGCACAGGATGTATGGGAGATGGTCAACATATCTGGGCTGCAGCCGAGTGGTTGATGATGCTTAAAAATATGTTTCTAAGAGAGGAACGTCTTATTGACATAGTATATCTTTGTTCCGGGATAACGCGCGACCACATTCTAACCTGTAAAACGATTTCATTTGGACCAGTCTATTCAAAATATGGAGTTTTCAATGTCTCTGTTGAAGTACATTCCACACATGTCACCGTATATCATACCTGTAAACGCAATGAAAAGTATCAACCAGTTGTTTATGTTGCACTCTGTGGTTTGAAACCAGTACAAGTAAATCCAGAAGAATCACAGACTCAATTTTCATTTGAAGACTTTGACTTATGAACATCATGATGATGTCAAATGTTTACTCTCCTTTTGTCGGGGGAGTACGCCGCTCAGTTGAAACCCTGTCTTCAGAGTTAAGGAATAGAGGGCATCGAGTAGTAATTGTTACACCCGATTTTGATAAAGAGCCGCTTGATGAACCTGATGTTATCAGGGTACCTGCAATCCATCATTATAACGGCTCTGATTTTTCAGTGCAGATACCGTTTCCAGGTCTTCTTCACAATACACTGAAAGAATTAACACCAGATATTATTCACTCTCATCACCCGTTCATGCTGGGCGACACAGCATTGCGCATCTCGGCCGAATTTGATACACCGATCGTTTTTACACATCACACATTTTATGAAAATTATACTCACTATGTCAATAAAAACAGCTCTCTTTTAAAAACATTTATTAAAACTTTGGCTACCGAATATGCAAACCTGTGTAATCTTGTCATTGCCCCAAGCAGAAGTGTTGCAGACACATTACACCAGAGAGGCGTCTCCTCTCCGATGAAGATACTGCCTACTGGTATAGATATTAAAGCCTTCAAATTTGGTAATAGAGATCTTTTCAGAAAAAAATATAACATCCCTGATGAGGGGTTCGTTCTTGGGTTTGTCAGCAGAATAGCACCCGAAAAAAACATCCAGTTTTTATCTGTTGCTATAAAAGAATTACTGCGTGAAGAGTTGCGTGCATACTTTCTTGTCGTAGGTAATGGACCATCGGTACCATCTCTGACGAATTATTTCACCCGAAATGGTCTTTCCAGTCGTCTGATCATGACAGGTATTTTGCAAGCTCAGGATCTTATTGACGCTTACCATGCAATGGATTTGTTCGTATTTGCATCAAAAACAGAGACACAGGGCTTAGTTCTGGTTGAAGCAATGGCATCAGGAACTCCAGTTGTGGCAGTTGAGGGCCCTGCGATAAATGATGTTATAGCGGATTATAAAAACGGACGAATTGTGTCTGATAAAGTAACTCTTTTTACTGGTGCCTGCAAATGGTTCCTTAAACTCAGTGATAATAAAAAGAAGCTGATCAGACATGCAGCAGTTGCAACTGCACAAATGTTTTCAAAAGAATATTATGGAATCCGTGTTCTAAACGAGTACGAGCGACTTATAAACAGTAAACCAGTAATCAAATCGAAAACACCCTGGCAGAAAATCAAAAAAGCAGCCCTCATTGAACTGGAACTATTGAAAATTTTTTCAAAAGCAATGGAGGTTGCGATACGTTGTGAACACTTTTGATCCTGCCCATTTTCAAAGAACCATATCACCCTGTCAGAGGTTGCCATGCCACATCGTTTATCATCAAGAATAGTCATTGAGAGTGTTTCTCCTCATGTTGACAACGGACAATTCCCTGTAAAACGTATTGTCGAAGAACCACTTACAGTGAATGCAGATATTCTCTGCGATGGTCACGACCGTCTTGATGCTGAAATTATTGTCAAATACAAATCAGGAACTACATTATTCACTATACCCATGATCCATGTTGACAACGATAACTGGAGTGGAACATTTTCAATTGACGCCGCAGGAGATTATACCTATCAAATATGCTCCTGGATAGATACCTTTTCAACCTGGCAGCATAATTTTGTCAAAAAATATGAGGCAGGCCTGCAGATCCAGTCTGATATAAAAGAGGGATATACTCTTATTACAAGTGCTGCCTTTAAAATGCCATCCGACCTCTCATCACTGCTTAAAGAAGCTGCTGAAGATCTTATGGATAACAGTTCAAACAACTATCAGTGTTATCTTATAGCTACGGACCATGCTGTAATCGACCTTATGAAAAAATATGAAGATCGCTCAAATGTATCTTTTTCTAAAATCAAATACCCACTGATGGTAAACCAGAAGCATGCACTGTTCAGTGCATGGTATGAGTTTTTTCCCCGATCATTCAAGCCCTCCGACGGACGAAGTGTTTTCAGGTCATTAGACCCCGTTTTATCCAGAATTTCTCTGATGGGTTTTGATACTGTTTATTTGCCACCAATCCATCCTATTGGCTTAACTAACAGGAAAGGAAAAAATAACAGATTATACGCAGCGCCGGATGAGCCTGGCAGCCCGTGGGCGATCGGTGCAGAATCAGGGGGACACAAGTCAATATCCCCGGAACTTGGAACGCTGGAAGATTTCAGATCGTTTATCCAATCTGCTGACAAATTCGGAATACGTGTAGCTATAGACCTTGCATTTCAATGTTCCCCAGATCACCCTTATTGTACCAGCAATCCGGAATGGTTTAAATTCCGTTCTGATGGATCGATTCAATTTGCTGAAAATCCACCTAAAAAATATGAAGATATTGTTCCTTTTAATTTTGATTCAAAACAGGCTCAATCGTTATGGAATGAACTCCTCAGCGTAGTACTGTTCTGGGTTGATCAGGGCATCACTGTTTTCAGAGTTGATAACCCACACACCAAACCAATGCCCTTCTGGGAGTGGCTAATTGAAAAGGTCAGGGAATCCAGAGGTGATGTGCATTTTCTCTCGGAAGCATTTACCCGGCCTAAAATTATGTACCATCTTGCTAAAGCAGGTTTTACGCAATCGTACAGCTATTTTACATGGAGAAACTCAAAATCCCAGCTCGAGCAGTATATTAAAGAACTCACCCAAAGTAATGTCTCTGAATTCTTTCGACCTAATTTCTGGCCCAACACACCGGATATTCTTCCCGAATTTCTTCAGCACGGTGGAAAACAATCATTTGCAATTCGATTCACTCTTGCATCACTTCTGTCCTCCAGCTATGGTATTTATGGACCGGTATTTGAACATTGTATATCCCAGAGCATAACAGGTAAAGAAGAGTACCTGGATTCTGAAAAGTATGAGCTCAAAAACTGGAATACAATCGGAAATGATTATATTATCCACCTTATGACCATTATAAATAAGATCCGCAGTCAAAATACGGCTCTTCAACAAACAAATAATATCACCCTGTTACATAACTCTTGCGATTCAGTCTTAGCGTTCTGCAAATTCACTTACGATCGAAGCAACATTATAATCGCATCTATTAACATTGATCCTTTCCATCGCCATAAAACATCCATTGATCTTTCGGTACTTTTTGATAATATAATCGAACGATCAACCTTTTATCTTGAAGAGCTTATCGGGGGAGAGCACGTTTTTCAGACGGAAAGCATTCTTGAACTGGATATGGAAAAGTCACTTTATCCTGCGATGATTTTTAGAGTAAAAGAGATGCATTCAAATGAACAAACATTTTCTTATTATTGACAACCAAGCGCAATTCAATAGTATGGCTCATTTTTTATGGAGTCGCCATGAAAAAAACTATTAAAAAAATTGGTATGCCAGCAACTGATTCAAATCCGGATTGGTTTAAAGATGCTATTATTTATGAAGTTCACGTACGGGCATTTAAAGACAGTAACGGAGACGGAATCGGAGATTTCAAGGGATTGACAGAATCAATCGGTTATTTTCGCAATCTTGGCATTACCGCGCTTTGGCTGCTACCATTTTATCCGTCACCACTTAGGGATGATGGATATGACATTTCAGATTATTTCAATGTTCACAGCGATTATGGCACCTTGCGTGATTTCAGAGAATTTCTGAATAAGGCTCACGATAGCGGAATAAAAGTTATCACAGAACTGGTGTTGAATCACACTTCATCAGAACATTACTGGTTCAAAAAAGCCCGTCGTTCCAGGAATGATTCACCTGCAAGAAACATGTATGTATGGAGTAACACTCCTGAAAAATTTCAGGATGCCCGGATCATTTTCAAAGATTTTGAAATGTCAAACTGGAGCTGGGACCCTGAAGTCAAGGCATATTACTGGCACCGGTTTTATTCACATCAGCCCGATCTCAATTTTCAGAATACACTTGTGGAAAAAAATATTTTCAAGGTAATCGATTTCTGGATGAGTCTTGGCGTTGACGGTTTAAGACTTGATGCAGTTCCTTATCTGTTTGAAAGAGAAGAAACCAACTGTGAAAATCTACCTGAAACTCATGATTTTTTGAAAAAACTTCGTAAACATATTGATGATAATTTCTCAGACAGAATGCTTTTGGCAGAAGCAAACCAGTGGCCCGAAGACGCCGCTGCGTATATGGGTAATGGTGATGAATGTCATATGGCTTTTCACTTTCCGTTGATGCCACGAATGTTCATGTCTATTCAGATGGAAGACAGTTTTCCGATAACCGATATTCTTCAATACACTCCGTCAATCCCGCAGAACTGTCAGTGGGCACTTTTTTTACGAAACCATGATGAATTGACCCTTGAAATGGTTACCGATGAAGAGCGCGATTACATGTACCGGGTTTATGCTGGTGATTCCCGGGCAAAAATCAATCTCGGCATAAGAAGAAGGATGGCTCCACTTCTTGTTAACGACCGCAGAAAAATTGAGCTGATGAATATACTTCTGTTCTCCCTCCCTGGTACCCCTATCATCTATTATGGTGATGAAATAGGCATGGGAGATAATTTTTATCTTGGCGACCGTGATGGTGTCAGAACACCGATGCAATGGAGCCCTGATAAAAATGCTGGGTTTTCTAAAGTTAATCCTCACCGCCTCTACCTTCCGGTAATCATCGACCCGGAATACCACTACGAAACAGTAAACATTGCCAATCAGGACACAAATATTGCATCACTGCTCTGGTGGATGAGACGAATCATTTCCATGAGAAAAAAATTCAAAGTATTCGGACGGGGTTCATTCTCTATACTAAACTGTTCGAACTCGAAAATTTTCGCATTTGTACGAGAACTCGAAGATGAAATACTGCTTGTTGTAGTTAATCTTTCAAGATACACACAGATTGCCACGATTGATGCGAAAAAATTTGCAGGGCTTGTTCCTGAAGAGGTTTTCGGGAAAACGGTGTTTCCTGTTATAAAGGAGCATCCTTATCTGATTATGCTGGGACCTTACGATTACTACTGGTTTATCCTTGGAAAAAATCCTGAGGAAACAGGAATGACAGAG
The DNA here is from genome assembly GCA_016929595.1 of Chitinispirillaceae bacterium. Classification (GTDB taxonomy): domain Bacteria; phylum Fibrobacterota; class Chitinivibrionia; order Chitinivibrionales; family Chitinispirillaceae; genus JAFGIN01. Next base: position 13,432 of record JAFGIN010000103.1, read on the forward strand.
GAGTTTGTCAGCGCTCTTTCACTGAAAAAAAACTGGGAGGAGATTTTCAGAGGAGAAGCATTAATTGAGCTTGAAGAAAACATACTACCTCACTATGTTTTACATTGCAGGTGGTTCGGTTCAAAAACAAAAAAAATCAGTAAACTTCAGATAATTGAGAATATCATTTTTAAATTACCATCTAACAATTCCCATATTCTTCTCATTAAGATCAGTTTCTCTGATGGACAGGAAGAGTTTTACCAGATTGCGATCTCATTTCACTTTAAACTTGCAGCGATCTCGATTATCGAAAATTACCCGCAGGCAATCATTTGTGATATCACCGTTGATGGAAATGAAGGTATCCTGTATGACTGCATTTACGATGAATACCTTCAGGAAATACTTTTTGAAACTATAGCATTCCGGAAAAAAGTGCATACACCCAATGGCAGTATATATGGGAATTCAAGACAGGTAAGAATTATACAAAAAGATGAAATTCGCAATACACCCTCACGGGTGCTTAAAGCAGAACAGAGCAATACATCTGTGATTTTTGATGAGAAATTCTTTCTTAAAGTGTACCGACGTCTTGAAAATGGAATTAATCCTGAACTTGAAACAATGAGTTTCCTTTCTGAAAAAAATTTTCCCTATATTCCATCCTTTCCTGGTTCTTTACAATATCAAACGCAGAAAGGACAGAACATCTCTCTGGCAATTCTTCAGGGATACGTTAAAAACTCCGGGGATGCATGGTCTTTTGTCGGCAATGTCGCAAAAGGATACTTTGAAGCAATCCTTGCACAGGGTGAGAAGATGTTACATGTACCAGACTTCTACCCGTCAATAGTGAATAGTACATTTAAAGTTCCTGTTGAATTCGCTCAGTTTACAGGAGAGCTTTTCCTTGAGATGATTTCACTGCTGGGTAAAAGAACTGCCCAGATGCATTGCGTCTTAAGTTCCGACATGGACGACCCTGCTTTCTCACCAGAGCCATTCTCTCTTCTCTATCAGCGCTCATTGTTCCAGTCTATTCAGGGTCTTGTTCAGAAGAGTCTGCGGCTACTGGAAAAAAAACTTTCTTCCATTCCCCTTACCGTTTATGAAGATGCAAAATACCTGTTGAATAATGAATACATAATTATTGAAACTTTGCGCCAGTTAATACACCAAAGAATAACATCAAGTAAAATCAGGATACATGGAGATTACCACCTTGGACAGGTGTTATATACCGGAAAAGACTTTGTTATAATGGATTTCGAAGGTGAGCCAGCCCGCCCACTGAGTGAACGGAAGCTCAAACGTTCTCCATTTAAGGACGTTGCAGGAATGATCCGTTCGTTCGATTATGCTGCTTATAATGTCCTTATTTCCTCTCCTGCGATTATGGAAACACACTTCAAAGCCCTTCAGAACTGGGTAGAACCCTGGTATCATCATGTCAGTACACTCTTTTTCCAGTCATACCTCAAAGAGTCACAAAATTCATTTTTTGTACCTCAATCTCCCGAACAGATTGAGATATTGTTGCAATCGTTTCTTATTGAAAAAGCGGTATATGAGCTTTCCTATGAGCTCAATAATCGTCCCGAGTGGGTAAGTATTCCACTAAAAGGCCTGATTCGTATTTGTAAGGAAAAAATGCATCATAAAAAGACAAAGGCTGGTTAATAAAAATGTACTCAGAAGTCAGAATGCAGTAGAGATGAAAACTATAAGCTTTAATTTCTACAGGGGCGATAATTTATCAAATTAATTACGGTTTTATCAGTGCACCGCTGTCTAAACCGCTCGGAAAATCATTGATCTCAAACTCTGCGAAAATAATTTTTAATCCAGAATCATAATCATATTTGCCATTGTTAGAGTTTAGAGTATGAAACTCAAAAACAGCTGAAATGACCTGTCTTTAAAAGAAACACACGCATCCAAAGTCCACCAATTGGTTGAATCTGGAGACAGGTAAGTGGCGGAATTTAATTTCTTCTGTTTTTTTTATTCTGAATACTGACTTCTGAATTCTATATTCTGACTCTATATACTCGAAATAGTAAAAAACTGACCACATTGTCCATGAATTATAGCATAATTACCATAAAGACTTTCCAACGACTTCATTTTTAACTTGAAAGGAGTTACAAGATGGTAGATCTTCTTAAAAAAACGCTCTATGTCTCAATGGGTATCATGTCAATGACAAAAGAAAAAGTTGAGGATCTTGCGAAAAAAGTCGCATCAGAAGCAAAGCTTTCAGAGGGTGAAGGAAAACAGTTTGTTGACGATGTACTCAAAAAGTCTGATGAGATTAAAGAATCCATCGAAAAAATTGTCAATGAAAAGGTAGCTGCTATCTTTAAAACAATGAATATCCCAAACAGATCCGAATTGAATGCTCTTGAATTGCGTGTCAAAAAACTCGAACAGAATTGCAACCAGGAAAATCCGTGACTGAAAAAAAACGGCGTGGCATTCACTACCGGCATATCGGCCGGTATGGAGAAATTTTGTCAATTCTTGTCAAATACGGATTCGGTGATCTGCTCTCCCGTCTTAATGTCCAGCGCTATGTGAGAGCTGGGCAGAAGTTTTTCAAAGTCAAACGCATTGAACAGGTCGAGAGCATATCCCGATGGGACAGGATCCGTCTGGCATTTGAGGAATTAGGGCCAACATTCATCAAACTTGGACAGTTTGCTGCTAACCGTCCCGATATCCTGCCCCCCGACCTTATAACCTCTCTCGAACGGCTCCAGGACTCAGTACCACCGTTTCCAGAAGAGAACGCGGTAAAAATTATCGAAGATGAGTTTAAAAAGCCTCTTGATTCACTCTACAAATCATTCGAGAAAACACCATTTGCCTCAGCATCGATTGCGCAGGTACATAAAGCAGTCCTGCATGATAGTACCTTAGTTGCAGTAAAAGTCCAGCGCCCCTCGATACGTGAACAGATCAGTATCGATCTGGAAATTTTGAATTTTATTGCAACACTCGCTCATAAACACATTCCAGACCTTGAACCGTTTAACATCATTCAACTTGTAAACGAGTTTTCATCTGCACTTCAGAAAGAGCTCGATTTCTCAATTGAAGTACTTCACACGCAGATCTTTTCTGGTAATTTCAAGGATGACAAGGATGTTAAAATCCCTATAGTTTACAAAAGCCTCTCAGGCAAGCGGGTCATTACAACCGAATTTATCCATGGTACCAAGATTTCAAATGTAGCCGGCCTGATCGATAAAGGGCTGCTGCCATCAGAGATGGCCCGAAAAGGAGCATCCGCTATTCTCAAGCAGATTTTCGTGCACGGTTTTTTTCATGCAGATCCACATGCGGGAAATATACTGGTCACCAGCACCGGCCAGATCTGCTTTCTTGATCTTGGCATGACCGGTATCCTTACACAAACATCACGCAACAAACTTATGGAAGTAGTTATCGGTGTTGTCAGAAATGATCCGGCTCACATCGTAAGGATACTTCAGGAATTTTCAAACAACATTATCGAAAGAAGAGAGGAGCTTGAATATGAGATTTCGGAGATGATGCAGGAGTATGTGCCACGAGCACTGGAATCAATTAACATTGGTGATCTGTTTAACCGTTTATCGAGACTGCTGATAGTTTACCGCATACGCCTGATTCCGGGCTTTTACCTTCTTTTAAAATCACTTGCTACAGTTGAAGGTATCGGATTTACGCTAAATCCACAGTTTAACATGATGGAGCATCTGGAACCGTTTGTACACAAAATGATCCGTGAGCAGTACAGTCCCGGAAATATTGCATCGGAAGGACTTGACACCCTGCGCGACATCTACTACTTTCTCCGGGATCTTCCCTCTGAAACGCGTGATGTACTTTACATGCTAAAAAACGGTCGTGTACGCATCGAATTTGAGCACAAAGGTCTTGAACCGGTTCTTAAAAAGGTAGACCAGACAATAAACAGGCTGGTTTTTTCTCTGGTGCTGGCGTCACTGGTGATTGGTTCTTCTGTGGTAATTTTATCCGATATTCCACCCAAAATTTACGGTCTGCCACTTATTGGGATTGCTGGATTTCTCACTGCAGGGGTTATGGCATTTTCGCTTCTGATTTCGATTATACGACATGAGCGGATGTAATTTCAAACTACCCAAATTTGTTTCTACACACATTATCTCAACAATAACATTTACCAATGGGTTATATGGCATCAGTAATAAAAAATTTTGATTTCCCAGCCATTCCCCTCCGTTTTCTCAATATTCGGCAATGATTATCTTCTTTTGTTTCATCATGGTCTTGAATGCATCCGGCTTCTTCATGAGTTCTTCCATGTTCGCCGGTGTGACCTGCCAACTTACGCCATATTTGTCTTTGAGCTTACATTTTGTATTAATCGAACCGAAAATTCTGCATGTAATGCGTTAGTTGACATCAAATTTAACCGGTTATCACAAAATTCCAGACCGTAAAACCAGATATTTGACAAACAAATACAAAAGGACATCTTATGATTATTATTTGTTGTTTTCAGATCACCCAACTACCTCAAGTGCGAACGGTCCTGCCACATATGCTCCACAGGCAATAAACACCTGATACACACCAACATCAGAATATTGACCATTGAACCTTTTGAGATCAACACTGAAACTGGCATCAGCCAGGTCACCGGCTTTGCAAGGTGTAAGCACCGGGAGTTTGATGGTAATCCAGGATGGTTCCTTGTTGTCCAGTTTGTTGATTATGACCATTGCAGTGACAATTGCAGATGGAATAGCTGAATCCCTTAGTGTTTCTGATGTAGCAACAAGAGATCCTGGTGCAACCGGAATCCGGATAATCCCGTGCATCATCCACCGATACTCAACTTTTTTTACTTTCTGAGGAACGATTGCCGTAATGCCATTCTGGGCAACTAATAGTGGTTTTAATGATGGAGAAAATATGGCAGAGTCTTTCATGTTCTGTGCTGCAGCCTTGTATGTATTGTAAATATTGCGACTGACAGATTCTGAAATCGTGGGTATTTCCGGAGCTCTTCCGGTAGAATCAATCAGCTTAATCTGAATAGTATTTGAGACCCAGTCGTATTGGGTCATTGTTATCGCTAATGTTGTTGATTTCAAAGAGGGGTTGCCCATGATCGTTTTACAGTCGAGACGTTCAGCGCTGGAAGTAAATCCTTGTGGTGAGGACGGCTGATTCCCCATTAAAGACAATGGAATACTTTTAAAGTCAAACCGCTTTGGTCTTCCGGCATAAGCATACCTGATAAAGTATATGTCATTGCAAAGATCAGAGATTATCAGGAAGGAATTCCTTTTTTCCTCAACTTGCCAATTTCTTAGTGCCGATGACAACTGCAACCATAGTATCGGTATTATATTATTTAAACTGAGATCAAGTGTGACTGGTGCTGCAAGAGCAATTCCTTCAGCATCTAAAGTCATTACCAATTTTTTTTGAATCGTACGTTGTGAATTCTCACCAAAATTAAAATAAACATTTTGATCAGAAGGCACTAAATCTGAGACAATATTTGATAACAATTTATACATTTTCAGTGTATCCTTTGTTGACGAAGTGGTTGGTGTAACAAGAAGTCCGAGAAACAATATTGTTTGTATACGGATTCTGATGGCTGACAACTTTAAAATAATTTTCATGGTCTATAAAAATCCTCCGCGATAAGGTACGGGTGACAGATATCACAGAATCGGTGTAAAGCAGTTGCATTTGTTAAAGGTCCTGAATCATACATCGCACAGATTGGTTGTCCTGCTGGATCGCTTTCCTGGCAGTGGTTCCCCTGACCTCGATCAGCTTGATTAGGATGAGAAGGAATGTGGGTGGGATCAGGTTGTTTATTCTGCCTTGGAGTCTGGTTGAATGCATGCCCAATTTCGTGAGTAACAGTATCATTGTAGTCAATTATATCAGCTGAATTGTATAATACAATCAGAGAATGCTTTCCAAAGCTCTCACCGAGATATGGTCCTACTGGACTGAAGCATTCAGCATAAACATAGATCGGATCAATTACAGATCCCGCAAGTTCAGGAAGAATAACTTCTATCTCTCTATTGTCAGCTCTTGGACTTTTTACATTTGCATTTGCTTTCGGAATATTATTAACATTGCCCGGATTAGATGTTTTGAACCAATAGAGATCAACTATCATATCTACACCGTGTAGAGCCGGATTAAAAACAGCATTTTTCATTGAGATTTTGATAGTTGTTCCTGCTGCAAGTACAGAAGTGATCGGGTTACTTCTACCATCGGTATACTGTAAATTACCCCCATTGCGGGAATCATACTGATTATCGCAATATATGAGATGGTTTTTTACTGGTTGATCTGCATTTGATCTGAAAAATTTTGTGGCGATCGAATTTTTGTTATAATCAAGAATATTAGTTACTTTTGCATTTGAAGCTCCACCCTTGATTACATACTCAGGGTAAAACGTGCGTGCTGGGACTGTGGCTTCTTCAAACTCGACAGTCTGATCAAGCACCATGTCAGTACGAACCCGATCATAAGCCGCTACTGCAGTTTGGGGTTTCTGTGGGTTACTTCCCTTCGCATAAGTCATTTGATACCAGAATTTTCTTCGAACTGTTAGTAGTTGTGCAGCCATCACCGGTTTTTTCTTTTGCAATTCAGCTTCTCCATCAATGAACTTTGCAAGGTGTGGATCCTGGTCGATATATGCGCAGATATAAAATTTGTCGCCACCAAAACGTGAAACTACGAGTTGTATTTTCGCATAACCGGTAGCATCAGTTTTTGCCCAAAGGTGTACCAGATCTTTGCGATTTGACTTGTCTGTATGTTTAAGGTCGGGCGAAATATCCTTCCATTTCCAAGTCGCCGGAAGGTCAACACCCCAGTTTGCAGCTTTTTGATTGTTCTTGTGAGGTGCCATCATGCAATGAATAATAATATCCTTGACTGGTTCACTTAACTGTGCCCCGATCGTTACTTCTCGTCCATCAGGATCGGCTTTTGTATTGATAAAAAAGTACGAATTTGCTGAATCCCATGCCACAGCTTGTCCTGCGACAGGTGTATAATCAACCCTTACTTCTTTAATCTCTACAATCGAAATCTTTACCCAGTCAGCGAACCTTTTTATTTCCTTTGAGCTACCTCCTTTTGAAAGACCGCAATCCAAAATAATATCATTAGTCTTTTTTGTAGTTGATTTTCCCTGAATCCAGACTATCTGATCTGAACTTTTGAGGTCAATAAATTTGAATTTAATGGGAAATGTCATCAATTCATCAGCCCACTCTTTTGTATGACATTCCACACTTCCACTCGCGGCTGTTTCTGATATAATGACTTCTAAATCATCAATACCGGCAGGGAATTGATTCCCATCGATTTTTTTCAGAATAAGCTTTGCACGGCTGAAATGATGATCTTTCTGAGTATGGATTACCCTTCCAGTTGCGACTTTATCCTGATCAGACATCTCGATCTGTTCCGGGATTTTGTGGTTTTTCAACTCTGTGTAATAGTTCGCAACCGGATCTTGATCGGGATCGATCTGAATTTTCTGAATTGAATCCGTATCCTGTTTACAGACATTCAGTTTTAATTCGATTACTGCCAGATCAATCACAGCTGTATCACCTGCAATAAATGGCGTTATCGGATCCTGCAGTTTAACTTCGAATTTGCAGATGCCCGTTTTGGTTCCTGTAAACCACAATTTCAGTTTGTTTCCACCGGATATTTTATCATTAGGCAAAGGTGTGCTGAGATCAAATGGCTTTTTACATTCCAGATCCTCAAAGCAGTCAAACTCCCCCGAACCGCTTACCGTTACGATTACGCCATTAGGAAAGGTTTGTGCGGTGGAACTTTGTTCAAGAAAGAGTTCGATGTATACTGGCGGAGAAGAGATACTTGTTTCTGAAGGATCCTGAAAAGTTGACAGTTTACGATCAAGTAATATGAATGGAAATTCAGCTTTAACTTTTGGAGTAACTCTAATTGCAACTCCGATGCATGGCATGGTAAACGGCTCACTAGTAACAGGCTTACAACCATCTGCGGTGACTTTAAAAAAGTACTCAACAATAGCATCCTTTTCCCCTTTTTGAAACAAATCATCATAGTGCTCATCGACATAGAAGAGTTTTAATTCGGCCTGTGCTGTTCCGTTTTGAACCTGAGCGATCTGTTCATGATTCAAGTTGTATTCCGTTCCCTTGGTATCTGGCCCATAGCGCAAAGTGAACAGCATCTGACAATTCACCTTCTACCTCTACTGTGATTTTACATGGTTTTGTAAAGTCGGTTGAAGCATCAGGAATAAACCGGGGGCTTTTCAGAGTGCAGGATTTCGGTTTCTTCTCTGGGGTGGTTACTGTTTCATTATCAGTTTCAGGCTGTTTTTCTTTTTTACCGTTGCTTTGGCTTTTTTTGCTAACAGGTGCACAGTTTTTCATTTCACCCTTTTTTGGCGAACTACCCCATACACTCCAGTCCAGACCATACTTATCGTATCCCATAACCTCTTTTGTTCTCCTTATTATATCTGAACTCACCGATTTGTTGATAATAAATCGAAGCTGGTCTCTTCAAGAAATCGGCGTTTTCAGGTTATATGTATAATTGAAAAGTAATCACTTTTCTAAATATCGTTTATTATTATTACTTTGTCTGTGATCGTCGTCACATTTGATGATAATAATTTGAATGCCGTTTCAATATCAAATATTGTAAATATGTTATGCTGCCCGGAAAATAAACCTGAATACACCCTCGATCCTGGAAGGTCTCAGGGATGCCGCTGAATTAATTAAACCTGAATCGGGTGATTCCTTTACGCGATAAACTTCACATCTTTGGTATATTAGGGCTTGCAGATGCTCGAACATAAACATTTGTTGGCTTCGAGAGCCTCAACCAACGGTCCCTGAGGTTCTCGAATGTATTGTTGGCAACCCCAAAGTGATTATTACTATCACAACACACATATGTAAAATGCCAGAATGTAAGCCCTTGCAAAAACGTGAAACTAAATCATCCCGCTTTTTTATCGGGATTCCTTGCAAGAGTCTGCACAATTGTCATTATTGTAATAAATGCTTCATAGCATTTTCGCTTATTTACTTTAGAACGGAGAGCCTCAACTGCATATTAAGAGCCAACCCGCGCAGTCTGGGATTGTGACAATTTTGAATTTGTGTTTTAGAGCCCCATACGGAATTTTTCCACAATTTCACACCATTGATCATCCGGAGCGGATGTAAACGTTTTCTCTTTTCCGGAATCGATTTCGCGAACTCTTAACTGGTGCGCATGGAGCATCAGGCGCTCAGCGCCACCCACTGGTCTCTCTCTTCCATACAGGGGATCCCCGATTATCGGATGCCCGATCGAATAACAGTGTACTCGTATCTGATGACGTCTTCCTGTTTTTAGATACACATCAATCAGTGTTGCATTCTGCAACTGTTTTACAACATTTATCTCCGTCAGAGATTGTTTACCTGTAGGATCAACACCCATTCGGCCTGATCCAAACTGACGTATTGGCGAGTCAATGGTGAGATTTTCATTAATAGTTCCCTGGACAAGGGCCAGATATGACTTTTCTACCTCTCTGTGCTCAAACAGCATACTGAAATAACGGTGTGCCCTGGGATTTTTGGCAAACAGTACAATACCACTGGTTTCAAGATCGATACGATGAACAACAAAACAATGTATGCCCAACTGTTTTTCGATAAGTTTGACAATCACAATATCATCAGAGATTCCACGCCCAGGTATGACAGCGAAACCACAGTATTTATTTACAACAAGGGTATTCTCATCATCATGTAAGACAGAAAAACCTCTAAACATTCCAGTAACACGTTGCGTTATTGTGCACCGTTCCTGTAAGATTCATAATAGATAATATCACCTGAAGATTTTCTGATTTTCTGAGCTGTCTTGTCTTTACTGAGAGGATATCCGAGAGGAGTAACTATCACTGGTTCGATATGCGCTGGTAAATTAAGCAGTTGAGATGCTATTCTGGAATCAAAATTTCCTATCCAGCAAGTGCCTAGTCCAGCCTCCTGAGCCGCAAGAGTCATATGATCTACCGCAATGGCTATATCAATGTCTCCGAAATCCTTATTATCTTTTCTATGCCAGGATTCATTGCGATTACAGCATACGCAGATAATAACCGGAGCATTAAAAAACCAATCCCTGTTGTAAACAGTGCTCATACGCAGACGATTTTCACGTTCTCTTATAACAATAAATATCCAGGGCTGATAATTGCAGGCCGATGGGGCCAGCCGTCCAGCCTCCAGAACATCATTGAGTACTTCGTCACTTACAGTTTCGGCCGAATAGGAACGAACTGAACGTCTGTTTTTTATTAAATCAAGAATAGCCATTCCTCAACCCTGTTACTGGTTCTGGAGTTTCTCCATCTCTTTCTTCAACTGTTCGATCTCCTGATCGATCTGCAATTGACGGTCTTCCATTTTCTGCTGTTCCTTTAGAACATCAGAATGACCGGCAATTTTCTCAACCGTAGCAAGAGCATAATCTATATCCTCAGCAATCGCCGAAAGGTTTCTGCTGAAAAAAGATGTCCTTCCAAAATCTTCAACATAGTGGTAGTGCTCTTTAAACATTTTTATATAGTTTTCATGCTCAACTCTCATACTGTCCTGCTGGTTTGCTCTGGAGTTAAGTTGCGAAACTTTTGCAAAGTTATCAACCTGATCAGCCAGGTAGTTGTGTGAAACCCGGTTACTTTCATATTGCATCTTAGCCATATCAAGAGAATCTTTTTGCGGTTCACTCGTTGTTCTAACAAGCTCCTGTGCTTTTTTCAGAGTGGAAAGCGCCTGTCCATAGTTTTTCTGAAGCAGATGTCCATAAGATTCGATCAACATTCCTTCACATTGTAACACTGGCTTTTTCGTTGACTTTGTAAGTAACTGTCCGGTAAGGATACAATCGTTCCACTGCCGTGCTTTCAAAGCAGTCCAGCCCTGCCCCAGAAGCGCATCTTCAGCGTAGTGGCTGCCGGTTGGTACCATTCGAAGAGCAACAACAGCCTTAGACATTGCGTTGTCTTCATAAAAAATGTATCCTAAGAAAATATACGAACGATTAACAACTTCTTTCTGAGCATCTGTAACAGCTTTATAACTGATGCAATTCTCCAGATACGGGACGACCTCACTGAGATCCTCACTGGTTCTTGCCTTTGCAACAGCCATGGCATGTTGAGCAAAAACATAGTCTGGATGATTGTCTGGAATTATAGAGAAAAGATCAACTGCAGTTGCAGTCTCATTACTCTGCAGGAAGGTTTGTCCCTGAAGATAAGCGGCATGGAATCTAAGTGAATCCTGAACGTTGGGTTTGTTCAAATCGTTGAACACTTCATTTACTTTTGCAAAATCACCATTGCGATAATAAACACGCATCATCCCGAGATCAGAGTGTGGTACTGCGCTGCTCAGAGGGAAAGCTTTCCTCATTTCTCCATAGCTTTTCAATGACATTTCCCGCATATCAAGTTCTTCCTGACAGCTCCCTCTGAAATATTCTACCCAGTCATTTTTGAAAAAGTCTGGAAATTCGACGGAAATTCTTGTGAAAATAAAAAATGCTTCCCAGAATTTTCCCTCAGCATAGAGTTTTCGGCCACGGTTGTACAATTCATTAGGTGACAAACTTGCTAACCGGGCCATTTTACGTGCAAAAATCTCCTCACGATGCTTTCCAAAATCCATTCTCAGATTAAAGGTGTGGGCAGTCGCCTCATTATCCTGTTCGGTCATAATGTTATACTGATAAAGAACGTCTAAATCACGCCCGTTATTTATTGATGCCAGATTAGTGCCGAGTGCAAATCCCCAATAATCAAGGGCGTCTTCATCAAAACCTAATTGCAGACTGACTTTGAGTAACCGAAGCAACCATGCAGACAGCTTAAAATTAACGTCCCACTCAAGCGTGCTGGCAACATCTGCAAGTCCGTTTGCCCCTTTGAACTCTTCCGCTGCAGCCCCAAAATCTTTAAGATCAAAATCCAGAGCTGTTTCAAAACGTCTTTCCCAGTAGTTGCCCAGCCACAACACCTTCATGGTACGTGAAAGGGCACCTTCTTTTGAAACTGCGACCTTGTAAACATCATCCATTGCCGGAGTTAGAATGTTCTGAAACGATACACCCAATAGATGATCACCAAAAAATGCATTCCTGAAAAGTCTGTATGTCAGACCAATATCAAGACCTAAGCCCCGTTTGGGATTTTCCCCAAAATTTGATGCGTAAACAACTTTGACATTTGTTCCAACTGAAAACCTGTTCCAGAAGTGCCATGCATATGAAAGCATACAAACCAGATTTGTGTTGGAAAGTGAAGAACTATCAGAAAATTTTATCTCATTGGAACTAATGTCTGGATCGACAATACCACTGGTGACTTCACCATCAAACTGGCCGAAAAGACTCACACCTAAAGACTGGTAGAGTCCTATTGGAACAATAACCCCTACGTCCCCAAGCAGGAATGCGCCCTGAAGAACCGGAGCTAATCCAACTCTTGCTCCGACGTAATTTTCTTCGGTCATAAGTGCAGGATTAGTAATTGGTGAACGGAGAGCGTTCATACCCATCCATCTTTGCGTAACAAGAAATTCACCTGGAAGTCCATTCGCATTAACAGAAGGTAGAACAGCTGAAAGTGAAAGTATACAGATTAAGCTGTACCGTTTAATTTTTCCCAATCTCATTTCGCTGCACTCCCATTTTATGATACGATTGTATAGTTTCAAACTCTAATCTAACTTAATATAAAGGAAAAATCGCCACAAAGCTTATTTGTCCTTAAAATTTGTAACATTTAGTTTATTTAAAAATAGTAACTGTTTAAAAAATTAAACAGTTTTTCTTAAAGATTTAATTCAAGCATCGTTTTAGTAAGGTAGTTTTTTTATCAATGCTGAAATTTTGGAATCTTTTCCACCGGCATTTATATACATTTCATAATACTTTCTAGCCTTTTTAAGATCCTTGAGAGAATAATAAACATGCCCCGCGAATTTGTACCCATCAACCCCTCTGGTTTCATCAATTTTTGCCGCTCTGAGATATGCATCGATAGCCTTATCCCATTGTTTCATCAGACGGTACTCGTGCCCAAGTGCAATATAAAGAAGTACACTTTTTTTATTTCGGGCTATACCAGCATACAATGCATCAACAGCCCTGTTGTGATCTTTCTGCCTTGAGTACACTCTTGCCATACAATAATGAACTTCCGGATGATCCGCCATTCGGGTTTCTACCTCTTTATATAACTCCAGCGCCGTTGCATAATCACCAGATCCCTCATACGCTTTCCCAAGATCCATGTAAAGCTGGGTATTATTGGGATCTCCAGCCATTGCCTGCCCCAGATACATGATTGCGCTGGCGTATTTTTTCCCAAGCAGGTACATTCTTCCACACCCGGCCTGAGCCTCAGAAACATTCGGAAGCATTTTTATTGCTCTGGTATATGCAGCAGTAGCAGCATTTTTATTCCCCTGTACTTCATTCAACTCTCCTTCAATAAGGTAATGCCAGCCGCTTTTTGCTACAGTACGGGCCTGCAGATACCGACGGACTTCATCATACTCTCTCTCAACAATTAACTGATGACACAGCCGGTATAAAGCTTCGCTGTTTTTGGGATCGTTCTGAACGACCTTTACAAGCATCTTTTTTGCGAGATCGATACGCTGCAACTTCACATAGGAATCAGCCAGTTTAGCCACAAGAAGATCATTTTCACCACCAGCGCTTACTGCTTTTTCATAATATTCTGCAGCTTTCTTGAAATCAGCGTTACCCATATACAGATCTCCCAGTGCCACCAGGCAATCAACACATGACCGATCCGAGGCAACTGCACTTTCGAGTAACTGAAGAGCCTTTTCATTATCCCCTTTCGACTTGTATATCAATCCTGCAATGCGCAATGCAGAAGCGTTACTTGTAGATTGAGAGATTACAGGCTCAACGAGCTTTAATGCTTCAGCATATTTACCTTCATTATAGAGCAACTCTGCAGATGCTAAACCGTACTCCTGGTTATGAGGGTCCAGTTTAGCAGCTCTCTGAAGATAGATACGTGCCGTTGAAAACTTTTTCAACTCACGCTGAGCAGATCCAAGCAGAAAACAGAGCTCAGCGTTGTTTTTGTCCTTCTGGTATGCAGCAAGAAGATATCTTTCTGCCATTGTAAATTTTTTATTTACTATATTGTACTTTCCAAGTTCAAAGTTGAGCTGCGGGTTACCCGGAGAGCAGGCCAAAGCCTTAGTAATATGGTGCATGCGACGATCGTCGTTTCTGGCCTTTTCGTATAATCTGGCCAGCTGCAGATGAATATCTACCTGACATTTGCGCAAAGATGCTGCAGTTTCAAAAACTGTAACAGCATCCGCATCCAGACCTTGTTTGACAAGAAGCGTTCCCAGTTCGAGGTGTATATCGTACGAGCGTGGATTTTTAGCAGCAAGCTCCTTTAATAAATCTATCAAAACTTTTGTATTACCGGCAGCCCTGTTACCATCAATAAGCAGGTTAAGAACTTCCGGATCATCGGAATTGAGATTTCTCGCTCTGGTAAACATGTCAAGAGCCTGACTTCCCCGATCAAGCTTCAGGTACACCTTTCCCAACGACTTATATACTTTGAAATCACTATTTCTTATTGAAAGCGCTTTTTCAAGAGCCGTAGCAGCCTCAAAAAATTTGCCCTGTGTAGTATACAGATTTCCAAGTTGTACCCAGCCCTCATAGTCATTGCTGTTTTTTTGAAGATACGCCTCAAATTGAATAACAGCTTCCTTCCCTCCAGCAGCTCCGCTGCCAACCAGTGCACGTGCCAGCATTCCATTGAGATCCGGCTGTGCTTCCTTAAATGTAACAGCCTTTTTTAAAACGGGTATTGCACTGCTCATTTTATTTGCTTCAACATAGAGCCGTGCCAGACGATCGAAACTGCGATAATCATCCGGGTAAAGCCTGACATTTTTCGAGTATTGTGTTATTGCAGAATTAGACTGATTCAACTTCTCATATAATTCACCAAGGCGGTAAGCATAGCCAGGATTTTTGCCTTTAAGCATCAGGTATCTCGAGTAATGCTTGACAGCATCCTCATATCTGCCCAACGTATCAGAGATCCAGGCAGATAACTCCACAGCCCGAACATCCTGAGTTTTTTTCTTAAGGAGGATAGTGAGATTCTCCAAAGCTTTTTTAAAATCTCCGGTAGCAAAGTAAGATTCTGCCAGAAGCCTTGCCTCTTTTTCGTTAACATACGCAGCCGACAGATCACTCAGCAGTGAAATCACCTTGCTGAAATTTTTATTCTCAAATTCCATCTCAGCAAGTTTAATTTTTCCATTTGAATCGATTAAGTTTTTATCCAGCGCAGTTGCATACATCCTGGCAGCTTTATCTGATGCCCCGGCTTTTTCGAAAAGCTTCGCAGCTTCCATGAGATATTTACCATTATTTGTTTTGTTCATCGTATATAGGTCATAATAAAGTTCGGCTGCGACACTGTCTTTTCCGCTCTTTTTGTACAATGATAACAGCTTAAGCTTTTCCTCTTCCGAAGAAGGATTTTTTCTAACGCTGCGTTCATAGGCTTCAATAGCCTTACCGGTAATTCCAAGATTTACATATTCTTGTCCGATCTCTGACCATGTTGACGCATCAGCATCCCCTGATGCAACAGCTTTTTCAAAATAAAGATCTGCGGATTTACTGTCTTTTAATTTAAGAAACAGTACTACCAGCTTGTAAATAGACTCCGTACCGCCAGCCCCGGCTTTTACAAGTTTGAGATACTCGTTCTTTGATGACATCGGAGGTTCCGTTTTGTAGCTAATATCCGCAATTTTCAACTGAAGAGCTGTGTCACCGGGATTGGCAGCCAGTTCCTTACGGTAATAGACAAGGGCTTTGTCGTTTTGTTTTCGTTCAAAAAATGCATCTGCAATCATCCGGTTGAGATCGGGTATTTGATCCTGACAGGATTTCATGCTCTCAAGAATGCTCAGTGCGGAACCTGCTTCATTTTTTTTAAGGTAGACAATTACCAAAGCTGCACGTATAGTATCTTTTTCCTTTGCAAGGGTCAAAGCTTTTGTAAGATTAGTAAACGCCCTGTCATAATCTTTGTCTCTTATATATAACTTGCCCAGTTCAGTTAACACCTTTGCATCTTCAGCACCGGAGCGTAAACCAGCCTCCAGATGCGTTTTAGCTTTAGTACTGTCTCCAGTAGCAAGTTCCAGCAGACCTATATGCCTCTGAAGACCGCCATGGTTTGAAAAACGGGATTCGATTGAATATAAAAGAGACAGAGCCCTTTTGGAGTCACCAGCTCTTTGTGCAAGCGAAGCCGCCTTTATATAATTATTAACATTACTTTCAGATTTTTTAAGTACCTTATCATATTGTTCTAATGCGTTATTGTACTGCCCGGTTGCTTCATATAAATCACCGAGATAACGTACAGGATCGATTTCTGCAGGAAGTAACGTCGTCGCTTCAACAAGTGCGGAAATAGCTTCTTCTTTTCTATTAAGCAGCATCAAGGCCCTTCCCCGCTCTACCTGGGCCCATCCCCGCTCAGCATTCATTTTTAATAGACGATCAGCATACCCCAGAGCTTCAGAAGCTTTTTTTTCATCATTTTTTTTGCGTGCATAGAATAAAAGGGCAAACGGATCCTGTGGATCTGAAGACATAATTGATCTGAAAATATCTTCCGCTTCTCTTTTTTTACCAGCAGCAGTGTATGCAATTGCCAGCTCAGAACTCAACTCTGACGATTCAATCCCTTTTTTCTGTCCAAGCAACGCGATTCTGATTGCATCATCGTTTCGCTTTGCTTTCCTGAAATTACGCACCAATGGAACATAAACCGGCGTGTATTCAGGTATGGTCATGAAAAGAATATTCAACGCCTCTGTTGCATCTGCATTTCTTCCAATACCCTCGAAAAAAAGCCCCGCGCGATAATAACCCAGCAGCAGGGAGCGATCCTTTTCACATAAGACACGATATTCATCCGCAAGTTTTGATGAATCGACATTTTTCTCATACCGTTCTTTTACTATTAAATCTCCAAGCTGAGAAATATTTTTGTAGTTTGATCCTACTGCCGGCAAACGAACAAACCTTGCGAGCTCCTTCTGAGGTGTTATTTCAAAAGCAGCCATGATTAATCCAACGAGCTCATCAATCGATGCACCAAATTGGTCTGCTTTAAACGATTTCTCAACAGTATTGAACAGCTTACCATCTTTCACCGAAATGACCTCTGCGTAGTAGTAGATCGTTTTATCCCGGGAAAATTCATATTTCTGATCCAGAAAATATGGGACACCCAATCTTTTTGCAGCTTCAAGATACTCTGACCGCTGTGGCGTTCTTGTAAAATCGTGATGTCCTTTAACAAACCTGGCGAGGTCGCCTGATGGAACAAGAGATATCCCGTTTATTGCGGCGAATTTAAACTCAAATGCAGCTTCCAGTAATGCTGGAACCCATTTGTTTTCGGCTCCCGAAGCGACATTAATCGGCCTGCTCAACAATATAGAAACATTCGATCCCTTGGATTCCTGTGCTCTGATTGAACTAACGGTACAAAAAGAAGCCAAGCAGCCTAAAAAGACCACACCACTTAATCGCATAAACTTTCCCTTTCAGCGCGCATCTATGAACAATAGGCCACTTCAGCCCATCTGTCCTCTCATAAAATAATACTTTTCCCTCTTTTTCGTCGAATAAACTATTATATATTAATAAAAAAAAAGAACCGGCTTAAAAAACCGGTTCTTTTGGAAAAAAATTCCAGTAAATCCATTAGCCAAGAAGTGACAGTACACTCTGAGGAACCATATTTGCTTGAGCAAGCATTGAGGTACCCGATTGGGTAAGAATCTGGTTACGGGTAAACTGAGTTGATTCACTGGCGAAATCAACATCGCGGATCTGTGATTCTGCAGCCTGCTGGTTGGTGTTGGAGACTAACAGGTTATTGATAGCATGATCCAGTCGATTAATGAATGCTCCCATATTTGAACGCATGGTGTTCACACTATCGATGGATTCATCAAGGGATTGAATTGATGAAACGGCATCAGCCTGAGACGTTAAAGTCGTTTCTCTAAGGTTAGTAACTCCACCGGAGCCACCACTTCCCAATGAATCGGTTGTTAGAGTATCGATAGTAATAGTGATGCTGTCCGAACCATATTGATCATTCGCATCGATCCAGAGCGCAGAACCAGTATCACTTCCTGTTCCGCCGATACCGAAACGATCATTGGCACTACTTCCCGTTGAAGAGATCAGCTTCATCCCGTTATAGTTGGTAACTTCAGCAATACGGTCAATTTCATCAACTAGCTGTTGATATTCCTGATCGGTATAAGCACGCTCTGTTGATGTCAAAGTATCATTTGATGATTGAACGGCCAGTTC
>JAFGIN010000104.1 GCA_016929595.1 Chitinispirillaceae bacterium
CTTCCCGGTTCTTCCGATTAGTTACTCCGGCGGCAGAATCTCGCGGGGCATTTACTACTTTGCCCAAAATGTGATTTATAGTAGTACTAATGTTCTGGTTTTGTCAAATTATTTTGGCACTATTTACCTTTTTTTGTTACCTCATCCCCGATAGACCTGAGGTAATGGGTGTGAGTGTGGGTAGTTGGAATAGAACGAATAGGACAAGTCGGACAGGAGGGAAAACGACAACGGAAGGCGCAGGTACCGAGGCTGTCATCCTTGAGTCCGCCCTGACGGACGAAGGATCTTATCTCAGAAAAGCAACTACCCCTTGTCTATAACATACACCATACCGTACTACGACACGGTATCCAGAATTGAACGGTTCTCATCTGTCATTCCACGGGAAGTTTCTGAATCCAGTGTGGTAAACGGGGCTAGACTCCAGGAATAGTTTAATTGGCAGAATTTAGACTGACTGTAGACGGGAAGATTAAGCAGACTCGAACTCTGTCTGAAACAATCCCCTATTTTGTTTAACTAACTTCTTGTGATTATCTGTTTAAAGCATCCCAATATATGTCATCAAACTCCACAGGAGTAATGTTTCCCATATGTTCCCTAGCAATGATACTTACAACAACTTCCTGAATTTTTTCGTAGCTGTTTTTATCAACCTGTGCAATTGAGATGGGCCACCCTGCAACCCCAACAGGTCTAATATACTTCATCATCTTTGTATCTATTGCTGCATGCAACCATTTCGAAAGTCTCATAGCCTGATTTGATTCTGGCAACTGACAGTAATGAACAGTAACTTTTAATACAACATTTAGAGTTTTCGCTATTTGCCCATAACTAGCCACTCCATCTTTCTTTTTCTTTGTCAAATATATTTTTTGACTGCCCCATTCACAAAAAGATGAATGTATATCATTAAACTGCTTCTTAGAATTTGAAGACAATATTTCGTTAAATTGTGACAGGAGTTTTTCTTTGAACCTTGTTTTTGATCCCGGCTCAAAAAGGCGAAACATAGAAGAAAATTGTAGTGCCATATTGATAATATTGTGCATCTTTGCTGTATCCGGTTCTTTAAGTTGGATTTTATTTTTCATTAAGCCTCTGGATTTTGAACCATTCACGTAACCGGTTTAATACGAAGTTATTAATTGTCTTTTATTATGAATTAGTTGTAGTTGTCATTTAAATAAGATTTGAACTAGACGTGGGAGAATACCACTTGAGCCTATCCCGATAAACTCTCTGTAATACCTTCCGATTTCATCTCTCTTCCATCTTTTCTCAAGTTCATGTTCTGCATTATTTCTTTGGTTGTAAAGATCGTGAATTATTCCTGGAAGTCGCTTCTGAAACCAATCTTTTTCTTGTTGTCCAGTTCTAATTTTCGAAAGATAATTTCCCGTTAAAGGCTCGCGACAAAAATCAGCCAATATTCTCAATTTTGAGCGTATCCTGTTCGATAGCATTTCCTGTTTTGTTTTTAAGTATTCATTTCTTAAATTCGCATCAAGTGTATTCGCGTTACTAAACTCATCCAGCTTCATCCAAAGACCATGGTACAAAATTTCTTCCGTTGCAATCGCGAGATGGTTTAAAATCACTTCTTTCCTAATACTTGTCCCGCTAAACCAATCCCTATCAGCACTGATAAGGCTACTTTTCGCTCGGTCTGGAATATTATCCCAGTTTTTTCCATCAAAGAAGTATTCCTTTAACCTTCTCTCAGCAGCTTCTTCTTCACGTTCATTTATCAATTTTTTGTACTGAGATGGCGTAACTTGAGCTTCAGTCCAGCCTAATGTTTCTCTCCAATATTCAACGGCACTATCGTATTCATAATTCTCAGTTTCCACTCTGTTGTTGATTGTATTACTCTGTTGAGTAAAACCAATCCATGAATAATTACTATCTGGTCTTTGATTAGATAACCATGGTTCTTCAGAGTAATTCAAAAATGATTCGCATATTTTTATCAAATTCTCTGTGTCCTGAATATCTTTACCTTTTTTTATTACTTCATATCCTTCTACGAAGACTTGTTGGTTTATATCTTTTAACCAGGGAACTAATCCTCGAAAATCCTGAGAAAAACTTACGAACCAAAAATGTAATCTTGATTTGAAGATAGGTTGCCGATTTTTATCAAATATAGTATAAGCTTCCTGAACATGGTCTAGTCCTTTTATTAACCATTCAAGTGCTTCTTGATATTGCCCGTCTATTTTCAGTATGTAGTATTGCTGTGTAGCTAAAAATGAAGCTACAATTTCAAGGGATATTAAGTATTCGTATTGCCAGGGTGGTGTTGGAAAATATTTTAGACTTCGGAAACATCTCTCAAGTGCATTTTGAGTTTTCGTAATACTATCTCTAGTAGTTTCAGAATAACCCTGAACTTTTATTAACCGATTAAGCCTTGCTGCTTCAAGGTGAATATATACAAATAAAGGTGTTGGAGCATCCTTACTATCCGGAATGTAATCTACTATGTGATTTTCAATAAGCATATCGAATTTTTCTAATAATGAAATAGCGGCTGAATCTGGATTCTTGAATCCTTCATACATTATCGATTCCAGTTCTGAATCAGTAAAACCTCTCTCCTCCGTTTCGTTTTTTTCATCCAATTTCCTCCAAAAATCCATGCGCTCGATATACTGTTCATGATTCATTAAACTGATACAAAAAGACCAAAATATATCCACAGAATCCTTAAGAAGATCTTCTTCGTTTTGAATTCGTTGTAATATCGTGAAAAATCCTGGGATATCTGGGATCCAATCCATAATGGAGTCATTATAATCATATAAGAAAATAAACACAATAATAATGGTTGAGAATATTTCCAAGCCTATTGTGGTGTACCCAATCGCAAGGCAATGATCAATGGTTTTCTGGATCCCAGATCGGAGTCTGGGATGACGATTGGGGGATAAGCAGTTCTAAAGGTAAAACTAGCTGGGGTCATGAGAATATAGACTCCCGAATAGGTCGGGAGTGACACCCGAGGAGGGTTGGCAGTTAATATCGAAGGATTTTCTCCTGTCTTTGAAATGACACGGAAAAACGTCTTTTCACCCATCCCACCTGTGAATATTTTCCCTCCATCTCATTATACCAGAGTTGCTTCATATAAAAACAGACTGTTTTGCCCTTAAAAATCGTTCTATAATTCAGTTCTGATTGCATGAAGGAGCGAATAATGAGTAATTGGTAATCAGTATTGCGTAGTTGGAGGCACGGTACGAGAGTAAGGGAATCCGTTGAGATTGCCACATCTCGCCTGTGGACGGCGAGTTTCGCAATGACATCAGGGAATTGAATTTTCGAAAATGAGAGGTATCAGCCAGATGACAGAGCGGATTATTATTACCAGAGAGATGATTGAAGCGACGTTCGACGGTGCGGCGGCTTTGTATGACGAGGGAAAAATGTTCCGGAACTCGGGGCAGCGGCTTGCCGGCCTGTTACCGATACAACCGGGTTTCCGTGTCCTGGATATCGCGACCGGTACCGGTGCGGCGCTATTCCCGGCGGCACGGCGCACCGGTCCGGAAGGAACAGTGACCAGCATCGATATCTCCGCCGGCATGCTTGAGCAGGCACGGCGGGAAGCCGCAAATGAAGGTCTTCAAAACATCGTTCTGAAACAAATGGATGCGGAGCACCTTGAGTTTCCGGATGAATCGTTCGACATCGCTACCTGTGCTTTCGGGATTTTCTATTTTCCCCGTACCGCACTTGCCGAAATGTACCGGGTACTCAAACCGGGAGGCGCAATCGGACTGGCGGTCTTCGAAACATTTTCGCCTGACCCGGCCAGCCCGGGGGTCATCGTGAATCAGTTAATCAGAGAGTACGGTGAAAAGGACCCGACAGCGGAATTTGCCCGCTTCCGGTACGCATGGCCGACCCGATTCTCGGTTGAGGAAACAGCTTCGTTACTTACCGAATACGGCTTTTCAGGTATCACAATCGTGAGAGAGACGCAGACCGCCGTGTATCAGGACATTGAAGCCTTCTGGGACATGCTGCTTTCCGGAGGAAGCCGTTTGACGTTTACACACATGGATGAAGCAATACGGCACAGGTTTAAAGAGGAACTGGCGGAACGGTTAATGCCTGTTCTGCAGCCGGACGGCATTCACCTTGAAGATACGGCGATATTTACGGTGGCAAATAAACAATAGCAGGGTTCTATTCGGTTTTGGTTGGCATATGAAAGTAAGAAAGAAATAAATAGATTCCTCGAGATTGCTTCGGTTCACCTATTGACGGTGAATCTCGTACCGATACTAATTATTCTGGATTGCCACGTCGTCCCGATTTTTATTGTTACTTTTAATTGTCTATCGGGACTCCTCGCAATGATAGTTAAGGAATATCGGCATGCAAAGACAAAAGCGGTCTAACCAACCAAATGCAAACAAAAACAATAGTTGCTGATGAGGTTTTTCACTCGTGTTTACACCGAGACGCCGGACTTAATTTCGTGCCTGAGCCTGTCGCCGAGTTTATCCTCAGCCGTATCCAGGTCATAATCCATCTGAAGCCCGAGCCAGAATTTTGCCGACATGCCGAAATACGTTCCCAATCTCAGAGCCGTATCAGCCGTGATGCTCCTTTTACCAAGTACGATTTCATTGATACAGCGCGCCGGAACACCGATGCTTATCGCCAGTCGATTCTGACTAAGCTCCATCGGCTTTAAAAATTCTTCAAGCAGTACTTCACCGGGATGAACCGGAGCCAATTTTTTATCCATAATCACAACCCGCCTCGGGAATAGATATCCCTCTTTCCAGGCATAATGTAAACCATTCTTTTTTTTCAGCAAGCAGTTCCTTCACCGCCTCTTCAGGAGTCGCTCCGGTCATCGTCAAATCGGGCAGTTCAACGTAACCGGCAACATAATACCCACTCTGTTCCGGGCGGCATTTCACCATCATGGTATAGTGCGAATTCATTCGGCCTTCCCTTTTTTCGCTAATGAATTATATTCTTTATACACATGGTATCATTCAGGTGTCAAGCACAATTTTTAAGTGAAATGACTCTGCCATTTTTTCTAACCAGGGAAATTCTTGTATCTCCGTCGCATCTGATGTACCATTATCTCAATTTGTTTCCACGACTAACATTTTTTCGAAGGGAGAACACGAATGTTTA
>JAFGIN010000105.1 GCA_016929595.1 Chitinispirillaceae bacterium
AGGTGCTTAACGCTGTGTTAATGGAGTGTTTATTCAGCAAATCCATAAATTTCTGCCCAGATGAAAGCCTCCGCATATACCCTCCGATAGTCGCCTGGGAGTCGCGACCAAGATCCTCACGAAGGTCATTGGCAATCAATATAGTTCCACAGCACTCTTCTTATAATCCATATACTTCTCTTCAGAAAACAACATAATCATTGTACTGAGGTCCGGACGCGGATTGAGGGATGAATTTACTTCGGTAAAACCGGTTGGAATTCCTTTGTATACCGCATCTAAAGATGGAGCATAATTCATATCACCTTCTACCCTGTATAAGGTCAAAACTGTTTCAAAAGCAATTCCAGTATCGGCAGATATGTCATAACATACCTTGATCCTGCTTAAAATTGTATTGAGTCTCTGCAACTGAGCCAGAACATTTGCAGTCTTTTTTGCGTCTGTCGAGAAATCTCCCGGTAATTTTGTACCTCGCAATAATTGTGTAGCTTCAAGACAACCGTCTGTTGAACTGGCATATTCAATATTGATATGCCACCAATAATATTTGGGTTTATTATTGGGAACACCATCAATCGATTCCCCGGCACCATTCTCCATTTCATCGTGACAATCTTTTACATTTTCCAGGTTCTTTATAATTCCTCTGGATTCCAGAAATGAGCAGATTTTCTTTACTTCTCCTGTAAAAGACTCGATTTTGCATTCCCTCTCCCTTTCTGTTAAAGAGTTCAGGTCATTCGCAATACTGTTTTCAGTTGGAATATAAGAGTCGGCTTTTTCATCGGGTGTTATATAAACCGGTTCGTTTTTCTTTTCCACAGGGATCCCTTTTCGATTATGTGCTAATTGTCCTTATTTGCAGCAAAGAAAATCAAGTCTGTTCGTTTAATAGTATCGCAGCAAATATAACTTGAGTCTGTTGTTATTTGACCAAACCAGCGTTTTTTTACACCTTCAAGTGCAATCGAATTTTCTAATTTGTCTTTGTTTTCTTCAAATAATTCCTTTGGAAACCAGTAACAGAGCCTGAAGGGTATCGGATTACCAGATGAGCATATACATTTACCAATTTTATGCTTGTATGTCATACTTGAATCTGGTTCAAGTTGATCTACCCAGAATGAGCGAAAAGCTGAAACATACCCACCTCCCGTAAATCTCTTTTTTGCAGAATCTGAAACAACAAAAAGTACAAACGCCAGCGTTTTCGTCCCCTGATTACCATAATGATATGGCGGGATATAAATAATTTTTTCTTTTGATACATTCGTAAAAGTCATTTTCAGGTAAACATTAGTGTCTACAATAAATTCTCCTGTAAACTTAAGTCCATTGCTGGTACCAGATACCGGCGTACATATACTAATGTCAAATTGAATATCTTCCAATGATTCGTTTAGGTTTTGACTGTTCTCATTCAGATTTCCGCTCTTATACAGTGAACTACCATTATCAGTTTTTTTCTGACATGACAAAAAAAACATCATCCAGATAATCACAAAAAATGATACTTTTTGATTGATTAAAATTATCATTTTAATTTCTTTTTCGTATTATTAAAAACTTTTCTGTAATACTCATTTAATACCAGATATCTTGAAACATTTCCCCTGTGCTCAACCCAGGCGGGCCATGTTAAAATGTCACATGTTTCAATATAATTTGTAAACAATTCAATATTCGCACCATTGCAAAGCCATGAGCGTATTTGAGATTCATTGTCAAGTGCAATTTGAACCATACGTTCTTTATTCAAACCTTTAATTTTACTTTTTAAATCGTTAATAATTGATGATAATGCCGAAGTCTCAAGAGACTGCTTGAGGCCTTTAAACGACTCACACTTGCATGAATATACCATACCAGAAAGAATTAAAGGATAAATATTTTCTGGTTGATGCCCGGCATGATATATCAGATATTGAAATGATTCTCTAAACTGTTTGTTATACAAAGGGTGACTTGTATCGATGTACGGAAAAAAGACTCTCATATATTTGTATTTCTCAAGCAGAATCACCGCTTCCCTGAGTATTATAAAGTTAAATTTTTCCGGATCAAGAATATTTACCGCTATCGCTGAAGATGTAGCGGTTTTTGAATTAACCTCCTCTATCTTGATACAATCCATCAAATCCTGCCATCGAGCTTCAGCTGCATCTGGAGTATCAGCAGATTTTCCTATAGCTTGCCAGTTCTCATTTGACCATTGCCCAAAAGTATTTTTTAAGGGGCCTCCCAACCTCCCGACCTGATCCAGCCCCCCAATCTGGACAAACCACTGTTTGATTGCCCACTCTTTAAGCTCTTTTTCACGTAAGAAATACTGTTCGATAAGATGAACAGGATTATAATGCCAGACCTTTTTACTTGAAGGCAAGGTGACCCTGGCATTTTTTGCTTCATCCCAGAAATTGTATGGTTTAATAGCCTCAGGTGAAGCTTTCTTATGTAATCTACTTTCAATGGTCTTACACACGATGTCCCAGTTTACAGCATTTTCATTTATAAAAAAGCACGCATAATCTCTGAACGTTGTTGCCTGCGGATTATTTTTGTAAAAGTCGGTTATCTCATCCTCACTCCAGTTTTTATCCTTGTTTTTATCAATAATATTACCAAGAATCACAGCAATGTAGCTGTTGTCACAATTGATATTGTCATCATGATCCTCCCTTGTTGTCCAATTGCCCGGCAGAATTTCCTGTGAAAAAACACCCCAGTGAAACATGGGTGCCCGGTAATTTTTTATAACTGTTTTGGAACCATATACACCGACTGTCCAGATGACATCTCCAGCCTTAACAGCCCTGTCTATTTTGCAGACTTCCCCCTTTTTTAAATTTTCACATAGTTTTATATCTATTTCGCCGTTAACCCACAACCACGAGAAATCTCCCAAAACCGGGTTCGAACTTTCCAGAGATTCGCAATTCAAGTGCTGATAAAGACTGTAATAAACTGTAGATTTCAAAGTATGCTTTACAAGAATAAAATTATTGCTCCCGTAATGTTTTATTGCAACCCCTTCTTCACCAAGACGGGCTGCAACAATCACCCCATCAGCCATGCAATGAATTTTCTCTCCTTGTGGGGCATGGATATGAATCCCACCATGCCATATAGTATTTGATCCAAGAGGAAAATATCCACCTTTATAATCCTTCTCAACATGCACATGATATTTTTCAAGAAGTTTTTCTGATGGTAATAATCCGGCAGGTATTTTATTCTGGTTATCTCCAAAATTTTCTACAGGTAAAACAAAGTTCATTCAATCACTCCCGCTGAATATCCTTAAACTATATAGAAAATTGAAACGCATCTGAAAAAACAACCGGTATCTCGCACCGCTCACTCGCCTTACTCTTTACAATCCCCTCAAACGCCAGCTTCGACTCTTCACCTTTTCCACTCTTATCCGTAACCACCCACTCACCCCTGCCAACACCATTTTCGATTTTCCCCTTAGCAGTAGCAACACACATAGGCGGATCTTCCGCGACATCGTAAATATCAAAAGTGACTCCGACACCTTCAGGTATACCAGTAACATCAACGATAAGAATGATCGTATCACCAAAAGATGCGCTATCTGCAGATTTCTCAACCTCAGCCTTTTTTTCAGCCTCTTTCTTATGTTCCCACCGAGGATTGGCAACTGTTACCGGGCCGCTCACCACCTCAAGATCGTCAGTGAGACACACCTCTTCTGCAGCCTCCTCATCCTTACCGAAAGGAAAACTCATGGTATAATGAGCAGTTGACATCATTTTTCTTATATGGGGATCCCGAAGCGCATTATAGGGATATTGAAGAGGCATGATAATGCCATCATCAACAAGTTTTTTCAAAAAAGCGATTCGACCCCGGCGATCATCATACCGCTGACAGAACTTATTAATATTGTAGTTCATCGCCTCGACCGGAGTCAGTGAAGACATCACCTGCATCGTCAACATGATCAGTTTGTGCAGCGGAAGATCTATGAGATAATTGTATACCTTACCGAAGTCACTTTCTGTAAATGGACAATTTAATGGATTCATATAAGTAATGCCTCTCTTTAACTACATATTTAGCACTGAATACAGAGCTCTATTTGCATTCCCTTTTTCACATTTTTCGCGATTCCCTCATCCGCCTTATTTCACTTCGCTCAGTACAGGTCGACACGTTGAATTCACCTCTATTCGTACCCCCCCATTAACGGCTTATCTTTACCCATACTTGACTCAGCATTGCGAGGAAACTGTATTTTGGCTTTGATGCTTGCTCATTATAAAATGCTTGTAGAGCATCTATTATTGTAGCAAAAGAGTTATTCTACGTTTCCTCTTTCCCTGTAGGGGAAACATTATTAGTAAAAAACCATGCGTCTATTTAGAAAAACGTAAACAAATATTTCTCATCATATTCAATCCCAAATTTTTCCAGTAACATGATATACTCCTGCTTAAATGTTGATTTTTTGTGGTGCTCTTCTTGATTCTTAATGTATCGAAACACATCTTCAACTTGAGAACGACTGTAAGTAAATGCACCATACCCTTCTTGCCAGGAGAATTTCCCATAAAACCACTTTTTATCATTAATAAATGATGATGAACTTTTTTTAATAGTACCTACTAAGTCTGAAATGCTTTGAGTATGGTGTAATCCTAAGAAAATATGAATATGGTCCTCTACACCATTAACGATAATTGACTTGTTTTTAAGATTGGTAATTGTTCCACTTATGTATTTGAAAATTTGTTCATTAAATTCGCTATTCCGCAATAAACACTGTTTATTTGCCACTGCGAAAACAATTTGCACATACAACTTTGTATAAACACCTGGCTTCATATAATGATTCCCCTCCAGGGAATAAGAGGATTTTGGGATGCGCTCTTTACTACAATAGTTAAAGGGCCTACAGCCCATTTTTGTAATAAAATCTCGGCTTAGATCTACTCTATCAAACCATTCTCGTCAGTTTTGACTATATATAAAACAGGTTCGAAAGTACCACAATCACCCACGATAATAAAACCACCATCGTTTGTAATTTCCATCGATGTAGCGGTTTCATCGGCTCCAGATGCTCCGTAGGTATGTGTCCAGGCAACCGTTCCTGCTGAATTGGTCTTTATTAAACAAAAGTCATATCCACCCGCACCAATAAGTCGAGTGCTACCGGCATACACAAATCCACCATCACTTGTTTGTCGAACAGCTACAATTCTTTCAACGCTACTATTTTCAGTTTTCCAAACAACATTACCGGAAGCGTTAAGTTTGATTAAAACACATTTAGTACTATTGATGCTCGCTGTAATAAATCCACCATCACTCGTTTCTCGAATGGTTCGGCCTTCGAATTCACCAGCAATTTGCTTACACCAAGACACTGCGCCAGCGCTGTTTTTCTTTACAACAAAAAGATTAAGTGGCATATCGGCCCCGATATAGACAAATCCTCCATCACTTGTTTGTTGACCATCAAAGATATGGTATCCTGATTCACAAAAGTTACTCGAATCTGCCCAAATAATATTTCCACTCAAATCAGATTTTATAATATACGGAACAAACATTTCTGAATTTTCGCCACCTATGATAAAGCCACCATCAGATGTTTGCTGTGCAAACGCAGGTACTCCATTAATATTATATCTCCGCCAAAAGATCTCCGTTCCATTCGGAACTACCTTCCAAAGCTTAAATGTATATTCACCTCCACATGCCAGTATAAAGCCATCGGTGGTTTTCCGAATCGAGGTAAATTCATTTCCAAGGCTGTTTGAACCATATGCCTTTGCCCATACAACATTTCCATTTAAATCCAACTTATCAATTTCGGCTAAAGTTGACAAGTCGCCGTTATTCCACTGCTTTCCTGCGATAAAATATGAGTCATCATCCCATTGAGCAACCTTTACATTGCCAGAAACAATTGGCTGTTCTATTTTTTTTTCGAATGTAATACACCCGAAATCACCCTGCACCGTCGCATTCCCCTGCGACAGTTGTACTGTGGTCGATGCCAATGCAGTATTTGCAATTGTAACTTGCCCTGAAGCGACAGACCACTGTTTGAACTTGAACCTGCTTGCCGGTGTCGCGTTGATCGTTATTGCAGATCCCGAATCGACCGCAATCGGACTGCTTCCCGACGGCGAAGAAACGCTCCCCTTCGCGGCATCTGAAGATGTTAACGTAAGTATATATTGTCTCTGAAAAACTGGCGTTATCGTACGATTTTTATTCATTACTAAAGTTAAAACTGTGCCGGTAGCTGAAGTATCCCCTTTCCACTCTTTAAATCGATAACCAGAGTTAGCAGCTGCATTTGCAGTAAGAGTCACGGTGGCCCCCGCAACATACACCGCCGTATCTTTCTGTTTTGTCACACTGCATCCTGCTGGAAGCGGTCCGGTGATAGTGAGGGTATACGTGGGAAGTACTGTTACCGTCGCACTCTTCTCTGTTGATCCGGCACTGTTTGTCACTACAACTGTATATATCCCTCCGTGAGCAGTTGTTGCCTGGGGTATTGTCAAAACAGATTCCGTTTTTCCTTCTAACGAGGTGTCTCCCTTCTTCCAGAGATAAGTGCAGGCGGGATCTCCTGTTGCCACGACAGAAAGGGTGATCGTCTGACCAGCAGGGACCGTCACTGACTGCGGTGATGTAGTGATAACTGGTGGGTTCCATGTAGTTGAAGATACTGCTGAACTGGTGTCTGACATACCATCATTATTGCCTGCAATAACACGATAAGAATAATTACCCCCTGACACCAAAGGCGTGTCTATCACACTTATCTGAGCTGTTGAACAGATACCCGCAAAGATGCCGGAGTTGACAGATCGAACCACCTTATACCATAAAGCTCCATCAACTGCGCTCCACGACACGGTACAGCTTGTCGCCGAACGCACCGTCACTACAGGTGCCGCAGGCGTTTTCGGAAGGACCCGCAATCTGATAGGAGTAGTGACCACACTATCACTTTCATTTCGGACTTTTACAGAATAAACCCCTGCATTTCCTGTTGTAACAGCTGGTAACGATAAACTGCCCGAACCGGGCTGCGAAGTCATAACAGCATTATCTTTACTCCACTCAAATTGTGGATTACTTCCTGTTACTTCGACAGTTATGGTAACTGCACTTCCAACCTGTACAGCAGTGTCTTGTGCCTGGCTTCTTATGGTTAGTTTTGTCAGGGTTGTAGCATTGACAACTGTAGAATATCCGGTACTGCTGGCTGAATTGGAAGCATTTACATGATAAAAATAGGGTGTGGCGGCAGTCAGCCCTGTATCGATATATGAGTTGCTTCCGGTTGTACCGATTGTTTCAAAAGTTCCAGCCTCAGACCTACTTCGTTGAACCGTATAGGAATTAGCACCAGAGAGAGAATTCCACAAGATTCTGATCGATGACACCGAGAGTGCCGCAGCAGCAACACCTTCAGGTGGTGATGTAAGCGTAATCGTGCTGTTTGGTTTTCTGATAACAATGAGAGTATAGACCTTGCTGGCTGAGTCCTGTGATGTCACCGTAATC
This sequence comes from Chitinispirillaceae bacterium, assembly GCA_016929595.1. Lineage (GTDB taxonomy): Bacteria > Fibrobacterota > Chitinivibrionia > Chitinivibrionales > Chitinispirillaceae > JAFGIN01. Next base: position 7,564 of record JAFGIN010000105.1, read on the forward strand.
CTGATACTATTCCCGCCTTCAGTGAGCAGAATCGCCTCTGATGATGTACCCGAGATGACCTTTTTCTCATTAATCAGTATCGTTGCCAGTGTATCCCCTGATACAGGTGTGATGGTTATCATGCTGTCTATCCAGGACACCGTATCCCGGATAGTATCCGGCACGGGCGCATCCTGCTGGAGTAATGTGCCAGCAGATAATTTAACCGATGAAAGCACCGCATCTGACAACGCTGGAAGCTCTACACTCAATTTTATAATAAGGGTATCTGAAAGATTTCCAGTGTCTCTTGCTATTATTTTTACGACACTGGTTCCGGTATCCGCAGCAATTGCTGTATATGAGTAAACGAAATCTATAATTGTATCCTGCAATAGATTACCGTTGAGAAGTGTATATGCCAGAAGATCCCCGTTTTGATCAAAGCAGGTGTCATTGAGTTTGAGCGAGAATTGAGTTCCTGGTGTAAGATTCAGGGTAAGCGTATCGGAAATATCCCAGGATGGGGCTATATTCCCGGTAGTAACGGATGCTCTGTTCACGACATTCAGCAGTACAGTATCAGTTCTTAGTGCATTATCTTCGATAAAAATTGTTGCAATAACTTTCTTATCTCCGGCAGTCATGATTTTCCTGCTCACATTGATTGTATCAGAGTATTCTCTGGAATTTGAAATGAGGGTTGTATCCCATTCCATTGTCCCCTCATTAGTAATAATCTGAAGTGCAGTGCTTTTTATATATGAAGGAAAGTAATGAATTACAGAAATTTTTACATCATTTTCAACCGTATCGATAATGAGTTGATCACTGATGAATCCTCCTGATGATTCGAGTATAATCTTAACACCAGAGTTCGAGGCATTATCCGGATCCGGAAGATCTATACAAAACAGAGATGTCAAAATGTATAGTAATCCAATAAACCCAATCCATTTTACATTCAGTGAGGATGCAAAAAAATCTTTATGCATATCATTCCTTTGGTTAAAGCGTTATAACAGTTCTACAACAAACAACAGATATTCTGTGTCGGTGATACATACAATTTTGAGTTCTACTTACGAGAATATAATTCCTGTTTGTGCTCTATACAACTGGTTGTTTTTATATATTTATTCTGTTACTGCTCAGGAGTCAGAATAAATCCCGAGCCAGGGAAAAGTATGATCCTTTTTTGCAATTACCTGCATAATTCAGTAAATTGGTATATTTTTTGATTTCACATTATACTCTATACTAAAGGCATATCAATGAATTCAGCGCATTCGGAACAAATTTTTGCTGAACAAGTTGCCCAGTTGTACAAACTGATGCCAGTCGGAATAATTGCAACGTTAACTAACAGTACCATTCTGACACTACTGCTTTTTAATCTGGTACCCCACCCTTTATTACTGAGCTGGACGGGATCGCTACTCGTTGTGTCCATCATTCGTTCTGTATTGTACAGAATTGCCCTCGATGCAATTTCCAGGAAAGCACATCTTTTTCTCTGGTCAAATTTGTTTTCTTTCAGCATTCTGACATCCGGAATTATCTGGGGCAGTGCTGCATTTTTTGCCATTTCGCACACATCTGATGCACTTCGGATCCTGGTTGCCTACGTGCTAGGTGGTATGGCGGCGGGAGCATCGGGAACCTGTTCAGCCATGCGTCAAGCCTATTTCGCGTTTTCAATTCCAGCTCTACTTCCGCAAATAATTGTATTTTTCATGGAGGGAGAAATAACATTTATAGCTATGGGAGGTATGCTTGTATTATTCTGGATACTTATAACAGCAACAGCCTTGACTAACCATACAACCATTAAAACTTCATTTCATCTCAGATTTGAACGCGAAGACCTGATTGCTTCACTAAAAGCAGCTCATAAACAGACAGAAAAGAACAATGAAGATTTGCAATACGAAATTAATCAGAAAAAAAAGGCAGAATCCGCTCTGCGTGAAGCACATGACTTGCTTGAAAAGAAGGTGGATCAGCGAACAGCAGAATTAAAATGTGCAAATAGTAAGCTGGAATATGCCAACCGGGAACTTTCTGATTTCACCCATTCGGTTTCTCACGATCTTCGTACTCCATTGTTCAGTATAAAAAATTTTTCAATGATACTGGAAGAGGAGAGTGGAGATACACTGAATGAATCTGCAAAAGAAGCACTGTTTTTCATTCAAAAATCCGTAGGCCGTATGCAGGATATTATCAGAGATCTTATGCTGCTTGCACGTGCCGGACAGATGGAACTTGACATTACTAATGTAAACATGAGCTCGATCGTTTCCGAAATCATCGAGACGCTACAATTACAACAGCCTGAACGTGTAGTTGAAACAATCATACAACCGGACATATCAGCATTATGTGATCCCCCATTGATCCGTATAGTACTGGAAAACCTTATCGGTAATGCATGGAAATATACAGGAAAGACTGAACATTCACGAATAGAATTCAGTACCATTAAAAAAGACCATGACCTGATATATTGTGTTTCAGACAATGGAGTTGGATTTGATATGAAATATTCGGAAAATTTGTTTGCACCATTCAAGCGTTTACACAGAGATTCTGCATTCACAGGTACAGGCATAGGACTGGCAACAGTACACAAAATTATAACCAGACACGGGGGTTCTATCTGGGCGGAATCCAGCCCTGATCAAGGGGCACGTTTTTTTTTCACGTTGAAAGGAAATACTAATTAAGGTTCAATACGGATTTCATAGTAATATTTTTCTAAAAAAATTACCAACCATGGTTTGGTCCGACAACCCCACCATAGCGGTTTCAAAAGCCTTAAATTAACCCTTCACTTTCATTAAGAATCGTTATATAATTCATTCATAAGTTCCCTATTTTTATACCGAAGGATTATATATGCAACGTTATACACTTACCCCTTATGAGAATGCATCAGATGAAACAAAAGCGGTTTACGACGATTACATGCGGACAACCGGAGCAACCAAAATCCCGATCTGGTTAACAAGTATGGGGCACAGCAGTTCGCTGACACGGGCTTACTGGGAAAGAGCCAAAGGAACACTGTTCGGAGGAAGCCTGCCCCTTCCCCTCAAGGAGATGATTGTATTTGTAGTTTCAGCAAGAAACGGTGCACGATATTGCTCAGCCTGCCATGCTCAAAGTGTATTAAAACTGGACAAAGCATTCACAATCAACGACCTGGTCTCTGCGGTAAAATCGACTACAGATTTTCAAATGCCCGTATACTACAGAACAGTTGTCGACTTTGCAACAAAAGTCGCAGATAATGCCAATTGTATCGAAGATGAAGATTTTCAGGTTCTTATGGATGAAGGCTTCAGTTTAGAGGAGATCTGCGAAATTATCGCAGTGATTGATCTTGCAACAATGTTCAATGTCTATACAAGCACTCTCAGGCTGGACCTTGATCCCGAATACGAAGCGATCTTATAGAATTGTTAATTACAATGATCAATGGCACTCAATGGAATGAACTGACCGCTCAACAGCTGGTACGATATGAGGCACTGTTCAAGTTGCTGGATGAAATTCAGTCACTTGAGGATATCGGTCAGATCTGCCGGCTGGTTGTGTTGCGATGGAAATATTTCGCAAATGTTACCCGCTGGCGTCTTGTCCTTGTAAAAGAACAGGGGTTTATGACTATTGATGGGATACGCGGAGAAGCTGTGGTATCAGAATCTGCGGAACTCTCCCAATGGGATTTACACTTTTACAAGCTTCAGGTCCCGCATTCAATTCGCACAAGTGAGCACATAAATGGTCCGGTGCTTCCCGATATATTTAAGGGCAATGACATCATCGAAGTTCAGATCCTGCCCTTTATACGGATGAATAGCTGTATAGGATTGTTGAGTGTCGCTTCACGTCATGAGCCGTTCAGTGATATTGACAAAAAGTTTATCAGGATATTTGGTAATTATTTTGCCAACCGTATCTCAGAAATACTTTTTCGTAAACAGGCCACTGAAGCGCTGATGATAAAAGCATCTACGGATTCCCTTACCGGACTGCTCAACCGGGGACAGATCATAGAAAAACTCGGGAACCAGATCGCTTCAGCACGCTATTCTAATGAACCTTTAGGCATTGCTCTTGCAGACATTGATCATTTTAAAAATATCAATGATACCTATGGCCACCTGGCTGGAGATGATGTGCTGCGCGAAATTTCCCGACGGCTGCAAAAACAGACACGTTCCTCTGATTTTCTCGGACGCTACGGCGGTGAAGAATTTCTCTTTGTTTTTTTCCAATGCGGTGAAGATCTTGTTAACAGAATAGCAGAACGGATTCGCACCTATGTAGCTAATACTCCCATTCGGGTCGAAAAACCGGAGCCCCAGGATTTAAATGTCACAATCAGCCTCGGTACAACATGCCTCAAACAGAGTTTTGAAACAACTGTTGAAGCCCTGCTTGCACGTGCTGACCGGGCGCTTTACCGCGCTAAAGCTGATGGCCGCAACTGCATCAGTTATGAAAATTGATCTTTCACTTCTGAATCACCTCGATGTATCGCTGGAAATTTGTCTTTTCCTAATTGACAATACATGAACGACTCAATCCAACGACATCATTGGATCAAAGTGCAGGGACACACAATGAAGTCAAAAGTGTGAAGTGTGAAGTGTGAAATTGAAAAAAATGCCTTCCTCCTTCCTCCTTCCTCCTTTCTCCTTCCTCCTTCCTCCTTTCTCCTTTCTCCTTTCTCCTTAATTCTTAATTCTTTCTCCTTTCTCCTTAATTCTGGCTCCTGAGTAGTAACAATAATTTTTAAGCTCTGGCAATAATGAGAAGCATACTGTCACAATTCTTCTTATAATTAAAAACATCCGGCGAAATTTTAAACTTTTAGCCTTATATTACACTGTAATGTATATATATTGAACGAATCTTATACATGCAAAAACTAAAATACTCTCTATTATCAGCCTATTATCAACGTCTCTAATTTCCAGGATGTTTTGTAACCACAAAGTTTGTCTAAACTCCACATCATCAGGGAGAAAAATTATGACCCTATCCAGACGATCGTTTTTAAAAACTTCGGCTGCTGCGACAGCTTTTTCGATTGCCGGTAGTGCTGCAAGTTCAGTTCTTGCAGAGACACAGTCTGCACCATTTACTCCCGGACCAGGTAATAAATGGCCAGGCAAAGTAGTTGTAAATTTTAACAAAAATGCAGTAACCGGTACAACGACCATTGGCGATGAGCAGATAAAAGTAATTAAAAAAATGGTTGATGATTCAATCAAAGCACTCGCAAACAAATCCACTGTTGGTGAAGCCTGGAAAGCAATCTTTCCTGACACCCTGAAAAGTACCTCAAAAATTGCTATAAAAACAAACTTTTATGCAACATCAGCCTGCAGAGTCCATTGGTCGGTGGTTCAGGCCATGACAGAAGGGCTGCAGCAGATGGATTTTGACGGGACAAAATTTGCGGCATCAAATATCACCATATTTGAAGGTAATGTGCCGGCTGCCAACACCCTTGATGGAGCAGGTTACACAACCGAGCGGTTTCCTGGTGTCAACAGAAAAATCGATTCATTCGACAAAAGTGCCCCCGATCCTGCAACCGGCGAAAGTGATGGTTATGCAACATCACTTAAGAATGCCGACTTTTTCATGAATGTATACGGGTTGCGTGGACACAGTAACAGTTATGCTGAAGGGGTTACACTTGGAGGAAAAAGTAACTATGGCACCTACTCCAATGCCAGGATGATCCATACGCATCCTCAACTTGCGATCAGATGTGCCAACATGCTCTGTTCCGGAGCTATTTACAAAAAGCAGGTCCTGAGTGTATGTGCTGGTATATTATCAAATAAAAAGGGTAGCGGGATCAATGGTGGACCTACCGATTATTCCACGTATGTTAAAAAGATGGATCCGACAGCCACGACAAAAGCAACCAGTACCATCATTATGAGTACCGATCCCGTGAGTGCTGATATGCAGGCGGTAAAGATAATGCAAATGAATGTAAATGGCACATTTGGAACAAATGATATGCCGAAATACGTACAGGCCTCCGGTGGTGTGGCCGGCGCGCTTTCAGGTGTTTCATACAACATCGGAATAATTGACGAAAGCAAAATGTCTATTCTTCAAATCATCAATGAAGAACTCATTAATCCGGTCAGAACTCTGGACAGAAAAGAAACAGCATCGAATGAGTACCTTTTAAGCGTATCTCCACTTCCGCGGCAGGGAATGGTTGCGATTGACTTTTCCGTTCCTGCATCAAGACAGGGTGAACACTCGAAAATCTGTATTTACGACATGGCCGGTAAACTGGTTTTTTCAAAAGATTTGTCAGTCAATGGCGTATTGAACCATTTTGTATGGAATAAAGAAACGATTTCCGGTGTTTCGGCCAGACGCGGAAAATATGTATGTGTATTTTCTACTGATTCTATAACCCGTTCAGCCTCGTTTACCGTAGCATAATTTGTTATATGGAAGGAACATTCATGACCCGGGAATCTTTAAGAGTATGTTTACTAATGCTGACCAGTGTTACCTTCATCCATGGATTTGACATATCCTTAAGTGGTACAGTCAAAGATGAACAGGGAAAGCCTGTTGCAGATGCAAAAGTAACAACCACCTATTATCAGTATTCGGATCTTACGGATAAGGTAGTAACGAAAACAGACAGCCTGGGCAATTTCAAACTTGAAGTCAGCAATCTTTCGATCAGACATCAGGAACGTTTCTATCTCAATGCCGTTACACAATTCAGTATTAAAAACAACATACTCAACTTCACTACTTCATCGCAGGTTGTTTCGGGGCGGCTTGAGCTGTTGACCTTAGATGGCAAAAAGGCAATTTCTGTTCCACTTCAACGTTCTGTACGCGGAAGGCAGAGTGTACATCTGCCGTCAAACCATTCATACGGGCTGTATATCCTTCGCTTGAATGTCAATGGAGTCATCTACATCGGTAATCTTCTCTGTTTAGGCCCATGGAAACATTCTCTTACCGGTTTTGAATACAAACAGCCAGGTGGAAAATCAGCTTTGATAAATGAGAATATTATTATCGACACGCTGCTTGTTACAAAGAAAAACTGTATCGACACCAGAATTCCTATCGAATCATACACAGAATCAGATCTGTCACCATTACTGTCCGCAGGTGTGCTTAGAAAATATTTTCAGCTCAGCGACACAATAATTGAAGGCTGGAGACCCGGCAGATCAACGCCGGACAGCAGCTTCACACTTTGGAACACATCTGATATCTATTCGAATATCAATGGCGGAGGCGTAAAATACGTTGTAAATGGTATGCTTCAGGCAGCCGACCTCTGCATGGAGGGCCCGAAAAATTCAGACGGCAGTTTTCAAATGCTGGTAGCACAATCATCTTTCATAATGGATTTCGGGACTGACAATGCGGCCCAAAAAATGTATCACTACATAAAAGAGGACTGTTTTGACAGTGACGCATCAACACTACCGGGACTAAGTGATTCAATCGCCTTTGTTACAACCGCTCTCAGTGGTATAACACTTTACTCATATTCCAAACAGTTTTATTTCGAATTGTGTCTTGGGAATTTTCCAACTACTGAAGGTGCCATCACCATTGGTAAAACATTCCTGGATTGTTTTATTTCCAGGATTGAATAATACATGCATTGAGAAATGACATACACAACTGGAAATCATTGTTTTCAGTCGAACACGGCATTGACTTTTATAATTACAAAAACAATATGAAGGTTAAAGGTCTCAGTTTGGACGGTGCACTGAGCAGCTTGCCGTATGTGTCATCCCAAGGGTGGTAGCAGCATCAGGTACAGGCCGGAATAAATTCTGGGGGGCCTGCATGACGGTTTGTTTTAAATACTCACATACCACATGTTTTCCATTAATAGTGTTTCTCCAGCAGGGAGATGAACATTATTGCGGCCAATTCGGCTCTTATTCAGTATTTTTGCAAAACAGCGATACAGTGCATGCACGTTCTGCTTTTCAGGAGCATTCTGAGCTCAAACCACTTTTTGCACGACTCGCATTACAGGATTATGCATCCCGCAACGATATGACAGAACTTGAAAATCTGGACTACGTTCATAAACTTGCAAAAGATAATTCCCTGGTAACCCGGTTTTCATCAATGATTGTCCTTGTAAACGATTTGCAGAAAAAAGAGCTTGAAAATGCAGAAAACCGGAATGACCGTTTTGATCGTGAAATCGAGTCCGGTAAAGAGAATCTCTCCACACCTGCCAACCCGATGCAGATATCCACAGTTCCGGAGCCTGAGGAGTGGGCGCTTATCATTTGTATTGTTATAGCTTTGATTGTGGTTCTGAGGTTTCGGAAGCGATTTTTTAATCTATATAGGGTGTAAAAAAAATGTCTCGTCAGAAAAATATGGGTACATTCCGGTAAAGAAAAATCCCCAAGCTTATGATATAAAGCATATTTTAGTGTTTCATTCCTCCGTTTTTCATTTCGTAGTCGGGATCGGAATCGGTATCGAACGTAGAGACGTCCGGCCGGACGTCTCTACGGATTTCCCGACTTAGGGACTATAAGTTTACTATCCCTACACTGCGTCATGTAACAAAGTTTAATCCAGGCTTCACGACGCACAGTTCGGGCAACTGATACTTCATCGATACATCCGGTAAAATCCATACTGTTTTTTCCATTGCCATGAGCACCGATTATCGTTGCGGTACCAATACTGTCATAATGAATGGTCGTTGTGACCTCTTCTTCCTTTGAAAGTATGCCATCGATATAGAAGCGCTGACGCATTGCGGCAGCATCGTATACATAGGTAAAGTAGTGCCAACCTGTTCCGGCAAGGAAGATTCCAGATGAAATATGGTTGTGAGTCATTGTATCCGGGGCTCCGGGTGAGCTGTAAAATGCCCCCTGACATCCTTTGTTATTGTACTTGTCATCCATTCGTATAAGTGCTGCATCACCGATCGAAACGACTTCCCCACCCAGCCGATCTGCCGTATCAAGTTTTGCCCATGCTGAAAGTGTCAGGGATGAAGGTGCGCTAATCAATCCATCGATCTTTATGCGATTGTTACCAGAAAATCGCTGAGCACCTCCAAGGATCCCGGCCGTATCAGTGACCGTTGCATCCCGTGCACCATCATGATTATTTTCTGTTGCATCAGTGCATCCACCGTTAAGGTGCCACACCGCTGAAAATCCCGCAGCGGTATCGAATACAGCATCGGTACGTTCTGAAGTAAAGACCCGTTTACCCCAGAAAAGATAGATCGACTGCTTATCATTGTTACCATATAATGTGTCAACCTTTACCCATACTAAAGCATCCCTTTTTCCACTGTCCCACATTTCGATTTCATACGGAAGCTGCTCATTATCAGAACGGGTAATTACAAGATCACTTCCGTCAGGTAAAAACTTTTCCATAGATACAGGCAGTGAAGAAAACCGTATCGCAAGGGGAAAATGGTAAACATCTTCATCTATGCCTGCGCCTGTCCCTGTCGTATTTAGAATAAGTTTCAGTGAGTTGGGACCATTTTCGGGTGCAATGATTGTCGTGTCAAGGGGTATAACATCGGTTGAATCCTGCAACAGCAGATCTTCTGTGCTGGCTGTTTGAGCGAAATAGAGTGCTGGAACTATTCCAGATGGCACAGAATCGATTACAACGGCTTCACCAGTAGAGCTTACCGGGGTGCTGAAACAGGTGCCTCGAAGATAAACAACACCATCTGCTGTTTTCAAGCTGTCCGGCAGTACAATTTTTATTACGCCCGGAGGAGCAAGCGCAGTTTCTTTTACCTGTAAAACGGTATCTTCAGAGGTGACTTCTATATTACGTATAAGGAGATGTGTATGTTGTTTATGATTGACAGCATACAGATTGAAATTCCCGGTATCATTGATTTCAAACTCATAATTTCCGCAGCTGTCAGTAGTAAAAAAATTACTGCAACGGTCAGATTGACTGCCTATAGGAATATAGTCTTCTGCCAGCAGAAAAACATCAGTAAAGGATGCAGGTGTACCGTTTTCATGAACGATACGCCCTGCGACAGTTCTGGTATTAGGAAAGTCTGTACCGCCTCCGCTTATTGTTGTATTGCACAGGCACAAAAACGTAACGTACGTTAGGACTAAAAACAGCAAGACACTACTGCGCAGATCCGGGTGTATAAAACGCTGCATCTTTTTCAGGAGCAGTTCAATTTTACTGGCTGCCATACTTCGAATACGTTCGAGATTTTCGATACCCGTTTTCATGCCACCCCTGCTATTCTTTCGTGTCTGTTGTATCCGGAGCAGAATCATAATCACTGTCACCTACCTCATGGTCATCGCCGCAGTTCATTGACATAAGAGGATACAGCTGTACATTGAGTCCATAAACATATTCCACATCCCCGCATTGTTCTTCACCGATAAGAAATTCCCTGCGCAGTTCATCAATTTTTCCACAGAACTGCTCATATCGTAATCTGCTCATTCCCCTCATTGCCATTGTGATATGGCGTTTATCTTTTGGTAATGTTTCCATGGCATGCACCGATGATTCAATGAAAAGCCGTTTGACATCATTGACAACAGCGTGAGGCATTCCATCATAGGAAATCGTTCCGTTACCCGGCCCCGGAATAAAGCCTTCCCGCTCCCTATCAACGACAACCATCTTCCACTGGATCAGTTTATTAACCGTCTTTCGTATATCATCAAGTGACATCGAGAAATGGAGAAAAGAGTGCTTGATTTCTCTGAGTGATTTTACAAAACCCTTGCTCGCCACATATTCCCTCACCACCGGGTATTTCCATGAACTGAAATACTCCACATTGGCATCAGTGATGAGAACAGAAAGATGTTTTTCCCGCAGCAGTGAGAGCTGCTTGAGTACCTGCTCTTTCTCAGCACCTAATCCTGCGTGTTCCTTCTGTACAAGAAGCGAAAAAAACTCCGCCGTATCACCGCTCAAGGCGAGGGCTGCAGTAAAACCGGATACATGACGAAGGGACAGTTTCTTTCTACGGGCAAGTATATCTGAGAAATAAGCCTGAGGACCAGCCCCGGTCATCTCCATGAATGATTTCTGTGTTAACCTGAACCGTTTCGCATACCCGTACCAGGCTGCCAGATAATCGATATAGTCATCAAATACGAAAATCGGAGTTGCAAGCCTCTTACGAATGGATGATTCCTGCTTTTTTGCCATATAACCTGACTATACAAGTGAACATTGAATACAATTACATTTCATCACAACCATCCTGCACAGTAAGATAATGTATTCAGGTAAAAAATACATGATTTTTTTAATACTACTATGGCAATCACTATATTTCAATGACTTAGGCTACTATTAATCCCAATTCATTTCAAGATTGGGTATACTCAAATCTTTTGAGGTGACGCTCAACTTAAAAAGAAAATCCACCATTACATGGAGGATTTTCATGGAACCTGATTACGTTATCACTGTTTCACATTTATAACACACTGCATTTCCTTGCAGGCACCAACCTCTACACTGTAAAGGTACATCCCGACCGAACCGGTTCTTCGGAATTCCGTTATATACAAACCAGCATTATCCCGTCTTGCAATAATCTGATCCGCAAGCTTGCCATTCAGGGAGAAAAGTTTGATGATTGCAGGATCATTGGATTCCCCGGGAACATTGACTGTTATGCCATACCGCAGTTTTAATTAAGGAATAGCCTATAACCGTGATTTCCAGCTTTCAATTTTCACTCACAGCTGCTTACACCCAGTCCGAATCATCTTTGTTACTGAACCAGAGATTTTTCCAAAATATGTCGTTTTTTTACAATTTTTTCTTTCAGCTGGTTTGTATCTTCCTTTAATTCAAATTTCAATATAAGGAGCCAAAATATGAATAACCTTTTATTACAGAAAACTGAGCAGTATCTTCATACCTTGTGCAATAAGATTCCCAATCGTGCTGTAGGCAGTCCAGGGAATATTGCTGCGACTGACTACTTCAGGGAATCGATATCGCCATTTGGATGGGATATTACCAGTGATCCTCTTGAAGTGATGGATTGGAATCCCGGGATTGCAACCATTTCCATAGGCAGTGAAACTCTTCAGGTAAAAGCAAGCCCTTATGCATCAGGATGTGAATCTGTTGCTGAACTGATCTGCGTTTCTACTATCCAGGACCTTGAAAATTCGGATGTGAATGGAAAAAACCTCCTCCTTTTTGGAGATATTACCATAGAGCAATTGATGCCCAGGAATTTTGTTTTTTACAATCCTGAAGAGCATCGCAGGATAATTTCGACTCTTGAAACAAAGAAGCCATCATGCATTATCTGCGCAACCGGGCGTAATTCATCACTGGCGGGCGGTGCATATCCATTTCCGCTTATCGAGGATGGCGATTTTAATATTCCTTCTGTATACTTTACTGATGTTGAGGGCGAATACCTCAGGAAATTTTCCGGAGAAATTGTAAAAGTCAAATCATCAGCAGCAAGGATTTCATCAAGAGCATACAATATTACTGCACTGAAAAAATCCGGAAAAAAACGGATAGTAATTACAGCTCATATAGATGCAAAAAAAGGTACACCGGGAGCGATAGACAATGGAACTGGGGTTACGGTACTTCTTCTTCTTGCCGAATTATTATCTGACTATACAGGGAAATACTCACTTGAACTGGTAGCATTGAACGGTGAAGATTACTATGCTGTACCAGGGCAAATGGACTTTATCCGTAAAAACGATGGACAATTTGGTGATATTGCTTTAAATATTAATATCGATGGACAAGGTTATTTCAATGGTAAAACTGCATTTTCATTCAATGGATTGTCAGGTGATTTCAAAACAGTATTTGATGAAATACTGGAGAGTAGTGAGGATGCTGAATCTGGTCCCTGGTGGCCACAAGGAGATCACAGTATATTTGTGCAATACGGAGTACCGGCTGTCGCCGTAAGTTCATCATGGTTTCTTTCCAACATGGAAAATCAGACAATTACACATACTGAAGCTGATAATTTAAGTATTGTTGATTTCAGGAAGGTTTTAAAGACGGCCGAGTTATTGTCGCTGATCATAAGAAAGATGACACTATGATTCTAAATAAAGCTTGATGATCATGTTTACATGTACCACATCTGGAATAATTTACATATTAGTTTCCCGTCATCTGAATCAGGCTTTTTACTCTTCCCAATCAGTGTTTCAGAGCACAATGAAGAGTATGGTCTAAAGAACATTTGGTGGTATGAAATTTGATTATTCTCTTTTTTTCAGCATTCTATCATTTTTAAAATTTGATGGCAAAGGAGGCACAAATGCCGATACGCAAAGCTAATGCGGAATGGGATGGAACTCTGTCCAAAGGAAATGGAAAAATTTTTACCGATAGCGGCTCCGTCAATGCGCCATATTCTTTTGTATCTCGTTTTGAGAATGGCCGCGGCACCAATCCTGAAGAACTGTTAGGGGCCGCGCATGCTGGATGCTTCTCAATGGCGCTGGCAATGCTTTTAGAACAATCGGGGTTTATTCCGAATAAAGTTATGACAACCGCACAAGTGCATATCGGTAAGGAAAAGAATGGTTTTGTGATATCAATGATCGAATTAGAAACTCAATGCCAGATCAATGGAATCGATGAGAAAACATTTGCTGAAAAAGCTGAAGCCGCAAAAAAGGGTTGCCCGGTTTCCATGGCACTGGCGTCGACCAATATTACTTTGAAGGCTCGATTATTGCGTGAATAAAGCAACCGCGCAAGCGATCTGAAATAGGACAAAGATACGTGGATCGGGCCATATTCAATAATGAAGCTTTACCTTTAGAGAATGCACTCCTGATTCGAGGGAAGCATCACTGTGAGAAGGCCTCTAAAACGGTGGCACGTACAACGACTTCAATTTGTTTCACAGAAGAAAAAATCACCTAAGCTGATTCCCTGGGGATCTTTATTACAATATATCTTTTGTCACAAGAGAGGTTCTGCAGTATCAACCAATGATAAAAGTTCCTTCATTTTATAGGGCTTGATAAGGTAGGCTAAAGGTTTAAGACTCATGGCTTTTTTCCTGATAGTATCTTCGGAATAACCTGTTGCAAAAATGATATTGCAGTGATAACTTTTACAGATTTCTTTCGACGCTTCGATACCGTCAATATTGCCGGCCAGCCTTATGTCCATTATAATTACATCGGGTTTACTCACCTGCGCCATTGCTATAGCATCTTCGCCCGTTGCAACCGGTTCGAGGACAGAAAACCCCTTTTTCTTAAGTCGATATTCCACATACATCGCCAAAATTGATTCATCTTCTACAATCATTACGGTTTTACTGGATGACATTGAAGTTCTAATGACCATTCTTTGCGTTATGATTCTGTTTATACCGGATTTTTAAATCAGTATATCCTTGTTACAGTAAAGTCTTAGCAATTGCAGTGCCGCCTGATATCCTTTTGGGAATATTAATTGCCACATTATAGACTTGAAATATGCATTCCCTGGCGGCCGTTCAGGAAAGATTTTCATGAAAGTGAGAAGACTTGATCAAGGTGAGCTGAAGCTTCACATCAGCGATAATGGTATCGGTGCACCATCGAATTTCAATCTTAAGCAAAAAGATACTATAGGTATTCCGACGATTCTTTCCATCGCACAAAAGCAGCTTCGCGGATCGGTAAACCTCGTTACAGAAGGTGGCTTTCAATGGGAGATTATTTTTCGAAGCGATCTGTATAGCAAAAGGGTTTAGCTGGTAGCATTGCCGAAACCCAATCATGAGTCACCAATAATCCCTACAGTTCTATTAATTTTTCAGTTTTTCAGGTTTTTCACCCGACACTAAAATTCTCAATCTCAGTGATTTCCTTTAAATTATCTGGCGATAAAATTGCAATTATTTTAAACCTGAATCAGACAATTTTTTACAACAGTTACACAAGATGTTGAGTAGGGATGACATGTAAATAACGCAGATAATCTCTGAATATGATGAACATTTTTGTCACCTGAATCATTGTGTGAAAGAGCAATTCTCCAGTTCAGGATTAAGTACCTGAAAAGGCAATTCACCCTGGAAAATTCCTGAAATTATTGGTATCTCAAAAAGGCAAAACGGTGAAAACCCCTGTAATAATAGTAAGTGCTATGTGTGTTCTTTTTAAGCCATCGATTACTAATGCAGAAACTCTCAATCGGCTTAACGAAATTTTAAACGAGATCACAATAAATAATTGTGAACGATCTCAAAAATCGGCTATGCATACTGAAAGTAATGTACTTATTATTAACAACACCAAAACTACTAAGGGTCAACTCTTTTACAACTGGTTTTATGCTAACTGGAATACTACTGAACATCATACCGATTATTTTCTCACAATACAAGAAAAAGTAGTATCCCGCCAGCGCAGTATGCTCTCTATTGCTATTGATGAGTATAGCATCAGCACTTTTTTTTTAAATGAAAAAGATATCGATTTTGATAACATTGGACGTGAGCAGATAGAAACAGTACGATATTTTTTGAAGCACCCGGAATCGATGTACAATCATATTTACAAAGATTAAAGATACTAAATAATAACAAACCTGAATCGGATAATTGTTTTACGAGATCTGTTTCAAGGAAGGAATTAACATAAGGTGCTATAGCTGGCAACTGGTCTCTACGCCCGAAAGTCAGGTTAAGCAATAATTTTACCAAAAGAAAGGGTAGTATTATGAGAAGAGAACTGGTATTCGTTTTTTTGTTTTTGATAATGTTATTTAATGTTAAAGCTTCTGAACTTTTTTACGTTCCCACAAATCCTTCATTTGGAGGTAACCCTAATAATGCAGCATGGCTGATGAATTCCGCTGTTAGTCAGAATGAAATAACCGATATGGACAATAAGGACGTCTTCAATCGCGATCCCCTCCAGGAATTCAAGGAGAATCTCAACAGGCAAATTCTAAGCAGATTTTCAAGTGAGATTGTGCAGGCTGCATTTGGGGATAGTCAGGATGATCTGAAAGAGGGTACCTATCAGATTGGTGACTTTGTTGTCGATGTCAGGCCGTTGAATAGTAATATACGAGTAGTGATAACCGATAATGGAACCGGGAACCAGACTGTAATAGAGGTGCCGTACTATGAATCAACTAAAGTTGAATAAAAGGATAGTTTGGTTAACAGGCTACTACATTTTGATAATGAATTCATTACTAATCGCAAAAAATTCAATATTTAAGGCGACCATTGGATATACAACAGCGATACATGAGGAATTGAGATCGTTACCACCACCGCAATCACCTATCGTAGTAGCGGTTTATGAGTTTAGAGATCAGACTGGACAGTATAAAACAGGTGCATTCGGACAATCCTGGTCCACGACTGTAACTCAAGGCGCTACTTCAATGCTGATTAAAGCGCTTGAGGATTCTAAATGGTTCATAAATGTAGAACGCGAGGGTCTTTCCGATTTGTTAAATGAGCGAAAAATTATTTCTGCATCTCGTGAAATTCAGGCCAAAAGAGATGGAGAACAACCGGTTCCGTTGCTCCCATTGCTTTATGCCGGGATAATTCTGGAGGGAGGGATTATTTCTTATGAGACCAATTTAATCTCCTCCGGATTAGGAGTCAGATATTTCGGGCTTGGAGGTAGTGCAAAATTACAGCATGATCGTGTGACTGTCTATTTGCGGGCTGTTTCAAGTCAGACAGGACAGATAATCAAAACTGTACATGCATCGAAAAATATTTTTTCAAAGCAAATAGAGGGCGGCCTTTATCGTTTTGTAAGGTTTAAGAAATTATTGGAAGTTGAAGCTGGTATTTCCACAAATGAGCCAGTGCAAATGTGTGTATTGGAAGCAATTGAAAAAGCTGTTCTCTCTTTAATTATTGAAGGTTTGATAGATAAAACATGGTTCCTTTTACATAAAGAGGATATGAATTCAACGGTTATAAAGGAATATTTTAAAGAAACGGAAAAAGAAAGTGCTTTTGAAAGTGCCCCTATCGCTCTGTTTAATAATAAACAGTTACACTATAGTCAACTTACAGGTACCCAGTTAACTGGAGAGGAAGGTCATCGGAACATTCACCTAATGGTAAAGAGCCAACTCCAGTATGACTTTAATCCATTTATTTCATGTATTTTTGGGATTGGCGTTGGAAAAATATCTGGAAATTTAGCAAGGGATGGATTAGGGATTATTGTCGATTTGAAAACATCAGTGGATTTTTTACCCCAACGCCAGATTTCTCCCTGTGTAAATAGTGGTGTTGGTATGATTAAATCATGGGTTACAAATCCAAATTCATTAAAAGATCAAAAATACCCCTTGGGGATTGTACCTGCGTTTGTTTGGGGATGTGGAGTACGTTATTCTATCAATAAAATGAACAAAGTACTTTTTACCATAGAAAACTATATCAGTACAGATGATATTGATGGGTTGAGCAGCAAAATTGATTCAGATAAAATAGTTGCTTTTTCGTTAGGTTTATCCGCAGCATTAACAGGTAGAAATAAAATAAAATGAGGACATATCTATACAATTTCTGAAACAAGGTCATATTATTGTGAGAAAGCCGTTGTGTTCATACCGACAATACATGTACCACACCAGAACGATCACTTCCTCACACTACCCTGCACATTATACCCATGAGCTGTTCTATCTGCCATTGATCACATTCATTCTCATCCCGTTACCATCCTGGGTAATCCGGTATCCAAGGCCACCCTGGCTATTTTCCACACGATAAATCTGATTATCAGAACCATATTGCATAATACAACTGGAGATGTCGTCTCCTGTAACGATCTGGACTGATTTGTTGTTTTGTCCAAATTGTCCAAGCAAGGTAAGATTCCGGTCACCATCTGTTTTTTGCTTTCCACTGTTATTATTTCCACATTGCAGGAGTATGTTTACATTGTCATTTCCTGATTGTTCAATAACAGCACTATTTGCAGATCCGTCCTGAACAATGCAGGCATTGTTGGCCCCCTGTTTCTCAATTAAGTCAGTCTGTACAATTTTAGCGTAATGGCTATCGCCGTTCTGTAGTATTGACGCAAGTGTTTTTTCCGGAGTCTTTTTTCTTTTGTATAGTTCGGCAGCAAGCCTGTCCATCACTATCACATTTTCATACTCAATACTATGCAGGTAATCAGAGACTACCTCGCATTTATCGGATGCATGAGTATCTGCCATTCGACAGAACATAAGAAGTACCAGACAATACACTTCTGATTTCATAGGTTCCATTCTCCTTATTATGTCCTTGAAAGTCAAACCTTAAATAGCGCTCTGTTTTCAAAAAACAGAGCACAGAATTTGAGTTCTATCTCATCAATAAACCACACCCTGTGTTACGCTTGCAAAGTTATATAATCCGTTTTGTACTACATAGCTTTCATCATGATTAGCACCACTCGTTTGCAATTGTTCAGCGCGATTATAAGAACCGTTCTGACAGATCTCCGCTCTACTGCTTGGCAATATATTATAGCCCTGGCGTTGAGTTGCCTGATTATATTCACCATTCTGACATATTTTTGCACTATTATTATCTGAGCCATAATTCTGGTCTTGTTGTGCTGAGTTATATTGGCCATTCTGAAATATCCTGGCCGAGTTATTATAGGAATCTTCCCATTGGTCTTGACTTGCCTCATTATGTCCACCATTCTGACATATTGTTGCACAATTATAATCTGATTGTAATTCCTGAGATTGATCTGCAACGTTTTGTTTACCATTCTGGGAGATGTCCTCTCTACTTTCACGGACACCTTCAATCTGGTCCTGACTCGCACTATTTTGATAACCATTCTGACATATCTTTACAATACTGTTAAGGGTTCCTTTATGTTGTTCCTGCATAGCTTCGTTTTTAATTCCTGTTTGGAAGATATCTGACCTGTTATCATAGGAAAAAAAAGTCTGAGATTGTTGTGCCTGATTATACCTGTTTTCCTGTACTATTTTCCCATTATTATTACCACCCCCCTCCTGGATTTGTATAGCGGTATTGAAACACCCATTTTGCTTTATGTAAGCGTCATTGTGTATCCCTACTTGATCGTCACTATACATCTCATCAACCGTCTGGTTTTGCTTTGCGCTGTTATAATTTCCTTTTTGAACTATTTCTGCACTATTATACGCTACATTGTTCTGCACTTGTACAGCGGAATCACCGATTCCGCACTGTTGTATTTTTGAATAATTATTTCCTGCTTCAAAGGCTGTTGAAGAAGCAACCAGTAATGAGATGCTAATTCCATGTAAAAATTTCATCCTAAGTCCTTTCCACACATCAGTTAGCTTATGAATCTATAAATTAAGAATTGCTGAGCGGTAATTCAGCTGAAATGTCTTTTTCCAGTTTTCCAGTTTTCCTGCTTTCAGTGAGCAAAGCAACGATATACCAGGGTTCCATGTTTCTTTGATAACATCCAGATTCAAATGCAATATCACAGCCAAATAGCCGAAAGGCCTTAGATTTAAACGTTTTATATATATTTTGTTTATTTTTTAAACGCTAAACTTTTTTCGCTCAAAAATATCTTTTCTGCAGTATTTTTTCTTAAGGGATTCAAGCGGACATTTCCGGAGAGTTATTCGGTTACTTTGCGGATTATGAAGTCAAATCGCAAAATTTTTATAAAAACGAAAGTATTCAAAAGGAGTATCCATGAATACATTTCCAACTCTTACACTATGCATTATTGGCTTGCTAACCACTGCACTGACAGCAGATCAGGTCAGAAAACCGGTTCTGGACTCAAATGGTAAGGAAACCGGCAGTTACAATATCAATCCCAATCCTGATGGAGAACCATGGCTGGTCACTCCGATGGAAATAACTCCTGAGGTTCAGCAACACCTGGATGCCATTCCCGAATGGGAACCCCGGAAAGCTCTTTCAAAATCCAGAGCCTCCTCACTTCCCCGTTCAGTCAACCATCTCAAGGAACCTGAATTCAGGCCGGTTTTTTCTCAGAGAGGGGGCAGTTGCTCCGCAGCAAGCGGAACCGGGTATGTATACACATGGGAAGCCAACATTTTGACAGGTGCATCAGGTCAGTCAAATCGATGCATGTATTCATTCGGATACAACTTTCTCAATGGCGGCAACTCAGAAAATGGCATCTGGTGGTATGATGCATGGAATATCATGAAATACACCGGATGTGTCCGCGAGGCCGACTGGCCCTCACCATTGGGACGTGAAAACAGTACAGAATGGGCGAATACCTATGAAGCTTATCACAATGCCAATTTTGACCGTTGTTCGACCTATTATAAAATCAGTAAACCAGGGACTGCCGAGAACCTTATTAAAGTGAAACAATGGATATACGACCACGGAAGAGGTGATCCCAAGGGCGGCTGCGTTCAGCTCAATGCCGGAGTGGAATTCAAAGAAAAAACGATTCCGCAGGGAAGCGCTGAAGCCGGCAGCAAAATAGCAACTGTCTATGATGGACCAAACACCATTCATGCAATGATGCTTGCAGGGTACAACGATGACGTTTATCTCGATGAGAACAAAAAAGGCGCATTTCTACTTGTTAACAGCTACGGGAAATCATTTGGTACCAATGGTACTATGTGGATCCCCTATAACAAATTTACCTCTGAAACAGAGGTCTACCTACTTGAAGTGGTAAAGCATACTCCCCGTCTTGAATTCAAGATCGAACTGCAGAGCTACGGTAAAACCAGTGGCAGGTTCACTTCGGGATTTTCATCGGATTTAGCTGCACCTGCACCCAGAGACACACAAAACTACGGGAATGCTTTTCGGGGTAACACCGGAAAGTTTACAGGAGAAGTTGGAATAGATTGCACGAAATTCTGGAATGCTTTTTCGAAAAACAATCTCAACGGCAAATTTTTTCTAAAATCGAAGGGAACGGGCACCATAAAATCTCTTTCGCTGATGATGTATGACTCAACCGGCAAAAAGCTCATTAAAGAGATCAAGTGTCCGCAGACAGGTACCGCGCTCGGAACAACAATGAGTATAACTATCGAGAATGCAGTGGCTGTTCACGGATGGTCAGTAAAGCAACAGGCACCTCAATCAATCGCACTGCGCAGGATACCTGCTGGTGGTTACCTGTTATTCGTTCCGTTTGATATTGACTCAAAAGTGTCGATTAAAGACATTCAGGGGCGTGAAGAGAAGACTTGCAGTCACAGAGGTGGCTCCTTGTATTCACTACCTCAGCTTATCAGTCCAGGAATCAAAATTGTTACCGTTAGAACAAAAGGTACTTTTCATTCAGCAATGGTAATTGTTTACAGACAGTAACTAACCTGAACAACTGTTACTCAACTGAAACTGCATCTGAGGACTCAAGTTTTAAAATTCTTACACTGCAGGACACAGTTCTTTTACTCTGAAGAAACACCCTGCAGTTCTTTACCGTTCCATTAAAAAGCATCCGACCTTTTAAATCATAAACCTTGACTAAATCATCACCGTTACTTTTTTGAAGCACTGAAGGGTTATTAAATATCAAACGTCTGAAAGTTTTTACAGGATGAGCGACTGCCGCCGGGCAAACGCCAACCGGCCGCACACCAACCGCACCTTCTTCTGCAACACTGATAGTTGCATTACCTGATACCCCGGCAGCACTTGCATGACAGGTTATAACCCCGGTGCCGCTTGATCTTGTCCTTACATAAAAAGCAAACTGGCCACCCTCCAGAGCACTCTTTTCTTCACCAATAAAATCCCCTGCTCCTGAAGCGCTCATGGTTACCGAATCGGCCCGATGGTGCAACACCTGACCGAACGAATCAACAAGCGATACTACGACACGCGTCATGTCTCCACCCGTAAAGATTGTGGTGGTATCTGGAACCACTGCTACACTTTCAGGCGGTCCGGGAGTTCTTACAGTGTGAGTCACAGCCTCTGTCCCATCGATATACCCGACCGCTCGCAATTCACCTGGAGAAAAGGTCGTCGACCACGAAAATGGAGGATGCGGCAGGCTCGTGTAAAGATTTCCTGCAACCTTCTTTCCCAGCGTTTTTTCATCCTTGAAAAGCTCCACTTCCTGGCAATTACTCACCACAAGTATAGTTGTCGGAGATTCTTCAGTCCAGAAATTGCAAATTCGCACCATCGGTCCGTAAAGTATCGGATCCCTCTGTGACTGATAAAACCAACCGGCAAGTTTTGGAAGACGAAAGACACTCGCGACTCCATGAGGTGAAATATACGAATTTTTCCCTCGACCGGTTTCATTTGTTGTTGCCATTGCATGACTGGACGCATAATCAAACGCGCACCACCCGAGCAATCCGCCCCAGATTGACGTCTTATAGCTGTCATTGTGTCCTTTTGCATGACCATATCGTGAATCAGTAATCTGACCAATTTGAATTTTATCAATATCCCAGGAATGTGATTGCGGGTTTAGATTATGTCCACACCATTCGGTAGTAATTGTCGGCATATTATCCGGATTTGTGTTGGGGTCAACAAAATTCTGTGTCCATATATCTTCAAGAAAACTCGTTCGCGGATTGCTGTTACTTTTCCGCACCCCACAGGTCAAACGTGTAGGATCGTAGGCACGGGCAGTATCATTTGTCATTTTATAAAATACATTGTCATCTGCCGACTCATTAATCCTTACTCCCCAAG
Organism: Chitinispirillaceae bacterium; assembly: GCA_016929595.1. GTDB lineage: Bacteria > Fibrobacterota > Chitinivibrionia > Chitinivibrionales > Chitinispirillaceae > JAFGIN01. Next base: position 30,263 of record JAFGIN010000105.1, read on the forward strand.
TAAGGATACAGGGGTGGTTACGATCGCGAATAACCATATCTTTTACGTTCTGTACCGAAAGCTTTTTCCAGGCATCATTACCGATATAGTTCCACCCCGGAATTTCTTCAAGTACCAGAAGTCCAATTTCATCACATCTGTCGAGAAAATCCGGTGCCTGGGGATAGTGTGACGTTCTGACAATATTGCAGCCAAGATCATATTTCAGAATATCAGCATCCTTTCGCTGAAGTCGCTTTGATGCTGCACGACCTATAAATGGGAAAGTTTCATGCCTATCAAGACCTCGCAATTTAACAGGCATCCCGTTCAGATAACACTTACCATCTGTTTTATCCAGTGTAAGAGATCTTACCCCTATTCTTGTCACATGATCATCAGTTACAGCATCCTGCTCAATAATCTGTGTTTGAACAATATATAATGCAGGACGATCGATACTCCATAGTTTCGGACTGGGAATTGCGCCCGTTTTAAGAGTACAGAGCTGATTTCCATTTGCCGGAATCTCCTTCGTTGATGAAGCGGTCGCAACTCTCGATGTCCCGTCAAAAATGCCAGTAATGATTTTACAGTTCCTTGCTGCAGCACCAGTATTATTTACCCGTAGGATCACCATCACCGTTGGTGAGACAGGAACATTCTTTTCAGGATTTTTAATGTGAGCAAAAACCCATTCGATATAGAGCGGGTCGACAACTTTCAGATTAACATGACGAACGATTCCTCCAAATATCATATAATCCATCGATCCACCTTCAGGTGGAACCGATGATTGCTTTTTTGAATCTACCTGTACTGCGATGACATTATCCTGCCCGATCTTTGCGTTTGAGGTAATATCTAACGTAAATGGCAGATACCCCCCGCGATGTTCACCTGCTTTCGTGCCATTTACATATACTACAGCATTGATTGAAACTGCTTCGAACTCAATGAGAATTCTCTTTCCAGACCACTCTTGTGGTGCCACGAAATGTCTTCGATACCATGATACAAAACGAAATGCGGATTCTGATTGATATGCATGTTTAGTAATTGTATTTGCATGAGGAACACATACGGATCTGAACTTACTCTCATCAGCGGTCTCTGTTGAAAATGACTGGTTATCTGACGCGATGTAAAGCCATCCGGTATCGAGACTGATTGTGCTGCGTATATCGCACTCGGCACTCTTTACGCACATAGCCATCAGTACTGCAAAAAATGACAAACTCGCGATTTTTCCCAAACCGCTAACCTTATTCTTTTGTCGCTGTATTCTCACTGCATTAACTTTCACCATTTTTCTCCCAAAATATTAGTTTCGCACCTGATCTAATTGCTTGAAAGTTAGCTTTAAGAGCAGTTTCTGGCTACCAGACACACTGCTTCTTCGAATGATTACGCCTCTACCCTGCTGAACGTGCTGTGATGTCATCTCTCTACCGGTAAGATCAAAATAGCGGAATGTAAAATCATTAAATTTGTTAACTTGTGCAGATGCCCCGATAAAACTCGGTGATACCGGAGACCTTTTATCAACAGCCGTTACCAATCCCGATTCATACGCCCCCAGATCAGGTGCTGCTCCGGCATGCGGTATACCGACTTCAGTTCCTTTGTCAATCATTTTGCTGCTGGTACTTAGTTTCATGAATGGAATGCCGGGTAAACTGCCATCCGCACTTCTCGACCCCTTCCATCCTTCATCCTTGACACTTTCAAAATCTCCATCAGCCGGAACGATTTTAAGATCCCAGGTATTAAATTTCATGTCTGAAGCGCCCGGGTTTCTGATTTTTTCGGGAAATGCAATGTTGTTCCTCAAAACATGAACTAAACTGCCTGACAGGACCTCATCTGACAACATATCATATTGATGTCCGTTTTTGAAAGAGGTATTGTTATACCAGTTGCTTCCACCCGGTGAGTGATTTGCATAAAACCCCTGATTTTTATTTCCCCAGGAGACGCAATTTCTTATAGTATGGCGCACTTTAGCTGAAAATGTATTACCCATTTTAAAACCGCTTCCGTTCTGACCGTTTCCGGTACCGCTATTTATATAACCGTTACCGAAAGCCCAGCAGTTTTCAACGATACAGGGGTACTGCTGCTTAAAAAAATCATAGCCATCATCAGAATTCCACCATGCGCGACACCCTCTTAAAACAATTGTGTCACCTTTGGTCTGATAGTGTATACCAAACCCATCACCGTCCTCCCCCCTTTTCGCTACATCATAGTTATCATGGGCATCACAATTAAGAATCAGCAGATCTCCTTCACCATTGGCAATTGAGAGTCCCGGTCCCTGATTGTGGTGAAGATCCAGCTTTTCAAAAATATTATGTGTACAGGGATTGCACCAGATTCCATTATTTGCACCCGTCGGGGCCATGACATTACATATTTCAATCCCTCTGAAATGAAGCCACTGTCCCTGCACCCGTATACCAGCACCAATTCCTGATCCAAGTTTCAAATCTGAAAAATCAAGTATAGGGAGTTCATCTTTGTATGCAAAGTAACAGATTCTCTGTTTATCTGATTTGCCGCTTTTTGTAATCGAAATACCAATGAGCGATGAAGCACCGGTTTTGATCTTGTAAGTCCCGCCGCGAAGAAAAACTGTATCTCCTGCACCAGCTTTATCATGCCCCTTCTGCATTGATGCCAGCGGTTTATCGATTGTTCCCGGATTGGCATCATTGCCATCAGGAGCAACAAAATAGGTCGCAGCGCCTGCACTGGAAGGCAGTAGTGTACACGTTAACAGCAATAAAAAGTGTACGAACGAATTTTTTCTTGTTTTATTAGCTAATACTTTTCTCAGAATCATACGATCCTCTTTTTTTGATGCTTCAGGAATTTTTAAGTTAACACTTTCTATAATATAGCTACTTTTTGCGCATTTCGGAGAGTTAAGAATTTTCTATGCTACTTCTCAGGAGTCAGAATCCAGAATTCATCCCCGAACTCGGGACACCTCCTGAATTCCGGATACCGGCAGTAGCGACTTTTCTATTCAAATTTCTCCAATTCGAACCCGGGTCCCCATGCCTTCACAGATCGGTTTATCGTATGCCGTTGATTATCCAGTGTTTCATCTGCTTCCGGTTACCATCAGACATATTGACAATATATATGTTTCCAGCCCGCGCATTGAAGCGGCCGTCAGTACCATTTTTCAGACCCGATGCGATTATTCTTCCCTTAATATCAACTATTGAGAATCTGCCGGAAACCACGCTGGTACCACTGTGCAGAATTCCATTTTTATCCATCCACACAGGGTTACCGGAGTGTAAATTTGCGATAGTTGTTTGCAATACCAGCCCTCCAGGAAGAAAAATAAAGAATAATAAAAACGAAAAAATCGCCGCCCGAAGAAAAAAGACAATAGGAAAGGAGAAGAAAGAAGAAAAAAAAATTTTAAAAAAAGAGAAAAAATTATTTGTTTAAAGACGGAAATAGTATATTACAGCTTAAACCTTTAAGCTTTCCAAAAAATCGATTCACAAATTGTACAATAAAATACATGAAAGAGGTATTTGTATGAACTGTACTAATCACAAAGATCGGCCAGCTGTATTCAGCATTACAGCAAAAGATGGGAGCACTACATATATGTGCTCAGAATGTCGCGCCAAATACAAAAGAAAAATCTTTTGGAAAAACACCTTTTATATGGTAACGGCTTTAATCCTTTTCTGGATTCTATTCTCAATAATTAAAATACCAGATATTTTAAAATTCTAAAGAGGTTAAAAAGCAATTGTAAATTAGTAAATTACAGGGTTTATTCAAATGCCTTATCCAGCTTACGCCCGTTTCAAATACAAGGGAAATGTTTTCAGTTCACCACTTTCTTTATGCGGTGAGGATAACCTTTTCGAGATTCTCGAATATGAACATGCTATCGGCGGCAAACATGATACTGGCTACCTGTTTTCATATAAATGGGATGTATTTCATACGCCTGTCCGCTTTGTAATGAATGTACATGACATTCTACCAGATATGTACAAATTGCACGCAGAATGTTCCAGGAATTTTTTTGAAGAGGTAGAGATTTTCTGGTTACATTATGATCCGGCAAAATCGAAAGACGAAATATATTTCAAGCATACACTTTATCCTGTTAAGGTCTGTAAAGTAAGACAATGCTATCCAAATGTGAAATCTCCGGAGTTTGAACATCTTGGTCATCTTGTCGAAATTGAACTGCGTTACCGCTTTATAACAGCACTTTTTATTAAAGGATATCTGGAAAGCGGTAAACATGAATGGCAACTGTTTCTTACCGAACTTTCCACTGTAACCTACCGCCTTGATGATGCAGCACGAGAAAAACTACTCACCTGCCCAACTGATGCCGATGGTATCGATGAATTTGTTGAAAAGTATAAAGATGACACAAAAAATATACGTTTAACCAATCCATGCTGGGCACATACCGATACAAAAAAACAAGAGGACACGCCTGAATACGCTGCAGAAGGTGATACTGTTAAATTAACGGTTGATATAAATGGTATGCAGGAAGGTGAAGCGGTCAATTTTAAAATTTTAGACAAGAATTCCAAAGATCAGCAATGTATCGGTTTTGTAAAAAGCACCCATTCCGGTGGAAAAAGTACTGCTGAATGGATTGTTGATTTAGGTACAGTTGAAAATAAGGATGATTTCGCTATTGCATTTAACGCTGAGGGGCACACTGTTTTATCATCAGATTGTAATATTCCTATTAACAATAATGAACTCTGGGCACTTATTGTTAGTGACGATGATACTCCTGCTCATGGCGCAAATTTTCTGGTTTTTAAAAACAGTTCTGCAGAACTCGAAATAGTGATGAATAATAAAGCTGATAAAGATGGACAAGTTTGTCTTCCTTTTACAAATATAGCTGCTCATAATATTGTTTTTATTGGTGGAGATGTAGATGGCTGAAAGAATTATTAAAAAATTTGTTCTGCAAAATGGTATTCCGGAGTTAACTGAGGCGTATTGGTCGTATAGCGAAATGCCACTACTGACGAATGAAACACAGGGCAGTGTTCTTCCTTTTTACGGGCCTGCAAACGAGAAAAATAAACGCGACCTTTACTGTCATTTCCGTGTAAAAGATCTTTTTTTTCTAAGTGCGACATATGCCACAGGAATAGTTCCAAAAGTACACTTAAATGATGAAGGAGAACTACAGAGGTGGATTTATAAGGCTAAAAAAGACTCCACCACAGGTACAGCTTTACCAGCTACACAGTTTGTATTGGATCTTTTTACCTTCAAACCGGGCGACAAACAAAAAATGTTCACCAAAGATCTTGAAGAATCACAAAAAACCGTCGAATCCCGGGTTACAGATTTTGCAGATTTAACCATTGATATTGAACCACTGGGTAAAGTTGTCTTTGATGAAAATTACAACGGCCAATACCCCGAAGGAGAAGTCAATCCGGATAAGGTTGTGGATGGAAATCCGAAATTTGTACTTCAGTTTGCCGGTAAATCACTTACAAGATATATCCAGCTAAAAATAAAAAGAATTATCAGTTCCTTTAATAAGCCACTCTGGGATATCTGTTTCAAACTTGAGCTAACCGATGAATTTGAGAATCTGTTCATTGAAAAAGGTGATGAACACGAAGCAATATTTGCATGGTCATGGGTAGTTAACTGGTCAACATGGAACCAGTATAAAAACATTTTCGGTATTGACATTACAAAAAAGGAAGACAGGCTTTCCCATCTCAAAAAGCCTCATGAAAATGTTATTACAAAGAAAAAATATGCTCCAATAGTTAGAATCCCCGGTTTTGCAGCAAATGCGTTTCGCAATGTACGGAAAGTTGAAGAAATGGTGATCAACCTGTATAATGAATCACCATTTGTTAAAGAAGGTAAAGCTTTTGAAGGTACATTACTTGGAGATGTTGCTGCCAGCCGTGAAGAATATGAAAAAGCTTACGGCAGCAATGATATTACACTCCCGGACCCGTTCCCCTTTGATGAACCGTTCCAGAATTTTATTGTTTTTCGCCGGGAACTACCGATCTCCAACATATATCTTGGAGTAGATATCGCTTATCCTATTGGTATTTGTGAACCTGTAGGGAAAGATTTACAGTGGTTTAATTCCTTCTCATTTTTAAATAAGGAAAATTACGGTGAACATTTTGCATGGCTGGATAAATTTCTTCTGCAGGGAGGAACTGCGGATTGCTGGTTAAAATCTATCGAGCAGAATAATGTCCAGAATGCAAATTTCAGTGAATATTGTAATAAACCGATTGTACGCAAAGATTTTCCTTTTGATCCAATAGTTCAGGTTCCCTTCCGCTGCATAGATCTTATGATTGCCGGTATTAAAGGTGAATACAAGGATATCATAAAAACCGGGTTGTTTTGCCCTGTCCCTGTTGAAAAAATAAGCTATCTCTGGATACTCGAAGACGAAGCACTCGAATGTTTTCAACTTAAAGATGATGGTGCAGAAGAAAAAACAGATTCTGTAAAAGGGATGCTTTATAAGGGTTTTCATGTTGATGACAAAAAATACCGTTTTACCGGTGTGTGCCATAATAAGGTGCAGGTTCGTGGACGCAAAGGGTACTGGCAGGCACACTCTGTGTGTCAGCGACCGCTGTATCTTATGGTAAATGTAGTACGGGATCTGTCTGAGGATGAAATGAAACGATACAATGCAAATCCAATGGTGCTGCATTTTCAGGCAAGGGATACAGAAATTGGAAAGACCTTTCTGTTCAATAAACCACTTAAACTTGAACACACACTTAAAACGGGTGTGCATCTTTTTGTATTGTATCCACAATTTGCAGGTGATTTATCAGATGAAACGGTGTATTCGTGTACAATAAGTGCTCCGGCCACACTGATACCCATTCACAATAATTTTACCGATAATCCCGACTGCAGAACAATCAGTAAAGGAATGCCAACAATATACCGTGCAAGGAACTGGGATCGATTTCTGGCCTTTAAAATGGCACAGATTAAGGAACACTCAAGTTTTACCCCTGTTGAGCATGGTTTGTTTAAAGATAATCCTTTACTGCTTGTTGATGATGTCCGCCCTGCTGAAGCAATCGCAGACGCACGAAAGAAAGCTGTACAGGAATTCTATAAGGATATTGAACTGGGAATGGGAAGTTTTGTAGCTTCATATGCTTTTGCGGACAGTGATGTTGGTGATCTTTATGATCTTTTCAGGAAAGGTGAAGCAGGAGAAAAACAGGCAACAGCACTTAAAGCAATCAAAGCATTGCTGACATCAAGTAAAATGATCGGGTCAGAAATAATAGAAAAATGGATAGTCCGCATTGGTATTAAGGAAACCGTAATCAACCGTGTCCTTGTTGTAGGTGTTTTTTTAGAAAAGATTCGTGAAGCAGCAAAAACTTTTGACGCAAAAATTAAAAATATCGAGCATCCATTTATGGATACCGTTGATTTCGGATTATCCCCTGATCATTTTGACAGTATGTATATGCTCGCAGCAACAGAAATAAAACGAATTCTGGACACAAAAACAGGGAAATATGCGGTTTCCCACGATAAGAGTAAACATCTTGGTGTTACCCTTCTCAACAGGTTTATCGATATTGGGCAAGGTGCACCCTTTAACTTTCAAATGGATAAGAATAGCGGGTTTGTGGAACGACCAGTAAATCTTGCGAATGAACCGGACAGTGTTTCAATTTATCGTATCGGTTTTCAGAAAAATATTGTGAAAATGGTGCAGGCAATTCGAAACGTTCAGTCTGCTGCAGGTAATAAAATGGGCAACTATTATGATGCTCTCATGAATGGGAATGCCTTTGATCAGATATTTTCGAAAACAGGAAACAATCTCAATCCACAATTCCAGTTTTCTGCAGATAAAGAAAAAGCACTGCTCAAAAAAGCATTTTCAAGTCCGCAATCGCTCTCTGTTGATGAGATTGCCGGAGCAATTAGTATTTTAAAGTTTTTGAATTATGTTGATGCATCATTTGCGACTTGTCCGAAATGCGGGGCGATTATGAAACCGTCTTGGGGGTGGTGTCCGTATCATGGGACGAGAGAGAAGATAGACCTGGAGGATACAAATTTTGATAGTAATTTTGCAAAAGAGTTTTTTGATAAATATGGTGACTACACTTTAAAAATGCTGCGGACAGAAAATTTAGCTGTACATTGGACTGAATTCATAATTTAGGTTGGGATATAGTATGTTCAAAAATGTGCTAACAATCATATTACTTGCAAACTGCTTTGTCCATTGCAGTTCCTGCCCAAACAATGCATTGTTAGATAGCCTTTTTTCTGATAGGTTTGCTGAAAAATTTCGAGAGGATGAAGTTATATCAATTTTGACAACATTAACAGAGAAGGGCTGTAAAAAAAATGATTCAGCGATAGCAGAATTTGTTATAAACAATTCATTATATGGTCATTGGGGGATGCGGGTATTATCAAAGCATCATTCTACTTTTCTGCTCAAGTTGTTAAAAAAACACTCAAATGAACTTAAAAAACTACAATGGTCTTACTTCGCTAGTAGTCTTTCTGCTAGTCCTTGTTGGAACGATACTGAAATTGACAGTATTGTTGAAAAACAAGTGTATCAAAATCCAGACGTTGTTACGCGGGATATGCTTTTACAATATCTATCCAAGTGCGCAAATATTACGATTTGTATAAATTTAGCCAAGATGTTTAGTATTGAACCTGAAAACATAGTTCGCAAACGTCATCTGATCCTTTACTGTAGATTCAATACTCCAGTTTTGAATAAAATCATTGTCAATGAGCTTAAAGCTAATCCATACAATTTCGAAAAGGTATTAAGAATGGGGTTCAAAACCTACAACCGCTACGATTTCCTTCCTGAACTTTATGATATTAAAAACCGTTTTAAAAACGAAACAAGCCCTTTACGTAAATCAGAAGTAGAGGAAATATTAACAACTCTTGGAGATGTTATTCCGTATCTGGAAAAAAAGAAGTATGAAAAGGCGACAATCGGTTTGCCACTGGATTGGGGAACAACTAATTCATTAGGAAAAGAATAGCATATGTACGCTCAGTATATTTCTATATGAAGGAATATAAAGCAATTATTTATAATAACCATGCATTACAATAGATCATATTTTATGAAAAAAAGCATATTTATACTGTTTTTGAACTTCTACACTTTAACCGCACAAACTCCTTTATCCGGTGCCGTAGAAAATTTAAAGCTCACCGTCGATAAAAGCCCATATATTATAGAAGATAATCTTACAATCAAAGAAACTGGCCAACTTACTATCGAGAAGGGTTGTGTTTTGCTTTTTAAACCTTTCACCGGGATTATTGTTGAGGGGAGTTTTGTTGCAGAGGGAACAATAGAAAAACCTGTAATTTTTACAACAATTAATGATAATAAGTTCAACAAAGAATCTGGAGTTCTTCCTAACCCCTTTGATTGGAACGGTATCCTTATCACTGCAAAAGCTAAAAATGTGCGCTTGAGTAATTTTATCCTCGCCTATTCAGTATATGGCATACGTTCAATGAAAGTTGAATTAGCAATCAAGAATGGGTCATTCAAGAATAATGGCCAATTCCACATGACAGTAGATGAGAAAATTCAGCCGATTTCAGACAGTATTCCTTTTTCATACGGTGTGCGTGATAAGGCACGTGATAGAGAAAATCAGAGTCGGCAGAAAAATAAGTTATCACGTGCACTCGCTATTTCCGGCGGAAGCTGTTTAAGCGGTGCAATTGCATCAACAGTTGTTTTGGTGTATTCACGCAATAAATATTCAAATACAACAGGGCAGGAAAACTTTGTTAAATTTGAAAAAATCGGTACAACATCTTTAATCTGCATGGTTGTAACAGGTACTGCCGCTGCCATTCTTATTCCATCTGCGGTTATTACTTATAAGAAAGCTAATAGTAAAGAACAACAGAGTATACATTTTTTCCCATATTATAATGAAGGGCCAGGAATTCTTGCACAACTGCTTTTTTAGAGGAACATTTATCATGAAAAATTTTATCTACATCACACTCATCGCTTTTGTAACGACTTGCCGTATTATGCCCAATAATCCTGCAGATCAGAATAGTAAAGATTATAGATTACCTTTCCTGGTTTTTAATGAAAATAGTCTGGAAGATGGGGATACCATAGCGACAGAGGATGCTGTCTGGTATTTTTCAGGTAATCTTGGTGATAAGAATTTTTACCGGTACAAACTCGATTCCAAAAACTGGGTTGAATGGCAAAAAGTAAAATCCAACGGAACTGAAGTTCGGCTGACATTAACAAGAGCAGACACTGGTGCTCATGTGGTGATATTTGAGACCTGCTATCACCCTGATGATGACATCACCGATACCTCTTTTACTTTTGTAAAAATTAATGCGCCATTCATTATTTTCCAGCCCGAAAATAAAACAGAGACTGAAGGTAATCCAGCTTCTTTTTCTGTTGTAGCAAATGGCACCAATCTTTTTTACCAGTGGCAGAAAGATACAGTAAATATTGAGGGCGCAACTTCTTCCATGCTTTCTATACCTGCTGTTGCAGTGGGTGATAATAATACAAGATACCGTTGTATTGTTTATAATATTGTGGGACTCACTGTAACCAATTTTGCAAAACTTACGGTAAACAAGAAAATTATACCCCCACTTATAGCGATTCAGCCTGAAAGTCAACATGTTACAGAAGGGCAAGTTGTTACATTCAAAGTTTCAGCAACAGGAACGGATATTACTTACCAATAGAAAAAGGGCAGTGCAAATATAAATGGCGCAATTGCACCATCGTACATTATCCCTTCAGTAGCACTTGCCGATAGCGGAGCAACATTCCATTGTGTGATTAGTAATATCTCTGGTACAATAAATAGTGATACAGTAATTTTAAGTGTTCAGAAAAACATCTACCCGCCTGTAATTACTTTGCAGCCGGTAAGCCAGACGATAGTAGAAGGGAAACCGGTAACATTTACTATTGATGCGATCGGTACAAATCTTCATTACCAATGGCGCAATGGTAATGAGCCAATTCCCAATGCAACAAGCGCTACATTCACAATCGCTGTAGCGTTGGTTACTGATAGCAATGCTGTTTTTAGTTGTATTGTAAGCAATTCTGTTGATACTGTAATTAGTAATGGTGCTGTTCTTACTGTAGTGCAAAGTTTTGTTGCACCTGAAATTAGAGTACAACCAACAAGTAAAACCGTTACAGCTGGTAAAAGTGCTCTATTTTCAGTAATAGCATCTGGAACCGCCCTCCATTACCAATGGTATAAGGATACTGCATTTATTCAAAATGCTCTTTCCTCAGAGTATACGATCCCGGTAACAACACTTGCTGACAGTGGCAAATCATTTAAATGTATGGTATACAATTCTGTTGATACGGTAATGAGCAGTGATGCGAAGTTAACCATTACAAAAAATGTTATTGTACCAACAATTACCGTTCAGCCGCAGAATGAAACAGTTGCAGAAGGTCAATCTGTAACATTTATAGTTAATGCTACTGGTTCAGATCTTAATTACCAGTGGCAGAAAGGAAATGTCGATATCACAGGTGCGAACGGTTCGACTTATTCTGTACTACCAGTTGCATCTGCTGATAACACAGCAAGCTATCGGTGTGTTGTAAGCAATACAACTGGTACGGTAATAAGCAACGCAGCAACATTGACGGTTGTATACGCCGTAACATATTTAGGGAATGGCAATTCAACAGGTTCAGTGCCGGTAGATACCGGTATTTATCTGCAAAACGGCATCATAATAGTTAAAGATAACACAGGTTCACTTACCAGAACAGGCCACACATTCGGAGGATGGAATCGCACGCAGAATGGAACAGGTAAAGTGTACCAGCATAACGATACATTGCTTGCAGGTACTGAACATCTACAACTTTATGTAAAATGGAGTATTGATAGTTTTACGGTAAGCTTTAATAGTAACGAAGGTAGTTCGGTTACAGCACAAATGATTGCTTATGGAGGGTATGCAACAGAGCCTGCAGTACCAACTAAAACTGGCTTTGCATTTGAGGGCTGGTACTCAAATCAGGCACTAACAGCACTGTTTGATTTTACAACACCGATTACAGCAACAAGAACATTGTTTGCAAAATGGAACCCAGTCTATAGAGTAATCTACAACGTAAATGGTGGAAGTGGTTCTGCTCCAGTCGATAATAATTTATACCAGAGTGGGCAGCTTGTTTCTGTTCTTGATAAACCAACAGTGCTGACACGGCAATATTATGATTTTGCAGGTTGGAATACAGCAAGTAATGGCACTGGTGCCACTCGTTTAGTTGGTACCTCATTTCAAATAGGTACAAAAAATGATACACTTTATGCAAATTGGCAGATTGCAAAGCCAGCAATTACTTTGCAACCTTTAGCTGTTTCTGTATTTCCCCTGGATAACATTTCAATGTCTGCTACTGCAGAAGGCATTGGGTTAACATACCAGTGGCAAAAGGATGGTGTAAACCTTACGGGGGCAACAAATTCTGTTTATGCAAAACAAAAGGTTAATTTTTCAGACAGTGGTTATTACTGTTGTGTAGTGGGTAATGTAAGTGGCAATACACCAAGTTCTACTGTAAAACTTACGTTAAGAACAACCGTTAAAGATGCTGATAGTAATGTGTATTCAATTGTTGCAATTGGCGACCAAGTGTGGATGGCTGAAAATTTAAAGACAACAAGATACAGAGATGGTTCCCCAATACTTGAAATTAAAGGTGGGCAGGAATGGGCCGACCTTACAACACCTGCCTATTGTTGGTATACTAATGATAGCTCTCTATTTAAGAAAGATTATGGGGCTTTATACAATTGGCATGTTATAGATCCCGTGAACACCAAACAAATCGCTCCGGAAGGTTGGCATGTGCCGTCCGATTCCGAATGGGTATTGCTGGCGAGTTATCTCGGTGGGTCGAATGTTGCCGGTGGAAGTCTTAAAGAAGAAGGATTTTTACATTGGACATATCCTAATGAAGGGGCAACGAATTCAAGTGGTTTTAAAGCACTGCCAGGAGGCTATTGCAGTTATAATGGAACATTTGGAAAATATGGTGCATATGGTGTATGGTGGACTACAACTGAAAATGATCAAAGTACTGCAATTTACCACAACTTGTACTCCGATCGTGTGGATATGTACAGAAAATACAATTATTATAATAAGAATTACGGTTTCAGTATTCGTTGCATCCGTGATAAGTGAATTATTTAATTCTTGTTATTGTCTAATAGGAGAATTGCCATGCATTATTTAACATTATTAATATTTGTTCTATTTCCTTTTAGCCTATTTGCAATAGATTTCATTAAAGGTGCCGATATCAGTTGGGTTACAGGGCAAGAGAAGAATGGAATTGTCTTCAAAGATACGTTGGGAAGATCAAGAGATATTCTTGATATACTAAAGAATGATTACCAGATGAATACTATCAGGCTACGTGTTTTTGTAAATCCAACGAATGATTGGGGCAACGGTCTGTGCGACATAAACGCTACCGTAAAGATGGCCAAACGTGTACAACAGGCCAACATGATGTTGATGCTGACGCTTCACTACTCCGATTCTTGGGCGGATCCCAGTAAACAAACTCCTCCGGCGGCATGGAAAAATTTTAACGTAACCCAGCTTGAGGAAGCAGTGTATAACCACACAAAAGAGGTCATGAGCGCACTTGCAGCGGTGGATGTTTATCCTGTGCAGGTGCAAATTGGCAACGAGACAAATGACGGGATGCTTTGGGAAAACGGCAAGGCATCAAAGAAACATATGGTTAACTATGCCCGCTTTGTCAGTTCCGGTAATAAAGCCGTGAAAGAGATATCGCCTGCGACACAAACAGTTGTTCACCTCTCAAACGGGTTTGACGAAGCGCTTTATAGATGGAATATTGACAGCTTAATTATTTATAATGCTCAATTTGATATTGTTGGCATGTCGGCATATCCTGAATACCGTAATAATACAACCGTTAATGACTGGGAGGATTTTAATAACGATGTTTTTGCTAACATAACCTCTGTAATAACACGGTCTAAAAAACCGGTCATAATTGCAGAAACTGGGATGCACTACACTGCAGAAGAACAATGCCGAAAAATGATTGCTGATATGCTTAAAAAAATGCGAGCGATTAAAAATAATATGGGATTAGGAATACTGTATTGGGAGCCACAAGCTGGTCCGGGTTATAACCGGGGATATAATCTTGGTGCATGGGGTGCAGATGGTCGACCAACACAAGCACTTAAAGGGTTCATTGATAGTAGCAAGACTTCAACAGTAATAGCTGTTAAAAAACAGGAATTTATTTCGAGCGATGCTATATATTCTTTTGCGCATTACAACAGTGCTAATTCCCTCAAAAAATATTTACATACTCCTGTTCAACTGTATCAAGCAAACGGGAGAGCCATATATCTAGGTGCAAATTCAAAACTGTTAAGTACTAAAATTTCTAAAGGAACCTACCTACTAAGAAAAAAGTAAATATATTGCAGATAATAAAATTGACTTGAAAACGGGATGTACGGAAGAAATAATTTTAATTAACTAAGTAATATCAATAACGTATCTTCCAGTACCAAGAAATGACAATTTATACCGGTATTTTCTTGCATCTTTAAGCTCCAGCAGCATTATGCAAAACAATACCGGCTGTTTCTCTTCAATATTCCATTCAAGAAATTCAACACTTTTCACTGCCGGTTCAAATTTTATTATTAACTCTTCAATAGTTTTTGCATATTCATTGATATTCCCAGGTATTGCAGTATGTATTGCCGGGAAATCTGGTAATCCATAATTTGTGCGTGTTACCATACTTCCTGCAAGTATATTAAATGTTCTCTGCAGGTAAAGTTGAATAGTTACCGCATCACGGAGGTTTTCTGAAAGATTTCCAACCGGTACGCCTTTGTACTCCGCTGGTGCTAACATTTCAAAAATGCGCAAGTGCATTGTATTAATATCTCGTTATTTAGTTTTTGAGTAATGGAATTAAATAAAAATAAAAGATGGCTGGTACAGAATACAATGGAATTTTACTTGCTTAATAAAAGAATTTTAGTTTTTTAAAAATCGTTAAAACTATTTACATAATCTAATCTCATAAATGTTTTAATTTAACATATAAAAAATAATTTTTTTCAATTATATACAAAACACAAATAGTTCAATTGCAATATTAGCGAAATAAAATTTTTTTTCTTCTTAAAAGAAAACGGGCGGGCGGCGAGAAAAATGAAGAAAAAGTCGGGCTGGTACAGACAAACAACACACCAATACTGCTGCGCTCGCAAAGCCTCGCTTGGCCTTCGGCAAATATTTTGTCCTCGCTACGCC
>JAFGIN010000106.1 GCA_016929595.1 Chitinispirillaceae bacterium
CAAAGTTTGGAACTCGCAAGACGATTAAGACTAACGCCTGATTCTGCAGCCTCAATTGCAAGCTTTCGATGTACCTGTGGTGGTACTCGCACTATAAATTTTCCACTGTAATGCTTTGATGTAATTGGTTCCGGAACTGTTTCTTTATTTTTGCGCATATCTTCTATAACCTCTGCAACAAGTTTACGAATGCCACGCAACGCAGCCTCCGGAGATTCATCCAACCAACTGAGACTTGAAAATTCTGTACAAAGACCAACATATTCTTTGTCTTCTTCAGACCAGATAACACGATAAGAATAATGATCATTCTGAAGTGGTTTCATTTTCTAACCTCTCAATCGCATTTAAAACCTGTTTAACCTGATACGATTTAGCCATGCCGTTTTTATTCTGTATATTTACCCGTGGATCGCCGTTCCAAGGTGTTTTAAAAACTGAATGACTTGTACTGTTCTGCCGCGGCTCACCAAAATAATGTTCACAAACTTTAGTACCGACATACTGAAAAAATATTACTTTTCTCAATGTACTTAATTGAAAAAACTTTCTATCATTTTTTTTAATAACGAAAGAAATGCACCCATTAAAACACTGCTTTCAATGTCCTATCTTTTTCAAAAAATCCTACTCCAATTGCACGATACCGAGATGTAACTGGATCTGCAGAAGATATTTCCCCACCATATCTGTTGCATTTCTCATAATACATCAACAGCCGATATTGTCAATAGATAACAAAGCGGCATTTCCCTATCTTTAACTTTTAACCTATGGAGGTACCTATGAAACGCCACTTTTCTGCATACCTGCACAGACTTCTGATTCGGATTCGACACTGAAAAGAATGCTGACATCCCCAATTCATCAGCCTTGAATTCAGATGGCACAGTTTATAAGAGGTTACATTCTTCACTAGTATAGCTGAGTTTAATGTTGTTATGGAATGTTAAAATAAATGCCGTAGTCCTCATTTAAAAAAAGGCTTTTAAAGACCTTTTTAACAATAATGAAATGATAAAAAATATTCCAAAAGTAACTAATAAAAATATCAATATTCCTGCGATTAAAGTAGTCATGTTTTCCTGTTGCAGATCATAAGTTATCCTATTTACAATAAATATAATTTTTGTTGGATGGTTTTTCAAATTTACATTCAAATATTATTCGTGAATAAAAAACCAATTGAACACCTTATTTCTGTCTATTCTATCAATTTTAATATTTTCAAGACATTTTACATTCTCATCAAAAGTACTCTGCGTAAGTATTTTACCAAAACGATTTATAAATTGTGTGTATAATTCTGCTCTTGATATTTTTATTTTATCAATTTCTACTAAATTAGATTCTGATAATAATTCAGTTAATCTTATTACATTGTCGTCAATTAGTTTAATCTGATTTAAATCCCATCGTATCTTCTCATATTCAAATTCATCATAAAAAACTTTACCATATAGCTTGCCATTTCTAATCAGTGTAATTAAGTATTTCTTAAAACCTAAACATTGTAGGAAATAGTTTAAAAAATTAAATGTTTTTTGTTTCCCATTTTAATCAATAATTGATAAATAAAGTTTAATAAAATTTATGTCCTGATAATTCTTTCCCCGCCGGTTTTCTTCTTGTAAAATTTTATTGCACATAACGGCTCAGAAGATGAACAAAAGTTCGTCTTCCATTCTTTTCTGCTGACTCCAACTCTCTCCAACCGCCACATTATCACCACCTCGTTGCAACTACAAAAACCAATCAAACAGCCGTCAGGGAGGTATAATTGAGAACGAGATTATACTGTGCAGTCTGCTACCGCCATGGAATCGTATTGTTGATTCGAGCAGCTTGATCCGGCAGCACTGCAGGAGTCATATTACAGGTAAATAGTATACGTAGAGGGGAAATGCAAGCGGTATATTCGGAAAAACAGAGGAAGGGCTGAAGAAATGGCTGGGTGACGGAGAGACAATGGGACAAGATGATCAAAAAATAGTTGAGTTCCTTCCAATACAGGCACTATTTTTAACTCATAAGTAAAAACGATCAAAATATCAGCGCTCAGCCTGAATATAAAGAGGATGCATGATCACAAGATTTCAATCAACTGAAGCTTCATCAAAAGAATTTTATTATGAAACAATACCTGAACATTAACAGCAATTTTAAATTGAATATTTCAGACAGACCAGAATATTTAAACAGAAAATCGTTACATGCCATTATTATCACTTTGCAGCTATGTTTAATTATAAGTTGTGCGATGTCTCCCGGTGCGAGAATGGTACAAAAAGGTACTCTGGAGATCGGCGGCCAGGCATCACTGATGATGACAGATGACCTTGGCGGATCTTCTATTCTGCCCAATATCGGTCTGAATGCAAAATATGGAGTAACAGACAGAATCAATATCGGGGCAAACCTCTATCCTTTGCATCTCCCTGGTTTTAAATGCATCTATTCAGAACCCTTTTTTTCCGTTAGTTTACTAAGCAAAAGAATTCCTCCCGCATTCATTACCTATCTGGAGCTTCCAACAGCCATAGACATTGGTAGCTGGGACGTATTATTTCTTCCTCAGATTGGATTTGTTCTAAACTACCAGTTTCCCCGATATCTTCCCTATATCGGATATGAACTATCTTTTTATCCTGGCACAGAAATTAAATACAATAACATCCACAGCAATGGCATGATCGGAATATCCTATCAGACAGAACGAAAGAACTGGGTTTCTCTGGAAATGAGTCTCAACAACATAGCCCCTCGCGAGACATACTTATTGATACAATTTGGAGCTTCTTTCCCGGTGATAAAAAAAAGAGAGATTTCTGTTGATTAATGACACAAAACTATAATTGCACCATAATTTCGATTCACACTTAATTCACCGTTTGATCCGGCGCACCTGCACTGAGCGAAGCCGAAGTGAAGTTGGTTACTATTGTTAACCTGTTGAGATCATCGCAATCGTATCCCGTAGCAGTACCGTTTACATTATGTACACAGTCACGGTTTCCGACTTCATTATAGAAGTATTCCGTAACTCTCTCTTCGAGTACCCTCAGGGTACGGTACGGTTCAGGTACTATAAATTAAAAATACTGCTCGTTATTAACGTGTAATTTTAACTCTTTTTATTCCGGGATTTTCACAGTACCCCGTATGTAAGGGTTGGTTATGCCAGGAGAGATGGTTCAACGGGGACTGCTGGAAGATTTGCGGGAGTAAACTTTTTAGTGTGTTCGGTATTTCACCAGTATTCTTTTAACCCCTACCGCATTTCTTTACGCAAACAGCTTCGCATCTCATCATCAGGAAATCATTCGAATCAGGCAGCACTGTAGACAAAACGTCCACATTTTTTTCAATTAACCAGCAGGCGCCAATATTTTTGATTTTATTAGAGTTATATTATATATGAATTGATAACTACCAGATCAACAGTGTCCGCAGGTGATGCAGGAGGAAAAAATGTCCATTAGAATCACTACTATTCTAACAGCGGGACTGATCATTTCAGGTTTGAATTTTACGGTTTTGGCACTTGATGGTTCTGCTGTTACTCCGGGCAAAACGCTCAAAAAGCAGGTTACGGCTCCTGTAGATTCAGATACTCTGACTATCAGATATGATGCGGAGGGGATAACGCCAATTTTCATTTCAGGTAAGATTGTAGAAAATACTGCAGTTTCCCAATCACTTAGAAAAACGGATGCTACCTCACGAAAACGAAACCTTTGCAGACAATATCTGTGGCAAATCAGTCCGGCACTGCGTATCAGCCGCCCGACAGAAGAACTATCGTTCATCGATAATACAGATAGCAAGGTTGCAGACTCGAATCACTATAAGATAAGACAGAACTTCAAAGGCATTCCCGTGCTGGGAGCTGAGGCTACAGTTCACATTCATAATGACATGGCACACTTTGTCGGACGCACAATCCCGACACCCGTCCTTAACACAACTCCGACGGTCAGTGCAGAGCAGGCTGTTTCGACAGCGATATCTGAACTTAACAATGATGGTATCGTTATCCGGGAGCTCAATGATATTGAGATGGAGATTCTTGATTACAGTAAACCAACCTCTGAACTTGTAATATTTCCGGTACAGGAAAAAGAATCTTATCCACGTCTGGCTTACCAGGTTCTGGTGCGCCCAAACATGCTGGATTGGTGGGAACTTATCATTGATGCTCAAACGGCAGATGTTCTCCAGAAACTCAATCGTACCTGTAATGCTGGAGATACAACTGCCACTGCAGCTGATCTCAGCGGTGCCGATCGAACCATTCACACCTATTTTTCAGACAAATTCTACCTTATTGATGCATCACGCACGATGTTTGACGCTGCAAAATCACAGATTCCAAACAAGCTCACAGGCGCAATCGTCACCTACGATTATCAGAATAAATACCCGGCGACCTCCTCTTTCAATCTGATCAGTTCATCAAAAAACAGCTGGGATACCAAAGCGGTATCAGCGCATTACAACGCCTCCGTCGCATTTGAGTATTACCGTACCACACACGACCGCAATTCCATAGATGGTAAGGGCGGTACCATACGATCATTTATCAATGTTGCTGACGAATACGGGAGATCGATGGATAACGCATACTGGAACGGGCGGGGAATGTATTATGGCAATGGTTCATCAACGTTCAAACCACTTGCGGGAGCACTCGATGTAGCAGGTCATGAATTGACACACGGTGTCGTTGAAGCGACAGCGGCACTTCGTTACATAGGTCAATCGGGTGCACTCAATGAATCGTTCGCGGACATTTTCGGCTGTATGATAGAACGGCAAAACTGGACTATAGGAGAAACTATCATCCGTTCCACCGGAAGTTCAGCCAAAGCGCTTAGAAACCTTGCAGATCCGCACAACGGAACAACAAAAGGTAGAACAGGGTGGCAGCCCAAAACGATGAAGGAATATCAGAAATTACCCAACACCTCCTCAGGCGACAACGGCGGTGTTCATGTAAACTGTGGAATTCCCAGTCACGCCTTTTACCTCTTTGCAGAAGAGATTGGCAAGGAAAAGGCTGAGCGTGTTTTCTACAGGACACTTACCACCTATCTGAGCGCATCATCACAATTCGCTGATCTACGGGTAGGCACCAGACTCGCATGCGAAGAGCTGCATGGAAAGGGATCACCGGAAGATTCTGCATTGATAATGGCATTCGACAGTGTTGGCATACTTGACAATACTCAGTCATTTGAGCATATCGCGGATCTGCCGGTTAACCCGGGCAGAGAATATGTGCTGCTCACGGCAGCACCACCTGCCAGTGACGGTACAACACTTTATATTGCAGACAGCGCATTCGGCTCCCTTAAAAGTATATCAAAACGATCGGTGAAGTTCCGTCCATCGATTAGTGATGATGGTAAAAGGATCCTCTTTGTAAGCGGTGACGGGAAGCTGGTCTCAATCGATCTCAACGGAACCACTGCGACGGAAAAAATGATCGATTCATCAAAGACATGGGCCCTCTGCGCACTATCCCGTGATGGAAAGCGTTTTGCAGCGGTACGTACCAGAAACGACACCTCAATTTACATCGGCAATATAAGCGGCGGTTCAATGCGAAAATTCAATCTCAATGGCCCATCTGATAAGTCGCATGCGGTCACCGGCGCTGTAAATTCAACCGCCCTCGAATGGAACTTTACCGGTAACGAAGTCATTTATGATGTATACAATTCACTTTCCGGTCAGGGTGGTTATGGTTTGACATTTTGGGATATCGGATTTCTCCGTTCATGGGATCTGGACTCCAATAAATTCGGAGATGGAGAGGTGCTTAAACTGTTCAGTAATCTTGGTGATGGAATCAGCGTCGGCAACCCGACATATTCAAAGAACTCTCCCAATATAATCGCCTATGAAAATGTTGATAACACAACGGGAATGACTACCGTAATGACAATGAATATGGAAAACCGGAAAACCACCACAATCGCAACGCCTTCATTTCCCGGATATCCGAGCTATTCAAAACGGGATGACAAAATTGCCTTTTCAACCATAAACAATCGTGATACGGTCATATCGGTAATAAAGGTCAAAGCAGATAAACAGACTGCTGATGGAAACGCGACTATTGCTATTCGTAAAATGAAATGGGCGATATACTTTGCGGATGGATCCCGTTCACTCATCCCGACACATCGGCGACAACCGATGGCAAAGCAATCACTCCCCCATTCTAAACCCGATCTGGTCATTCTTCCATGCAAAGGTGCTCTGATGGCAACGATTGTCGGTGCCAGGCAACTCCCGGTTCGAATCAGTATCGTACGTATGGATGGAAGAACAGTGCATCGCGAAACGGTATTTGCAGGCTCAGACCGTGTTCCCTACACCTGGAATGGTAAAACAGGCTCAGGATCATCACTGGGGCACGGCATGTATCTTATACGTATGGAGACACCGCGGTCAGCAATAGCAAGAAAGATGTTCCTTTACTAAATAGGTATATGATCTTCATAGTGGCCTGACAATACTTCTTCACGCGACATCCCCGGCATCATAGTGTGGGATCACCAGATTTTCGCCGTCGCACAACTCTTCCAAACCCACACTCTTCTGCTCTGCAGTCCATATAATAATACTAATAATAATAAACAAATGCATGTTCCTGTATTTTTTATCGCTAACAAACCATCAGAGGTGACTGTGCTGTATTTGAAGTGAGAAGTGAGAAGTGTGAAGTGAAGAAAATATAAGTCTTCTAATTTTTCCTTCCTCCTTCATCCTTCATCCTTCATCCTTCCTCCTTCCTCCTTCCTCCTTCATCCTTCATCCTTCATCCTTCCTCCTTCATCCTTCCTCCTTCCTCCTTCATCCTTCACCCTTCACCCTTCACCCTTCACCCTTCACCCTTCACCCTTCACCCTTCACATCAGATTTTAAACAGTAACAGCCCAGTTTGAACGTAGCAACCCGGAATCTGTACTAATACAGCTGAAACCCGATAAATCATCATCATCTGTCGAAAAATATCACCTGTTATAATTTGTTTTTATAATTTAAAAAGAGTACCTGACTGCAATGATTCGAATTTCATATCTGTTTCGGACAGCTTTATGTTGTACACTGTTTTTTCTTTATTTTTCGGATGTCTATGGCGCATTTCTGAGCGCAAAAGGTTCAAAACTATATAATGATCGCGGTGAAGAGGTCCGGCTAACGGGTGTGAACTGGTTTGGTTTTGAGACAACCAATATGTTTCCCCATGGACTCTGGGCACGTGACTATCACGGTGTTCTGCGACAGATACGGGAAATGGGTTTCAACTGTGTCCGTATACCGTTCTGCAATGAGATGCTGCGCGATGATGCCACACCGGACAAGCCTAATTTCTATGGAGAAGATTCTTTTTATGTACGCGATAAATTTGATCTGAACAAGGAACTTGCAGGACTTTCTCCTCTTGAGATGTTGGATTCCATTATTGCATATGCAAATGTGTTAGGACTTGTGGTGATCCTTGACAACCATTCTCGCGAACATGACGGATATATGAACGAAAAACTCTGGTATACACAAAAGATAACAGAGGAAACCTGGATCAGTGACTGGGTAATGCTTGCCAAACGCTACAAAAACAATCGTGCAGTTGTCGGGTTTGATCTTGAAAATGAGCCGCATGGAAAAATTGTTGATGGCGGTTCAACATGGGCTACGGGAAATAGTTCAACCGACTGGAATGTTGCAGCAGAAAAATGCGGCAATGCGATTCTCGCAGAAAACCCTGATGTGCTGATTATCATTGAAGGGGTCGAACAATATGAGAATACAGTATATTGGTGGGGTGGAAATATGCGGGGAGTGACCAATGCTCCGATAAAACTCTCCAGGCCAGAAAAATTAGTGTACTCTCCCCATGAATATGGCCCTGAAGTGCACCAGCAGCCCTGGTTTTTTGAGGATGCATTCCCGGGAAACATGGAAAAAATCTGGGATGATGCATTCGGGTTTATTGCCAAAAACAATACCGCACCCCTTTTCATTGGTGAATTCGGGATATCAAGTCTTGACAGTTACGAAGGAAGAGCTGGCCAATGGTTGAAGGCATTTATTAAATATATGGCGAAAAATGTAATCTCCTGGACATTCTGGGCACTCAATCCAAACAGTGGAGATACCGGTGGAATACTCTCAACAGACTGGGTTACACCAGTCCAGTGGAAAATTGATAATGTAAAAGAACTTTTTGCCCCGCTGATCAATGAACCAATGGGAATCACCAATAAAAACGTAAATACTAAAGGATTGCACCAGAAACCGAAAATCATCAACGGCCTCTTAAGTGTCCATGCAGGCACAAATAACCCCGGTTCGCTCATTCTCTGCAGAAGCGATGGAGCGGTAATTCGAAAAGCAGCCGGCGTATCGATGCGGCTTGACGGTATTTCTTCCGGCGTGTATACTGCAGTCTGGAAAGACAACACGAGCCACTCCATTTCTTCTGTGGTTGTTGTTGAACGGAAGTAACGTTACTTTCGTGATTTGCAAAATGTAGAACCGCACAAATCCATATCTCCTATCAATAAAGCTGCACAAAAAGCCACTGTTGTAATCCACCAACACTGATTTTGCACCGCTTACCTTAAGGCTGTCAGAATATCCTGCAATCAGCAATTTATATGATTCATGGTAAAATAGTAGTTACATTCACCTCTGCCGTTTTACTGCACTATTGTACTCAAAGCCTATTCATCGTTCTCTTCAGGAACACCTTTTTTTAGTCCAAGATTTGAAAACAAGGAAAAATGGTAGTAGATTAGTAGTAAATAAAGGAGGGCACGTATGCCAAACGTTTTCAATTATCATGATTACAGACTTTTTCTGGGGGATTATTATGAGGAGAAGAAATCCTCTTCTCCTACTTTTTCCTATCAGAATTTCTCTCAGAAAGCAGGTTTTTCAAGCAAATCGTTTCTGTTTAATGTCATTAAAGGAAAAAAGACTCTTTCACGTGCATCGGTTGTAAAACTCAGCATTGCAATGAGTCTCTCCAAAACAGAAGCAGCATTTTTCGAAAATCTGGTTTATTTCAATCAGGCAACAAACTATACTGAGCGAAATTTCTATTTTGAAAAATTAAATGCAATTCATCCTGTAACTACTGAAGCTAGCATTGCAAGAAATCTGAGGAAGGACCAGTTTGAATTCTATTCACAGTGGTACCATACAGTCGTACGTTCACTTATTGATTTACATCCATCGATTAGTGATCCGCAGGAAATCGCCAAAATGATTTATCCTACGGTGAGCACCCGGCAGGTACAGAAGTCAATAGATCTGCTTTTGAGACTGGGACTAATCGAAAAACTGGAAGGCGGTACCTATACAATATGCAGTAAAATTCTTAGCACTGGTCAGGAGGTTCAGAGCCTGGGGCTTCAGCAATTTCATCTGACTAATATGGGAATTGCCTCCAAAGCGCTTCAGGAATTACCAAAAAACCGACGCAATTTTTCCGGTTTAACCCTGGGTATCTCTTATGAGACATATGAAAAAATATGTAGGGAACTTGAGACATTTCAGGAAAAAATTATGTCTATTGCAGAACGAGATGAACATTCTGATAATGTCTATCAACTTAACTTTCACTTGTTCCCTGTTACGAATATTCAAAAGTTAAAACCGGTGTTGACCGTAACAAAAAAAACCGCAATTGAATAAAATATCAATGAATGAAGAAAGCTGGAGGAATTATGAAAAACGTCAGATATATCCGGACTGGTATCGTTGTCAGTTTATTTTTAATGTGTTTGATCTCTTGTAACACAAATCAGTATGCTGGAAATGGGACCAGGTTAGGAAATCCTGCTATTGTGGGGACCATTTACCAACCGGACGGAAAATCACCTGCACCTGATGTTATGGTACATTTGAGAAGTAAAAATGCACTTGTTGATATCAGTACAGTGGGTTCAATACATGATAATGATCAATCAATAGCGGTAGTTACCAATTCTGAAGGCAAATTTGTCTTTACTGAGATCGAGATTGGTTCATATATGATAGAATGCTTAGATGACAATGATAATTATGCTGTATATGAAACGGTAATCGTTGAGAACTACGATACCACAATAAGTCTCCCGGCTGACACCCTTAAACCTGCAGGCGCAATTGCAGGACATATCAGACTTCCTGAAGGAGGCGAACTGAACAAGATCTATGTTCTTGTCTTCGGAGTCCAGAAGTTTGCTATGGTAAATAACAGCGGAAACTTTTTTATCGACAACCTTGCAGAGGGAACCTACAGTTTACGAATCATCTCGAGTCTGGCAGATTATGGTGTAATTGACACACCAATGATATCTGTTGTATCCGGAAACAATACAGATCTGGGTACAATTGAATTACCTTTTACCGGGACTCCGCTTTTAAAAAATATATCCATTGATTACGATACATTGAAAAACGTCGTCAGTCTGTCATGGGATCAACTGGATACTTCACAGATCCTTGGTGTAAATGTATCCCGAAGAACTGAGTACGATTTAATTGATTCATTAAAACTATCGTATTGCGGTTATGAACTGATTAGTGATAATAAAATTTACACAAAACTTAACAAATCTCCGTTACGTGAACCGTTTTACCATGATTCCACTGCAGTACAGAACCGGATATATGCCTACAGGCTTTCGGTCATCAGAAAAGATACAACCGAAACAGTAAAATCTCATGTATTGCCACTTCGAGCCGTTGCCTGTTTCTCAACTGAACAGAATATTTATTGGACGTCCCCTGTTAATGGAATCGAAGGACAGATAATAATTAAATTGAAGAATAACCGTACTTAATTCGAAGAGTTAAAGAATATGTCGATTCCAGGCCGTATGCACTTGTGCAACGGCCTTTTTTATATAAGATAGTCTGGAACAGATGATCGGCTGAGAAATCTCCGATTTTGTATTCTAATCTATCTGCTTCGCATCTTTGGTATCAGTAAGGCGCAAATGCCCCGAACACAATACTCACTAAATATGCCCTTCGCATCTGAAATCTCAAAACGGCATAATTGAAAACGATGTAATATCCAGATACCGTCGCTTAAAAACAGAAAGGACAATCGTCCGGATCAGGTATAAATTTCTCCTGAAATGAAGGCATTACTTTTGCTTGCTACTTACTTATAAGTAGCTTTTTACATTATTGACTTCAGGTGATGTATTATATGAACAAATTCGATTATGACCTATTTGTTATAGGAAGCGGTGAAGCAGGTTCTACCACAGCCACAATCTGCAGTGCTGCCGGATGGAAAGTAGCCATAGCTGATGAAAATCCTTTTGGGGGAACCTGTTCGCTTCGGGGATGCAATCCCAAAAGAACTCTTGCCGGTGCTACCGAACTTCTTTATCGGACAAAAGGTATGAAGGGTAAAGGAATCACCGGTTCAATACAAATAGACTGGAATGAATTGATCCGTTTCAAAAACGATCTTACTGAAGGCATTCCAGCAATGCATGAAGAAAATTTCTCTACCGCAGGTATTCACTTGTATCACGGTCTGGTCACATTTTCTGATGTCAATGAAGTATCTGTAAATAATAAAAAGATAAGTGCCCGCAAAATCCTGATTGCATCCGGCTCTCAACCCCGCAATCTTGGAATTCCCGGTGAGCAGTATATTCTCTCCAGTGATGATATTCTAAATACAAAAAACACTCCTCCTCCACATATTCTATTCATAGGAGCAGGATATATCTCCATGGAATTTTCCCATATGCTAGCTGCTATCGGTTGCAAGGTCACCATACTCGAGTATGCACCATCTCCGCTTGCCACATTCGATCAGGACCTGGTTTCTATGCTGATGAAAGAATCGCAAAAAGCAGGTATCGACATTAAATTGAATAAAAAAGTAGTTAAAATTGAGTCGGTTGAAAATCGTTTCCGGATCTATTCCGCTGCAGATAAAGAAGAAGTGTTCGAAGCTGACCTGGTGGTGCATGGAGCCGGCAGAGTGCCAAATGTTGAACGGTTGAAACTGGAAATGGCAGGCATCGCTCATGAGAATTTCAGAATCAAAGTCAATGAGTATCTGCAAAGTGAATCCAACAGAAGCATTTATGTGGCAGGTGATGCACATGCAGCGGGGATTCAGCTTACCCCGGTTGCAGAAATGGAAGGTAAAGTTGCCGCCCGCAATATGCTCCATGGGAATTCGATCGTTCCTGACTACCTGACAATTCCCAGCGTGGTTTTCACCTACCCTCAGCTGGGTATGGCAGGAGATCCGGCAACACCATCTTTAAATGTAAACGTCATTTATCAGGACACCTCCCGTAAACACATCAACAAAAGACTGGGCATGTCAGTTTCGGCTTTTAAGATTGTGACAGACAAAACTACCGGACAAATCCGCGGAGCCCACCTGCTGGGATATAATGTAGATGAAGTGATAAACCTGTTTGCAGAAGCCATCCGTTCAGGAAAAACAGTTAATGATCTCAAAGAGATTCCATGGACCTTTCCCAGTGTTACTTACGATACCATTTTCCGGTTATAGTTTGAATTCTTTTTTTCCCGTTTTTTTCCATTCTATTGTTAATGCATATATGATCATAGTCTTGATAAGACTATCTGTTTTTGGCATAAAAGTGTAAACTGCTTTTTTAGTAAGCTTCGATACCGATAGCGATACCGACCCCGACTTCGAAATGAATCCCCTGTGCATTGTTGTATGAGGCAGGTAACATATCGCAGGCCCCTTTACCTTTTCATTATATCTGACAACAATAAGTTCAACGCTTCCCTCGCCACATTGGAGAGATTTGATTCGCGCGGACTGCGTTGAAGTTATAACAATGATTATTAGTAATATTATTATGTAAATTTTTTTTATACACTTTCTGTATTACATGCATTATTTTAAAAATGTAACACATGGAAGTACAGGATATATCATCTCTAAAAAGATTAACGACTATACTTACTTTTGATCTTTGAATCAAGATATCGCTCAGCAAACTATGTTACTTTACAGCTATCTTACAATAACTATATAATGAATTCAGAATACACCAATCATCATTTCACAAAGGAGTCAGATTATGCCAGAAACATTAATCGCCTGTGTAACACCTGTAGATCAGGATCTGTGGTCTTCATCAAGATATCCTCTTGGTGCTCATATCAATGACGATACAACAACTACTATTGCTGTATACGCAAAACATGCTACAAGGGTTGTTCTGGAGATTTATGATAACCCCATTGGTGAGGATGCTGCCCATGAATTCATACTTGCCAGAAATTCAAATGATTGTATCTGGCGGGGAAAATTCGAAAATCTTCCGGCAGGAAGTTTTTATGCTTTTCGCTGCTGGGGACCGAACTGGGTATTTTCCGACAAGTGGCGTAAAGGCAACAGCAATGAAGGTTTTATTTCGGATGTAGATGCAAAGGGAAACCGGTACAACCCCAATAAAGTGCTTTTTGATCCCTATGCGCGTGAAATATCTCATGATAAAGAAACTCCAGAAATGATTGCAGCCGGAGAAAATGGTGGTATGTATGGAACCGGAGGCGGTGATTACAAAGGATTGGTTCGTCGTACTATCGACACCGGACACTGGGCTCCTAAAGGTGTTATTGTCAAAGATTCCACTTCTACCGGAACACGCCCGTTACTTCCTCCTGAAAAGTCTGCAATCTACGAAGCGCATCTGAGGGGCCTGACAATGCACCCGTCCAATTCCCGGCTCCGCACGATTTTAGATGGGATCTCCGGTTTTGAGCAGGTTAAGAATATTCCTGAAGAACTCAGAGGAACTTACAAAGGTGCGGCCATGATGGCCCCCTATCTGAAAGCGCTGGGTTTTACTACGATAGAATTTCTCCCTGTTCACGAAACATGCAATGATACTAATTCACCGATCGAAGCCAGTGGAAATTACTGGGGTTACATGACATTTGGGTACTTCGCTCCAGACAGACGTTTTGCGTTTGATAAATCTCCGGGCGGCCCGACAAAAGAGTTCAAAGAAATGGTAAAGGTTTTCCATGATCATGAGATCGAAGTGTATCTGGATGTCGTCTATAACCACTCGGGAGAAGGTGGAAACTGGGGAGACCACGATACCACGGGTTTTTTATCGATGGGTGGATTTGATGTAACCGAATATTATGTTTTGACTACTGACAACTACCTTGTGGACGGGGCTACCGGCTGCGGCAATCAGATCAACTTTTCTGCAGATGCAGCAAAAAAACTGGTTCTTGACTCGCTGAACTACTGGATCACAGAAATAGGAATCGACGGATTCCGGTTTGATCTTGCTCCGGTTCTCGGTCGTACACCCAACGAATATGATCGGAAGAACTGGGACTACCAGAAGCGCTTTTTCGCTGAGCATCCTTTATTGCTCGACATACGCGATCTTGCTATTAAGAATAATGTTGAAGTGATTGCAGAAGCATGGGATCTATGGGGATATGAGGTCGGAAATTTCCCTAACGGCTGGGGAGAATGGAACGGCAGGTATCGGGATAATCTGCGGGCTTTCATGAAGGGTGATGGGAACACAACTGCTTTTGTCAACATGATCAATGGTGACTATGAAGGTTTTCATGATCAGGGTGGTGCAGCCCGTTCCATCAATTTTCTGGTGGCCCATGATGGATTTACGTTGACGGATCTTGTCAGTTACAATTGTAAAAACAATTCGTTGCCCTGGCCCTTCGGCCCTTCTGATGGTGGTAACGACAACAACTGTTCATGGGATTCCATGGGAGACCAGCAATTCCGTCGACAGCGTCTGCGAAATTTCTGGACTATTCAGTTTATCTCCCGCGGGGTGCCCCTGGTGGTGTGGGGTGATGAGTTCGGACGAACACAGAATGGAAACAATAATCCCTACAATATAGACAGTGTCGCTACCTGGAACAATTATGCAATGATTTCATCTCACGAACCCAATGGCGTTTCAACTGAAACGGACGGCGCATATCACAACAATTTAGGTAAAGCTGCTACTGTGAACAATGTCAACCCTCTGTTTCATTTCGCGTGTTATATGGCAAATCTTAGGAAAAAGCATAGCGCACTGAAACAGAGAGAGCATGGTGACTTTGCAATGAACAGCGGCAATGATGTGACCTACCTATTCCGTAAAGAAGATGGTTACACATACCTCAATGGCAATGATCGATGTGTATGGCTTAGAATTGACGGGTCTGACGTAGGCGATCAGGATTTGCTCGTTTTTATCAACATGTGGACGGAGCAGGTTGCCTTCACTGTTCCTGTAGATTCAGATAACCAGAAATGGGTGCGCCTGGTGGATACGGACAGATGGGCGGAAGATTGCTGTAATGTATGGAATTTACAGACAGGAGCTGTAATCAAAAGTTCATATACGGTAAACCCCTGGTCAATAGTCATTCTGGAGGAGTTGACACGATAGACTATACAAGAGGCGACAATAACTTTCTTTTATTTCATTGCAGATGTTTAAAAAGTTTATCGACGCAGTTTATCAGAGGCAGGACGCGGTTGAGCATAGAACATAACATTGTATGGACGCCCGAGGCGATTTAGTGTGGGTCAGCGAGTATTGTGGTACGCCGTTATAGCAGTGATCCCACACTTTGAAACATTTGATGTCGTCGAAGCGTTAGTCGCTGATTCCTTTACATAAGTACTAAATTAATTAATCCCCTCGCCTTGTTTCCGAAAGAAGTGGTGGGTCCGGGAGCAGCAATAAGAAATATAAATATAACCTAACAAAAACCTACTTAATGTTAATTTTTACTTTAAGGATATCTGGCATTTTTGTCACAAAAAAACTTTCCTCAGTTTGCTTTTTTGTCTGTTTTCGTGTATTTCGTGCCTTTCGTGGTTTCTCTTAATCCAACAATATCAAGTCTCACGAATCAACACAGGGATATATCTATATGAAAGGAAGGCTGTCGATATTTGGATCATTGGATTTTAAAATATCTCCACAACCACTACCCTGCTGCAAAATGGCGTCCCGGGAACACTTGCCATAAACTCAAACATCCCCTTCTCCATGGGCCATTTGAAAACCTCTGATGTCGGAAGGAGCGATTGTTCTTTACCATTAACAGTCCATAAAATAGTCCGTGTATCGGGTGTCACTCTGCAACTTAACGGCAGGTAACTTTGCGCCAGTGGCATTTCAGGATCTTTGAAAAAACGTGAGCCCGATCGCGGCCAGGTTATCTGAACAGAAAAAGAGTCATTTACCATCGCTGATCCGCATAATGGGCTGTATCTTCGCGGTGCTACCGGCAACCCCTGTGCTATCGCCCAGCTTTCAAACTCAAGCGGCAGAACAATATACGATTGATATTCTATATTGTCGCTGCACCCCGGTGCCGCCAGCAGTTTATTTCTTTTGTCTATACCAAGTACCTGAATGACATTACTGTATTCTATGGGCTCTGTTCCCGTTCTAAAATATTCCACAGATGTATACGGAGTATTCCTGTCTGCTTTCTTACCAGTCAGTACACAGATATTTTGGGGTATATACTCCTGCGGAGGGCAGAACTCATTTTTATCGATTCCACTGATTCTGTCAGGGTGCAGTTTCTCAATAATACTTTTTACCAGTGGAGCGGGTCCATCATAGCCACTGATCATTTTCATTTGATGATTATCCCCATTACCCATCCATGAACCGACAAGATAAGTATCACTCCATGCCACACACCATGCGTCTCTATACCCTTCCGATGTCCCTGTCTTTACAGCAGTACTGAAAGAATATTCAAGGTTACCGCCACGCGGAAAGGTCGGCAGACGTGCCTGGGGATCGGATAAAAACAGTTGTGTCATCTGGGCAATATCCGAAGGAATCACCTTTTTCCATGTTCCTGATGTATCATCTGAAAACCAGGCCAGATTACGAAATGCTCCCCTGTTACCAAGAGCGAGGTATCCTCTGCATATCGATTGTAATGAGCAGTAAAGTCCCCCTATCGATAGACCCAGACCGTAGTACTCCGCAAGTCCATCATCCTTTGTAAGCTCGAGATCGATCAGTCTTCTGTACATCGAATTGACACCGATCTCTTTAAGCACATGCACCGCAGGAATATTGCGGCTGTTTGCAAGTGCAGTCTTGTAAATGACCGGGCCAAGGTATTTACGGTCACTGTTTTCCGGAATAAATGATTTATTACTGCTGCCAAAATCAAAATTCATATCGGTAAGAATTGTCGCTGCTGTAAAACCGCACTGTTCCATCCCGAGAGCATAAATGAATGGCTTAAGTAAACTTCCCGTTGAACGCTGTATCGCTCCGTAATCGATAGCACCGCTTGTACTGCTGTTATAGTAATCATCAGATCCTATATATGCAAGAACCTGAGCATTCCTTCGATCGACAACCATCACCGATGCATTACCGATATCACACTGTGCCAGTTTTTCCAGCCGCATGCGCATCTCGCCGTACACCATTCGTTGAACATCCATATCGATGCTCACTTTTCTTAACGGAAACAGCGGCGCAGCTAGTCCTGAATATAAAGACTTCTCATAATTTAATATTGCATGGATATTTGCGGGATCACGGTAGCGCTTTACCGGTATTTTCATGTAGTCCAGTTCAGTAATCGCATCTTTATATTCGTTTTCAGTAATCCATTGATATTTTTGACATCGTTTAAGGATAAAACGGGCTCTTTGCATAGCATTTTTAAAACCTGAATACCGGTAAAGATTCATCCTTGCCGGCGCGCGAGGGATCGAGATCAGAAGAGCGCTCTGGGCAAGACTGAGATCATTAAGTGGCTTCTCAAAGTATTTACGTGCAGCACAACCGGTTCCAAACGTCCGGTTTCCATAGGGAGCGATTGTCAGGTATTGTCTAAGTACCTCATCCTTTCCAAATATAAGAGTAAGCCAGATCGCAGTAAATGAATCCTCAATTTTTGTAAACCAGTTACTCTTCCCTCCCCGCTGCAATCGTGCAACCTGCATCGCAATCGTTGATGCCCCGGAGTATCCTTTTTTTTCAATGTAATTGTGTACAACAGCCCTTACCACCGATCGCAGATCCACTCCCCAATGATTGTCAAACCTTCGATCCTCGGCTGCAAGTGCAGCCATCCGTAATCTGGGAGGAACCTTTGCCGGAAGTGGCCAGAAACCAAGCTGTTTTTCACCATTCTCACATTCAGCAAAAAAACGATTGTTTCGGTCGTGAAGAATCCAGGAGTATTCATGTTTCTTGATACGGATAGTAAAGATACTCAGAAGGATGGCTGTGAGAATGATAAAAACAGGAACAAACAGCAGAGAACAGAAGACAGTTAGCAGTGGCTTTGAGCGGATTTTGTCGGTTAACTTTTTTATCCGTTTTGCGTAAGTAATAGTATCGATAATATTATGCTCTCTAATTATTTATCTATATTTACCAATAGCAACACCGTTCATTAAGTAATATAATGCGTCCAACCCCAAAGCGCATATCGCGAACCGGTCGTCGAGCGGAGTCGAGACGATCGGTAATGCGTCCAACCCCAAAGCGC
>JAFGIN010000107.1 GCA_016929595.1 Chitinispirillaceae bacterium
TCACTCAATCACTCAATCACTCAATCACTCAATCACTCAATCACTCAATCACTCAATCACTCAATCACTCAATCACTCAATCACTCAGTCACCAACATTACTTGCGAGCAAAAAAATTCAGTATGATCGTAATAACAACACTTATAAGAATTGATGTAGCTACCGGGATATAGATTCGGAATTTATCATTACCGAATTGAATGTCACCCCACAATCGCCCAATCGGTATTTTATCCGAAACCATAAACAGCAAACCAATCACCAGAATTATTGTTCCTGCGAGGACCAAAAATCTTCCGACATCTACCCAATCCATAGTAACTCCTGTATTAGCGTGACTATTTTCTCAATTAATAGTAATTCATACATCATTTTCAATCGTTTTATCAAAGAGGTCCGACTGTAACACCGCATTTGAAGGTTTCAACCCGAAATAGTGATACGTTTTCATCGTGACTTCCCTACCGCGGGGAGTACGTTTGAGATACCCGGATTGAATCAGGTAAGGTTCGTATACTTCCTCGATAGTATCGGGCTCTTCACCAACGACAACTGCAAGTGTATTAAGACCTACAGGGCCACCGCCATAGTGATCGATGAGCGCATGAAGAATACTGCGGTCCATCTCATCAAGCCCCTGCTGATCCACCCCGAGCATGGAGAGTGTTTTATTAACTATTGGTAATGTTATCCGCCCATCACCTTTTACCTGTGCAACATCACGGCACCTTCGCAGTAAACGGTTTGCAACCCTGGGAGTTCCCCGGGCACGTTTCCCCAATTCCAGAGCGGCATCAGGACCGCACTGGACACCAAGAATACCCGCAGAACGCATGATGATACACTGAAGTTCACCGGGAGTGTAATAGTTAAGCCTGCACACATATCCAAACCGCGCGTGCATTGGTGACGTCAGCATTCCCGCTCGCGTTGTCGCACCTACGAGCGTAAAAGGCTTGAGTGTAAGGCGTATGGAACGTGCGGCAGGTCCTTCACCAATCATTATGTCAAAAACGAAATCCTCCATCGCCGGGTAGAGCGCTTCCTCCACAACACGGTTGAGACGGTGAATCTCATCGATAAACAGGATTTCCCTTTCGGCAAGATTAGTGAGGTTTCCGGCAAGGTCACCTTTCTTTTCAAGAACAGGCCCGGAGGTAGTTTGAATACCCACTCCAAGTTCACTGGCAAGAATCCGGGAAAGTGTGGTTTTACCCAGTCCCGGAGGCCCGCAGAACAGAATATGATCAAGCGCTTCACCGCGCATCTTTGCAGCTTCAACAAAAACACCCAGATTTTCCTTAAGAGTTTCCTGGCCTACGAAATCACTGAACCGCAGCGGACGCAAAGTCGCATCTATCGCATCCTCATCATTATCTTTCGCATTACCGGAAATAAGCCGGTTATCTTTATCTGATGTCACGTGTATTCCCCGGTTTCAGTGTTGCCCGATGACTCCATTTAATACCAGCCCTCTGCAACTGTCACGAAATTCAGCACCGGTAACCGTCGAGCCCCGAAAAACAGTTGAAGAAAACTCACACTCAGCCCAATAAGATCTTTCCAGTATGCTTTTTTCAAAGGTGCAATCCGTAAAAGTACTTCCCTCACACTTCATCATAGGAGCATGAGCGGACATCATCTTCAGATTTATACACTTTGAATTCTGAAAAACTGTTGAACCTGCAACAGTATTATCGAAATTGCATTTCTCCATCTCACAATGCGCAAATTCGGCCGCTGAGATATCTGACCATGACAGATTGCTCTGATAAATGCTTGTTTTTACAAAATGAGCCTCTTTCAGTGACGCCCCGGTAATTTCACACCGCTGAATATCAGCATTCCTGAATGCACACCCATCAAGATGAGCCCGTCCAAACTCGCATTCTTTTAAGTAAACACTATCAAATATACATCCGGTGAGATCGGTATCTACAAAATCAGCTTTTTCGATTTTAGAGAAAGAAAAATCAGCCTCAGCCATATCAGAAGTACGAAAATTGGGATAATTTACATTTGAAATAGGTAGTCCGCTCAGACGGGCAATAACCATTTTCGCCCCGGCAATCACCGTATGTCTGAAATCAGCTTTTCTGAGATTGCACTCCTGAAAACAGGCACCGCTTACATTGCAGAAACTTAAAACAGCTCCTGTAAGTTTTGAACCACGGAAATCCACGCCGGTAAGATTGGCATGTGAAAAATCAGCCCCGGCAAGATTCAGCCCCGCAAAGCTCAATCCGGCCTGCAATCTTTTCTGAATATCAGTTTTGTTCATATAACCTGCAATGACATTCGGATCCACTCCTCAACCGGTGCATCTTTCTCAACAGTCTGCTCCACCCGTGAAAGCGCTCTGGCGACCTGTTTATCATTATACCCTAATGACACCATCGCTGCATATGCTTCTTCGCGAATATTAACATTTTTTGATGCAACCGTCTCTGCGCTTCTACCCGAAGCCTGAGTGGTCGAATGTGAGTATGCCGCATTGACCTTACCTTTCAGTTCAAGAACCATACGTTGAGCAGTTTTCGCCCCTACTCCAGGGATCTTCTCGAGACGTGAAGGATCTGCCTGCGAAACACAGGTTACAAGCTCTTCAACAGAGATACCAGAAAGAACACTCAAAGCTACCTTTGGACCAATTTTTGTGATACCGATGAGCAACCTGAACATATCCCGCTCTCTATCATCAAAGAAACCATATAATTTCTGAGCATCTTCCCTGATATAGTGATGTGTCAGGACTTTTACATCAGCACCAATATCGGGAAGTTTCTCAAATGTGGAAAGCGGGATCAGCACCTCATATCCAACCCCGAATGCCTCCACACAACATCGGGAAATCTCCTTTACCGTCAATTTACCACGTATATATTCAAACATAGCCGAAAACACCTGCACTGGTTAGTGTAACATCTGATTTCTCAACCTGCCAAAGCAGTTAAAATCGCAAATTGCAACTGCCAAAGCATCGTACGCATCGGTATAAGCGTGCTCTTGCGGTATCGAAACAAGCATTTTCACCATAAACGCAACCTGCTCCTTGGCAGCATTGCCGTTTCCGGTGACTGCTTTCTTGATCTCCCGTGGTGAATACTCTCTGACCTCCGCACCATTTTTAAATGCAGCAAGCATCGCAACACCACGGGCATGTCCCAGCAGCAGCGTCGAATGAACATTTTTTGCATAAAACGCCTCTTCGATACACACACTGTCGGGCTGATGTTTCTGCATCAGACTGATAAGAGAATCGTATATTTTTGCCAGACGCTCAGCTAATGTCAGTGACGTTTTTGTAATAATAGCCCCGGAGTCAACCCAGGAGACGGCATTGTTATTCGTCCTGATCACTCCGTAGCCCGTTACGGCAGTTCCGGGGTCGATACCAAAAATGAGCATTTACTGCATCTTCTCCATATCTTCTTCAGATATGTCAAAATTTGCATACACTTGCTGCGTATCATCGAGATCATCCAGCGCTTCCATCATTTTCATAATTCTGGATGCGTTTTCACCCTGAACCGGCACAGTTGTTTCTGGCAGTTTTGTCAATTCTGCCGACACAGGTGTAATATTGAACTTTTCTATGGCACTCTTCACATTTTCAAAAGAGTCCGGCGGAGTGAGTATCTCAAACTCTTCTCCATCAATCTCCATATCCTCAGCACCAGCTTCAAGAACTACTTCCATAAGCTGATCCTCTGCCATTGCGTCTTTCGCAACACGAATCAAACCAGTGGATTTGAACATTCTTGCAACCGAGTTGGTCGTCCCAAGATTACCACCGTATTTTGTCAGAACATGACGCACTTCAGAAACCGTACGGTTTCTATTATCGGTCATGCACTCAATCATCACCGCAACACCACCCGAACCATACCCTTCAAAAACGATCTCTTCATAATTGACCCCTTCAAGAGTCCCTGCACCTTTCTGGATGGCTGATTCAACATTTTTATTGGGCATATTTGCAGAACGTGCACTTGAAATTGCTGATCTCAAACGCGGATTAGATTCCGGATCTGAACCGCCGATCCTTGCAGCAATAGTGACTTCACGAATTATTCTGTTAAACAGTTTTCCTCTGGCAGCATCTGCTTTACCTTTAGAGCGTTTAATGGTCGCCCACTTGGAATGTCCGGACATATCTCTCTCCTTTATGTTTTTTTTTCATTGTTCTTTGTAACTGCCAGGATATTCAGGTATCATTCGTCAGCGATCACAGTAGATTCATCCCGGCCTGCGCGATTAACTTTCCTTATAATACCTGGAAAGTTATTTATTTGTTTTAACAACTCCCGGTATCGCTATCGACAATCGGGTGGGTCGTAAACAGATTGCGAAAACCTGAAGATAAAACAGTGTACTTTATCTGATTGGTAAAGAAGCAGCATTTTCATCTATGGTACCTCTCCGATGGAATAAGCTGCAACACAATATCCTGAAAATCGGCAAAGAGCCTGACCTGTTCTTTGTGAGCAGGAATCAGGTCGGTAATAAAAAACCTGCTCTCCCGTATTCCGCCATGTTTTTGCGGGTTGAAAGCATCGAGAGCAACGAGAATGTCCTGCGCCTCTTTTGCAGTCCACAGAGAACTGTCAAGTAACTGGATACGTGTACCAACCGTGCCCTGAAAAACCTCGATCAGTGGAGGATAATGGGTGCACCCAAGGATAAGACAATCTACCCCCAGGTCGATCATCTCATACACATAATGCTGAACTGCTGCACGTGTCACATCAAAATCGATCAGTCCCTCTTCAACCAGCGGCACCAGAAGCGGACAGGCTTTGCCATAAACAGCAATATCACTATCGATTGAATGAACCGCTCTGGTGTACGCCTGAGAACGAATCGCAGCATCAGTACCAATTACTCCAATCCTTTTTTCGGCAGTCCGCATTACCGCCGCCCGAACTCCTGGCAATACACTTCCTATAACAGGTATTCCATTGAATTTTTTTTCAATCATCGACAGACATTGCGCGGAAATCGTATTACAGGATACGATAACCATTTTCAGGTCATATTCCGCAAGAAACTCCGCTGATTTCAATGCATAGCAGCAGATGGTTTCATCTGAACGTGATCCATAGGGAGCATGAGCCGTATCGCCAACATAAATAAGCCGCTCCCCAGGCATCAAGCGCATGAGCTCACGTACATTTGTCAAACCACCAAGACCGGAATCTATTATTCCAATAAAACGTTCATCACTCATTGCCTTGCACCATATTTTTTTGTAAAGTGAACAATAGCTTCACTGATCGCACTTGCAACCGTTTTCTGGAACTCTTTATCCGCAAGCAATTTTGCTTCCTGCGGGTTGGATAAAAAACCTGTTTCAATCAGAACTGAAGGCATATATGCGCCATTGAGCACCCAGAAATTTGCCTGCCCGACTCCCAGGTGGAGCTTTTGAATTTTCTTTTTTAACGTCGAAGCGAATTTCAGATCCAGAAGAATGCACAAATCTTGACTTTCGCGAAGAAATTCATTACCCGCAAGATCGATAAGTACATTCTGAAGATTACTATAGTTTTGCGGCTTTTCTTCAAGCTCGATTACGGCATTTTCCCTCATGGCAACAAGCTTATCCTCTTCGTTTTTTGCCTGGGAGAGAAAATAGATTTTGTAACCTTTCGTAGTATTTTTGCGCTTTGAATCTCCTGGAACTGCATCCGAGTGTATACTGACGAAAAGATCTGCTTTTTGTTTGTTGGCAAATTCAGTCCGCTTACTAAGCGGTATGAATATATCCTTTTCCCGGGTCAAAATCGGTGTAATTCCAGGTTTTGATTTGAGCATATCCCTTACCTGAAGCGAAATAGCGAAAACAACATCTTTCTCCTTGATACCATTATACCCAATCGCCCCCGGATCCTTACCACCATGTCCCGGATCGATAACAACCACAGTCCCGCTCTTCCGTGGAGTCTTGGTTTCGGGAGCCTTTGACTGAGCAGGTGCTTTTTTAGCCGGCCGCAGCGCAACCATTACAGTCTTTGTATCCTGTACATAATCGAACACAGGATCCTCAATCCATGATGAAAGCACAAGTGAAACCTGTGCCGACTCCTTGAACTGAACCGATGAAACCGACTTGACAATTCCAGTCCTGTTCAGCAGCTTGATCTTTGTGGTATCGACAACCCCACCGTAAAAATTCAGAATCAGATTGGGATGATAATACATGTAATCAAATGGCAGTGAATCGGAAAGCTCTACCACGAAAAGTGTTCCGTTCTGCTTGACACTGCAATTGATCGAGCGTATTCCTTTTTTATTCGCAGGAACTGTAGCATCAGCTGCAGCTGAACTCTTTGCCGCTGTTGTTTCAGCTTTAACAGATGCAGCTACCGGCAAAACCGGAGGTGAAGAAATCAGTGAAACAGCATCTTCTGAAATATAAAGAACACCCCTGATCAGCACCGGCGCAGCGATCAGTTGAGTCACCGATGAATCGTTAATAACAGCAAAACGGTTATTCTCGAAAAAAGTGACCTTCTGATTTTTTGATTTGCATACAATAGATCTTTTTTCAACATCACGACTGATTGTAAAACCGGCATTACCTGTAACCTTATCGAGACTCGAAAACCGCACCCCATCAAAAACGGTATCACGTGCAGGCCTTCCCGACATAATAGCATCTGTTTGAGCTGTTGAAAAAGATATCAGACTGCATAGAGAAAACAGAATGCCAGAGACTCTCAGATGTATCATTCGTAAGTTCCTTACCATTTTTTAAGTTGCGCCAGACGTCTTTTTGAATCCTCTTCAGCGATTTTCTGACGCTTATCATATTTTTTGCGCCCCCTGCATAATCCAAGCTCTACTTTAATCCATTGTTTCTGGAAATACATCGCAAGCGGAATCAACGTAAGCTGCTTGCGATCCACTTCGTTGGAAAGGTGAATGATCTGCTTTTTCCTGAGCAGCAGTTTACGCTTCCTGTAGGGATCAGGCGTATAAAAACCCAGACGGGTGTATGGACTGATATGGAGGCTGTTGAGATACATCTCACCACCTGAACTGACCTGTGCATAACTGTCGCTGAGATTGACCTTGCCACCCCTGATCGATTTCACTTCAGCACCAGTCAGAGCAATGCCAGCTTCAACCTTTTCCAAAACCTCATAATCATGAAATGCTTTTTTATTCTGTGCTATATAATTCATCTCCCAAAAATAGTTACCGTCGGACTGTTTAAGCAATCAGGGTGCGGTTGTGATTATACTTTTTATGATCTTCTAAGATTTAGGACATTTTTTCTTCTGGATTTTCATACTTTAAGCTTTATTGCTTTTGCCTTTCACCTTTTATTCCCGGATTTTTTCCTCCTTCTTTTAAAATACGAGGTGTAGCCTGTACTTGACTGACCTCTGGTGGTTTTTAGCGAAGTAGGTAGCGCAGAATCCATTATTTCACGTGTAATGTACTACCCACCCTTCTCCTCACTCCAACTCATCTCACCCCTCACCTCTTCACCCTTGTATTCCATCTCCCAATAAGTATTTTCATAGGAATAAAATGAGTTCCCATGAAAAATGGAGTTACTATGTCAGATTGCCTGTTCTGCAAGATTATTGAGAATAAAATTCCTGCTCAAAGAGTGTATGAGGATGACTCTTCTATTGTGATTAAAGATATCAATCCTCAGGCACCAATACACTACCTTGCAATACCTAAAAAACATTACTCCAGTGTGCACCATGTTCCACCCGCAGAGATGGAACTTCTCTCAAAACTGTTCCATGCAATTAATCAGGTTGT
Source organism: Chitinispirillaceae bacterium (assembly GCA_016929595.1). Taxonomy (GTDB): domain Bacteria; phylum Fibrobacterota; class Chitinivibrionia; order Chitinivibrionales; family Chitinispirillaceae; genus JAFGIN01. The sequence continues at coordinate 7,786 of JAFGIN010000107.1, forward strand.
GAGATCTGAGAGCCTTGAGTCCACTGGCGGCTACCGGCTTATTATCAATTCCGGTGAAAATGCCGGTCAGGCTGTTGGACATATTCATGTTCATATATTAGCTGGCAGAAAGATGGACTGGCCTCCGGGATGAGTTCCTAATTCCCGGCTGTAACATCAATATAAAGTACATGGGTACTCTGATCTTCAGTATTGTACCAGAAGAACAACCTGTTCTCATGTATGGTAAAACAGTCGGCAAATCGCTCTTTTTTTGCACAAGGGTAAATTTTTTGATGAAGGGCAACGGCTTTGTCAATTAACGTATTTTCAAGTTCACTCATATTTCTCAGGCTCTCTTAAGGATTTTCCAAAAACTATACCCGAACTCGGAAACCGGTATCGATATCGATACCGGTTTCCTTTACGTAATCAAATCACGTACACATTTTAGATGCTCAGAACTCCCAACAGCAGGATGGATGATTTCCACCCCACACAGCCGAAAATTAACATTTCAAAATAAAGACGGTACTTCGACATAGCTCAGTATGAGCGCGGCCTCAGCAGGATTTCCACTAACGCGCTCATCCCGCAAAAGCGGGAAGCTTGTCGAAGGGTATTATAAACATAGCTCGTTACTGCATCTGTTTCCGCAGGAAGGTCGGAACATCCATATCATCCTCATACTGAGTGATAACACTTCCCTTGGATACATAAACGCGTTCAACGCCCTTTGGCTCACCGCGAGAACGAATACTTTGCGGAATATCAAGTCCACTGGCAACATTCACCGATGGCATCTCCGGCGTTCTGTTGACATATTCTACAACCCGTGGTTCATCGGGAATAACAGCATCCGGATTCGCTTCTTTCCTGTTAGGCATTGTCAAAGGAAAAGAGAGCTGCTCAACCGGTTTCTCTGCCTCTTTTTTCTGATTAGGCAGTTTGACAAACAGTTTAGATGCACTGTTATTTTCAATTTTCTTCTCCATTGAAGCTTCATTGAAACCTGTAGCAATAACCGTAACTCTGATCTTTCCATTCATTGAAGGATCAGTAACAGCACCAAAAATAATGTTGGTTTCAGAGTCCTCACCAACAGCATCATAAACAGTCTGTGTCGCATCACTCACATCATACAGGGTCATATCATCACCACCGGTAATATTGATGAGAATACCGCGAGCCCCGGTAATTGCCACCTCATCAAGAAGCGGGCTGTGGATCGCACAGTCTGCTGCCATAGCCGCACGGTTTTCACCTTCAGCGAACCCGGTACCCATAAGGGCATCACCCATACCCTTCATGATTGTCTTAACATCAGCAAAATCGAGGTTGACGAGGCCATGAACAGAGATGAGATCAGAAATACCTTTTGTCGCCTGATAAAGCACATCATCAGCCGTCTTGAATGCATCGATCAATGATGTTGTCCTGTCGACAATCGAAAGCAGCTTCTGGTTAGGAATAACAATAATGGTATCAACTGTTTTACGAAGATCATCAATTCCCTTGCGAGCATTTTTGTCACGAACCTTGCCTTCAAAAAGGAATGGCCGCGTGACAACTGCAACAGTGAGAATTCCCATCTCCTGAGCAATTTCTGCAACAACAGGTGCACCACCGGTACCAGTACCACCACCCATTCCGGCGGTGATAAAGACCATATCGGCTCCTTCAAGAACCTGAGCGATTTTATCGCGGTCTTCTTCCATGGAAGCGCGCCCGACATCAGGATTTGCGCCAGCGCCAAGACCCTTAGTGATTCTTTCACCGATCTGAAGCCGCATTGACGCCTTATTATTGTCAAGCGCCATCGCATCGGTATTGACAGCGATAAATTCAACACCTTCCAGACCTGCATTGATCATACGGTTCACCGCATTACCACCAGCCCCACCAACACCAATAACCTTCATTTTTGCGATAGCATTAAAAGATTCATCAAGGGAAAAAACCATAGAACCCTCCTTCATTCGGGGTTGATTGTTTTGTTTTATTGTTTTCAATTTTATATTCGCTTTCTCAAAAGAACTCTTTTACCCATGATCTCATTTTTTCAAATACTTTTTTGAAATTATCATCACCGGCCAAAGTTTTCTTTCCTTTACGATTTTTTGACTGTTCCACTCCATACATGCACAAACCCACACCGGTAGCATGTATAGGTGATTTAGCGGCTTCTGTCAAACCACCAAATCCGAATGGTATACCCAGCTTTACCGGCATTTCAAAAACCTTCTCGGCAAGCTCCTGAACGCCTTCCATAAGTGAACCACCACCGGTAAGTACAACTCCCGCACCAAGCATGTCAGCGTATTCTGTTCTTTTAATCTCCCTAAGCGCCAGGGAAAGTATCTCTTCCATACGAGGTTCTATTATGGAGGAGAGAACCGCTCTGGAAACCTCACGCTGCTCCCTTCCGCCAACCCCCGGAACACTGATAAATTCATTATTTTTGACAAGAGTGGAATATGCACAGCCATATTGTTTTTTAATCTCTTCAGCCCGCTCTATCGGAGTTCTGATACCGATAGCTATATCACTTGTCACATTCTTTCCACCAAGACCGACAACTGCTGTATGCCTGATACTTTCATCAAAATAGATCGCGATATCTGTAGTACCGCCTCCCATGTCAATAAGGGCAACACCAAGTTCTTTTTCATCCTTTTCAAGAACCGCATAACATGATGCAAGCGGTTCAAGGACCAGATCGATCACTTTCAGTCCGGCCTTATCGACACTTTTATAAATATTCTGTGCGCTTGTCACAGCACCGGTAATGATGTGAACCTGTGTTTCCAGACGAACCCCGCACATGCCTATAGGATCTTTAATCCCCTTCTGATCATCAACGACATACTCCTGAGGGATAACATGCAGGATCTCTCTGTCCATGGGAATCGATACAGCCTTTGCTGCGTCAATAGCACGTAAAACGTCCATCTCTGTAATTTCGTTGTCATCACGTGAGATTGCGACAACACCACGGCTGTTTATTGCACGTATATGGTCACCCGCAACCCCGACCCATACAGCATCAACATCGACACCAGCCATCAATTCAGCTTCCTCGACAGCTTTCTGAATGGAACGGACAGTCTTATCGATGTTTACAACAACACCCTTTCGCAAACCATCGGAAGGACTTACGCCAACACCAATCAGTTTCAATTCCCCGCTGGAGTCAAGTTCCGAAATAATACAGGCGATTTTGGTCGTTCCAATATCCAACCCTACAAAAACGTTATCATCCATACACACTCCTTTAGCCTTTTCTTTCAATCGTTTACAGATCTAAGAACGACATCTTTTACCGGTTCTTCCTGTATTACAAATGCAATATCTTCATACATCATGTTCACATGCGCAGGTTTGCCATCTTCTCCGGAAAGCGAGTTTTCAAGATATCGAAGTTTTTCAAAAGCACTTCTGGTATGTTCAAGAACAGTTTCCATAACAATCCTCGAAGATCTGCATGCCAGTCGAATTCTGTCTTTTCTGGAAAAATCGACCTGCGAGACTACACTGTTAAAATCCTCAAGCTTTGAAGTCTGGGAAATAAAGGTTAACAATCGTGCAAGATGCGCCTTTCGCAGTATTTTCTTTTTATGTTCACCGACACTGTCTTTTAACCCGGTAACCACTGGCATATCAAGAGCCATATGTGATTTAAATGGCAGCAGCACTCCATTTTTGTCCACAAGCAGGATCTCACCAATATTAACAACTGCGATAGGTTTACGTTCGTTAATTTTCAGGTACACCAATCCGTTAATACGCTTTTTTAATTCAATATTATCAATCCACACATCCCGTTTAACTGCCTCGTTTATTTTTTTCTCTGCAACCTCATAGAGCTTCATTCCTGTATTCAATCCACACCAAGCCTGAATAGAGTCTTTCGCAGACAGCATCGCACCCTCGATTACAATTGAATTTACTGAAAAAGCATCTGTATTGTCTATATACTTTTTCAGATGCACATACCCCTTTTTTCCCCCATAGACTAAGGCACCACCGGCTATGATCACCAGAATCATGATAAAAAAGGATCTTGATCCCTTTTTAATATCGGAACCAATCTTTTTCTTCCTGCTGACAGAATTACGTCTGCGATTTGCCCCAACCCGTTTTTTAGCCATTTGCAATAGCCTCTTTAAGAGAAACTGCACACTCCCCTATATCACCAGCCCCCATAAAAATTACCGCATCACCCGGCTGGACTTCCCTTTTAAGTATTTCGGGTAACATTTTCCAGTCTGCAACATACCGTGCAATTATGTGTCCTTTACTGTTGAGGCGTTCGACTATTGTTGCAGATGTGATTCCTTCAACTGGCTCCTCACGAGCTTTGTAAATCTCTGTAACTATAGCACAGTCTGCATCCCCCAGCACATCTGCAAAATCATCCATAAACTGAATTGTTCGTGAATATAAATGTGGTTGAAAAACCGCAATGACCCGTTTGTAATTGCATTTACGCGCAGCCGCAAGTGTTGCCCGGATCTCACTGGGGTGGTGTGCGTAATCATCAACGATCGTTATCCTTTTACAAATAGATATAATCTCATATCTCCGTCGCACACCTGTAAACGAAGTCAATCCAGTCGAAATTCTTTCAAAAGACGCATTCATCTCGCAGGCACATACAATCGATGCAAGCGCGTTAAGAATATTGTGTTCTCCGGGTATTCCCAGTGATACTCTTCCAGTATCTTTACCGTTATGAATGATATTGAACTGTGGAATCCCGTTTTCATACCGGATATTCTCAGCCGTATACTCAGCATCACGAAGTCCATAGGTGATTGTTCTCGCCTGGATCCGGGGAAGAATTTTTCTCACACCGCTATCATCACTGCAGGCAATGACAGCCCCATAAAAAGGAACCTTGCCGGCAAATTCAACAAATGCATCACAGATAGCATCATACGACCCGTAGCACTCCAGATGATCTGCATCGACATTGGTAATCACCGCAATTGTTGGATACATCGCCAGAAATGAACGATCGTACTCGTCCGATTCAGCAATCAAAAGCGAACTTTTTCCAATTACTGCGTGTGATCCCTTTTCCTTGATCATACCTCCGGCAAGAATTGTCGGATCCAGCCCTGCTGTCATGAGAATATTTCCAACCAGAGAGGTCGTTGTAGTTTTCCCATGCGTCCCCGAAATACATATCGTAAAATACATACGCATAATTTCTCCAAGAAACTCTGCGCGACGCATCATTCTGATTCCTTTTTCCATTGCATAGATACGTTCAGGATTATCTTCACGTACAGCACTCGAATACACCACAAGATCAGCGTCGTTTATCAGATCGGGAATATGGCTGTACTGTACCTTAATACCCGCTTTTTCAAGATTTCCGGCGGCTGCTGAATGGTATCGGTCACTTCCGGTAACAATGTATCCCTGACTGTGCATAAGCTCGGCAAGAGGACTCATTCCTGCACCACCAATACCAATTAAATGGATCCGTTTAACAAATGATCTACACAATGAATATATCATCTATCTTTTTACCTTACTTTCCCGAATGCGCGAAATCCGTTCGCCTTTGAATAATCTCTGCACTTCAGAGAGGGGTCTTGTTTTACTGGAAATATTGAGGATAATCCCCATGCTGCACATCATAAATACAAGGCTCATCCCACCATAGCTCAAAAATGGAAGCGGTATTCCAGTAGTTGGAATCAACCCGGTTCCAACAAATGCATGCATCAGAGCATACAAGGCAATAACTATTGTCAAACCAAAGGCCATTATCTGCCCAAGTTTGTCAGAGGCACGAAGAGATACACGCATACCGCGGTAAATTACAAACACAAACAATGCTCCCACAAGCATCAATCCGATAAAGCCGATCTCCTCACCCAAAATGGATAAGGCAAAATCGGTATGCGGTTCAGGAAGATAGAAAAATTTCTGTTCCCCTCTTCCAAGTCCAACTCCAAACAATCCTCCGTTTCCTAAACCGATTAGAGACTGGTATGCCTGATATCCCATAGATTCTTTCTTTTCTGCCATGTTTATAAACCCATCCCACCGTGCTTTACGATACGGAGTTTTCATAACAAGAAGAACTGCAAGAGGTACTAACAACAATGCCAGTGATGTAATATGGGCAAAACGCGCCCCTGACAAAAACAACATCGCCAACCCGGTTATTCCTAAAATCATTGCAGTTGAATAATTCGGTTCCAGAAGAATCATACCGCAAATTATGCCTATCAGAACACAGTTTCTGAAAAAAACCTTCCACTCACGAATCTGACTTCCCTCGTTATCACAGTTTCGTGCTAATACAAGTATCAATGCCATACGAGCAAAATCGGAAACCTGAAACGTAACAGGTCCAATAGTCAACCAGCGTTTTGCTCCTTTAACCATACTAGTTTCCGGCAGAAGAAGAACGATCGCTAGTAATACAAGGGCAATCAGATACATCAGATTACCAAGTTTGCCCCAGACATGATAATCGATATTGATAAAAACCATAAAACCTGTTATCGCCAGAAGTGCACGAACCGATTGTCTAACAAGAAAGAAATCAGAGCCACCGAATTTATGCTCAGCAACAGCAAAGGAAGAACTATACACAAGCACTATACCAAGCCCAAGCAGTACCAGTACTGCTGCAAAAAGACTCATGTCCACCTGTGCCATTCTGTTTTTCAGCATTGATGTTCTCCCGGAAGACTTTTCACCGTCTGGCGGAAAACCGCACCCCGTTCCTCGTAATTTTTAAACATATCAAAACTCGAACATCCCGGAGACATGACAACAGCATCACCCTTGTGAGCTTGAGCGTGAATCGCATGAATCGCATCTTCAAGTGATGACATAATGTGAATCGGTACGATTCCTTTCCATATTGACTGAATCCGTTGAGCTGCTTCACCAATGAGATAAACCGCCTTTGCATGCTTCCCAAGCGTTTCACTAACAGCCTCGAATTCACACCCCTTGTCGCGTCCACCGGCAATCAGATAAACATGCTCGAAAGCCTTAACAGCCGCAACAATCGATTCTGCCGTCGTAGATTTCGAATCATTATACCAGCCGATACCGTTAACTTCATCAACAAACTCAAGCCGATGCTCAAGTCCTTTAAACGAGCAGATTCCTCTTGCAATTGAAACATCATCTGCGCCTGCTGCTCTGGCCACTGCAGCAGCAATACTTGCGTTAAGGTAATTGTGATATCCTTTTAACTTCATCGCATCAGTCTTAAGTACACTACCGGTAGTTCCATTGAACTGATACCGCAGCAGGTTATCTTCAACCCAGAAACAGTTCCGGGATGATTTCCGTACTCCAGCATAAATAACAGATACCTGTTCTCTGATCTGTTCCGCCCACTGGCAAAGCCGTTCATCGGCAGCGTTTATAACAAGATGCTCATTTTTTGTCATGTTGACAATTATTCGTTTTTTTGCATTGTAATAATCATCCTCTGATGCATATCTATCAAGATGATTTTTCATAAGATTTACAATAGCCGCAACTTTCGGTTTAAATTTATCAATTGTCTCCAATTGAAAACTGGAAACTTCAGCAACTACACACGCATCCTCATCAAGTCCTTCAACCTGACTGATAACCGGAATTCCAATGTTTCCCGCAACAACAGTCTCTCGCCCACTCTCTTTAAGAGCTTCACCAATCAAAGAAACCGTCGTACTTTTTCCCGTTGATCCTGTCACTGCACAAAATGGCGCACGGCTCACCTGAAATCCCAGCTCCATCTCTGACCATACAGGTATCCCTCTCTGTCGGGCTTTCAAAAGTATTTCTATATCTGATGGAACCCCTGGTGATAGAATGATCAACTCCGTATCGAGAACCTTTTCGGTATGAGAAGTTGATTCGTGCTGTAATTCAGAAAGACCACGGTAAGCCAGAGCTTTCCGTAACTGCTCTTCACTGCAACTGTCGCTGATAAAAACAGATATATTTTTCCTTTTAAAAAATTCGGCAGCAGCAAGACCGCTGCGAGCGGCACCTATTACCGATACCTTTGAAGGAAATGTTTTTCTCATGTCAAATTGCAAAGATTTCATAATCAGAACTTTTCGAAAACTGTTTCCAGATGAATTCCACGGGAACCTTTTAGTAAAACTGTTTCACCCGGTTTAAAGAATAATTTTGCTGCGACAGCAGCTTCTTCAGAATTGTGACACACAATAACAGATGAGCTATTCAGTCCGCTGGCTTTTGCAGCATCTGCAACAACAGATGCGAAATTGCCGACGGTGATCAGCTTATTCACTCCGGCAGATACAATCTGTTCTCCCAACTGTTTATGCAATCTACGGGAATATGAGCCAAGTTCAAGCATATCACCAATCACTGAGCAACGATTTCCCTTCTGTGCATAATCAGCGAGATAATCGAGGCCGCTTTTCATAGAGGAGGGATTTGCGTTGTAGCAATCTACAATAAATCCGACTCCATTCTTCAATTCGACGGTACCCCGCATCGATACCGGCTTCTGTGAGGCAATCGCATCATAAATATCATTTTCAGCCACCCCGCATTTTAAACCAAGAAAAATTGCCGGTAAAGCGCTGTAAATAAAATGCCTCCCCGGTAGATTCAATTTGTATTGCTTGCCAAGTACTTCAAATGTAATACCATTTTCACGATCGTAAACCACATTCAGTACACGTACACTGCAATGTTTTCCATGCCCGTAAAAAACTGTCTGAAGAGCTCGTTTCTTCGCCCCCGTCACCAGTCGGGAATCATCTCCATTGAGAAGCATAAATCCATCTTTTTTATTCAATCCATCAGCAATCTCAAATTTAGCATTCGCTGTATCATTAAGTGAACCAAACAGCCCGACATGTGCATAACCGATATTGGTAATTATAGAAATGTCAGGCTTTGCAATCATTGTCAAGTCATGAATTTCACCGACATGATTTGCTCCCATTTCAATTACTCCAGCCCATTCTTCACCACTAAATTTCAGTATACTGAGCGGAACTCCAATATGATTATTCCAGTTTCCCCAGGTTTCTCCGACGATCACTTTCTTTTTAAGTACTGAAGAGATAAAACTTCGGGTCGTTGTTTTCCCGCTGGACCCTGTCACTCCGACTAACAATATCCCCAGTTCCTTACGATACATTGCAGCAGCTTTTGAAACAGCTTTCAACGGATTGGAGACACAAATACACTTTTTCTGATCAGCAGCAGTAAATTGTTTCAAATATTTTTTTTCGATAACTGCAGCTGCAGCTCCAGCTTCAAAGGCTGTCTTTACATAGTTATGTCCATCATCTTTCTCTGTTTTGAGAGCTATAAAGACATCTCCATCCTGTATCATCCGGGAATCGTTAACAACATTACCCAGAACCTCTTTTTTCTTTCGTTCCGAAAAAAAAGCAGCTCCACCCATCCACCTGATGAAATCACCAAGAGTCAGCCGTTTTCTATCACTGTGACGTTCACAATCACATTTCATAATGAACCCTTTTTCAATTCTTCATACACCTGTACAGCCACTTCCTTATCATCAAAATGGGATTTTTCGCCATTTATATCCTGATAGGTTTCGTGTCCTTTTCCTGCAATTACCACACAGTCTCCTTCACCAGCCGAACTCATCGCAGCCCTGATAGCTTCTCTTCGGTCCGCTATCGGTCTATGCGGAAAATCAAGAGGAATGCCACTGAGAATTTCTTCAATTATTCGCTCCGGTTTTTCAGAACGCGGATTGTCAGATGTTACAACTGCATCATCGGCATACTCAGCAACTACCCCGCCCATAATCGGACGCTTCGTTCGATCACGATCACCACCACAACCAAAGACACAGATCAATCGTTTTTTTGTCAATGTACGTGCGGTCATTAAAACATTAACCAATGCATCTGGAGTATGGGCATAATCCACAACAACCGCATACGGAGCGTTCAAAGGTACCCTCTCCATCCGTCCATTCACAACCGATACCCCGGATAAAACATCGCATATCTCCTGTAGAGAAAAGCCACAGGCGATACCAGCAGCGATAGTTGCACTTAAATTATAAACATTAAAGAAACCGCACAATTTTGATCTGAAATACGTTGTAGTACCATTATATTCAAGCTCGATCTCTGTTCCATCCCAGCTGCATAACCACTTTTTGAAACAAACATCTGCCTTCTGAGCCTCGCCATACGTAATTATTCCTGAAGACCCAATCTCGCTTACCAGCCGTTCGCCCCAGGGATCATCAATATTTACAACTGCTGTGCCGCCTGTTTTGAGATATTGCGTGAAAAGCATCTTTTTTGCAGCATAGTATGATTCCATATCTGTATGAAAATCCAGATGATCCTGAGTAAGATTAGTCCAGATTGCCACATTGAATTTCAAACCGTGTACCCGATCCAGTACAAGTGAATGAGATGACACCTCCATTACAACAGCTTTTGGATATCCGTAGTCTTTTGACCAGCGATAAATATCCAGCGCTTCAGGAGTTGTATTCGATGCCACTTTTTTTACAGAACCAATGTGATAGTCAACAGTACCGAACATCCATACATTTTCTTTTCCATGACGCGACTGAAACAGCGCCTGTAACAAATGTGCGACTGTGGTTTTGCCATTTGTTCCAGTCACTCCGACGACAGTTATCTTTTCCAGATCAAAATTCCAAAGTGCACGCCCTAAAGCTCCACATACTTTTCGTGCATTTTTTACCCTGACCCATGGCAATGCAACCTCCGGATGACTCTTTTCTGAAATAATAGCTGAGGCCCCATTCTTAACAGCATCAGCTATAAACGAATCACCATCGTTTTTTTTACCCGGTATGGCAATGTATAAAGATGACTGAGTTACCTTCCGGGAATCATAAAAGATGTCTGAAATCTCAGGGTCTCCAGCCCCTCCCATTTCCACAATTTCGATTTCAGCAATTTGTAAAAGGTTTTTTAATTTCAAAGTCAGCTCCGGTAATCAATATCTTTTCATGGTTTTTCAAAACATCAGAACAGATGTTATCCTTCGAAGGAACAATACAATGTACATATTTCAGTCTTCCGTGTAAGTGATCCTGATAGAGGTTTTTGCCGTTTCACAATTCCTGCACCAACAGCAAATGGTTTCAACCCTTCAACACCCATCAGGTTAATCGCATCACGTAAATCCATTCCGATAAAGTCCGGTATAACATTTCCGCTATTTCCGATAGAATCACTGGTGCAGATCATTGTCACTACATCATTTTTTGATAAAAATACGCCTGCTTTCGGTGACTGTTTAATGACTAAATTTCCAGTTCCTTCAATTTTATATTTCACCGCAATTTCTGACAACAGGGAAATTGCATCCTGTCTATCTTTACCACAAATCATCGGTAGCCGCATCTTGCCCGAGCTGTCCGCATTCTCTTGTTCGTTAATATTTTTTCTGATAAATTTCCCGGCGTATTCAAGTTCCGGATGTGTTATTATCTGCTGAATAATCTTTCTGAATGCTGGTGCAGCAACTTCCCCACCCATCTCTCCGGCAGCAGGCTCATCAATGACAACCGCGCACAACAGCATCGGATTCTCCACTGGTGTATACCCTATAAACGACGACCAGCTCCGCAGTTTTGAGTACGCTCCTGAATCAGGTTTCTGACTGGTACCGGTTTTTCCGGCAATGTCAATACCTTCGATTGAAGCATTTTTACCGGTTCCTTCGCTAACCACTTTTTTAAGCATTCTGGAAATACGCATCGCATTCTGCTCGGAAACAACCCTCCGTACAGGTTTCAATTCGCATTTCTGAATCTCATTTCCCTTGCTGTCGACAATTTTTTCACATATCTGCGGTTCCAGCAGAACACCTCTGTTGGCCACAGCACCAAAGGCAGAGGCAATCTGAAGTACCGTAACCGAAAGCTCCTGACCCATTGCCATTGTAACTCGGGTCCGGCCTGACCAGTCTTTTACAGAGTGAACAATACCAACCTCTTCTCCCGGAAGCGGAATTCCGGTTTTACAACCAAACCCGAAGTCCCTGGTATACCGGTAGAGTTTTTCATTACCGATTTCATTTGATATTTTTGCGAAACATACATTGCTCGACACTGCCAGTGCCTTGGAAAATGTCAAATAACCGTATGATCCATGATCACGAATTACCTGATTATAAATTTCAAAAATTCCGTTATTTCCATAAAGAATATCATCTTCTTTGAATACATTCTCCTCTATTGCGATTGATGCAGTTACGACTTTGAATGTTGAACCCGGTTCATACACAGAACTGATACAGTTGTTCCGTCTCTGTGCCAGTGAATAAACAGATGGAACATTGGGATTGAAAGCAGGTTCATTTACCATAGCAAGGATTTTTCCGTTTGAAGGATCCATCACGATACACATGGCACTGACAGCCTTAACACTCTGCATCGTCTTTTTCATCACAGTCTGTGCTATTTTCTGCACAGTGTTATCAATTGTTAAATAAACATCACATCCCTCACGCGGTTCTCTTGACGGCAACCCGATTTTCCTGTATTGATAATTCCTGCCATCTTTCTGTAGAATCTCCCAGCCATCTTCACCACGAAGATATTTGTCATAAGCAAACTCAACACCTCCCAGTCCGTACCCATCCTTACCTGTATACCCCAAAACTGAGCCCGCCATATCTCCAAGCGGATACACTCTTAGAAGTGCCGTTTTTTTTGCTTTTTTTTCATTTACACCAAGATCTTCAGATTTAAGTGCAATCGGCTTATCCATACTTACAGCCAGCAATGTACCATTACGGTCTTTAATGCTGCCTCTCTTTGCTGTTACCATTCTTCGTTTCTGTGTCTGATCACGGCTGCGGGCGATGTAACGTTTGCTCTCTATCACCTGTATAGAAAAAAGCCGTGCAACCACCAGAACTGCACCAGCTCCTAAAAGTATCGAAATAAAAAGCAATCGTATCCTGAACTGATTCATCAGCTCCGTTCCCCTGAAATCACTTTTCTTAAAAATGCAACGATATCCTGCGTCCTTGATAACACAGTACCCTTTTGACCCGATGGAATATGAATAACATATATCTGACTTGTAGCAGGATACTCAAGACCAAGGGATTTCCGTGCAATGCGCTCGATTCTCTCTGTCGAAGACAGTTTATTACTTGTAAATCTCAGTGTCGTCATCTCTTTCTGAAGTGAGTCAAGTAGTTTCCTGTTTTCATCCATTCGTAAAGAAGTCGAACTGATGTGAACCTGTTTCCACACAAGCGCCAGTGGCCCCGATATCATTATTATCACCAGGGTAATCCATAACAGCATCGGACGAACCCTTACCAGTGGAGTATTCTGTGTTTTCTTCTCTCTTTTTTTCATCGTATCACCCATGAACTTTCTGCGCGATACGCAAACGCGCACTACGTGACCGGGGATTCTGTTTTATCTCTTCCTCTGTCGGCCTGATCGCTTTTTTTGTAATTCGCTTAAACTGAACAACTTTTTTACATGTACAATAAGGCTGCTCTTTTGGACAAATACACTTCTGCTCTGCGTCACGAATAAAATCTTTGACAATACGGTCCTCAAGAGAATGGTATGAAATAATTGCCAGGCGTCCATTCTCACGTAAGGAACCATGCACTTTTCCAAGAAATCGCTTTAATTCATTGAGTTCATCATTTACAGCTATACGTAATGCCTGAAATATTTTTGCAAGAATATCCGGCTTAAGACTATGTCCATATTCGGATGCCAGGCAGTTTTTAAGATCACTTGAAGTCCTCACCGGAAAAGCACAGTTTTTAATAGCCTTCGCCATGCGTACCGGATTCCTGATCTCACCATAGTTTTCCAGTACCGAAGCAAGCTCATCAGAGGAAGCATTACTTACCCAGTCAGTAGCAGAAAGCTGATCACCCCGATTCATTCTCATATCAAGTTCACTCTCTTTCATGTACGTGAACCCCCTCTTAACATTATCAATCTGAAATGAGGAAACTCCAAGATCAAGCAGTATCCCATCCACACCATCGATCCCATGCTCCCTGAGGACAATGTCAAAATTTGAGAATACATTTTGAGAAAAAACGACCTTTGAATTAGTAGAATATGTACTGTTTCTGTTCCATTCAATAGCATCCGGATCACGATCTATTCCTATCAGAACCGCCTGAGGTCCCGTTAGTAATGCTATTGCACGTAAATGTCCTCCGCCTCCAAGTGTACAATCACAATACCTGCCATTGCGATCAACGATCAGATATTGCAGAACCTCATTTAATAACACAGGTTTGTGGTACCCACTTGCACTGCTCATTTCTTTTCCATTTCACTCTTGACGATATTGAAATGAGCATCATCAAACCCATCTTCTTCTGGTTCCAATCCAATATATTTGTTAAATTTTTCTGTATCCCAGATCTCCACATAGTCACCTTCACCAACCAGGGTAACCTCTTTGGTAATCTCAGCAAGTTTCATTTGAACCTGAGTCAGACTAACCCTTCCCTGAGCATCAAGTGTCGATTCCGATAATGTGCCGTAGGTTTGACGTTTTATTTTAAGTCCGTCTGGTGTCTCAGCTAAAGTATCGAGCTCAAGCTGACGATTCTTCCACTTATCCATTGGGTATGCTCTTAAACAGCTGCTGGGTGCACGACAGATCACAAAAGTCTCTTCTGCTTCAGGATTAAGACCCTTCCGGAATTTGGCAGGAATATTCACTCTGCCTTTAGCATCGATCGAATAATCGAATCTTCCAAGAAAAGAAGTGCCCATACACCATCACCCACCATCACCCACAATAACCTACTTTTACCCATAGAATACATAATTACTAGGGAGCATGTCAAGGATTTTATATAATTTTCTTTTATATAAAAACCTCAGGGAAGCACCTGCTCTATTGGTTGTACACTACTCTTATCAAACCACCATATATAGAACAGAGGCAAATGTCACTAAAAGGTGGGTAACTATGGTAAAACTTCAGCTCAAACCAGCTGAAATGCATAATGCAGAGTGAAGCACTTATTTTGATGATGAAAAAAGTATCGTAGATCTGACTCCACCGGCCTTAATTCGTGCAAGATAGGTGCCCCTGGCTATACCAGCACTTCTATCCAGCTTATCCAACAGAGCGTATCCATTAACAATTGATAAAGTGGTAACCCGAACCCCCTGAAGCGTGAAAATATCTATTATCCCACTATTGGAGAGAGGACTTCTGAATTCAATTTTCGAATCAGAAAGAGTCCTGGCGGTAAAAGCTGCATGTTGAAAATTTCCCAACGGTCTGATAGATTTTACCACTGGAAGTATCCGCAGACTGACATTGTCTATATAAACATCTGCGGTATCACCTCCGAGAAAATATTCAATTCTTGCATTGCAGTCACCAGGTACTCTTATTTCAAATCTGAAATCTTCAACGGTCAAAGATAGATTTACCAGTGTATCTAAAAACAATGAATCAGCTGCAGAAGTGTAACTATCAACCAGCCTGACCCTCATCAGACGTTGTGACACTGAAAATGCTTTAAACGACATCAGATACGTATTCCCAGAAAGTAAAATGAGCCCGCCCTGAGATAAAAGGATATCTGACCGTTCGCTGCCACCAGAAGTAATGATCATACCGAATGCTTTAGCATCCAGTTCCGGAACTGCAGCCACACCACTTGCGAGAGTAACGATATCCCAACCATTCAGGCTGTCATCGAATGAACCGTTTGTAACAAGTTCACCCGATTTTATTTCTGCCCCGAATTTGTTTATTGTAAATACTCCGCTACCCCCGATAGTTTCCCCGTCAATGGGGTTTACAATTTTCAACAGACAGGTACTGGAACTGACATCCGGTACTTTCCATGATACAGCACCAGTGTTCGAAACTATCTCTGAGACAATTACACTCCAGGTTTTGCCACTATCTGATGAGAATTGTAACCCTACATCTGAAAGCGGACCCGGTGTCCACTTTATGGAGCTGCTGTCATTACATTTTAAGACCTGTCCGCTCAAGGGCTCAAGAAATTCTGACTGCGGCACATTGATCTGATGTAACAGGATATTGTCAAAATATACATCACGGAGATTGTTCCCAAGATTAAACTCCACTAATGCCGATTTACTTGACGGATAATTCATAAAGAACGTCGTTTTGTATCTTTTCTTTTCCGATGTAATTGTAGTCGGAGTTGAATCGCCTTTGTTAACAGACCAGACTGGCATACCATTTGAGAATCCGATATTGGCATAAATTGTCCTGGTATCGCTCGAATAGGCATCAAAGGAAAACTCATACAGCTTACCTTTTTCAAGTGCGATTTTTTCCTGCTTCAGTTTTACCTGCCATGATGCATTCCCGATAGAATTAATCACAACCAGCATTTCCTCATTAATTATAGTATCCCGGGCTGTTGCCGGTGAATTCACCTGCAAAGACCACCTGGATTTATTATGAAACGAACTGTTCTGAATAAGATTATTTACGCTGCTGCCTACAGCATCATGAAGAACTGAGAAAGATTCACTTGTGTCACTGTAAAGCCCATCAGGACTGCTGATAAGTACCAGACAGTTATTTCCATATACATTCTGAGGGATCCCCCAGATAAATGAACAAGGAGCCTTATTTTCCACACTGTCAGCAACTCCGATCCAGCTTTCTCCGCCATCGACCGAATATCTGATATTCACCCTTTCCAGCAACCCGCTGTATGTCCACTTGATTGTATCTGATGTACCGGAATGCAACCGTGAAGCCGCATCAGGTTTAAGCACCCGGATCACAGGCTCATTTCTTTGCACTAAACTGACATTGTCAAGACCGATTACTCCCGGTGATGGAGTATGGCCGAAATTAAACTGGATTCTAGCCCGCTTATCAGATGGATCGTTCATTATCCAGTTGATTACAAAAGATGTTTTTATTGACGATATATCAACTAATGTATCGAGGTATTTTTTGTAATCTGAACTACAGAATATCACTTCAATTTTGCCTGAAGAAGTAGCCCATGTATCGAATTTCAGGGTATATGCAGTATCCTTTAGTAATGATATATCTAATTGTTGGAGCTGAGGTGACCAGAGACTGTTCCCGGGTGAATTGATAATAATCTGGTACTTCTGATGATCTATCGATGCTGTGGCCGAAGCGCCGTTTTCACCAAACAGCCAGACATTCGATGTACTGTCAGAAAAATCACCATTTTTGATTAATTCGATTTGACTAAAACACAGTGTTGATAAACCAAACAGAATAAGAGGTATAAAAACTCTCATTACAATCCCCCGAAAATATACCCAGCAGACCACCCGGCAGCAGTACGCCATTTTTGTTCTACCCGAACAAAAACGACATATATGATTAAAATAATCGATATTTCTTTAATTGTACACTTTTTTTTCTGTTTTGCTCAAAACCCGAAACATCTTTCATACAACTGGCAGATCGTGAAAAGGGATCATCCGATTCAGATAATATATGGTACTACATTTGCGCCGAATTAGTTTCACAATCAGATTCACATTATGAATGATCAACTATTTACAAACAAAAATTCGTAGGGGGAAGGTGTAATGAAAACTATTCTACTCATGATATTAAGCGCTTTCATCCTTATTTCTGCGCAGGATAGATTCGTTGGAATCAAAGCCGGAATTACCATTGCAAATTTCACGGGCAATGGTATGGATCGTCTGAATGATCAGATTGCATCAAGTGGAACTGATTTTGACGAAAGAAATCTCTACCGTTTTAGAATATCCTTTTTCAATTCAAAAGAAATTTTTCCTGATCTCTTCGGCATTCAATCTGAAATCTGCTGGATACAAACAGGGAAAGCCTGGCAGATTTCAATTAATGGAGAGTCACAGGATGTTCAGATTCAAACTGATTACCTTCAATTCCCGTGGCTCATAAAACTCTCTCTGCCAATATGGCTTCGGCCGAACGTGTACACAGGACCAGCAATCTCTATGATGTTCCGGTCCCGTCTCAACAATGTAAATACCGTTCTGGACACGATTCCATTTTTCAGCGCGCAACAAAATGGCAGTGAGGTATTTGAATATAAAACCAATGTATTCGATATTGGTTTAGTTTCAGGTCTGGACATAATGCTGCCACTTGGCCCGGGAAACCTGATTATCGATCTCCGATATTATCTGGGTGGACTGAATGTGTTTAATTTCCCCCACAGCGGATCAATCAGGAATTATAATTTCGCCATTGAAGCCGGCTATGGACTCAGCTTCCCTGGTGCGTATTGACATGTAACTATTAACTGTCTCATAATACAATGCACAGGTTAGCATTCGGAGTCGGGGTCGCCATCGGTATCGGTATCGAAAAGCGCAGTAATTGAGGATTGATACCGTTAACGTACCCCGATGACTATTTTTCAAAAAAGTACCGATAATTATGAGACCGTTAAAACTTTTCAGCGCGAAGATACACCCGGGCCGCCTTACTATCCTCTTCGGACGGGTCATGAAAAGCAGCATTCCCGTCCTGATCGTATTCATCCAGTATCCACACAATATCCTTTGAATATGAATCAGGACGATAGGTGATACTGTTAACAGTATACGTAAAAACACCATGGACTCTGTACATTTTATCCTTGCCTTTGAGATTAACAGACTGGATATATTCTCCCCGAAAATCATCAGATAGCGTAAAACTCATGGTCCCTTTACAATGTTCGTCAACAAACAGATATGTCTTTTCAAAAAACGAACGGGTAATCTCAGCTGGCGGTTCTGCCACATCCTGCTCCGGAGGCTGAGTCTCGACCGCAACAGGTCTGGATTTGCGCAATTTTACTATTATGAGTGCTGTTGCCGCTGCGAGACCTGAAATCCCCAGTACAATCCCAACTACAGTAAGTACAGAAATTACCGTGC
This sequence comes from Chitinispirillaceae bacterium, assembly GCA_016929595.1. Taxonomy (GTDB): domain Bacteria; phylum Fibrobacterota; class Chitinivibrionia; order Chitinivibrionales; family Chitinispirillaceae; genus JAFGIN01. The sequence goes on from JAFGIN010000107.1 coordinate 26,663, forward strand.
GTCCTGGAACCAGTGGTTTTGATTTTTCGGGTTTGATCTTTTTTAATGAGTTTTTTTTCTTTGGTAAATGACTGGATGGAAAATCACCTTCAAACTCCTGATCCATTGGTCGTAAGCTGGCTCCGGATGTAATGACTGTTTCAGGAATTATTCCAGCGGAGCTGTTTTCATGTGAATTGGCACTTCCCATTCCCTGCGCCATCTTTTTCGCCAGTTCTGCAAGCGGCCCTGAAGAAAACTGATCCAGTACTTCATCAACCGAGACATCTCTCAGCGCAGGTGCCATATTATTTACATCTGGAACATCAGATCCCGGTCTGTTTTTCTCAAGTACTGTTTCTGGTATTTTTGAATCTTCTGCAGTACAGTTTTTATCATTTATCGCATCCTGTGCGGGATCGCCTTGTTGAGATTGCAGATCTGAATCCGGAAATAAGGGTTCCTCGATTTTTGCAAGTGGAGTTGCCCTCAAAGGTACTCTTCCTTCGCGCCAGTACATTTTCGCATCATCTTTTGCAACGACCAGATCAAGGTTTCGCCTGTAAGCAGCTATTTCGCAAACAAGTATCGGAGCATATTTATTGGTTGAGATGTATTCCCCACTGCCAGCTGTATGTTCCAGTTTTTCCTGCACCTCTGCCAGACTGAGAGCATCTTTTCGAAATTCTACAACTTCCTCTGAAATGTATATATACCCTCCCCCACGCGGCAAAGGGGTCAGGGAACAATTACAATCATTATCCGCACAATATCCAGCGTTCTGAATCTTTTCACATTCAATGTAATCCAAATGATAAACCCCTTTCACGCCATTTTGTTTCCCTGGAAGGCAAAAATCTATTCCCCTGCAATGATCTGCGACAACATTGGTACAATAAAATAATTTTTACCCGCAGCAAGTGCATTTAAACTACCATTAATAGTTTTTTTCAAAGGAATTGCATCGACATCAGGTAGATTAATACGACTATCTGTCGTACTTACTTATGCGGGATAAGCAAACTGGTTATTAAATAGGCGGGATAGTATATTAGCATTCTTTTAACAGGATACTTATGAAAGAACGAAATCTTCCCCTTATCCTTTTTAACTATCTGGTTGTATACATAGTCTGGGGTTCAACCTACTTTTTTATAAAAATAGCTGTATCATCAATTCCGCCATTTCATGTAATCGCGCTGCGTTTTTTTGCCGGGGGACTCTTTTTTTCTTTGATTATACTGCTCAGCGGTCGTCTGAAACAATTACCAACAATAAAGGAGATACTGACATCAGCATTTCTCGGAGCAATGCTGCTTCTTGGTGGGACCGGACTTGTTACCATCGCAGAAGAAAAAGTAGAGAGCTACATGGCTGCCCTGATAATTTCAACCACTCCCGTTGCGGTTGCCTTCTTTGACCGGATACTTCTTAAAAAAAAATTGTCATTTTTGTCTATTACAGGAATTGTCATCGGTATTTCAGGAGTTGGAATGTTATTGTATAACGGCCATTCTGTACTGCAAAGTTTTTCGCTTGAAATTATACTGGTAATTATAGCACTTACTTCATGGTCTTTTGCCACCAGCCTTGGCCATGTATTAAAAACTCCATCAGATATTCTTGTCAACAGTTGCATCCAGATGCTCTCTGTTGGAACGATCTGTTTACTGATTATTTTAGTCACAAAGCCAGAAATCATTGATGTTTTTCAGACATACTCCATGAAATCGCTTCTCGCGGTGGCATTCTTAAGTGTCATAGGATCGCTGGCGTTTTTATCGTACACATTTCTCATCCACAATGAACCAGCGATTCGTGTTGTCAGCTATTCTTTTGTTAACCCTTTAATTGCTGTATTACTTGGAATCGTCCTTGGAAAGGAGAAACCTGTCCCGTATCTTATCCCTGGAATCATACTTATCCTTACCGGCCTGTTTCAAATGCTCTACGGAGATTTACTTTTTAAAAGCAGAAAAAAGCTAATCTGTACAACTAAAAAAGGCCACCCTTAAAAAAGTGGCCCTTAACATCAGACTATGGTACCAGATAGATCATTGGAGTAATGACAGCACTCCCTGAGTAACCATATTTGCCTGTGCAAGCATCGAAGTACCTGATTGTGTCAGAATCTGATTACGTGTAAACTGAGAAGACTCGCTGGCAAAATCGACATCACGGATCTGTGATTCTGCAGCCTGCTGGTTGGTGTTGGAGACTAACAGGTTATTAATAGCATGATCCAGACGATTAATGAATGCTCCCATATTCGAACGCATGGTGTTCACGCTGTCAATGGATTCATCAAGAGATTGAATTGATGAAACAGCATCTACCTGAGATGTTAAAGTCGTTTCTCTAAGGCTGGTAACCCCACCAGACTGACCAATACCCAGTGAATCGGTTGTTAAAGTGTCAATAGTGATAGTGATGCTGTCCGAACCATATTGATCATTCGCATCGATCCAGAGCGCAGA
>JAFGIN010000108.1 GCA_016929595.1 Chitinispirillaceae bacterium
ATTTATGTAATCTTGAGGCATAGGTAAAACTGAAGAAGTATTGCTGCCACTGTTTTTCTGTGCTGTTATACTCATTATTAAAGGCAAAAAAATCGGCAAGCATCTCCCGTACCCGTACAACCTCTTTAAGGCGCTTACGGTTTTTTGGATCTCTTATAGTTAAATCTAACAATTCCAGCGCCCGGTAAAATGCACGCTGCTTATAATCAGGATTACCTTTATTTCCCCAGATTATCGCTCGCTCGACTTCACTCCCAACATTAGCCATCTGTTCACATAATGTGAAATTGAACCATCTGCCCGCTGCAAGATCTTTATGTTCCATACCTATACAACCCAATCCCGCACAATCTCAATGATCAGCTTTCGGATTTCAGGGTTTTCAACCGATCTACTTTTATTATTGTCGGAAGGTCTCAAATTAATTATTGAATCGAATTCTATAAAATTGTCGTCATCTTTTGAAAATTCCGGATATAAATTGATACCCCACAAATTCCGCTGTTCAGATCCATTCTCGAGAAGAAAACTTTCCTGATCGGAATGAAGTTCTGCGTCCAGAACTATAGTTTTCCTGTCAATATCAACCACGGCTTTAACTAAATTTCCAAACATATTGTTTGCCATTTCGCTAAGCTCATTATTCGTAATCTTTTGATCTAATAACTTCATTGAAGTTTCCTTAAGGTTATCTTTCTGAACTACACCGTTGTTTTTTTTAAAAATAATTTATGTAATGCAGATTATCAGTGAACAGTTTTGGGATAATGGAAACAAATTTCAGAATGTAAAAAAATCAACAGTAAAAAAATACCAAAATTATCCAATTGTGTATGATATCTGGACAGTGTATTTTAAAGATTGTCAGGGTGGCTGAAAAGCCTTCAATGGGAAGACGGTGTAAATCCGTCACGGACCCGCCGCTGTATCTGGGTACGAAAACCGCACAATGCCACTGTTCCATATATAATGGAATGGGAAGGCGTGGTGAGTAGGATGAACCAGGAGTCAGAAGACCTGCCCGGACAAATCTCTCCTACCCGAGGTAAGGCTGGGAGTACCAGATCTGTAAGTGTATTCCGGATGAAAAACGGCATCCCAGGCACGCAGTGTGTGTTTTTTTTCGGAGTATACTCAGTGACATTCAAATCTGTAGAAGAACTATATAATACAGGCATCAAAAAATCCTCAGCTGCAGACTGCACCATCACTCACGGTGGGCATATTCATGATCTGGCCATTAAAGCAGGTTGCCATGAAAATGAACTGATTGATTTCAGTGCAAATATTAACCCTGCGGGACCTCCTGCGAGCTTCCGGTCTACAATCAAACGTACCCTGGACCAGGTTATACATTACCCGGATCACCATTACCTGGATTTAGTTGAAGCTATCGCACTGAAACATGGTGGTGAGCCTGAAAACATTGTTGTGGGTAATGGATCGACAGAGCTTCTGTATGCACTGCCTCGTGCACTTGCCTGTAAGCGGGCACTACTGCCTGTTCCCTCATACAGCGACTATGGGGCAGCCTTCAGAATGGCTGGTATTCCAGTTGAGACTGTTCAACTGTGTGCTGAAAATAACTTTCTATTTGAAATAGAGCACCTTGTCAAACATCTGAGCGGTGGAGATGTGGTCGTTTTTGGTCAACCAAATAATCCAACCGGCCGTATGGTGAACCGGGATGCAATTGTAAATGTAGCCAAAGCCGCACCGTTTTCGATGTTTATTATTGATGAGTCGTTTGCGGATTTTGTGGATGGCTATAGCAGCCTCTCTTTAGATGCGCTTCCCAATGTTATTGTTTTGAAATCATTGACCAAGTTTTATGCGATTCCAGGCCTGAGGTTGGGCTTTGTTCACGCCGCGGTACCAGTCGCTAACGCACTGCGAGCCAGTTTGCCGCTATGGTCTGTTAATGTGTTTGCTCAGGCGGTGGGTATCGAATCGTTGAAAGATATCGCTTATGCAGAAGCTGCCCGACATTTGATTAAGCGCAATCGTATCCGTCAGGTGCGACGTTTGAATGCAATCGGGAGCTTGCGGGTATTTAATGGATGTGCAAATTTTCTGCTTTTATCCCTGAGTAATCCAAGGGTTAATGCACGCAGGTTGGCAGAAGAACTATTGAAACACAAAATTGCAGTGCGTTTGTGTGAATCATTCGAAGGTCTTGATAATAACTATATAAGAATTGCAGTTCGCAGCGATGAGGAAAACAAGCTCCTGGCTTTTCATCTCGCGGAAATACTAAACTGTAAACCGATTCGCATAAAGCGAAATCACCGGACACCAGCAATCATGTTTCAGGGTACAAGTTCCAATGCAGGAAAAAGTGTGCTTACTGCTGCGATGTGCCGGGTAATGGTTCAGGATGGAATATCTGTAGCTCCATTCAAAGCGCAGAACATGTCTTTAAATTCATTTGTCACTTCAGATGGTGGTGAAATGGGCAGGGCGCAGGTAGTGCAGGCACAGGCATGCCGTGTCGCTCCCAATGTGAGTATGAATCCCATATTACTTAAACCCAACAGCGATACCGGTTCACAAGTCATTGTCAACGGGAAATCTGTTGGTTCAATGCGTGTAGCACAATATGTAAAATACAAGTCTACAGCATTCAATATTGTCAAAGAAAATTATGACTCATTGGCTTCACAGTTTGATGCTATCGTTCTTGAAGGCGCCGGCAGTCCTGCTGAAGTCAACCTGAAAGATCATGACATTGTTAATATGCGAATGGCTTCGTACGCAAAATCGCCGGTTCTGCTTGTCGGGGATATAGATCGCGGTGGAGTGTTTGCATCATTTTTGGGTACTATGGAAACATTCGAACCCTGGGAGCAAAGCCTGGTTGCCGGATTTATAGTCAACCGGTTCCGTGGGGATGCGTCTCTGCTTCAATCTGCATTTGACTATACATTTCATCATACAGGAAAACCGGTTATAGGTGTAGTACCGTACATAACAGCACTCGGCCTTCCGGAAGAGGATTCCGTGACATTCAAATGCAGTGAGTCCCTCTGGGATGATACCAGGAAACCTGTGGTTACGATTGGTATTATAGACTTACCGCATATCAGTAACTTTACCGATTTTGATGCATTGCTTCTGGAACCGGATGTTGCATTGCGTATTGTACGTACACCTGGTGACCTTGACAGTTTGGATGCGGTCATTATACCGGGAAGCAAAAATGTTCCGGCAGATTTGGCATGGCTTCGCAGCAGTCAGATTGCGGATAGACTGGTCAGTCTGGCACATGGAAACAAAATTGAAATCATAGGCATCTGTGGTGGTTATCAGATGCTGGGGAAAGAGATTGCGGACCCCTACGGTATCGAATCGGGGGGCTGTAAATGTTCAGGTCTTTCTCTTCTGGATATATCCACAATTCTTGGCCGTGATAAGATCCTCGAGCGTACCGTGGCAACCCATAAAATTTCAGGTCATACGGTAAGTGGTTACGAGATTCATCATGGAAGAACGACCATAAATGGAATAACAGTGTTATTAACTAATAGTAAGAATGAGCCGGCAGGTGCAGGTACCAGTGACCATCGCATATGGGGAACCTATCTGCATGGGGTGTTCGATCGGGATCCATTTCGACGCTGGTTTATTGACCGCCTGCGTAGTAATAAAGGTATTTTCCCTCTGGGAAAGATAGTTGCACAATATGATATCGAATCTGCGCTTGATCGGCTCGCCGATATATTTCGTGCAGCTGTCAATGTTAAAAATATCTACCGGATAATGGGGCTCTGATGTATACCTGTCCCTGTGTACTTATCGCTGGAACACAAAGTGGTGATCGAAAAAAAACGGAGAAACATTTTCAGAAGAATATACAACAGAGCTGGTTTTGGCTTCCTATATTTATCTTTACCTTGCATTAAATTCAGAAGCTTTGGACCGGATCATACACCATTGCAGAGGGAGAGTTAATGAATGAATCAACCGGGAACAGCAAAGCACTGAACCCTTTAGTACACAGACTGTATATATCACCTATGAGTGGAGAACAGATCGAGAAAGCCTCTTTCGATTATATCGACAGTCATGCAGATCGGGCTGGTTTTTCTCCACGCGAATGGACTGTTGTGCGGCGGCTTATACATACAACAGGAGAGATCTCCATTGCCTCTGCAATGCAATTTTCTGCAAGTGCAATTGAAGCAGGGGTGTCGGCATTACTCGGACATGCACCAATTTATGTTGATGCATCAATGGCACGTTCAGGATTATCATTGTCACGGTTGCGTAATGTTAACGCATCATATTGTGCAGAGGATATTTTGTGTCATGTGGCTGATCCCGATGTGGCGAAACTGGCAGGTGATAAGCGTCTTCCCCGTTCTTTGTTTGCGGTTCGAAAGGCTCTTTCCAGGCTCGATGGTGCTATTATTGCAATTGGTAACGCACCAGTTGCACTTCTGGAACTCAACCGTCTTATCATCGAGGAGGGAATCCGTCCGGCACTGGTCATAGGAATGCCTGTTGGCTTTATTCATGTAGAAGAGAGTAAGCAGGAGTTACAATCACTTGACATACCTCATATTCTCCTTAAGGGTAAGCGTGGAGGAAGTGCCTGTGCAGTTGCTACGATACATGCACTATGTCAGGAGGCTGGACGGGATGAACGTACCAATAAATCAATAGAAACCGTGGAGCACACTTCAAAAGATGTCGGGGTTGTGATACTGGGCCATGGCAGCCGGCGCCCCGGTGCTGCCGGGTCTATGCAGCGTATAGCAGAAAACCTTGCCAGAACAGGGAAATATGCAACTTTACAATATGGTAACATGTCGCAGGCTGAGCCTTCATTTGCGGAAGCTGTGTCGGCCTGTGTCAAATCCGGGGTTAAACGGGTTATGGTCATGCCCTACTTTCTTCACGAAGGAATGCATTTTGCACATGATATTCCCGATATGATAAAAGAGCTCGTCATACAGTTTCCCGGAATCTCTTTTAATTTATGTAAAACACTTGGTTATGACGAATCACTTATTAACCTGGTAGAGCGACGGATCGATGAAGCCCTTTGTATTACAGAGTGATCGAACTAAACAAGAGCTGTTAAGCCGGAGATTAAACATGAAATGCAGCTTGTATAGTATTTTAAAGGAGGTCCCATGAAGTCGTATTGCACTGTATATAATCGTTCGGTACAGATCGCAGCCATTACCGTGTTGCTTATAGCAAAAAGATAAGGACAATGAATACAGATTTACGGAGCGGGTTTACTACCGGAGCCTGTGCTGCAGCTGCAGCAAAGGCTGCAACAATGTTACTATGCGGTGCCCAATCGAACTCCATACATATAACACTTCCCGATAGTTCAAAGGAAGTTTTTATTCCGGAATATGTGCGTCCATTTGGGGATGGATGCGAGGCTGGTGTCCGTAAAGATGCCGGTGATGACCCTGATATAACTGATGGCGTTCTGGTCTATGCACGGGTTGTTTTTACCGGTAGTTCAGAAATTTCCTTTGCTGCGGGTGAAGGTATCGGTATGGTGACACTTCCGGGTCTTCAGATCGCCCCGGGAGAACCGGCAATTAATCCAGGACCGCGTATATTGATTTCACGCGCAATTCGTGATGTAACCTCTGCTGGGGTGCGTGTCGAAATTGCCATTCCAGGAGGAGAACAACTTGCCAGAAACACATTCAACCCGCGACTTGGGGTTGTCGGTGGCCTCTCTATTCTCGGAACAACCGGAAGAGTACGACCCTACAGCAATAAAGCACTGCGTGATGCGCTTTTATGTTCGCTCGATGTAGCCAGAGCATGCGGGTACAACGATATCATTATGGTTCCGGGAAATATCGGAAGGCGGGCTGCTGAAAAAATATTTTCATCTGAAAATCAACAGATAATCGAAGTCAGTAATGAGTGGGAAGCGATGCTCGATGCACTTAATCGCTATACATTCGATTCTGTTCTCGTGATGGGTCATCCCGGTAAACTCTATAAACTTGCAATGGGCTACTGGAACACTCATTCGAAGGAATCTCCGGCTGCGGTAACAGCAATCATTGATCGGGCATGTAAACAAGGGATTTCCATAGATACCAGAACAATAACTGCAGAAGGAGTCTTTGCCGGTTTAACAGAAATTGACAGATGTAGATTAGGTAATATTCTTGCACAGGACATTCTGGATGCAATACGAAAACGCTTTACAATAAAAACGCAGTTCAGTGTTATGCTCAATACAATCGACGGGGCTATTACAGGAAAGGCAGGAGATCTTACCCGATGGCGTTGAATAATGAAAAATTAATATCGATTGTTGGATGCGGTCCTGGTTCAGTTGAGTATGTCACCCCTGCAGCAAAAAATGCTATCGAACACGCTGATATACTAGCCGCATCACTATCTTTACATAAACTTTTTGTATATGTTCGGGCTGAACGTATTGTCATAGAGGCAGACACTGGTGCTGCCCTTGAAGCAATTGCTGCGCAGAGTGGTAAGCGGATAGTCGTCGCGGTCAGTGGCGATCCCGGAATCAGCAGTTTTGGCAGACTGGTAATACAACGTTTCGGTCGTGATAACTGCAAAACCGTAGCTGGAGTAAGTGCTGTTCAGGTCGCTTTTGCAAGTCTTGGTATCGATTGGACCGGTGCGTATATTGTCAGTGCTCATGGACGAAAACCTGCAGTCGAAACTCAACTGTTGAGATTATTTGATCGTATTGCGGTACTTACTGGTACTGAAGATTCACTTCGTTGGATTCAGTCATTTATCAATTCCAGTAACCGGGCGTATCGTGTCTGGGTGTGTGAAAATATGACACTGGATTCCGAAAAGATATTTGAGGTGCCACCAGATGAAGTGGCAAAAGCACAGCTCAAATCATTGGCTGTTATTGTACTGGTAGATACAGCTGTATATGGAAAGGATCGTTTATGAGTGGTATAGTACATATTATTGGCGTCGGTCCGGGAGACCCTGAACTTTTAACTGTCAAAGCAGCAAGAATTCTGCAGCAATGTGTAAAAGTATTTACACCTGTCGCCCGGGTAAAAGACGAAAGCCTTGCATTGATAATAGCAAGGTCGTATATCAGCGAAAACGCAAATATCGAAGAGTTACATTTTCCGATGGTCACTGATAACCAGAAGCTCGATTCCTCCTGGAAAGAGAGTGCCAGACGGGTAAAAAATGCAACAGAGAGTGGTGTGGAAGTTGCATTTTTGACGATAGGGGACCCGCTCCTTTATTCAACCAGCATTTATCTGATCCGGGCTCTCCGGGGACTCGATCCTGACATTGACATTCGTATTGTGCCCGGAATACCAGCTTTTGTTGCGGCTGCAGCACTAACCAGCTTCTCTCTGGGTGAAGCAAAACAGCCGATTCACATTATCCCCGCAGAAGATGATCTGATCGATATCCGCAATGCGATTGAAAAGGGGGGGACAGTGGTTGTCATGAAAGTAGGTGGGCGGTTGCAGGCTATTCTTGACCTGCTGGAATTGACAAACACTATTAAGCATGCTGTATTTGTATCGCATGCAGGTATGGCAGATCAGCGAATTGAAACTGATCTGACTCTATTACGCAATGAAGATCAGAAAACAGGATATTTATCGACCATTCTGATCGATGCAGGAAAGGGAATTTCACGATGAAAGTACTATTTGTCGGTGCCGGCCCGGGTGCGATTGATCTCTTGACTGTTCGTGCCTATAATCTTATCCGTACATGTCGTATCTGTGTATACGCCGGCTCGCTGGTAAGTCCCGATGTGATTGCTCTCATACCACAGGACGCGAAGCGTTTCGACTCTGCAGGTATGACGCTGGAGCAGATTGTCGGGGTCTTTTATGATGCCTGTAAACATAATGAAGATGTGGTACGGTTACATACCGGCGATCCGTCACTCTTCGGTGCTATTGGTGAACAGATGCGTGCCTTACAGAAGCTTGGAATCGGATATGAACTTATACCGGGTGTGAGTGCGTTTCAGGCCGGAGCAGCAGCATTGAATGTAGAACTGACAATGCCGGAAATTTCTCAGACACTCATTTTATCACGTGTAGCGGGACGCACGTCGGTACCACAGTCTCAGTCACTTGCTGCACTATCTAAAACAAGGGCAACCCTGTGCTTATACCTGTCAGTTGATAAAATCAACGAAATCGTGCCTGTCCTCCGGCAGGAATACGGGATGAACTGTCCGACAGCTGTCGTGTACCGTGCATCGTGGCCTGACCAGCAGATTATCCGGGGGACGCTTGAGAATATCCATAATCTGGTAAGGGACGCAGGAATACGAAAAACAGCCATAATTCTTGTTGGTGATGCTCTTGGTGAAACAGAAAATGTCAGTAAACTGTATGATGCCGCATTTACGCATGAGTATAGAAGCGGGAGTTCATTGTGAATGTTGCCTGTATAAGCTTATCGGATGAAGGTGCTGCAATCATACATAAACTCTGTGGACAATTGACACAACCCGATATTACCGCTGTTGATTTGTATGTACATGAAAAGGTTGCGGTCAAGTGGAAAGGTGAACGGTTTTCTCGTGTTATCGATCTCACAAATAATATTTTTTCGCGATACAGGGGTCTTATCTATTGTGCACCCTGTGGTGTCGTCGTACGTGCTATTGCACCGTGTATCAAACATAAGATAACCGATCCCGCGATAGTTGCCATGGATACAATGGCCCGATATGCAATCAGCCTGCTCAGTGGTCATGAAGGGGGCGCTAACAATCTTGCGATCAGAGTCGCTAACATACTTGGCGCTGAACCGGTTGTAACCACTTCATCAGAGGCTCTCAAGCGTCTGATCATAGGTATCGGATGTCGTCGCAATACTCCGCAGAATCGATTATTGCTGCAATACGTGATGCTTTATCGTGTATCGGTGCTGATATCGATGATGTTCGATTGATTGCTACTTCAGATATCAAAGCCAATGAAGATGGACTTTTAAGTGCAGCTGAGCTACTTGACATCCCTCTTCGGATCATTTCTTCAGAAGAGATTAAACAAACGATCCTGCCATTTACCAGGTCGTCATTTGTTGAAAAAAAAGTCGGACTGCCCGCAGTAGCAGAACCGGCAGCACTACTTGCAGGAAGGAGAACCAGATTACGACTACCAAAAACAGCTTATCAGGGGATAACAGTCGCAATAGCCGAGGAAAATTATATGTTGTCGGTATAGGACCCGGGAATCCGCTTGATCGAACACATCGGGCGGAGGAAGCGATCAGGGAGAGTGATACCATTGTCGGCTATACACTTTATCTGTCACATATTCAGGATTTAACAGAAGGTAAAACAGTTGTTCCAGGCGGGATGTTACAGGAGATTGAACGTTGCCGTGAGGCGCTCGAACGGGCACAGAACGGATCAATTGTCAGCCTGATTTCATCCGGTGATTCTGGCGTCTATGGAATGGCGGGTCTGGTGTTAGAGATGGCTGCAGAGGTTTCAGTTGAAATACCCATACATATAGTCCCTGGTGTAACCGCTGCCAACGCAGCTGCATCACGGGTTGGAGCACCACTAATGCTGGATTACGCCTGTATAAGTCTTAGCGATCTTCTGGTTGAATGGGATTATATACGTAAACGATTGGACGCTGTCGCACAGGCCGACCTGGTAGCAGCCCTTTACAATCCGCGTAGCAGAAAGCGAATACATCAGCTCGAGGAAACTGTCCGGATCTTCAGTAAATACCGTCCATTTTCAACACCAGTCGCAATAGTCACTGCTATAAACACCAATGAAGAAAAGATTCTTGTAACAGAGCTTGGTCGACTTCCCGATTGTGATGTAACAATGCGCAGTATCGTTATTATTGGTAATACAAGTACACGCTGCATCGGACAATGGATGATTACTCCCCGGGGATACCGGCTATGATTCTGCTTCTTGGAGGAACATCGGAAACGGCACCGATTGCAAATTCGCTTGCAGAAGCAGGATTACCGGTACTGGTTTCCATGGCTACAGATGTCAATCTTGACTGTGGCAGGCATTCTGGAATTACTGTGCGCCATGGACGGCTGACAGAAGCTCAAATGGTCGAGCTGATTCAGAATCAAAGAGTTCGCATTCTCATCGATGCAACTCATCCGCATGCTGCTATTGTACACAGGAATGCCCGTGCCGCAGCCCGATGTGCCGGATGCTCCTATATGCGATTCAGTCGTCCATCAGCGCTCGAAACGACAGATGATGTGTTAACCGTTTCATCACATGAGTATGCGGCAGAGATTGCGTGCAGGTATAAGCGTTCAATCCTGCTGACAACCGGATCAAAAATCCTGACCCCTTATATCACCGCTGCAAAAAATGCCGGAATAATGCTATATGTTAGAGTCCTCTCAAGTGAAGAAGCTGTTCAAGCCTGTTATACGGCAGGTTTAAAAGAGGAATCAATAATCGCCGGGCGGGGCCCATATATAATTGAACAAAACCGGGATATTATTCAGAAGTACCATATTGGTGTACTTGTCACAAAAGACAGTGGGGCAGCTGGAGGATTCCGGGAGAAAATTGAAGCTGCAAGGATAGAAAAATGTATTGTTATTGTTGTAAAACGTCCGGATGAGAAGTATGGTGATACCTTTTCGTCATACGAAGATCTTATCAGAAGCAGTTTAAGGATTATGAAAGGCCAAAAATGAGAAGAAAAGATAGAGCGTTGAATAATGAAGAATTTTATGGACTGCAGGGCAGAAAAGTGTGGGTTTGAAAGGGTAGCGCGACGCCGAAATGTCGGTGAACCCACACTAAGCGGCCGGAGGTGTCGCCATACTCTCATACTTCCATACCGCTTTCATTCCGATTTAACAATAACTTCTAACTTATCTTTTAATTCCCTCCATCCTCCATCCTTCATCCTTCATCCTTCCCTCAAGACTCTTGACACGCTATCCATATGGACATATATTAATAAAAAGGTCCATTATCAGCAATCTGTACACCGGTCAGCCTTGTTGATACCCGTATATTGTTACCGGTTTACTGAGAATCTCTTATAAGCAGGGTGTGCGAATGTTCGATAATAATACGTTACCGTTTTTTTTAAAAAGACCGGCAGCTTGCCCTCCATAGTTCTATCGAAGGCGTGTGCCTGCACTACGGAGCTTTATGCGAAGGAGTGGCTGCTTTCAACGATGAAATGGTTGTATGCTGCAGATCAAGATCGGAAGGTGGGTAAGAATGATAATGCGCGTGTTAAAAAGTAGGCCAAAAAAAATTGCCGCAAAGACAAGAAAAAAAACGTTAGGGAAATATTATTGGTATTTTTATACAAATTTATAAGAGATGATATATGAATCAAATTGAAAGAAAACTTAATTGTGAATTGATCTCTTACTTTGTTTCTGCAAATCGCTTGAAATTATGGAGACCATATTGTGTCTTTACGTTGCATAAATACTTAAAGGAGGTATTAATCCATGATAATTAAGCATATTTAATGAGAAGTACACGGTTGAAAATGAATTCTTAAAGAATGCGGCAAAATACATCAGCCAATATTGGAGCAGCACGGTAGAGTCATTATGGTTACTAAATAAATAAATACTTGAAGTAGTGTTAAAAAATATTATGTTCCAGAAAATTTTTTTTAATAAGTTTATAGTCTTTTAATTGATCTCTGGTTAGCAAAGGATACACAATGATAGATATTATTCTCAAAATTATTGACCGTTGCATTGATTTAATAAAACGTAAAGAGGAAGTTAATCGTGACTTATTTACAGACTTCGTTAAGCCAATCCAAGATGATTTTGACCAAGTTCATGAAAATTATATGATTTCTTTTAAAAAATATAGGGACATGATGGATACAGTCGAACACCCTGTATCTTCGGATAGCATCCTTTTTAAATCTATCTCAGAAGATAGCGTTTTTTCTTATTATGACCGTGCAAAATTACATTTATTAAAACGGTATTCAAACCATACTGTGTTTGGTCAATATATCAAAGAAATACGCAGTTATTTAATTTTATCAAATGATGCTAATCCACTTCAGGGCGTAACAAATAAAATAGAAGGCAACCCGAAGGACATTTATGAAGAAAACCTACGCATGAACGCACCTCGTTTTTGGACAATTAACCAGATAATAGAAGCACAAAAAGAACAAGGTCTGAACAAGGAAAATTATAGAGATCTAGCTATTTGCAAAATTGATGAGATGGTTCTTACACTTCAGCAACACCATGAAAGAATTTATCAAGAATATCTTAATTTAAAAGATAAGCTACTGACAAAAATATAATAAAAATGATAGACATTCAAATTTAATCGGCGAAAAAAATTCCGTGCCAAATTTACGGGGTTAATAGTTTTGAGCCTTTGCAAAATATATTTAATAATAAAAATATGCACCAACTTAGGGTTAAAGAAGAGCGCGCAAAGACAATATGGAACGGATGTGTTGTCGATCAAACAGACCACTAACATATATAAAAGGTTGAATGTCAATAAAAAAATACAATCCCCTGCAGCTAAAATTTTACAAGTGTTTTTTAATTGACATTCCTCGTCAGGCAGTCCGCCATACCAAGATTAAAGTTCCACTTAGTTTTACTTTACAATTGGTACAGCAGGCGCGTGCCGCAACCCGTAAGTAGCCATATCTGCCCTGCGTGGAAAGGCAAAAAAGAGCGGCAGTGAAATAAGAGCACTTCCTGTAAGAACCGGAAGAAAAATAAAATTATTATTGGAAAAAAAACAGATAAATTATCTTTATTATAAGAAAATCGAGAAAATTAGGGTAATAGAAATCAATAAAAGTTGAATTCATATGTGTTGGCCTATTTAAATAAGCAGGAGATTGTATTATGCAGATAAAGTTTCATGGTGCCGTTGGTGGACAAGTCACAGGTTCCTGCACGGAATTTTATTATCCTCGTACTAAAACACGGTTCCTTGTGGACTGCGGAATGGTTCAGGGGGAGTCTCATGCGGATTTCTTTAACAACAGAAAATTTGATTTTGATCCAAGTTCCATCAAATTTGTTCTGCTTACTCATGCCCATCTCGATCACTGCGGCTTGATTCCTAAGCTATACCGATATGGTTTTGCAGGGAGTGTGCTTTGTACAGAAACAACAGCGGAGGCTGCAAACGCGATTTTACATGATTCGGTAAATTTTCCAGGGTGCCCTTATGGAAAACAAGATATATACAGTGTTAAATTCGATGCGATTGATGTGCGAAGAAATTTTGCACTTTCGCAGTTTACACCGGTCGATAATGACTTGTGGATTGCACTAATACGTTCCGCCCATTTGCCCGGTGCCGTATCAATCAGTATACAATGGATAAGTGGAGAGGCCCCAAACACTAATTTACGGCAACTGGTACTGAGCGGCGATTTGGGACCAAATACAGAAGCAAATCAATATCAACCACTGCAATCTGGTCTTCAAGTTCCTTACGGATGGCCAGACTACCTTATACTTGAATCAACTTACGGAGAACGAAGCCGCGATGTTAAATACACTGATCGTAACGAGAGGTTGAATGTATTAGATGCAGTTGTCAGAGCCAGCCTTATAGACCGTTGTGGTCCTCTGATTATACCGGCCTTCGCCATGCAAAGGACACCGGATATTCTTTTTGATCTGTATTGTCTCTACGGGAGGTCAGAGGGAATTCTGCCGCTCTCAACCACTTTGATGCAGATTGATCAGTTTGACGAATTTGTTAAGCGCAAATCATTATCAGTACGGAGACTTGACATATTGAAACAGATTGCTGATTCACAGTGCGATCCAGAGTATGGAAGTGCTTGGATTGCATCGCTATTCATATGGAATGAGATTACCAACAAACTCATAGATGTCTCCCAAGCGACAATCGACAGATTACAAGTATATATGACGGAAATAAAAACCCAGCAAACGCCACCTCTCTTTATCCAACTTGAATCGCCCTTGGCACGTAAGTTACTGCCTGTATGGAGGAAAAGCCTCCAAAAGCGACAATGTCAAGAAAAGCTTCTCTATCGGAATAAACACCTGACGGAATGGCTGGGTGTCAAAACGGAAGAGGAAGTCGATAAAGTCTTAGATATAATTTTGGGTTTCGCTGATACCCCGGAAGAAACTCCATCCATTCGCATAGGAGGAATCGTAATCCGATTTGGAAAATTTGAACTTTCTGATACTAAGCAAAGAACCATTCTCATAAGTTCTGGTGGTATGTGCGAGGGGGGGCCAGTGGTGAAGCATCTTCCAGTCGCTTTGAAGATGAAGGATGTGACAATTGCGGTTACCGGCTATATGTCCCGCGGAACTACTGGTGCACAGATTCTTGATCAATTGGGGAAGCCCAAAGAAGAACGGTGCGGGGAGATACAAATATCCACTTTTAAAAGTAGCGAAACGATTGATGCCAGAGAATTAGCAGCGGAATTGGCCGATTTACGCGGTTTTTATTCCGGCCATGCAGATGTAGATGGACTCTGTAATTATGCTTTGACTGTCTACACCGACGGTGAAAAGAAACAAAACCCCAAACCGATACATATCTTTCTCAATCATGGCGAGAGCAATTCAATGGCCAATTTAAAAAAGGAGCTTGTGGCTCGGGCGGGAAAGGATGGTCTTCGTGAGGTCGCATCAGTAGATTATGCGGATGAGAACGGGATGTGGTTTGATCTTGACAGAGAAGGATATATCGATTCTAAAATGAGCCTCGAAGAGAAGGTGAACCTGTTACTTCATGAACAGATGGAAATCAAAGAAATGCTGAGTGCCTTATTGAAAAGAGCTGAGTGAACTTTACCTGTATGGTTTTTATAGAAAAGGAATACAAAAGTAGAAAATAAGAGCGCGTCCTGCGCAAGAAGAATAAGACCGCTGCAGAAACCTGAGCGGCAGGGCAGATACGGGCCACTAACATATATGAAGAGTAGCGCTGTGGAGTAGTGAAACGTTTAATGGTATGTGTTTCGTAAAGAATAGTCAGGGCTGTTACAGGGCACAGCCAATTATGGTTTGTAAGAGATTAAGGTGCGTTCGGTTGCGTGCTTGTTTTATGGCTTGGTTCTCCAGATCCTTGATGATCGCATCAAGGGAATCAATATAGTCCAGGTCTGTTTCAACAATTTTACGCATACTAGCATCTAAAGCCCGTTTCAGCAGGTCTCTTCTCTTCCCTTGTATTTTCACAAGACCGTAAACGGGATCTAAAAGGTTATGTTGAGTAAATGTATTCTGGAAATGAGTATAGCTGGCTGCACATTTTCGAACAAAAAAAATGCCTCCTGCGAAAAAGAACACTGCAGCTCCTATATAAAGAAAAGGTAATTATATGCATCACGGATGTATCCAGCACATCTTACAATGGTTAAAAAAATATAAGGTTACGAGTGCGAGGATAGCATTGGTAGATTTTGATGAATTTCTGAAAGGTAGTTTAGAAAGACTATCAAAACGTTGGAAGGACGCAGTTACATATGGATGGTATCCCTGTGAATGTTTACCTATTAATTTAAATGCAAAAGTTCTCAATAGTAGTGAAACCCTATCTGAAACAATGATAATGAGGATTGATAAAAAAATTAATTTAATTGAATCGTCTTTGAGTGATCATTTCCCGCATCGGAAGAAAATTATAACTGAAGCTTTTTTACTGCATAGAGAAAAAAGATATATTGCATCGGTTCCTCTATTTCTTATTCAAACCGAAGGGATATTCAGTGAGAGATTCACAAAAAGCTTTTATAGTCGTAGGCCAGACAGAGCAGTTAAAATTAATGAGGTACTTAAAGAAAATTTAGGTGACGCATTCAATTCGTTTTTTAGTCAGACCTTGATTGAAAATGAGTTTGGCAGTGCTTCAAAAAGGGATAAATTGGAGCATAAAATAAGAGGCCCGAATAGAAATGGAATAATGCATGGTGAGCAAAATCACCTTGACTACGGAACAAGAATAAATAGCTATAAATCGATTTCACTTTTTGCTTATGTTGGTTGGATGGCGTCAACTTATATGGCTCGTTCAAGCGCATGCTTCTGAGCCGAAAGCGACCTTAAATAGTATAACTATAAAGAGTAAGAAAAAATGGAATTGTGTCTAAAAATTAAACAGTTCAAAAGCATCGCCCAACAAGTTGAGCACTACATATTACTCAACTATCGTTTCGTAAAACGCCTGCGAGTCGGCCAACCCGTTTCGCGGAGCGTAGTCGTATTTTAAAAAATCGTAACAAAGCAAGGATGCTTGATACAATCCGGTGTTCCTCCTTCGCATAAAGCTATAGAGGACAGGTCCACCACCGCGAGCTACTGATTCTCTGTTACGCAAGTTACTTAGAATAATCACACTCTAACCAAAATGGTACGAGGACGGCTCTGGCACCTATCAATTCCGATAAGAAATCGGGATGGACATTGTTCCTCCGGCAGACAACGCAGATCTAAAACACACATGCAAGGTTAACAAGACAGGAGACCAGAAGTAACCCGGAATCTCCCGTTGTTACTCCTTAACAGCAAGCTGATCGTAAGTGGGGTCCAGAGGAGTACGATGAAAGATGGTGGGAGAAGCGTGTCGGTAATATGTAATGCATTACATACAGGTTGATCTCGATAAATCGAGAAATATCACCTGACCTGTGAAGGTGCAGACGCCCACCGGGTGCTTATC
>JAFGIN010000109.1 GCA_016929595.1 Chitinispirillaceae bacterium
CTGTCAAAATGTTTGTTTTTTGCAATAGTGAAGGTAAAATTTGGCAAAAATGGAAAACTGTAAAGGCAGGCAAAAACACTAAACTTAAAAAGCGCTTTTTATCGATCAAAGTGACGGGATAATACAACTGTACATAACAAGGGAGGGCAGGGCTACACCTCCCAATAGCGTATTGGTATCAAGAGATTAGCCCAGTCCTAACGTTATTTAAAAGGTCACGCATTTGTTATCAGCCATGAGGTCAATCAAAAAAGCCGCCCCTTCAATCCGTACCCCCGGAAGCATTTCGTCGGGGGATAAAAACCTGTGATCCACTCAGGCCTTACAGGCGATGATTTCACTGTCATTCTTGAGCAGGTAGTCTATTAATGGCTTCATTTCCTCTCCGGTGAGGGCCTTTGCCGACTCTGCCATGCCGAACTGTGCCCATGCGACCGCATCATCCAGAAGGAAGACCTTAACTTGGTGACCTTTTTCCCTGGCGAGCTTGGCAAATTGGAACGCCCTGGTGGCAGCCCCTGCCTTTTCGAATCCTTTCGAAATGATAAAAAGGAACTTTTCCATGTTTTCACCTCCATTAGTTTAATTCTATGCTAAAGAATACAGAGGCTTTATCGAGGCCTTGTTTCTTTTTGTTTTTAATTATGCGGACATATCTATCATAATTCCTTCAATTGCTGCAAGAGTTTTATCATTTTTACTTTGGTTAAAGAGACTTGTTCATTTTATTAATTCGTTCTTTTTAACGAACAATCAGCATTCCTGAATAGAAAGCCATAATATACAGATACCATAGGTATAATAATTTTAAGTAAAATAATGTGGTTACCTGATTTTGTTCAAAATATTGTGGTACTTCAGTCGGATTCGAATGCCTTGATTAATGCGTACACTGTTGGTGTATCCATTTGATATCAAAAGCTTTATGTGGCTTGTCATACATAGAAGCAGGTATCCGTAACCTGGCACATGTTAGATTACATGCTCTAATCGATGGTTTTTTGCGCTGGCGCGAATAATGATTGCTGATCGAAGTCATAGGTCTTGAGCGGTGCTCAAAATGGTAAACTTGATAATGAAATCATAAGTGAGGAAATCTGAAGAAAATTATGACTTTCAGAACAATACTTAAAAATGGTCTATCTAAAAAACGATAGCAGAAGTCGAAACTATTGCCGTGATCACCCGAGGCCTCAAGATGTGGAATAGGTGAATCAGACTCTAAAGACTTGCCAGAGCCTCCTTTGTCGAGCCAATCCAATAATCCATTCCCGTTTTTCTAAACAAGGCCTCAGCCTCTTCGAAGTTTTTTCTGGCTATATCTTTCTGGCTCGCGTCTGTGCAGGTCTGTCCCAAGAAATAAATACCTGTTGCGTAAATCGGTTTCATTTTCAGTTCATCTAACATTTTGAACGCTCCTAAAATATACCTTTTGCCCTCATTGAATCGCGACTTATCGCTTTTAACAATACTCTGTGCAAGCATAATCCTTGAAAGCGCTTCAAAATATTTTTCGTCGTGTTTTTGCGAAGACTTAAGTACCACACTTGCACAGTTTTCTGCATTCTTGATGTCACGGGCCTTCAAATAAGCCATGCTCAAATGCGCGTTATGGAATACCGGGTTTGTCAAGCCAGTGCTTTCCTTCCGCAAAATCCCCCCAAAGTTCCAGCACAAAAACCATACCAAACATGGAACATGGAATAACAGTTAGAGGGCTTACCGAAGAACTCTTTTTCAGTGTTTGTTTTCTCTATGAGATCTATGACTTTTGAAAATAAACCAAGTAGTTTCGAATACTCCCCTTTAATCAGGCAGGAAACCCCAAGGTCAAATGCAATCAGAGCGATTAGATTAATATTTTGTAAATGTTCAACCTGTTCCATGCAGTCTTCCAGGTACTTCTTTGCCTGCGAAGCATCTCCGGCATGTGTAAGATACAGTCCTATAAGAGCAGAAAAAGTAGCAATAGCTTGTGAATCCCCTAAATTCCTTTGAGAGCTTCTCCGCAACCCAGAAGAACATTAAGGGGATCTTCGGGATAACCCAACAGTCGCATGGATATTTCCAACAACTTGATCACCTCGATTTGCTCTCGCTTATTCTCCTGGGTCTGAGGTAGTTCTTCCGGCTTTTCAATCGCCTTTCGGTAGAAACTGAGGGCTTCCCACAACGAATGATTCCGCGTTATCTTGTTGCCAGATAACTTCAGATACTGAAAAGCCTTCTCTGATTGGACGGAAATGTTTCATGATCCGGTGATAGTGACGGCGATCCTGGACCGCTTACTACATCACAGTGCGGTGATTAACATCCGGGGAAACAGCTACAGGTTTCGGGGAAAAACTACCAACGAGGCTTTGGAAGGGGGCAAAATACGCGGTAAAGTGGCTCAGTTTTCACGATCGAAAATGGCTCACTTTTTAAAGACCGTTGACACAGATCTGCCTTGATCTGGATGGCATTTACAAAAAGCCGTTTGAGGTTGAGGAGGTTTACGTCGACTGATACAGAAGAGATGCTGCTCTAGTCCTTAATCAAGTGCAATATAATTGTTACTCAAGATAAAAAGTGCTCGAAATGCCTTTCTGAATAGAGTATAGTGATTTATCATTAAAAACAAAACCTATCAGAAAGGAGCATTTCGAGTGAAAAAGAATAATAATAAAATTCTGGAAAAACGCAAGAAAAAAATAGTGAAACGCCTTGAGAGAAAACAATGGGAAAGTCAACCCAAGCCGATGTTTACTGCTTCGAATATCCATTACGAAATAGATGGTCGTCATGAAGGCATTGCATGTGGAGGCATTGGTGCAATACATTTGATGAACAAGAAAACGGGCTTTATAGATGAAATTGATAGTGTTTTGCAGTTGCTTAAAGTCCATCTCCCGTATCATGAATCAGACCATGTGTTAAATATTGCATATAACGTTATTGCTGGTGGAACACAATTAGAAGATATTGAATTACTACGCCAAAACAAAGCATGGCTTGACGCCCTGGGAGCTGAGATTATTCCTGATCCAACTACAGCAGGAGATTTTTTAAGGCGTTTTAATGAAGCGGACATCATAAAGTTGATGGAAACTGCTAACAAAACGAGAACGAAAGTATGGAAGAGGCAACCCAAGAAATTTTTCGAAAAAGCCATTCTCAATGTAGACGGAACGATTGCCGGGACAACAGGTGAATGCAAGGAGGGAATGGACATCTCCTACAAAGGCATTTGGGGTTATGCACCATTAATCATATCTCTGTCTAATACAAGAGAGCCGCTATACCTTATTAACCGACCGGGCAATGCTCCATCACATCTTGATTCTTCGAAATGGATTGATCGAAGTCTTGATCTTGTAAGCGATACTTTCAAGGAGGTATGGATACGAGGTGATACGGATTTCAGTTTAACAGCGCATTTTGATAAATGGGACAAGAGGTGCAAATTTGTCTTTGGCATAGATGCTATGAAAAACCTGGTTTCAATAGCTGATACTATTGCTGAAGAACAATGGACGATCCTTGAGAGGAAGCCTAAATACAAAGTCAAGACCAAGAAACGCAGACGACCAGAGAATGTCAAAGAACGAATTATTAGGGAGCTTGGCTCAGCCCTTTCAAGGTGGTAACTTTATGAGATCACAGGGGAATATCATATAGGCTAAATTAATGGTAGACAGAACTACTTCCAAATGA
>JAFGIN010000110.1 GCA_016929595.1 Chitinispirillaceae bacterium
AATAGCCATCAAAAATGGCCTATTACCTGAGTGGAATTATATTTTACATCCAACTAAAATGTGATTTTATTTTTGAGTCATCCCTTAATATGGGAAGAAACGGGGTCAGGCCTCGACATGGGACAAAATGAGCCAGGTAGGTTGGGTTATTAACCCAACATGCTTTTAATTGATGGCTTGAATATGGAATGATCACTTTAATATGAAAATGGGTGATTCTTTGAAATAATGAATGGAATTTGTTGGGTTGCTTCGCTTAACCCAACCTACGAATTGAATTGAAATGTGTGAATTGGGATGGAATATCGAAGTTCCAAAATATTGGGAGAGACATATTTTATTACGGTTGTTACACGAAAAAATAAGCGAAAAAATAAGCGAAAAAATAAGTGTCAGGTCTACACAGTTGACAGACTTATGAGTTTAAAAGGGTAGGTTTTTAAATAAACAAATTAATCGATTTGTTCTTTGACAATTGAATATTGAAAATCTGGTGCGGTCATAAAACCGATGGTTTCGCACAGCGCGGAACCATCGGTCTGTTACTGTCAGCGGATGTCTGTGCCTGTTTTCGGTTAATTTATGAGCATGATGAGTTAAGCAGGTTAATGGAAGCCAGGTAGGTTGGGTTAATTAACCCAACATCCTATTGATTGATGGCTTGAACGTGGAATAATTACGTTAATATATAAATGGGTGATTCTTTGAAATAATGAATGGAATTTATTGGGTTGCTTCGCTTAACCCAACCTACGTTTAGAAATGAAATGTTTGAATTGGAATGGAATATCGACGTGCCAAAATACTGGGAGGGACATATTTTTTTACGGTTGTAACATATGCGCGGAAATCCATTTTAACTGATGATGTAAATGTCAATTTACTTCGGGATGCGTTCCGGTATGTGATGAAAAAACATCCTTTTAAAATTGATGCATTTGTTTTGCTGCCTGACCATTTGCATTGCATATGGACATTGCCTGATGGGGATATGGATTATTCAAAACGATGGCGGCTGATAAAAAGCGATTTTACGAAAAAATGTCAACCGGGATACAGAAATGAAACCAATGATTCACGGATCAAGAAAAAAGAACAGGCTGTCTGGCAGAGGAGATTCTGGGAGCATTTAATACGGGATGATAATGATTATCTAAGGCATGTTGAATATATTCATTACAATCCTGTTAAACGTGGGTACACAAAAGCACCTAAAGATTGGGAATATTCGAGTTTTCATAAATACGTGAGGCAGGGAAAATACAACCCTGATTGGGGTGCCGGTGAATTGATAAAATTTGATGAGACAATTGGACATGAATAGATTTTTGTTGGGTTGCCATTTGGAAAACAGGTAGGTTGGGTTATTAACCCAACATGCTTTTGATTGATGGATGGAACATGGATTGATCACTTTTACATGTGAATGAATGATTCTTTAAAATAACGATTGCATCATCGTTGGGTTGCTTCGCTTAACCCAACCTACATATTGAATGTGAAAAGTGGGAAATCATTAAATAATATAAAAAAAGTTTTTTAATCCAATCGAACTAATGAAAAGTTTCGGAGGTAGTAAATGAAAGGTCATAAAATATTCAGAGCAGGGGATAAAATAAGAAGATTGCTGGTGCTGTCCTCACTCATTTTCTCTCTCATGCTGTATTTTCTGCCGTCAGCCCTTTTTGCTGCGGACTCGGTATGCGCGGAAGTAAAAATCGAGATCAGCCAGGAGCTGACCCTTGAGAGACAGGCATTTGATGCCCATATGCGCATTAATAACGGTCTCTCTCATATTACCCTTGAAGACGTGGATATCTCTGTCAGTTTTTCCGATGAGAGCGGTAATACTGTCCGCGCCAGCTATGACCCGAATGACACCGAAGCCCTGTTTTTTATTCGGCTGGATTCTATGGACAATATAGAAAACGTTACGGGTAATGGTTCGGTACTCCCGTCTACCAGCGCCGATATACACTGGCTTATAATCCCTGCTCCAGGAGCTTCCAATGGCGTGCCACAGGGGACTTTATATTATGTAGGAGCAAAGCTTACATATACCATAGGCGGTGAAGAACATGTAACCGAAGTAACCCCTGACTATATATTTGTAAAACCCATGCCTATGCTTACCCTTGACTACTTTCTCCCGTCAGAGGTTTATGGAGATGATGCTTTTACTACTGAGATTGAACCCCCCGTGCCCTTTACACTGGGCGTAAGGGTGGCTAACAACGGTTTTGGCGCTGCAAAAAAACTTTCCATCAATTCGGCCCAGCCAAAGATAACCGAAAATGAACAGGGTCTTTTGATAGGATTTGCAATTGAAGGCAGTGAAGTAAACGGCAAGCCATTTTCGAACAGCCTGCTTGTAGATTTTGGTGATATTGCTCCCAACAAGGCAGGTATTGCCAGATGGATAATGACATGTACATTATCAGGCAAGTTTAAGTCATTTACTGCGGATTATTCACACTCTGACGAACTGGGTGGAGAACTAACTTCTCTGCTTGAAGATGTTAACACCCATTTCCTGGTACAGGACGTTCTTGTTGATGCGCCCGGCAGGGACAGCATTAAGGATTTTCTGGCAAAAGACGGTGATATTTACAGGGTTTATGAATCGGAAAATATGGATGGAGAAGTAACAAACCAGTCAGGGACATCGAGCCTGACACCTTCGGGCAATGCATATTCATTGTCAACTGATGCAAACGCAGGATTCATGTATCTTAAATTGACCGACCCACAGGGCGGTACAATGCAGATTGCGGAAGTTATACGCTCTGACGGAAAAAGGGTTAAACCTGAGAATGCATGGCTTTCTAAAGAGAGAGACGGGGAAGGGTGGAATTATTTTATAAACCTTTTCGATAATACTACGACTGGCTCATACACTGTTCATTTTGAAGAAAATGCACAGGTAAACCACGCCCCGGTACTGCAGTTTATTCCGGACAGGACGCTTCTTGAAGGTGAGACCGTTTCATTTATCGTTGAGGCAACTGATCCTGACGGCACAATCCCGACGCTCTCAACCTGGACATTACCTGCCATGGCAGAATTTACTGACAATGGTGAGGGCACGGGAGTGTTTGAATGGTCACCGGCTGCAGGACAGGCAGGTAAATTCGGTGTAACATTTACAGCTTCTGATGGCCTGCTGGAAGATTCACAGACAGCCACCATTACAGTAAACAGTGCTGCTGATACGGATGGCGACGGAATGGATGATGCCTGGGAACTGGCGCATTTCGGCTCCCTTGATCGGGACGGCGCCGGTGACTTTGACGGTGACGGAATATCCGACCTGGATGAATTCCTTAACGGCACTGATCCCACAGAGGGTAATGGAGCACCTTCATTGCCGGTTATTATCTCTCCGGTTGAAGGAAGTGAGATATCGGATCTGCAGCCTGTACTAACAGTTGAAGACAGTATTGATGCTGATGACGACCAGATTTCATATGTGTTTGAGGTGTATTCGGACAGGGAAATGACTGCCCTGGTAACCAGCGGAACAGTAATGTCAGAAAATACCGGAACCACATCATGGACCATACCTGATTCATTGATGGATAATTTTGTGTATTTCTGGCGTGTAAGGGCAACTGACGGCGCGGCATACACCCTGTGGGTATACGGCAGTTTCTTTGTTAATACGGAAAATGATCCTCCGGGTGATTTTAATGTAAGCTATCCTGCTGACACTACAGCGGTTGGTACAGTTACTCCTGTACTTGAGGTCAATAACAGTATAGACCCGGATAAAGATGAATTAACATATACATTTAATGTGTATGATGACATTGATATGACAAACCTCATAGTGTCTTCACCTGACCTTGATAAAGGCATTGACGGCAGTACAAACTGGGTTGTGGATGCTCCTCTCACAGATGGACAGGTTTATTACTGGAATGCTGTTGCGACTGATGAGGATGGGCTGCTGACAGAATCACCGGCTGCCTCCTTTACTGTAGATACAGCAAACAGTGCACCTGATGTCCCGGTAGTTATTTCACCGTTAACAGGGAGTGAAACAGGGGATGTTAATGTAGATATTGTTGTGGCAAATTCATCGGATGTTGATGGTGATGTGCTTACCTACACGTTTGAGATTGACACAAGTGAAAGGTTTGACAGTCCGGACAAGATAATTTCCGGGGCAATCGATGAAGAACAGGACCAAACTTCCTTTTATGCTGAAAATCTTGATGATAACACCATGTACTATGTCAGGGTAAAGGCAGGTGACGGTTCTGCAGAAAGCAGGTGGGCAAAGGGAAGTTTCTTTGTAAATGTTTCAAATAATGCTCCGTCCATACCTGTTGTAAGAAACCCCGGTGATGGCGCCTGGGTGGATACACCTGTTCCGGAGCTTTCCATAAATATTACTTCTGATCCGGATAACGATGATCTGACCTACCAGTATCAGGTTTATGAGGATGCATCACTTGAAACACTGATTGACCAGGGTGAAACAGACGCCCTGAACTGGTCGGCAGGAGTTAACCTGACAGACAGTAACACATATTTCTGGCGGGTCAAATCTATCGACATGCATGGAAGGGAAAGTGCATGGACAGAAATAAGCAGTCTGTTTTTAAAGGATGACGGTGATAATGATCCTCCGTCTGTAACAATGGCTGATTTGCCGGGTGATGTTGTGACCGGAAACAGTGTGGTCCTGTTGTGGCAGGATTCTGATCCTGACAGTAATGCCTGGATATCACTCTATTATGACACGGATAATGCCGGTGAAGACGGTGTTCTCATAATTGATTCACTCAATGAAGATCCGGATGGATCAGGGGATTCATACCTGTGGGATCTGTCAGCAGTACCGGATGGAACATACTATATATATGCTGTTATCTCCGATGGTAACAGTTCGGCAGTTGATTATGCCTCAGGAACCATTACTCTGGATAAGACTGCACCTGTTGTTACAGCCGCACCTGATGGCGGTACATACAGTGCTGCACAGGTTGTTACACTTTCCGCAGGTGAATCCGCAGTAATTTACTACACACTTGACGGAAGTGATCCGGGGCTATCATCTGATATCTACAGTTCACCAATAGAGATCAGTGACAGTACGGTACTGAAGGCATTTGCCGTTGATACTGTTGGAAACCAGGGCGTTATTGAAATATTTGAATATGTTATCCAGGATAATATTGCGGTTGCAGTTATAACAAGCAAGGGTATAAATCTTGAAAATGTGAGGGTTTATGCATTTACCGGCGCCGGTTCCTACACAGGTAAAAATGTAACCACCAATGCCGAAGGATTGGGGATATTTAATCCGCTTGATTTTGCTGCGGGTGAATATAAGTTCAGGGTTGATTATATGGGCGCACAGTTCTGGAGTGATACAATCACAATACCTGATGTAATGTCAGTAACTGTCCTTATTGAGGAAGAAGATGCTGAAATAACAGTATCAACATCCACAGGTCCTAAAGAAGGTGTAAGGGTATACCTGTTTACCGAAACCGGTTCATATATGAACATTTATGCAAACACGGATGCTGATGGTAAGGTTACTTTTACTCTCCCGACAGGTGAGATATATAAATTCAGGGCTGATATTCTTGGAGGTCAGTACTGGAGTGAAGACTCCACAATCATTGGCGGCGGGACCAATTTTGTCCCTGTTGACGCCGGAGGAGGTCTCTTTACTGTTACTCTTGAAAAATCGACAGGTGTTCCGCTGGAAGGGATAAATACCTACCTTTTTAACACCACCGGGTCATACCTAAACAGGACAGCCACTTCGGATATTTCCGGTATGGTCCAGTATGATGTCCCTGCAGGTAGCTACAGGATAAGGGCTGATCTTCTTGGTAACCAGTTCTGGAATCAGGATACCGTTGTAAGTGAGGACATAGATGTGATTTTTGAGATCCCGCATCAGGATATTGTAATAACCGCAGAAGGTGTGTATCAGGGAAGCGGAACACCCATAGATTCGGTAAAGGTGTATCTGTTCACCCAGTCCGGGTCTTATGTCAATATAAACGGGACCTCGGATCTGAACGGGCAGGTTGTATTCAATCTTCCTGAAGCTGCCTTTAAGGTCAGAGTGGATTACATGGGAAATCAGTACTGGTCCGAGGATATTATATGGCAGGATACGGTCATTGATATTGCAATGGCCGATGCTGAAGTGGCTGTAACAGGCAGCGGATTACCTGCGCCTGGAGTGAGGGTCTACCTGTTCAACTCGTCCGGCTCCTATCTCAACCGGAATGAACTTACCGATTCCAATGGGTTTGTGACATTCAGGGTTCCTGCAGATAGTTTTAAATTCAGAGCGGATTACCAGGGAAGCCAGTTCTGGAGTGGTGTGGCAAGTCTTGCCGCAGATCAGGTGAATGATATTGATATCTCTGTCGGAGGAGGGGCCTTCAGCCTGACTGTTCTCAAGAACGCCACAGATCCTCTGGTCGGGACTAAATGCTATGTGTTTAATGAAGCAGGCTCCTACCTGAATATGAACGATGTGACAAACAGTGAAGGACAGGTCTCATTTGATCTGGCTGACGGAACCTATAAGTTCAGGATCGATCACCTTGGTTACCAGTTCTGGACCGATATAGTTAGTGTTACCGATAATCTTGAATTTACAAAGGAAATAACCCATCAGAATATTATTGTTACAGTAGATGGTGTTTTCCAGGAAACAGGAACACCCATCGGGAATGCAAAGGTGTATCTGTTTACACCATCAGGCTCATATCTTAACATAAACGCCACTACAGACATGAACGGTGATGTAATGTTCAGTCTTCCTGAAATTCCGTTTATGGTAAGAGCAGACTACATGGGTAAACAGTTCTGGTCTGATGAATTTACCTGGGTTGATCCTGTGGTTGAGATACCCATGGCCGATGCTGAAATAACTGTAAGCGGCAGCGGACTTCCAATGGAAGGTTTGAACGTATATGTGTATTCTGCAGAAGGTTCATATCTGAACGTTAACGGCACCACTGATTCGAATGGGCAGATTCAATTCAGGCTGCCTGCTGAAACCTATAACTTCCGTTCGGATTACCAGGGAAGCCAGTTCTGGAGCGGTGCACAGACCCTTGATCCTGACCAGGTAAATCCGGTTGATATCGCGGTTGGCGGAGGGCTTTTTCAACTGACTGTCTTGAAAAACGCGACAGAACCGATAGTGGGTGTGAGATGCTATGTTTTTAATGAGAATGGCAGCTACCTGAATATGTCTGATGTGACAAGCAGTGAGGGGCAGGTAGCATTTGAACTTTCCCAGGGAAGTTATAAAATCCGGATTGATTATCTGGGATATCAGTACTGGACGGATATATACAGTGTCCCATCTACGCTTCTGGAAACCTTTATGATTGAGCATCAGGATGTGACGGTGATCGTACAGGGATTATTTGATACAGCCGCAACCCCTGTTGAAGGGATAAAGGTGTACCTGTTCAGTTCTGCCGGGTCATACCAGAATAAAAATCTTACCACTGATGAAAACGGGAATGTTACCTTCAACCTGCCGGAGAGAGGTTATAAGGTTCGAGCCGATTATCTGGGTGCTCAGCTCTGGTCCGATGAGTTTATATGGGGTACTCCCGCAGTGAATATCCCCATGGCTGATGCTGAAATCTCGACTACAGGGGCAGGTCTTCCTAAAGAAAGGTTAAGAGTGTACCTTTTTTCTGGGACAGTATCCTATCTGAATTTAAATAGTTTAACGGATATAACCGGAAAGACATTATTCAGAATACCGGCAGGTACCTATAATTTCAGGCTCGATTATCAGGGAAAACAGTTCTGGAGTGACGCTCAAGGCCTGACTCCTGATATTGTAAATGCTGTTCAGATCGATTCAGGCGGAGGGGCATTCGATTTTACTGTAATGAAAACAGCGGTCGATCCTTTAGCCGGTGCAAAGTGTTATGTATACAGTGATACCGGGTCCTATCTGAATATTACAGGAACAACAGATGAGTTGGGGCAGATAATATTTGATCTCTCGACAGGAAGCTATAAGATTCGTGTTGATCATCTGGGGTACCAGTTCTGGACAGATATTTATTATATACCTGTCACTCTTTCTGAAACATTTTTATTGAGTCACCAGGATGCTGTAATTTCTCTTGAAGGGATATATCAGGGAATTGTTAGTCCGATCCCTGGTGCAAGTATATACCTTTATAATTCTACCGGTTCCTACCAGAACCTGTTTGACATAACAGACGAATATGGTGATGTGGTTTTCAGACTTCCTGACGCCGGATACAAAGCAAGGGCTGACTACCTGGGCCAGCAATTCTGGTCTGAGCCTTTCCAACTGCAGGATACTGTTATTTCAGTTAATAAAGGACTTGCACAGGTACATGTTTACCGGTCGGGAATACCCCTTGAAGGGGCAAATGTTTATCTTTATTCCGGAAGCGGTTCATATCTTAACCGGTATGAAACGTCAGATTCCGACGGTATTGCCGAGTTTTTAGTCCCGACCGGATCATATAACTTCAGGTCAAATGAAGGCGGTGATCAGGTCTGGAGCGGGGTGGTTGGTATTATTGAAGATATTGAAAATATTATAAATATAGAAATGGATTAGGTTCATAAGCCTGTCGAGGATAGAAGAAAACGCTTCGAGTGGATGTGATTTACCAAAAAACCATCATACTTTTTGCCGAATTAACGATCGATTTGAGGCGATTTTGGGTGTTTTGCCGAAATCTTCCGGTCTTTTGGAGGAGAAATGGTATCAAATAGCCTTAAGTCAACAACATTGGGCACAGGTTTACCCCTACAGATCTGGATGGTTATTCGGGTTGTATTAAAACCTTCGTGTCCT
>JAFGIN010000111.1 GCA_016929595.1 Chitinispirillaceae bacterium
AGTTTTCTTTCTTCCATGCTTTCAACCATTTCACTGTTGAGGGTGAAGACTTTGGAATATTCAAGGGGTGTTTGTAAGGGAAGCTGCATTGCTGTATGGTTAATAAGAACCGTATTTAGAATTCTTCCAGTACATCAGTTGGAAATAACAGGTGATTTTCTTCCATACCAGTCGAACCAAACATGTTAACACGAGCTGATCTCACTTCTTAGGATAATATTTGGTCAAAAATGACAATAAAATCAAATAAGGTTGGTTTTTTATCGAATTTATGGTTATATTTAAATAAAAGAATGCAAACATAAGGAACAATCATGCTTTTAGAATTTGGTGCAAAAAATTTTTTCAGTTTTAGAGAGGGCTTTCAGATTTCATTCAGGTTGAATGCATCATGCCCTGTAACGATTTCAAATAAAAAATCTTTTGCGAATACATTATGTATAAAAGGAGCAAACGGTTCCGGAAAAACCAATGTATTTAAGGCACTCAATTTTTTAATGAACTTTTGTACAGATTCTTTCAATTACAAACCAGATGAAGAAATCCCTGTTACATCATTTATGAGCAATGATGAACCAGTATCATTTTACATTACATTTTCAGAAGAAGATGTTGAGTATACATATGAACTTAAAGTTAGCAATGTGGAAGTACTTGAAGAAAAGTTTTTTAAAAAAGATAAACGCCAGGCGCTTATTATTCACAGGAAGCAGGAAGCTATAAGTTCGGTAACTTCTAAATTAAATAGGATAAAATCAATCAAACTCAGAAAAAACGCTTCAATAATAAGTATTGCAAAACAATATGAAATTGTTGAAACAGATATCTTTTATCATTTTTTCAGCAATATGTTTTGCAATGTTCGTTCATCAGGGAGCGGAAATTGGGCATTTAATGAATATGCCGTATCAGGATATTACAAAGACTCTGAAGGAATGCTTGATTTTGTTAAAGAAATCATTAAAAAATGTGATCTGGGTATCAG
Source organism: Chitinispirillaceae bacterium (assembly GCA_016929595.1). GTDB lineage: Bacteria > Fibrobacterota > Chitinivibrionia > Chitinivibrionales > Chitinispirillaceae > JAFGIN01. The sequence continues at coordinate 986 of JAFGIN010000111.1, forward strand.
TGATATTAAAATTGAAAGCATTGATAAAAACATAGAAGGTACTGCACAAAAAGTGTATTATCCGTTTTTTACACACATTGTTGATGATAAGGCACATCAAATACCGTATGTAAATGAATCCAGTGGTACTAAAATGCTTTATCTGCAGCTTGGTGCTTATCAAATTACGTTGAAATCAGGGGGGATTTTAGCAGTTGATGAATTTGATACAAATTTTCATCCGGATATACTTCCTCTTCTGGTAGGATTATTCGAAAATCCAGAGACTAATCCTAATAATGCTCAATTAGTTTTTTCAACGCACAATACTGAAATTATGGACAAATTAAGTAAATACAAAACGGTAATTGTTTCTAAAGATAAAAACGAAAGTTTTGCATATCGTCTTGATGAAATACCTGGAGACATTTTAAGAAATGATCGCCCGATATCTCCAGTGTACAGGTCAGGAAAAATTGGTGGTATACCAAGATTATGAACAGTTATAGTAACTCACGTAAGAACAAATTTCTTGAAGGGCTTCCAATTGTCAGTGTTGAAAGCCCCGAGAATGATTTAACTTTGAGATGTAAATTTAACTTTTCATATTTTGATGAATCACAGAGTGTTGGCCAGAAGTTTAGTGATTGGGAGCATGAACAACTGATAAAACTCTTGAATAAGTTAAAAGAGTATTGCAGGGAACCATTAGAATGCTGGAAGAAAACAAAAATTGGCAGTGGTCAGCATAGATATAATGTTCTAGTGGAATATGGTGCTTTTCCGCACCATTCAGAATTTATAATTCCAAAACATGTACCTCATCAGGCTGTATGGTCCAGGTTTAGACTTGATCAGGCGGTTCGTTTGATAGGATTTACTATTCCCCGAGATTTTCATAAAAAACAGCACCCTGGAACAAACGAGTATTTCGATTCTAATACATTTTACATCGTGTTTCTCGATAAGAATCACAAATTTTATCCTACAGAGAAATAGTTCTTGGAAGCCTATAACAAAACCTAAAAGCCATTGAAACGTCTTTTAGCCCTCTTGTTGTGCTCAATTAAAAAAAACACAGAAACAGGAAAAAAAATGAAATTCAAATCTATGCACTCAGAAAAGTATAATTTTAAACTACATTTTTTTTGTATAGTTCAAGCAGCGGCTTTATTACTCTCTCCTTCAAAAACATTTGCTGATTGTGGGTATAATTTTGTCAGATTGGAAGTAGCCCAGGCATACCTTAAAGAGAATCCATACATCATAGCTTTTTACAGTAGCATTGAGGGACAGTATTCCCACCTGTTCAAGGTGGAAAAAGTTTATATGGACGGGAAACAGATGACCATATCAGGGCCTGTAATTCTATCCTGGAAAGAAAACAAATACAGGCAACGGACCTACGACCTTCCGGATTCAGGACAGATTTTTACGGATGAACTTTGCAATAATTACCATTTCGGATATTACAAACCGATGCGGGCCGCATTTCCTCTTGGCAATCTTCTTAGCCCTACAGGAGGGACTTATAATTATGGCTCATCCTTTTGGGCCTTTCCTGAACCTGAAGTTATACCTGATGTTGAGAAAGGATATAGCGCATGGATGGAACAGTTACCTGATATTGTCAAAGAGTATTGCTTATGGTGGTATGAAAATGCAAGTATCGGACCTCCTGTTTTTCATGATCTTATTAATAGTGTACTTTCCATTCCTGATGGAGGCTATAAAAAGCCACCAGAACATTTTGTAGATTATAATCATTGTCCGGGTGAAGGTTGTCAATACGGAGAATGGACAACACCCGAATCAATTACCTTCTTTGATAAACCCAATGGAGCTAAAAAAATCGGGGAAATACCGGCAGGGGAAACTTTTACTGCCATTACGGGTAATGTTTACCTTACTCCTATGGAAATAATTGTAAATGAATCCATTGAAGTTTATGATTCGATAGGTTCAATAGTGCTTGAACCCGGCAGAAAGTATTATGTTTTATCAAGTATTGGAGAAGGACATTCCAACATCTGGGTTAATGGCAGAATTATGATCTCTTCAGATTCACCCTATAATTCCACGCAAAAATGGTGGGTTGAAATTGTAACAAAAAGCAAAAAAAAAGGGTGGATTTTATATCCTGATAATTATTCTATTAGCGGCTCCGATTATCTTGAATAATTCAGGCAACGCAACGCCTCTTACACGCGGACGTTGGATACCAGTTAAGAAAACAACATGCATATAGATAAACATAGAATGAAAAATCCGATAATTCCATTATATAGACAATCTGATATATTGATAATAAGGTCAGAAAATTGTTTTGTTTTTGACTCTGACAATAAACGATATATTGATTTTGAATCGGGTGATTGGGCATCCAATCTTGGACATTCAAATCCAAAGATTAATGAACGGATTAAACAACAGGTCGACATACTGATACATGACGGATTAAGATTTCGAAATAGTGAATCTGAACAATTATCTTTAAAACTACTCGATAAATTAGGACTAACCGGAGGACAATGTGCATTTTTAAACTCTGGTTCTGAAGCTGTTAATCTTGGAATAACCATTGCTAAAAACATGACTGGCAAGAAAAGAGTCCTAAAAATGGATTGTTCCTATTTATCTGCTTTTGGGCACGGACAGATTTCTGATAACAATTCTGATTTAATCAATATTCCTTTTAATAATACTGATTCAATTTCTAACATAGATTTTCACGAAATTGCAGTTTTTGTATTTGAGCCTGGAAATGCTTCAAGTTTAATTAAATACCCCAATGCAGACTTTATTAAAGCTGTAGCTACCGAGATTAAAAAGCATGGTGGATTAATAATGGCCAATGAGGTTACAACTGGATTTGGACGAACTGGAAAATGGTTTGGATTTCAGCATTATGACTACCAACCCGATATTGTATCAGTTGGAAAAGCTTTGGGTAATGGATATCCAATAAGCGGAGTAGTTATTTCATCCAGGATATCGGAATTGTTCAAAGAAACACCATTCCGATATGCGCAATCTCACCAAAATGATGCCCTAGGCTGTGCCGTCGGATTAGAGGTTATCAGCACGATTGAAGAGCAGGACTTGATAAGCAAAGGATTTGAAAAAGGTACCTATTTTAAAGAAAAACTGATTCAATTACAAACTAAGCATCCTGACATAGTTGAAATTAGAGCAAGAGGGTTAATGATTGCAATTGAGCTAAAAACGACTGAAATTGCTGATCATATTTACAACCAGCTAATCGGATACGGATTTTTGGTTGGATTTAAAGAGAAAACGTTGAGATTTATACCGTCATTGACAATTGAACTAAAACATATAGACGAATTAATTGAAATGATTGACATAATTATAACCGGACTCAACATACAAATATTGAACCAGTGCCGATAAATATTTACAATTATTAATTTTACGAAAAGCAATGTTGGTTATGCGATGATGTTTGCCACTCACGGTTAACGGTAATGCGTGTCACATGACCGGAAACAAATTTTGACTAAGCAGGAAACAACAGAAATATTGTGAAAATAGAAAAAATTATCGAAAACAAGAAACAGTTTCTTGACTTATTACTATTGGCAGACGAGCAGGAAAATATGATTGATAAGTATTTGCCGGATGGGGACTTGTTTGCTTTATATGATGATAATTTAAAAAGTGTTTGCGTTGTAGCACGGTTAAATAGCGAAACCTGCGAGTTGAAAAACATAGCAACATACGAGAAATATCAAGGCAGAGGGTACGGTAGAGCTTTGATACATTTCATTTTTAATTTCTACAAAAACAACTACAAAACAATGCTTGTAGGGACAGGCGAAACGCCGACAATCTTATCGTTTTATGAACATTGTGGATTTGAAATGTCATATCGAGTAAAGAATTTTTTTACCGACAATTACGACCACCCTATTTTCGAGGGCGCCATACAACTTGTTGATATGATTTATCTTAAAAAGTATTTATAGTAATTGCAGGGATGTATTACCTCCGGTACGGTTTGACATGTTCAATATAACTGCCCAAAAACTTGATTTTCAGAATAGAAGAGTAAAAGCTGTTTTGTTATTGTTGTTCCAGGATAAATGGCAGATACATAAAATTGAACGTACTCCGGGCAAAAATATCGGCATTTGTTGTGATATCTTAGCTAAAAGTATATATTATTAGATTAGAAAGAACTTAAAAGACGGTTGATTCTACGCGCTATTTTGACTCAAGATCTTTTACGATTAATCATTATTGCACAATAAGCCCTGGAAGGGTGAATAAAAAGCATTTAAATGCAATGCTTTTATCCTGACGGTTTACAGGCAAGCTTAAAAAAAGACCGTAAGTTCACAGATTCAACGCAAACAATAGATGTTTAAAATGACAAAAGGACATATCAAACCTGAAATATTTTAAAAAACATGGTTTAAATTAAAAACATAGGGAGGATGATGTGAATGAAAGCATTTCTTACCATATTATTAACTTTATTCATAACTCTTTGTTTTTCGCAAGAAACGATATCTACTAAAATGAAAATATCACGTAAAGAATTTGTTGAAACAATAGAGCAATACATTCAGAAAGAAATAAAGCAACGAAAAATAGTTGGTTTATCTGTTGCCATAGTAGATGAAGGGGGTGTGTTAATTTCTGATGGATTTGGTTACGCCAACAAAGAAAATAAAACAAAGGCGAGTTCGGAAACATTGTTCCCCATTGCATCTATAACAAAAACATTTACCGGTATAGCGGTAATGCAGCTAACTGAAAAAGGACTAATCGATTTAGATAAGCCAATTGGCGATTATATTGAAGAATTATCGCTGCCCGGAGGCGAAGAAAAGATAATTACAACTAGAATGTTGCTAACTCATCATTCAGGTATTCAGGGCGATATTTTGTACAATTGGTATTTGCCCGAGGTATCAAACAATTCATTGGTTTATGAACAGATCGTAGACTTAGTCAACAAAGAAGGTTGCATATTCCCTCCGGGTAAAATGTATTCATATAGTAATTCGGGTTATTCATTGCTTGGTGTTCTAATCCACAGAGTAAGCGGTATACCTTATGTCGATTATGTCCACTCTAATATCCTGACTCCTTTGGATATGAATTCCGCCATTATGTTTGCAGGCGAAAAGACATCAAACCAAATAGCCTTGGGCTACGATGGAAAATCAAGTTCGGCAATGCCTATGAAACTAGGTGTTCCTGCAGGAGGAATGGCGCTTAGTGCTAACGATGCTGCTAAATATATACAGGCTGTAATCAATATTTATCACGGAAATGAATTATTACTTAAAACAGCAACCCTACATCAGATGATGACGTCACAAAATGATTCGATTCCAATTGATAAGGGTTTCTCCATTGGGTTAACATGGTTTTTGCAAAACCCAATTAAAGCTTATACCAAGTATACTTCGCACCGTGGTGAACTGCCACCCTATCATTCAATGCTTGTAATATTACCGGAACTGAAAATTGGAGTTTGTATTACCACAAACACCAACAATTCCTCAATCCCCGATGAAATGGCCCATGATATCGTTGGAAAAATATATGAATTTCAGTCGGGTGAAACGTTTGACATAAAAACTCACAACGAAAAAGGTACTTTCAATTTAAGCAAAATGAAAGCTTACGAAGGCTACTATTCCAATGTATTTTTTGGACCGATGAAAGTAACTGCAAGGAAACATAAATTACTTGTAAAATCGATTGCCATCCCAATGCCTTTGCACCTTAATCCAAATGCTGATTCAACCTTTTCAATGAGTGTAAAATTATTCGGATTTATTCCGCTGCCAATAAAAATGCTCCAGGCAATGAAAGCTGAATTCAGGAGAATTGAAAATGAAAAATATCTGGTTTTTAATATAATGAACAATTTAATCAACCCTAATATTAAAATAGAGCCAAACAATATTCCTGATGACTTTTTCGATTATAAAGGTAAGTACAGAGTAATAAATATGGATAATTCAGACAGGATTGTTAAAGATGTAAACATTGTCAAAAACAAAGATTTCTATATTTTGAAATATACCTTTCTTGGCAATTACAAATTCAATTTAGCTTTACAACCTATTGACAAAGAAAAGGCAATAATCGCCGGTATTGGTCAATTTATGGGAGAAAAAATATATTGGAAAACAATAAACAATAGAATAAAAATGCACTGGTCAGGTTTGATATTTGATAAAGAATAACAAAAGCAAGCCTGTAACAAGCAATATAGCGAATGGTGGGAGTGTTGTAAATTCAAGCATTGTAACCCACTTGGGCATTTGTCTCAGTGGATAGGAACTCACTCCGCAAATCGTCCCTTACCATATTGCCAAATATTACCGACAATGCAATCACAAATCAAAGGAATATACGACATAAGGACAGAAAATGCAGTTTTGATGAGCCGGGCAAAAGATACCCTGAAAGGTAAATGGGGGCTGGCAATAGGTACATTTTTAATTTACTTACTGATCACCAGCAGTGCCAGTGCACTCCCAAAAGTCGGCAGTCTTGCATCCCTTATTATCAATGGGCCATTCGTGCTGGGTATTTCCATTTTTTCTTTGTCATTGGCGAGAAACAGGGAAGCAAAAGTGGAGCAGCTGTTCGAAGGATTTACGTTTTTTGTCTCGGCACTATACACGTACCTCCTCATGATCTTATTCATAGTTCTTTGGACTCTTCTCCTTATAATTCCCGGAATTATTGCCGGCCTGTCATATTCCATGTCTTTTTTCATTCTTGCGGATAATCCATCAATTGGGGCAATAGATGCGCTCAGAAAAAGCAAACCAATGATGAACGGATACAAATTGAAGCTGTTCCATATGTGTCTTCGCTTCTTTGGACTTGCAATCCTCTGTATCCTTACACTTGGAATTGGTTTCTTCTGGTTGATCCCCTATACCCATATCTGCTTTGCAAAATTTTACGATAATGTAAAAAGATCAGAGTAGTTTCAGTACAGTTCACGCCAGGCCTTTTCCAATACATCTTCGCTATGAGCAGTTATATACTAACGTAAAGATAGCGAAAATGCAGTATAAAACAATTCGGATTTGATTATTCGTGACTATTTGGCCGCAGAACGGACACATCTGGCAAATGAACGTACGCACCTTGCTTATTTGAGAACTTCGGTTATACTATTAGTAATGTCTTTTACGATTCTCAAATCATTTGAATCATCGACATTTTTGATTATCATTTCAATAATTATAGGATTATTATCGGTATGCAGTGGTATTTTCGATAAGATCAGATACATTCAAACAAGACAAAAATTGTAAAGGTTCAATTCACAGCATTAATCGCCCAAAAAAAGAGTGCTCAAAGTCTGCGCCAAAGGCTATTTTGAAGATGTATATTACCAGATTATTCAATTGAAAGGTTTACGATGAAAAATAAAGAAGATGAAACATTTGTTACAGAAAACTTGATAAAAACCTGGAGCAAGATTACATCAGAATGCAATCAGCTTAACCCGGAATTATACACAAAATATGAAGTAAAAAGAGGGCTTCGAGACATTACCGGCAAAGGCGTAATGGCAGGGCTAACAAGAATTGGTGAAGTGCATTCATATATCATCGACGAAGGCGAAATGGTGCCGGTACCCGGCAAGCTACTTTATAGAGGCATAGATATTTCGGACCTTATTGCCGGGTTTAAGAAGGACGGTCGTTTCGGATTTGAAGAGACCTGCTATTTGCTACTTTTGGGTGGTTTGCCAAAAGCCGCCCAATTGTGTACATTCGAAGAAGTACTTGCAGGATACCGCAAGCTTCCCGAAAATTTCATCCGGGATATGATTCTGAAAGCACCAAGCAAGGATATGATGAATGTCCTCGCACGCAGTGTTTTGCTTCTCTACAGCTATGATGATTCCCCTGATGATACTTCAATTCCCAATGTCCTTCGGCAGAGCTTACAGCTCATTGCAACATTTCCGCTTCTGGCCGTGTATGGATATCAGGCATATTCACATTACCACAGCAATCAAAGTCTCATAATACATTCGCCCAATCCAGCATTGAGCACAGCCGGGAATATCCTTCATATGCTCAGGCCCGATAACAAATTCACCCATATTGAAGCTGAGTTGCTTGACATGGCTCTGGTTCTGCACGCAGAGCATGGAGGTGGAAACAATTCTTCGTACACAACGCATTTAGTCACATCATCAGGCACTGACACTTATTCCGTGATTGCTGCAGCGCTTGGTTCATTGAAAGGGCCACGTCATGGCGGCGCCAATATCAAAGTAGTTCAGATGCTGCGCGATATTAAGAAGAATGTACCGGACTGGACAGACGAAACAAAGATTGTTGAACATTTATCAAAGATATTGAACAAAAAAGCATTCGACAATTCCGGACTTATTTATGGGATAGGGCATGCTGTTTATTCTGTTTCCGACCCGCGAGCCATCATTTTCAAAGAGCATGTTGAAAAATTAGCCGAATCAAAGGACAAAAAAGATGAGTTTGAGTTGCTTTCGCGAATCGAGCGTTTGGCACCACAGGTAATTGCCCGGGAAAGAAGAATGTACAAGGGAGTGAGTGCCAATGTTGATTTTTATTCCGGTTTTGTGTATGAAATGCTCGGGATTCCGGAAGAATTATATACTCCACTCTTTGCAATTGCCAGAATTGCCGGCTGGTGCGCTCACCGCATTGAGGAGTTGGTGAATAACGGCAAGATAATCCGTCCGGCATACAAGTGTGTTGAGCCGCGACGTAGCTACATCGATATCTCTAAACGTTAATCTATCCCCTTTCAAAAAAGGATTTATAAGAATTGCAGGTGCCCCCCCCTACTCTGGAGTTGCCCGGTCGAATAACTGCAGAACGAAAGATAAGAAGTGTAGATCCCGATTGGAAAATCGGGATGGACGGCAACCATGAACCTGTATGCAGCCCCATAAAAGGGCAAATGCGGTCAACGACGCTTTCAAACCCGATGTAAATCAGGAGAGTCAAGCTTGCATTAGATGCAATCGTTTCTTTAAATTTTAAGAAAATGGATAAGATTGCTACTCCAGGTGGTCAAGCATGCATGTATGAATATTTTTGTGATATAGCATAAGTATATATAGAAAGAATAAATGAAAAGGCAGCACACACAACACCCGGTATAAAAAATTACCAGGACAGTAGATTATTTCAAGGTTTGCAGCCGCATTAATCATTCATTGCCACGGTGGAGTTCTGTGGACCCTTCTCCTTATAATTCCCGGAATTATTGCCGGCCTGTCGTATTCCATGTCTTTTTTCATTCTACGTTTATCGGTCTGGAAAAGAGTTCTTCATACATTAGAGAGTGGTATTTATCATTCCCGTTTGACCTGTCTTGATATAATTTTATGCCAGATCAGGCATATTCAAAACAATACTGGTTATTGTAGTCAACAATTGAGAGCCACTACCGGAAGGGGAGTTGATTGGATTGGAATTCATGAAACCTGACAGATTCTATTTTTTTTTTAAAACAATTCTTTTTTCGATTAAACATTTCATATATTTAATTATTGCACAAACTCGTATAAAAGTTCCATAATTAAGTGCATTGTCAGCTATCACAGTGTTCCTTTTATAAATGGAGTCCGGGTCTAAATGGATGAAAGAGTTAATTTCAATCCGGAATCAGACAGAGAAGACTATTTTACTGAAGAGCAATCTCAGGACAGCAGTATCGAATTAGATGAAAGTTTCACCTGTTCGGAAGATGAACAGCTCGCTCTGGATGAGATTCACAGGCATCTCTTTAAAGCTACAAACATCGATTTCTCTCATTATCGGAAGACTACCGTTTTTCGCCGGCTTTCGCGAAGAATGGCTATGAGTAAATCTGCCACATATAGTGAATATCTTGACTATATAAACAACAATGCAGGTGAGCTGGAAAATCTTTATGATGATCTTCTTCTGTCATACACCGAGTTCTTCCGTGAACCGTATGTCTTCAATATTCTAAAAGAGAAAGTATTTCCTGTGCTTATAGAACAACGGTCAACAAAGGATACTCTTCGTTTCTGGGTACCGGGTTGCTCCACCGGAGAAGAGGTTTATTCTCTGGCTATATGTTTTCAGGAGTTTCTTCAGGAACAAAATTCTAATGTTAATCTCAAAGCTCAATTTTTCGGAACGGATCTCAATCCTCGTCATATTACAACAGCACGAGCTGCTCTGTATTCTGAAAAAGTCAGAAAAAATATTTCTTTACAGAGAATCGAACAGTTTTTTGATCAGACCGATGATGGGCTGAAAGTTACGAAACATATCAGGGAGATGTGTGTATTTGCAGTTCAGAATATCACACAGGATCCCCCCTTTTCAAATATTGATCTGGTAAGTTGCCGCAATGTCCTTATTTACTTTGACTCATCATTTCAGGATATTGCAATCCCGATGTTTCACTTTTCTTTACGAAGTGATGGTTTTTTGCTTCTTGGTTCATCAGAGTCAATGGGTAGATTTAATGACCTATTCTCCAGTGTTGACCCTAAAATAAATCTATTTTCAAAGCGACATTCACGTTTGAAGTCTGTATACAGATTCCCTGTCACCAGACTACCGGGCAAATATGCCTTCGATACTGAAGGCATTCAAACAGAAAATAAATCGCAAAGTTCAAAACCGGATATTAACAGGCAGATAGATACTATCATTCTCGATACGTATACTCCCCCATGTGTTCTTGTTGATAGCAACCTCATTCTCAGACAATTCCGGGGACAGGTATTTCCATTTATTCAGCCATCAGCAGGCGATGCAAGTCTTAAGCTTTCAAAAATGGTTGGAGAAAACCTGATGCCTGAGTTATATGTTGCAATTGAAGAGGCAAAAAAGAAAAATGCATCGATCAAAAAAAAGGGTATTGCATTTAATCATCTGGATGTAACATACACAATAAATATTATTGTTACCCCTGTTCACGATTCTTCCCGCAAAGAGCAGTGTTTTCTGATACTATTTGAAAAAACACCCGAAACAACCGGGCTTCTTTTGGAGAAAATAGAACCAGATGTGCTCAATGGAGAGCTGCAGAAGCTTCGTGATGAACTGCTGACCACCAAAGAACACCTGCAGTCGATCATTGAGGAAAAAGATGAGGTTAACCAGGAGTTGTGGGCTTCCAATGAAGAGGTTCAGTCTACCAATGAAGAGCTTCAAAGTGTAAACGAAGAGATGGAGGCTGCAAAGGAGGAGCTTGAATCGAGCAATGAGGAACTTTTAGCACTCAATGAGGAGCTGAGGCTCAAAAACAACGAGCTTAATGCGGCGAAATATTTTTCTGACAACATAATAGAAACCGCGCGTGCTATTTTCATAACAACCGACAATACCTTGCACATCTCTACTGTTAATCATTTTGCCGAGGAAATAACAGGATATTCCCGCAATGAGATCATTGGAAAAAGCTGTCTGAGCCTCTTTTTTCCTGATCATACACAGGATTCTTTACCAGATGATTTCCAGAAACTTCTTACCAGCCAGACTGACGCATGTAAAATTGAAGAAAATTTTTTCTCACGGGATGGTGATGAAAGACTGATCAGCTGGCGATGCTGCACGCTCAAAGATATCAATAATTGTATCAGTGGAATTCTGCTTATTGGTATCGATATCACCCGTCAAAGAATCGCAGAAAAATCGCTTATCGAAAGTGAAAACAGGTACCGGGCTCTTGTTGAATCATCGCAGGATTTGATCTGGGAGTGTGATGCTCAGGGACACTATACGTTCCTTAATAAAGCCGCCGAAGACCTTTTTGGTTATTCAAAACAGGAAATGACAGGGAAAAAAATTTTTGATTTTGACACTCCAGACTCCCCTGAAACTCTTGTGACAATGTTTAAAATGCTTGCATCGGGCAAAACTGTTGCAGGTTTTGAATCGATTCAACATGGCAAATCAAACCAAACTATACATCTAATAATCAATGCCGTGCCTGAATTTTCCAAAGATGGAACATTGATAAAAATTCGGGGTACCGCGCACAATGTCACTAACTGGAAAGCTGCAGAATTAAAATATCAGACGCTTTTCTCGGAGATGCTTGATGGGTTCGCTCTTCATGAAATCATTTATGATCAAAGCGCAAAACCGATCGATTACAAACTGATTACAGCTAATCCTGCATTTGAAAAACAGACAGGACAGAAATTACAAAATTTTACAGGAAAAACAGGTAGTAAATTATTACCGCAATCACAGCATCTAATCGATATCTATGGAAAAGTTGCACTTTCCGGTGTACCAGCATTTTTTGAAGACTATTCAATCGATCTTAAGAGACATTATGCAGTACGAGCATTCCGATCGGCTCCAGGACAGGTTGCCTGTATTTTTTCTGATATCACAGAACAGAAAATTTCTGAATTCAGACTCAAGGATCTGCTCCAGCGATTCGATCAGCTGGCTGTTCAGACAAAAACCTTTCTCTGGGAGATCGATACTGATGGTTTGATAACATTTGTGAGTCCGTCAATAGAAAAAATCGCCGGTTACACTCCTGATGAAATCATTGGCAAACTTTACTTCTGGGATATTCTTCCTGATTACGAACGGGATACGTTCAGGGATTCCATATCCAAGATAATTAAAGAGCATAAATGTATAGACAATTTTCAAACAACAATTTTAACGAAAGATAACAGGCAGATCTGGGTATCGACGGATGCATTTCCCCATTTCAACACTGATGGTACACTTACCGGATACCGTGGGGGACATACCGATATTACTGAATTCAAGACAAATGAATTAACTAAAAAAAAGCTCGAGGAACAGCAGCTGCAGTCACAGCGTCTTGAATCACTTGGTGTTCTTGCCGGAGGTGTCGCGCATGATTTCAATAATCTTCTTGGTGGGATCTTTGGATTCATCGACCTTTCTATTGACGAGTGCAAGAACACAAAAGCTGCCCAGTACCTCACAACCGCTCTGGCGACAATCGAACGTGCCCGCTCCCTTACGCAGCGGCTTTTAACATTCGCAAAAGGCGGTTCACCAATACAAACCGTCGGTGAGCTCTTCCCTTTTATTGAGGAAACGATAAAATTCGCTCTCAGCGGTTCAAATGTCTCCTGCAGATATGAGATAGATCCAGAACTTTACTTGTGCAATTTCGACAAAAATCAGATCGGGCAGGTTTTTGATAATATTATAATCAATGCCTTACAGGCGATGCCTGCAGGTGGCATTATCAACATCACAGCAAAAAATATTACTCTTTCCGGTAATTTCCACTTATCACTTGAACCCGGTGACTATATAAAAATTACTGTTACCGACACCGGTATCGGTATCCCGCCTGAAGTAATTTCACGAATCTTCGATCCCTTTTTTACAACAAAAATGAAAGGACACGGTCTTGGCCTCGCAACCTGTTACTCTATTATTACCCGTCACCGAGGTTTTATAGATGTAGAGTCTACCCCTGGTAAGGGTACATCATTCCATATTTACCTCCCAGCAAATAAGGAAAATATGCAAAATAATCTCAAAGAAAAACCAACTCAACACAGAGGTCATGGTATCTTCCTTGTCATGGACGACGAAGAAGTGATCAGGATGACCATGGAAACCATGCTTTCACTTTTTGGTTATAAGGTGATTTGTAAAGATAACGGTGAGGATGCGCTTAAATTCTTCAATGAAGCCAAGCTTAACACAACCCGTATTTCGGGTGTTATACTTGATCTGACAATCCCGGGAGGAATGGGTGGTAAAGATGTCATAGCGGAAATCAGAAAAATAGACGCAGATGTTCCGGTTTTCGTTTCCAGCGGCTATGCAGATGACCCGGTGATGGCAAACCCTGCCAAATATGGCTTTACCGGAAGCATTTGCAAACCATTCAGGGTTGCTGATCTGACCAACCTGCTCTCATCACACATTGCTCAACCATGAGAAAGAATATATTCAGCTGAACATTTTCTTTCTCATTGACTCATACCGACGAACATAGGTGTGCTCGTTCAGGATTCTTTCGCGCGCTTTCTGTGTAATGATCCTGCAGGAATGCTCATCAGAGCTGTATCGTGAATATAACTCAGCGAGCTCCTCTTTTGAATGGTATACCACTATTTCATCTTTTTCAAACAACTCATCAAGATCTTTTTGATAATCAGAGATAAGGAAATTTCCCGAAACAGGAATATCGAAAACACGCTGATTTACAGCGGTGGGCATTTGACTGCTTGTGACATTGAGATTTACCGAAACGCTACCGTATACTTCATGAAGTTTTGTTGCGTAATCTACCGGTGGATGCACAGAAAACCCGTTCCCGACAAGTTCCTGCCACCCATCAGCATCTCCGAATATTTCAATAGAAAAAGGTTTCATGGATTCTATGATACGCTTTCTTTTTAACATTCCGGCAGTATGGATACAATATGACTGTAACCAGACTCTGTTTCGTTCGTCAGAAAAGGATACTTGAGCGGTATTCGCACACCGCTGTATCATAGACGCGATATCCATTGAAGGGTCCGAGAGAATCTGTTCTGCAATTTCATACACCAGGGCTTCAGTTTCCTTTTTCCAAAGGAATTTTTTTCTTAACGAACTGCGAAATGCACCTGCCATTGAAGTGCCGACAAATGCAAATGGTACCTTCCTTTCCGGCTTTGCGCTGCAGCCGAACAACTCGGGATCGGTTGCCAGTGGAAGATATTCTACATGTGAGAACCCGGCATCTTTCAGAAACTGGATGTAATTGCGTTCCCAGCAAAAAGCAGTCATATTTCCCCGGATATGCTCTCTTTTACTTAGAAGAATCGGCCGGGGATCATCTACAAACCATATAGCTACCGGCACACCATGCCGACTGGTATACTCAGTAAATATCCCGTTTCCATCAAACCCCAGCATATTCACCGAAATGAAAAGATCCGGTTCAGTCTCCTGCATTAGGTACTGTATCTCATTCTCATATGCAACAGCGCTTTTAAGTTTCGTATAATCGATTACTGTACACTGTTCATCAGCTTTGACAACAGCATTATTGAGCTCCCGCTGAAGAAAAAAATTACCCGAAAGCAGTACACTGTTTCTTTTTTGTGCTAAAACCGGTCTCCGCCTTAAGACACTATTTAACAAAGAATCATAAAATTCATGTTTCGCTCTATATGATGCAGGATGCTTAACGACCTGAACCAATCCTCCATTGTCAATACATTTTTGTAATTCCTGCTCTCTGTTCTTTGTTTCTGAAGTGATAACCACAGGATCAACTCCATAGAGCCCTTTCAAATATTCAGCACACAGTTGAGCATTTTCTTTAAAAAATTCCAGAATGATCAGGGTAATTTTTTTATCAATTCCCATCAACACCTTATTTAAATGGTACCCCAACCCGGTCCCTTCCAGAATAACAATATCACCCCAGATTGTCAGATCGCAAAAGTAACCACCTTCTGCTTCAGGATCAACGATAGAATGGATATGGCACACCTCTTCGCTGGCGTTCTCAAGCCTGACCGATAAAGCTCCGGACTGTGCTTCAAAAAGTATAAGTTCTTTCTCATTCATGGTTACTAACATTTTTCTGGTAAAATGTTTAACATCACGATAGGATATTGAAAGTGTACTTTTTTTCCATCGAAAGCGCAAGATATTCAGGATATAGGAATGTGGTATAGCGAAACTGATTCGACAGCAGGTATACTTAGCGAGGTTGTAAAGGCCGCACGAACAGGCGATTACTCCGCCATCTCGACATTATTGAATAAAGGTGTCATTGCAATTCAGGAAGATCTTGGAAAAGTACCGATAGATGGAGAGACCCTTAAAAATATCTTATATTCACTCGAAACAATTGTTGCAATGCAGCAGATGAAGAACTGGGTTGCCCTGGCTGATATACTGGAATATGAATTCATTCCACTATGGAATACACTAAAACGTGGATAAACCTTAACCTCAACCCTAAAACTCACAAAACAGCTTTTCCCGCAAGCTGTCCGCAGGCCCCCGAAATATCACGTCCTTTACTTTTTCGTATTGTAGCTGTAATTCCACGTTTATTGAGCTGGTCAGCAAAAAATTCAACGGAGCGCTCATCAGGAATCTTGACTGGCGATGTTCCTGAGGGGTTCACCGGAATGCAGTTTACCTTACATGAAAACCCAGACAGAAGTTTTACAAGTGTATCAACAGCTTCCTTTGTATTGGTTTCCCCATCGATGATCACATACTCAAAAGTGACTCGTCTTCCAGTAGCATCGTAATACTTTTTTGCGATTGCGATCAACTGTTCAATGGGATAACTCCTGTTGATCGGCATTAACGCATCCCTTTGACTGTTTGTATACGCATTCAGGGAGATGGCAAGCCCGATATTAAGCCCTTCATTAATCAGTTTCTCTATTGATGGAATCACCCCTGCAGTTGAAACGGTAATTCTCCTGCCGCCAATGTTGAAGGCTTCTTCATCCATGATGATCGATAAACTTGAGATAAAATTACTATAATTTGACAGTGCTTCACCCATTCCCATAAAAACAATGTTAGTAACCGGCTTGTCACCATGTGAACTCAGATAATCGTTTATACCGATCAACTGTCCGAGAATCTCCTCCTGAGTAAGATTTCTGATAAATCCCATTTTCGCGGTTTCACAGAACACACAGCCCAGAGCGCACCCGAGTTGACTGGAAATACACGCAGTGCGTCTGTCATTATCGATCAGTAGTACACTTTCAACCATGTGTTTCGACTCTACCAGCAAAAATCCGAATTTTACAGCGTCCCTGTACTTTGATTCAAGTATGACAAGCGGTTTCATCTTTTCAATAGAAAAAGATTCGGTAAGTTCTGCTCTTAAAGTCACCGAAACATTTTTCATTTCATCGAAAGTTGAAACTCTTTTCTGATATATCCACTTGATTATCTGAGCAGCACGGAACTTCGGTTCGCCAATATCCTGGACCCATAGACGAATCTGCTCCAGTGAAAGGTTCTTTAAACGCTCCATAATTTCAGATAAATCCTTTCAGGTTTCGAGATATAAACCCCACGCAGGCCGCATTGTCGATAATTACAGTGAACTCCGGGGTAAACCCCTCACTGTTGGCTGAGGTTCCCAAAGCCAAAAAAAAGGACTGTTGTATCATTACAACAGTCCTGAATATTTGAAAAGTGCGGTTGGACAGACTCGAACTGTCACAGGCTTACGCCCACTACCCCCTCAAAGTAGCGTGTCTACCAATTTCACCACAACCGCAATTTTAAAGAACTCTAAATATATTATTTTGCATCAGTCGAAGGCAAGACCGGAAGCGTCTGAGCACCAGTTTTTTCTCCACTTGCATTTCCTGCAGCATCTCCGTTGTTAGTCCCGGCTGCGGCATCAGGAGTACCCTGTAAAGGTAGACCACCGTTGTCAAGAATTGATGATGGCGAATATGTTGCCTGTTTTTCGGCTCTCTCCTGCAGAATTGATTTCTGACCGACAGCATTGCTCCTATTGAATGTAAAAGATAAGAGAATGCATAGTACAAGGAATGCAACACCAAATATCACAGTTCCCCTAGTCAGGATATTCGCAGTATCCTGAGTCCCGAGCAAATTATTAGCTCCACCCAGACCACCGCCAACAGCACCTGAAATTCCACCGCCTTTGTCTGACTGAATTAAAATCAGCAAACACAAAATTATACACACGAACACAAAAAGAACGATCAGAAATCCAAACAGCATATCAATCCTTTTCTTGGAAATTTATTGAGGAAGTACAATACCTTTAAAATCCGCGGCTTTCAGAGATGCACCACCGATAAGACCTCCATCAACGTCCGATTGTTGTAAAAGAGATTTAGCATTATCGGGTTTCATACTGCCGCCGTACTGTATACGTATTTCCTCTGCAGTTTGTTTATTAAAAATTCCGACTAAAACATTTCTTATGAAGATATGAGCCTCATTAGCCTGCTGAGGAGTTGCTGTTTCGCCGGTTCCTATTGCCCAGACAGGCTCGTAGGCGATAGTACATTTGAGCGCATCCTCAACTGAAAGACCTGCAAAAGCACCTTTTACCTGAGTTTCGATAACGGTATTCATTTTGCCATTCTTGCGTTCATCAAGTGTTTCTCCAACACAGATAATCGGCATTAAACCTGCAGCAAGAACAGCTTTGGTCTTTTTGTTTACAGTCTCATCAGTTTCAGCAAAATACTGTCGCTGCTCCGAGTGCCCAATGATTACATAAGTAACACCCGCACTCTTCAACATTGCACAACTGACTTTACCAGTATAAGCACCTTTTGCTTCCCAGTGTACATCCTGAGCACCAAGCTTAACATTTGAATCTTTTATTACATCATAAACCGCTGAAAGATTTGTATAAGGTGGACAAACAGCGACATCAACATCCGCCTGTTTTCCAACAGTTTCAACAACACCTTTTGCAAGCTCAACAGCTTCAGTAAGCGTTGTGTTCATCTTCCAGTTACCAGCGATAAATTTTTTTCGAGACATTATAACCCCTTCACTTCGTTTTCACGAATGAGCAGATAAAATAATACATTCCATTACTATTTCAAACAAATTATTAAGGTCCGAATCAGAAAAAGTATCCACAGCTAACCATATTCGCAGATTTTGAATTTAACAATCACATCCCTTCAATGCCAAAGAGGCCCTGAAGAGATGTAACTACCCAAAACAACCTGAGCGGCTCTAATTCTTGATCCGATCAAGATTGATACGCAATACCTTATTTATCCTGTAAGGCTTTAACTCCAGGCAACTCCTTACCTTCAACCAGTTCCAGAGATGCGCCGCCACCTGTTGAGATATGAGACATTTTGTCTGCAACACCGGCTTTTTTAACAGCAGAAACAGAATCACCGCCACCAATAACTGTTGTAGCACCTTGAAGTTCTGCCAGTGTATTAGCAATCGCCTGAGTTCCCGCTGCAAACTTTGGAAATTCAAAAACACCCATCGGACCATTCCAGAATACCGTTTTAGCCCCTTTCAAAGCTTCCTCGAACGCCGCAATCGATTTAGGGCCAACATCCATACCCATCCATCCATCTTCAATATCAATTATATCAATAACCTTCGACGGAACATCAGCACCAAATGTTTCAGTAATAACATGATCTACCGGGAGAAGTATCTTTACACCCATTTGAGCAGCCTTTGCCAGAACCGATTTCGCAACCTCGAGCATCTCATCTTCAACCAGAGATTTTCCGATTGTCTTTCCCTGAACCTTAAGAAAAGTGTATGCCATTCCACCACCAATGATAATTGCATCCACTTTTGAAAGAAGACTTTCGAGAACAGCAATCTTTGATGAAACCTTTGCGCCTCCGACAATTGCAACAAATGGCTTTACGGGGTTCTTGACAATTTTCTCCTCAAGAAATTCCAGCTCTTTTTCCATTAGAAAACCTGCAACTGCAGGGAGAAAGTGCGCAACCGCTTCAGTTGAGGCATGTGCACGGTGTGCAGTACCAAATGCATCGTTGATATAAACATCACCATATGTTGCAAGCACCTTTGCCATTGCTTCACGATCTGCAGCCTCTTTTGAGGTTTCGCCTTTGTTAAAACGTGTGTTCTCAAGAAGGAGTATCTCGCCATTACCAAGTGATGAAACCATCTTTGATGTATCTTCATCAACGGTTCCCGGGGCAAGCTTTACACTTTTATCAAGAAGCTTACCAAGGTGCGCAGCAACCGGAGCCATTTTGTGTTTTCCTTCAATGAACTTCTTTTCATCGAAAGATTTTCCATCCTTTTCTGCTTTCTCTTTAGCTTTCCGGGTATCTTTATTCGGATCACCAAGATGTGACATCAATACAAGTGATTTAGCACCAGCCTCAAGAACATATTTAATCGTCGGCAAAGATGCCGTAATTCGTGTATCGTCCTGAATAACCCCATCCTTGAGTGGTACATTGAAATCGACACGCATTATGACACGTTTACCTTTAATATCAATATCCCTTACTGTTTTCTTTGATATCGCCATTTCTCACTCCCTGGTATTTGTTACAACACTCGATATAATAGAACCCTGATAACTGTTTTTTATCAGAGAAACACAATTATACTTTGTCTATACGATCTAAAAAAAGAGGAACGGCTTTTTTCCGTTCCCCTTAAAAATCTGATTTCACGACATTTATTTTGCAATTACACGAACCATCTCACAAACTTTGTTTGAGTATCCCCATTCATTATCATACCATGAAACGCACTTTGCAAAATTTGCGTCAAGTGAAATACCTGCAGTTGCATCATAAATTGAAGTACAGGATTCACCACGGAAGTCAGTGGAAACAACTGAATCTTCAGTATATGCAAGAACACCCTTCAGTTCACCTTCTGAAGCAGCTTTCATTGCAGCGTTGATCTCTTTCATTGTTGCAGGTTTTTCGAGAACAACAGTGAGATCAACAACTGAAACATCTGAAGTTGGAACACGGAAAGCCATACCTGTGAGCTTACCATTAAGAACCGGAAGAACTTTACCAGCAGCTTTTGCTGCACCAGTTGAAGAAGGTATTATATTTTCGAGAATACCGCGTCCGCCTCTCCAGTCTTTTGCAGAAGGACCATCAACAGTCTTCTGAGTTGCTGTGGTAGCATGCACTGTTGTCATGAGACCTTTAACAATACCGAACTTGTCATTGAGAACCTTTGCAATTGGCGCAAGACAGTTTGTAGTACATGATGCATTGGAAATAATATCCTGACCGGCATATGTTTCATGGTTTACACCATAAACAAACATTGGAGTGCTGTCTTTGGAAGGTGCGGACAAGATAACTTTTTTAGCGCCAGCTTTGATGTGTTTACGAGCTGTTTCGTCTGTCAAAAAGAAGCCGGTTGATTCTACAACGACTTCAGCACCAACATCACTCCATTTGAGCTGCTCCGGATCACGCTCTGCTGTTAAACGGATTTTATTACCATTGACAATCATAGAGCCAGCTTCAACCTTAACATCTCCCGCAAAACGTCCGTGCACGGAATCGTACTTGAGCATATATGCCAGGTATTCAGGATCGAGAAGATCGTTAATTCCGACAATCTGAATATCGCTTCCAAAGTTTTCAATTGCAGAGCGGAATACCATTCTGCCGATTCTACCGAAACCATTGATTCCGACTTTAATTCCCATATTAATATGCCTCCAGATAAAAAAAAATGTTTAAAACAAGCTGCCAATGTACCCAGAAAAGAAGTATCTTTAAACTAATTTCTGTTCGATAAGCCTTTTAATATAGTTGCTTCATAGACTTGAGTCAACTAAAAATTCCTATGAATTTGCATTTTTTCTGTAGAAAACAATTATGCTGCCAGAAATTTGTTGCTCCAATTTTCACGATATTTCTTAATACCGTTGTAATCCAGTCTTACGACCCTTAATAACGAAGCCAGGACTAACATGATGAGTGAACTACCGTTTCAAAACTCTAAAAACCAAGACGTTACACCCTTTTTTATCATTGCCGGACCCTGTGTTATTGAAAATGAACAGATCTGTTTTTCAATAGCCAGACAATTAAAGCAACTTTCATCACAATATTCTGTCGATATACTGTTCAAGGCATCTTACGATAAAGCAAACCGCACGTCAAAAAATTCATTCCGTGGTCCCGGTCCCCAGGAAGGGTTGCGTATCCTTGAAAAAGTGCATCAGCAATTCGATCTGCCCGTACTCACCGACATACACGAAACATTCCAGGCCGCTGAAGCAGCTCAGGCTGTTCAGGTGCTTCAGATACCCGCCTTTTTATGCCGTCAGACCGACCTTTTAGAGGCCGCTGCCAGAACGGGTCGTATTGTCAATGTTAAAAAAGGCCAGTTCGCAGCACCTGCCGACATGAGATACTCTCTTGAAAAAGCGGGTGAAAACTCCTGGATTACTGAAAGAGGAACCTTCTTCGGGTATAATCGTCTTGTGGTTGATTTTGCAGGATTTCCCATTTTGAAAAGTTTCGGTAAACCACTCATCTTCGATGCCACCCACAGCGTGCAATCCCCTGGCGGCGGTCAGGGATGTTCATCAGGGAACAGAGATCTGGCAATTCCACTTGCGAAAGCAGCCATCTGTATGGGTGTAAACGGACTGTTTTTCGAAATTCATCCCGATCCGGACCATGCACTCTGTGACGGCCCCAACAGTATTTCAACTGATACGTTTGAAAAACAACTTCCCCGTTTACTTGATCTGGCAAAGGCTCAAAACTGAAAATTGGCCAGCAAGAATGCCACCTTCTCCATGGCGGGCATAAAAAAGCGATAAAGGATATGTTTTGATGGAATTAAAACTTGAACAGTTAGAATATCAACAACAAGCCATCAATGCTGTAATTTCTGTTTTCAAAGGGCAGGAAAAGAACACCTTTGATAATTCCTGTTCAGAGGGAATACGATCAAACATTCTTTCTTTGTCCAGTGAAGAAATTATTCAGAATCTTAAACATATTGTTTTTGAAAACGGCATAAGTGAAGGCACTGCAAATATTCAAACGAATAATGATATCTGTGTGGAGATGGAAACAGGAACCGGTAAAACCTTAGTGTATATAAAAACAATTTTTGAACTCTATAAACACTATGGATTTACAAAATTTATCATCCTCGTTCCTTCAGTTGCAATTAAAGAAGGGGTTCTGACAACCCTGAAAACTTTTGAAAAACAGCTTGAAGATATCTACAACACAAAACCCGGTTATTTTGAATACGACAGTAAACGGCTTTCAAAAGTGACTACTTTTGTTGAAGAACAGCATCCTCAAATAATGGTAATGACCTTGCAGTCATTCAATTCTGATGACCGGATTTTAAATCAGGCACAACGAGAAGATTTATTCTCAAACATGGCCTATATCGAGGCGATTTCCCGTACAAATCCAATTATCATAATGGATGAACCACAGGAGGGTATGGATACTGATAACTCAACCGAAAGATTGAAAACCCTCAACCCGCTATACAAAATCAGATATTCCGCAACTCACAAAGTTTTATCCAATCTGGTATATCGATTAACACCATATGATAGTTACCGGCAAGGTCTTGTTAAAAAAATTGAAGTATTAACCGTGTCGGAAAAGAACGATGAAGCATCTATGAAAATCGAACTTGCCAGAATTGAAACTGGTAAGGGTGAACCAAAAGCTGTTATAAAGGCCTGGCACCAGACAGCAACTGGTTTTAAATTCAAAAGCACAAAGAAACTCGACAAAAACGCTGATTTACAAGAAGCAACAGGAAACAGTACCTACATGGGGTATGTGATTGAACAAATCACCCGCCCCGTTCGTGGAAAGGGCTTTGTAAAGTTTAAAAACGAAGCTGTAATTTACGAAGGGGATCACGCTAAAGATTTTTCTGTACTATTTGGTGAGCAACTGTACTGGCTGATTGACACCCATTTCCGCAAAAAGGAAATACTGAAAAAATCAGGTATAAAATGCCTTTCTTTAACATTCATAGATAAAGTAGATAATTACATTCAGCCTGATGGTATTATAAAAAAAGCTTTTGCAGAACAATACAAGAGAGTACACAAAGATGTATACGGTACTGATACCAGCGATGCAGCTATTGAACAAATACAGGGGTACTATTTTGCACAAACAGGAAAAGGTGATTTTACCGACAATGAAGGCTCAATGCGAAATAATAAGGAACTTTATGATCTTATCCTGAAATCCAAAGAAGAATTACTGTCACTGGACAATCCGGTCGAATTCATTTTCTCCCATTCAGCCCTCGGTGTAGGTTGGGATAACCCCAATGTTTTCAATATTGCAACATTGAATCAAAGCTACAGCGAAATAAAAAAACGGCAGGAAATTGGCAGAGGTCTTCGCATTTGTGTCAATCAGGACGGGCAGAGAGTATATGATAGACCCCAAACAAAAGAGGGTGAAGAAATTAACCTGCTCACCGTTATCCCAAATGAAACGTATGAAGCTTTTGTTTCTCAATATCAATCAGAAATAGCTGAAATTTACGGAACAAGCGAAGCTGGAGCCGAGACCCGAAACAATCACAAGGGACAAAAAACTACCGAAAAAAAAATGTCCAGAAACGATACTCAATTTAATAATCCCTCTTTTCGAACGTTCTGGAAACGACTCTCTCAAAAAACAGAGTACCTTGTTTCTTTTGATGAAGAACGAATAATCGAAGAGTCCATAAAAGCCATAAATGAAATAACAATTTCGGAACATCAGGTACAAGTTGCTCTTGGAAGAATCCAAAACATATCTGAAAAGGGAATAGAGACCGAAGATCTCAGGACTCAAAACAAGACAGTCAGGAGTATATTCTCTCCCATTGACCTTATAGAAGAACTCAGTGAAAATACTGCTCTTGGCTATCAGACACTCTTTAAAATCATACAGGGAATCAATAACAGGAAAGAGATTCTAAAGAGTCCACCCAGATTTTTGCAGGAAGCTGTACAGAAAATCCGCAATATACAACTGGATGAAATGTTCATGAAATTAAATGTGCAGTAAAGCATTTTGAAGTTTTGGGAATAGAAGCAAGAGTTAGTTATTCTGCACCGGTGAAAGAATATTCGACTTTCAAGAATAGAGCGGAGGAACTGGCAGATGTCTGAACTTGACAGAAAACTTATGCAAACACCTGATTTGAATAAAGAACGCCTGGAAACCTTAAAATCTCTTTTCCCGGACCTCTTTACAGTCGAAGGGAAACTTAATCCTGATGAGTTAAAAAAAATTGTTGACCCTGATTTAGTGAAAGAGACTGAACGCTTCGAATTTAAATGGTTTGGAAAGAGTGAAGCAAAAAGGAATGCTTTTTCCCCGGGTAAAGCAACGCTTGTTTATGATGCAGAAAGAAGTGTTAACCCTGAATATGCTGATGGGAATATGATCATCGAGGGGGAGAACCTTGAAACTTTGAAATGTTTACTTTCAGCGTATCGGGAAAGATTTGATCTCATCTATATCGACCCTCCTTATAATACAGGAAAAGATTTCGTTTATTCTGACAAATGGGCAGAAAATACAGAATCGTATTGGGAACATATTGGTGTTTCCAACGCTGGTATTAAACTTGATACAAACGCAGAATCAAGTGGTAAATATCATTCAAACTGGCTAAACTTTATATATCCAAGACTGTTGCTGGCCAGACAATGCTTAAAGAAACAAGGGGTGATTTTTATCAGTATCGATGATAATGAGTATTCGCATTTAATAAAAGTGTGTGATGAGGTTTTTGGAGAAGAAAATTTTACTGGTGCAATAATCTGGCAAACTGCAACCGACAATAATGCCACTCAAATTGCGACTGAACATGAGTATATTGTTTGCTATTGCAGAGATATTTCGGAACATGATGCCTGGGAAATACCATCAACAACGGCTCAATTAATCCGGAACAAATACAATGAATTACTTTTTTCAATTGGTAATAATTATGAACATATACAAACTGAATTAAGAAAATGGATCAGAACACAAAACAAAAATGGTGATGACCTTTCAGGGATTTCACACTATTCGTATGTTGATGAAAAAGGGGTTTTTTATCCAGGAAACTCATCCAATACAAAGCCTGGTGGCTACACGTATGATATACTGCATCCGGTTACAAAAAAAGTCTGCTCTAAACCTGAAAATGGATATCGTTTTAAGCAAGATACTTTTTGGGATGCAGATAAAAATGGGGATGTGCTTTGGGGTGATGATGAAAAAAGTGTTCCTAAAATCAAAAAAAGGCTTGAAACAGCAACAGAGAAACTGAAAACTTCATATTATGAGGATAATCGTTATACAACATCAGAACTGAAAAATCTTTTTGATGGGAAAAAAATATTTGATAATCCCAAATCCCCCCGTCTCCTGGCCTATTTGATTAAGTTTTTTCCTGAAACAGCTATGGTTTTAGACTTTTTTGGAGGTTCCGGAACAACGGCACATACAGTAATTAATCTCAACAAAGAAGATCAGGGAAGCAGAAAGTTTGTTCTTGTCCAAATCCCTGAAATTACTAATGAAAAGTCTGAAGCATACAAAGCCGGATACAGAAAAATCTCGGACATTACCATCGAACGAAACAAAAGGGTAATCCGTAGAATTGAAAAAGATGAATCTCAAAAACAGCCCGATTTACTAAATCAAAATACCCCCACTTTTAAAACCGGATTTAAGGTTTATAAACTGGCCAAATCAAATTTCCCCCGGGTAGACTTTGCTCCTGATCCTGATAAAACAGAAGATGAAAACCTTGCACTTTTAAATAAATACATCGAAGATAAGGAAGCACTGTTTCTTGCATTGTCAGACAAGAATAACATCTTTGATGAAGTGCTACTCAAAAATGGTTTTATGCTGAATTATTCAAAAACGAAGGAAACTGCATTTACAATGAACAATGTTTACCGAATTACAGATAGATTTAAAGAGTGCCTGATCTGTATGGATATGACAATTGAAAAGCAGACATTGAAGGAACTTGAATCTTATAAGGAATCCCTTTTTGTCTGCCTTGAACGGTCGCTTGATACTACCATGAAATGGAACCTGAAACATTTACTTGGCGATAAAATGATTGCGTTTTAACGGAAACGTCACCGCAATCAACGCAAGCGATCGCCTCTCTCCACATTCGTCCCGAGCACAGGATCGAAGTAAGAAGTAAGAAGTAAGAAGTGTGAAGGGTGAAATAGGATAAATGCATTATTTTTCTCCATTCTCCATTCTCCATTCTCCTCCTTCCTCCTTCCTCCTTCCTCCTTCCTCCTTCCTGCGAATTTTGTACTATTTTAATCGTAATTCTTTCCAGGAAATTTTCTCAAAAAAGTATCTGCATCTCAATTTTTTTGAATTGCAGCAATACAGTATATTTAAGCTTAGAACCAGTAACTCAAAAATAACCATTTTAAAAATAAGAACCACGTGTATGCAATTTTCACTCAAAGCCAACTACTCCCCTGCCGGTGATCAGCCGGAAGCGATAAACGACCTTGTGAATGGAGTTCGCAACGGAATCAGGAACCAGGTACTGCTGGGAGTCACCGGATCCGGAAAAACATTCACAATGGCAAATGTGATCCAGCAACTCCAGATGCCGACCCTGATACTTTCGCATAATAAAACTCTTGCAGGACAGCTGTTTCAGGAGTTCCGGGAATTTTTTCCTGAAAACGCCGTTGAGTATTTCGTAAGCTTTTACGATTATTATCAGCCTGAAGCATACATCCCCTCAACCGATACGTTTATTGCCAAAACCTCGCTCATTAACGACGAGATCGATCGGTTGCGCCTCAAGGCAACCAGTTCACTTCTCTCACGTAAAGACGTGATCATTGTTGCCAGCGTTTCCTGCATTTACGGAATCGGTTCTCCTGATGCCTATCTGGCGTCCAGCTTGAAGATCCATAAAAACGAGACCATAGAACGGCGTACACTTCTGCTTAAATTGACAGATATGCAATATACCCGCAACGATATTTCGCTGCAGCGAGCAACATTCCGCGTAAAAGGTGATGTAATTGAAGTCCAGCCTGCCTATGAGGAATCTGCACTGCGTATCGAAACGTTTGGTGATCAGATCGAAGCGATAAGGATCATTTCCCCGGTTTCCGGTAAAGTAGTCACCGATCTCGATGAAATCACCATATTCCCTGCAAAGCATTACATGACCACCGGTGTGACCATCGATCAGGCAATCGCTAAAATCAATGAGGAGCTACAGATGCAACTCGAGCTCTTCCGTTCACAGAACAAACTGGTTGAAGCACAGCGGCTGGAACAGCGAACCCACTACGATATGGAGATGCTCAAGGAAGTCGGATATGTTAACGGTATCGAAAACTACTCGCGCATCCTCGACGGACGCCCTGCAGGAAGCCGCCCCTACACCATGATCGATTTCTTAAAACAGCCCTACCTCACCATAATCGATGAATCTCACGTATCAATGCCACAGATCCAGGGAATGTACAACGGTGACAGAGCGCGCAAGCAGACACTGGTCGATCACGGATTCCGCTTACCATGCGCGCTGGATAACCGACCGTTACGATTCCACGAATTTGAATCGCTGGCAGACAATGTGATTTACGTGTCTGCAACACCCGGCGACTACGAACTCAAAAAAAGTGGTGGTGTTGTTGTCGAGCAGGTTATTCGTCCAACCTTCCTTGTCGATCCACCGCTGGTCATCCACCCTGCTGCAAATCAGGTTGATGATCTGATAGAAGAACTGCGAAAAACGGTTGAGCGAAACGAACGGGCACTTGTCACCACCCTCACCAAAAAGATGTCCGAAGACCTTACCGAATACCTTGAATCGCTGGATTTTCGCGTCCGGTATCTCCATTCAGAAATCGATACGCTCGAGCGCACCGACATCCTCAGAGATCTGCGCAAAGGTGAATTTGACATCCTTATCGGCATCAATCTGCTCCGTGAAGGACTCGATCTGCCGGAAGTCGCATTTGTAGCAATCCTCGATGCCGATAAGGAGGGTTTCCTCCGTTCCACAAGGTCTCTTGTACAAACTTCCGGAAGAGCTGCCCGAAACATTAACGGACGCATTATCCTCTATGCCGACACCATTACCGATTCAATTCAGAAAGCAATTGATGAAAGTACGCGCCGAAGAAGGAAACAACTCACCTACAACGAAGAGCACGGAACACAACCACGATCGGTACAACGAAAAATAGATGAATCGATTTCACGCTACCAGGAGAGTGCACCGGAAGAACTTCTTATGGCTGCCGAATCTGCTCCTGCATATGGAAAGAACCGCAGAGGAAAACAGAAAACCGGTGCGACTTCAAAGAAATCAGATTCTAAAACATCAATTGCAGAACTCGAAAAAGAGATGATCGCCGCAGCTAAAAATCTCGAATTCGAAAAAGCAGCCCGCCTCCGGGATATGATTTCACGGATGAAAAACGGCCATCTCGACTCCGCTCGATGACCGTTTTGAGTTTTACTCACTAACACGTGTTCTGCGATGATCGTCTCGAACAAAGTCGAGACGTAACACTCCAAACCGGTCGTCGAACAAAGTCGAGACGTAACACTCCAAACCGGTCGTCGAGCGAAGTCGAGACGTAACACTCCAAACCGGTCGTCGAGCGAAGTCGAGACGCAACTCTCCAAACCGGTCCGTCGAGCGAAGTCGAGACGCAACACTCACAATCGGTCGTCGAGCGAAGTCGAGACGCAACTCTCACAATCGGTCGTCGAGCGAAGTCGAGACGCAACTCTCACAATCGGTC
>JAFGIN010000112.1 GCA_016929595.1 Chitinispirillaceae bacterium
TATTACAAAGATATTCCTTCACTAGAATATTCCAGTAATAGAATATCAATGCATTACAGATATTAGCTTGACGGATATGCCTCCAAAGGGGGACATCGCACTTACCATCTTGATTGCAAAGCCAAAACTTATATTTCAAATTTAATACATCTAACAAATCAAATCTTATATAATTCTTCCCTGGTTATGAAATTTTTACAGGTCATATTAGAGGACCGGATAAATTAAAGCATTGATTAAAACCAGAAAATAACAATTAAGTTGACGCATATGCCTAAATGGGCGTTAGCAATTAATCAAACTCTTTTGTTGACACTTAAAGACACAACAGACCGAGGGTAGCTCAGCGCATCTATATTTATATAGGAGAAAACATAATTAATGATACTTATTCATCTATTCTCAAAAATGTATCCGATACATGATGTTGGGCAAAATGTTCATCTGCCGGTCGTAGTCGATCTTGTCGGTGTACTCGTTGTAATACTCCCCTATTCTGCCGCGGGCATTGGTGAGGTTGTATATGTCGATCACAAATTCATGTCCCGCTTTGGGCCTGTTGATCCGGTAAGTGATACAAAGATTCACCTGGAAAATATTATCAATTCTTTTATCCCAGGCTTCCGAAAGATAGTACTCGGAATCTCCTTCTTCGCGTGATTTTTCAAGGTTCACCGGCACATACCTCAACCCGCCGTTATAAAACACTTTGGCATTTACGCCCAACACCTTTTTCCCGGCCTGGTTGCCGATGTTGAATTCTTTTCCGGCCAGAAAATTAAAGGAATAATTGCCATTATATTTGGTATTCCTCCATTTGTCCTCCAGGGTTTTGTATTTGGAATTGTAAATGGATGAAGTAAAGAGGAAGTAGTACTGATTGGCAAAATAGCGCTCCAGCGTAAGTTCCACACCATAATTGTAACCCTTGCCTTTGTTAACCAATACGTCATCCACATAGCCTTCATCACTGTTAATCATTGTGAATACGCTGGTGTCGTTGTTCTCAACAGGTATATTGTACAATCCCTGGTAATACAGTTCGATCTTTGAATTCAGGTTCTTCGAAAAGCGGTATTCATATCCCAGCACATAATGACGTGCCTTGGACAGACCCAGGTTTTTGTTCGGAGAAAACGAGGCACCTTCTTCGGTGTTTTTGATCCTGTAATAAGCATAAATGCTCTCAATCTTGCTGTGCGATCCGTAGCCCAAATTAAGGGTTTGTTTGGGATTGAGCTGCCAGGTGAGCCCTACCCTGGGCTCCATGGTGTAATCGTTATTCACCGAGAAATAGGTGCCATGAATACCGCTCACCGCAGTAATGTCATCGGTTATTCTCCATTTCCAGCTGATATAGCCCTGCCAGTGATCCGCGTTCATGTTCATGTTGATCCCGTACACATACCGCTCCAGGTCATCATCCCAATAGTATTCGTACATATCATAAAAATGGCGCGTAAACTTCAATCCGGTGACAATGCGGTTTCTCTGGTTTATTTTAGAACTGAACATGAAGGATGATCTCAGGCTGCTTTTATCCCAGTCGGCCCGGCCGTCGAGTTGCATCTGATTCACGGTATCCGGTTCGTGCCAGTCGTAACGGCTTCCGTTACCCGATGCAGCCAGGGTAACTTTAACAAGTGTGTTCGGATTTAATGACAGGGTATAGTTCAACCCCACAACGCCCACATGGGCATCATAGTCGCCTTCTCCGGCAAGCTCACCCGCTTCATCTTCCTCAGTAACGGCAATATTGCTTTTCCCGCCGAGGCCAAAAATGGAAAAGGTTCCGAATTTCCTGGCCGGCAGGAAAAACTTAAAGCCCAGGTCCTGGTATTTGGGCACCCCGTCAAAATCAACGATACCCGCATTATCCAGCATGGCCAGGGATGAGTACCGGTAATTGATCAGGTAGGAGCCGTTGTATTTTTTGCTGAACGGACCTTCGACCATGACATCGGTTCCCAAAACTCCAATTCCAACGGAGTATTCATGCTTCTCATTATTTCCTGCGCGCATGTGCATATCGAAAACTCCCGACAGTGCATCGCCATATTCAGGGGCAAATGCACCGGTATAAAAATCGGAGTTCGCCAGCAATTCACTGTTAATGGCATTAATTGGTCCACCCGTAGAGCCTTCGTCGGCAAAATGGTTCGGATTGGGAATTTCAATGCCTTCAAGGCGCCACAATACACCCCGGGGTGAATTGCCACGAACGATGATGTCGTTACTCCCGTCGGGATTTCCGGTAACCCCCGCAAATGCCGAAACCATTCTCGAAGGATCCTGCAAAGAACCGGCATACCGGTTGGTTTCTTCTACCGAAAAAGCCCTGGAGCTGATAACAGCCATTTCATTGAGCACCTCGCCTTTTTCTTTTTGGGCAGTCACCACCACCTCTTCCATTTTCACAAACGACTCCCTCATTTCCAGGTCGAGCAGGGTTTCTTTTCCGGAACTCACCAATACATTGGGCAGGAAAAGATCTTCGTAACCAATAAACTTGATCTCAAGATTAATCCGGCCTACCGGAACCTTTTCCAGGCGGAATTCACCATTGTTATCACAAACGGCACCCTTGACCGGGTTTGTACCTGAAATAATCACTGTTGCTCCAATCAGAGCGAACTTACCATCCTCATCCTTAACAGTTCCACGAACAGTTTGGGTAATTTGCTGCCCGCTTACAGTCATAAAAGCTATCCATACAGCAATACATATTGCCGGCAATTTTGTCTTCATAAATACAGTAATATTTTAGTTGTCAAGTTTCCTTACCCCACGGCCGTTAACATAATGAGGGATCAGAAGGTTTTTGTTCCATTAATGACAACTAAAAAATCCAGAGGTTGCATCAGCATAAAAAATTTGTATTGTTGCAGCTATTTCCTTTATGCAACGTCATTGTTTACAATGAATTCGTAATTGAATGGAAATCCCAACTCAAAGAAACCTGTGGGTCGACTACCTGCGATTGGCTATAACCGTGCTGGTGGTTGCACATCATGCATCACTTTCATATACCACATTTGCCTGGTTTGACGCAGCAGCTTACATCAATTCAACACACCCCATAGTCGACACCCGGAGATGGGTTGGTATGGATATTTTCGAGAATTTCAATGATGTGTTTTTCATGTCGCTTATGTTTTTAATAGGAGGCTTGTTCCTGATAAAAAGCATAAATAAAAAGGGCACAACAGGATTCATAAGAGACCGATTTTTCAGGTTGTTTGTGCCGTTTATTCTGCCCGGTACGATTTTCATGCTTATTGCATACTTTCCTTCGTATTACGTAGCTAAAGGCAATACAGATTTGATTGCTTATGTCAGAGATTTTTTTACTGTGGAAAGATGGCCTGTAGGTCCGCCCTGGTTTATCTGGTTGCTGTTTTCATTTAACCTGTTATTCGCACTTTTTCACCGGGCATTTCAAAAGGCAGGAATACATGCAGCAAGGTGGTTTTCCGCAATGAAAAACAGCCCTTTTAATTTTTTCATGTTGTTGTTCCTACTCACCTTCATTTTATATGTACCTATGGCATTTAAGTCAGGAGCAGGCACGTGGACCGGAATTGGACCGTTTGATTTTCAGTTGAGCAGGATATTTCAGTATTTCGGCTATTTTGCTCTTGGTATTGTCATTGGAAATTCAGATATCAACAATGGCTTATTTTCCACCGAATCGGCCATCGTAAAAAAATGGCGACTCTGGGTGTTGCTTTCGCTTGTAGTATACATAGTATTAACAGCTATGTCGCGTCCGTTGGAACATTTGGTAAAAGAAGGCAAAATAGAGGAGTTTTATGCATGGATGATCTACTATTCGGTATATGCGGCCTCATGCACATTGAGTTGCATTGCCTTTATCACAGTCTTCAGGAAACTGGTCCGCTCGGGCAAACGGATATGGAATTCCTTGTCGGAAAATGCCTACCTGATTTACCTGATACATTACATTTTTATAGTATGGTGCCAGTTTATGCTGTTGAACCTGAACATCCCTGCGTTTTTCAAATTTTTAATCACCTTTTCCGTTTCATTTGTGCTCAGTTGGGGTGTCAGTATCCTGTTCAGAAAGATTGAGCTGGTGAAGAAGTATTTGTAGTGCATGTAGCAAAGGCATCAGCGGTGCCTTGAATTCACCAATGCAGGGTTGCCCCGCATGAAATCATGTATTCAACATGTATCCTATGAACCCGATTAACCGGGATGCTGTTGTTCAATTATTGGCTTTAAATACCGAGGTGGCCGATTTCAGCTTTTCAGCCTCTTCCCTGAACATTTCAGAAAAGGCTGCATGGTCTTCAACGATTTCTGAATGCCGCTGTTTGCTTCTGAGCTTATTTGTTTCTGTCTCCGGATTTTTGATTGCACGATTATTGTTGGGAAAAACATACCTTGGTGCTCATTTTAATAAACTCCCGGCGATGATCCATCAACTTTCAGGTAAATTACTTTTTTGCATGCTGCTGATCCTCGTTTCAGGCTGTTCTGTGACCCGCTTTCAAAAACAGGGCTACACCACGCCTGACGATTTTTATTATCAGACCACTTTTACTCCCTTTAAGTCGTGTGTTGTGCTGCCGGCCATCATAGGCAATGATACCAGCAACCTGCTATTCGATACCGGATGCCAGATCACCCTCGTTCAAAGCGATTCTTCTTCAGGAAAAAGTGTAGAGGTAACCGGAGCTTCGGACCAGACCATTGAAATGGGTCATCTGATTATTGATGCCATAAGAATCGGGGAGGTGATCTTTCACAACACAAACGCAGCAACTGGCGATTATACCGGGCTAAAGGAACAGATACCCGATTTTGGGGGCATTATCGGCCAGCCTATGATCAGCAAAGCAAACTGGCTAATCGACTATACGACCAATACCATTACCATATCGTCAAAAGATTTGGCTGATGAAGATTTTGAGACGATCCGCATCCGCAGGAGAAACGGGTCGCCTTTTACTTACCTGAACATTGACGGTAAAAAATACAAAACACTGATTGACCTGGGATCTTCAAAAGGCCTTTCAATACCGGAACACACAGAGCTTGCCAATGAAATCGTAAATAAGCATTCGCTTCAGAAAAATGAAAGAGCGGTTTACAGAATAGGCGGACTTGAGCAGGTAGAAGAGTATACAGGCAGCACACCCTCGGTTCAGATCGGGAGTATTGTTTTCAGTAATATTGAAACTGTTGTATTCAACACCAATAAGATCAGAATCGGCAATACCTTTTTCCGCGACTGCATCTTGTACATTGACAATGCCAATAAGTGTTACCGGGTAAAAAAAGTGAGGTGACTTATTGAATTAATTAAAGCATTAGCAATTACTTTGAAAAAAATTAACACTGAATACTGCTATATGAAAGAAAGAAGTAAATTTATATTATTAACAAAGAGCTGTTAAGCAAAGAATTGCATGAAATTCATCTTACTTGTTTTGAGTGCGCTATTTGTCGGCCACTTTGCTTTACTTGCCCAACTGCAAAATAGCGATACCTGTAGCGACTATTATTACAGATTGTATCAAACCGTGCAGGAAATTTACGGGATTGATCAGGTACTTGTGAACGGTATTATTCATGAGGACATGTATCCAAATAAAATTGGACATCCTTTTCTGTATGAAAATGAATTTTATAAAGGCACCGTCACTTTCAGAGGAAAAGAATATACCGGAACTGATCTGAAATACGACGTGTTTGAACAACAATTGGTTCTTAATGTTAATTACAACCATTCATCTACATGGGTCATTCTTCCAAATGACTTTATTTCGGACTTCACGCTGAATGGAAAATACTTTGCCAAACTCAGTTACCAGGAAGAACCCAGGTTTTACCAGGTAATTTTTGACACTGATAAACTTAAATGCTTGTACTACCATTCCAAATCGAAATTCAATGCTGATCAGAAGGGGATTTCCAATCAGGTAGAATTTAAAATCCAAAAAATCAAAAGGTACCTGGTGATGAACTCGGAACTAATCAAATACAACAATAACAGGTCCTTCACCAGGCAATTTCCGAAGGAATTCAATACGCAAATAACAAGTTATCTGAAAAGCAAAAGAATCAATGTAGCCCAAGCAGGTGATGACAAGGTCTCAGAACTCATAGCTTATTGTAACGCCCTGTTAAACCCATGATTAGATATTTCAAAATATGTTAATACAAAAATTCCAAAAAACACTCATCATCCTGTTCCTATTGCCGTTTTATAAAATATCCGGGCAGCCGGCGGATACTGTTGTTTCGGGAAGTTTTAACAATACCCCGTTTGTTGATTTTGTTGAAGAAATCGAAAATAATACATCTCTCAGGTTTTATTTTATTTCCGATTGGGTTAAGGAAATCAGAATAACTGCTTCAGGCAATAACCTCAGCCTTGGGAAAATACTTGACGCAAAATTGAAGGAATTGGGTATGCAACTCTACCGGGAAGGTAATAGTATATTCATTTTCCCGGGAGAAGGCATTGTCACCGAATTGCCCTCCTTCATACAGGCAGCCAAAACCTCCGGTATTGAACAAGATACTGTTGATATTACCAGTGCTGAAAAGAAGTATCAGGAAAGTAAAATGACTGCTGCCAGGACTGTGCTTGAGATTGGCAATAAAAAGCTGAATAAAGAAAATTCCAAATGCCTGGTCAACGGAAAAATTATTGATAAAACAAATTCAGAGCCTTTAATTGGTGCCACAGTATATATTGGAGAACTGAAAACCGGTGCAGTTACTGATTTGGACGGAAGATTTAAGCTCACTCTCAAGCCCGGCAGGTATCAGGTTGCAGTTGACTATGTATCTATGAAGCGGCAGGAATTCATCTTTCAGGTGTATTCAAGCGGTTCGGTAACCATTGAATTGAAAAAGAGTTTGATTGAATTAGGCGAGGTAACCATATCAGCCAATCGCTATGATCATGTGAAGGGAATGCAGATGGGGTATGACCGGATAACATCTAAAACCATCAAAGAGATACCAGTTGTTTTAGGAGAAAAGGACATCCTGCGGGTTGCACAAATGCTGCCCGGCGTGCTCAATGTAGGTGAAGGTTCATCAGGATTCAACGTGAGAGGAAGTTCTGCAGATCAGAATATGTTTTACATCAATAAAATACCTGTATATAATACTTCCCATCTTTTCGGATTCTTTACCTCGTTCAGCCCGGATATTGTTAGTGATTTTACCCTATACAAAGGCAATATACCCGCAAGCTATGGAGGCAGACTATCTTCAGTATTCAATATTACAACCCGGCAGGGCAGTAAGAAGAAATTTTTCAGTCAGGGTGGAGTGAGCCCGGTAACGGCACATTTCTCATTGGAGGCACCTGTAATAAAAAACAAGCTGTCCATGGTGACCAGCTTTCGCAGTTCCTATTCTGACTGGATACTCAAAAAAATAAAGGATCCGGACATCAGCAAGAGTAATGCATTTTTCTGTGACGGGACCCTTTCTGCAAATGCCGAAATCAATGACAAAAACCTGTTGAAAGCCTTTATGTATGTAAGTAACGACAGATTCTCCCTGTCTGCTAAGAATGATTATCAATATGCAAATAAAGGTTCCTCCCTGGTCTGGAAGCATGTGTTCTCTTCTTCTTTATCTGTTGACATAGCAGCAGTATTCAGCAGCTATTCTTATGAGAATACAAATAAAGTCAACCTGTCAACTGCATTTACGCAAAGTTATCAGATCGATCACTACGAAACCAGAGCCGATTTTAATTTGCAAAACACTTCAGATCATAAGCTTGAATTCGGAGTCAGTAACATATATTATGACCTGGATCGTGGCGATATAGAGCCTTTCGGTGAAGAA
>JAFGIN010000113.1 GCA_016929595.1 Chitinispirillaceae bacterium
GAAGGTGCCAAAGGCGGATGGGGGAACGCGAAAACTGCGAAAAATGTAGTGCAACAAAATATTCACTTTTGACCCGTCTGCAGTATACAAACAGAATAGATGCCACTCTGTAATCAATTTTACCCAATGATGGGGCTGAATGTGCTTCAAAAGTCACGACCATCCCTATGGTCCTTAATAATTATGCTGATTAAAATGAACATCTCAACAAGCGAAGCAAAGCAGATAAAAAAAACTATTCGCATTTAGCTATTGGCTATTGGCAAGAAAAAGAGAACTGCATCTTTTTGCTAATGGCTAAAATCTAAAATATTCTCAACATGGATGTATGCCCAATCTGAAACCTTCAGCCCCATAGTGTTTTTGTATTGCTCTGAAATTATCACATAATTCCATAAGTGAATCTTCAAAAAAAAAAGCCCGCTGATCAGCGGGCTCATTGAAATTTGCTAAGTAAACACTCTAATCCGCATAATAAGGCCGGCACTGCTTCATGAAAAGTACCGATTTACCTCCGGGATCACCCAGCGGCTGATCAAATTTAAATTCAGTATCCATCGCAAAACGTTTGTTCGAATCACTACCATAAAGCGGTTTGAAAAAGCGGTGAATTTCAGCAAGCGCTGTACATAATGTGTATACCTGATCATTAGTGAGCACGGTACTCATGTCTTTAGGAAGAACATTAGAATGCCCCATATACACAATCGGACGTCCTTGCATGTCAAAGTGACAAATCAATTCATCACTTGTCACATCAGAATCTGGAAGCACTACAGAACCATCACCGTACTGAACATTTATGTAGTACCCAGGTTCAACTCCATCTTTATCGTAAATATTTGCAGTAATTGCAACCCCGCTAGCTTCTTCCTCCGGGAACGATCGATGGACCAGAAGAGCCATACCAACTGATTTGTGATCGATCTGACGATACTCCCGCTCTTCAAATGCACGGAAGAACCATACACTTGCCCAGACAATTCGCACTGCATTACGAATTGATTTAGGTTTATTCATATTTCCGCCATCCGACGTATAAAGACCTGCACCTGTAAACCCATCCAGATCTTCAGCATTAGTGCTGGAACGAAACCTGACTTGAATTCCTGCAGCAAATTTTGTATTTAGCTTAGCTTGCAACAGTGCTTCAAAATCCGAATCAAGAGGTGCATCCTCAATAGAATCACGAAGTATCTTCAATTTTCTGTCGCGAACAGCGGGATAGTTTTTAAAACTGTCATTTGCGAGCATTTCTGCGACCATCGAATTCAGTCCATTTTTTTCCATGTGTTGCCAGTAATAATAAACCGGTACTCCAAAAGCTTCACCGGGATATGGTACTTTGGTAGTATCCATATGTGGAAATGCTGCAAAATGGCTAACCTTCCCACCAAAAGCCGGTATCGCTTTCTTTATGGCCGGACCGAGTCCAAGACCTGCAATGTCAAGTATTGCTTTAACATCAGTAAGTTCCTTTACAGTAGTATCCATATTCGCGATGCCTACTTTAGAGGGTTTATGCTCATTCCACCAGACGTCAGCTTCTTCAGCCGTCGCTTCTGTAATCGTGTAGCCGGAAAGCTCCACACTGAGTTTTACCCATTTATTTTCAAGTGCTCTCAATTCAGTGTTATTCCATGCACCACGAAGTGCCATGTTTGGCGTACCACGATTCTGAGAGAGTACATTGATATGAGCAAGCGGTGTCTGGAACGCTTCAGTAATAATTCCACTTGTCACAGAAATATCGTTGGGAACCATATCAAGCAACACAATATCCCGGTAGCTGACATAAGCAGTATCAAGTTCTGCGGCTTTTACAAACACCAACCTCCCGATACTCGTAGCGACATTGAGCGGCTGATAATCAATATTTGCATACAACTCTTCTGTCGAAATAACCTTTATACTTGAAGGTAATAATTTTGCTACCTCGCTGACCGCTGTCGAAGTCGGATGAAAATAGAGTGAATCCCCGAAATACGTGGAGTCGGCAATTCTTTCAAAAGCCTGCCTGATCATATCTGCAGAAGCATTATCGTAGGGCGCAATCTCATAACACCATTTCTTAGGTCCTTCGTAATAAGTTATCGCACCCAGTAAGAAACGACGATTTGTCCGGTAATATTCAGTCGTATTGAACTGACCGATCACAGGAACGATTGGCAAATCATCACCGGAAAGATATGCCGATGCAAAGGCATGATGAATCTGATACTTTTTACTATTCTGAAACCAGAGTCTCTGTAAAGGATCATCTCTGTCCAGCATTGTTTTGGCAGAGGTTGCACCCGGAATCTTCTCACTCAATGGCGCAGACGCCATCGCATCGAAGTCAGCTTTACATCCGTAACTTGTTAAAAAATCAGGTGTTTCCCCGGTGATATTACACGACCACTCACGTGGCGGTAGAGCCTGGGGATCTTCAGGCTCATTTATACAGAATGTAAAAAACAATGCCGTAGTCGCTAAGCACAGAGAGAATATTATGCTAACAGATCTTTTCATTATTGCACCTCTCTGCAACGTTGATCACCAGCACAGACCTGACCGTCGGGACACTGGCTGTCAACCGAACATGAAATGAGTCCCGGAATTTTGATCCAGAGTAGCATAAATGCCTCTATCTTAACCTCCACTCCAGTACCTGGATCGGTGCCAAATGACTGACGATATAATTCCATTTTGGGATGACCTGACATACCATAGGATTTGAGACTATCAAGCAAAACAGCGGGAATTTCCAGTTCTCCATCATCCCGGCAATCACACTCGATTTTTGCTTTTGTTCCCCCATGGTAAGAAATATCGATGACAACCTTCATTTTTGAATTATCCGGATTATCTGCTGCCTTCCATTTAAGAAGTATTGGTTCACCCGGATTCATGACGATAGAATCATTGTACACTTCAATTGGACTTATCGTTTTTGCTGAAATGGTAAAACCAGCAACTACTTCGTTCCCGCTTGCTGTTATTGTCATGGTCTCTCCTTCACTGAAAGGAGGATTTTTAGGACGATCATCAAGAGTTGGCATATACGTACCATTGGTAGCCTCTATAGTACTGGTTGCAGTAGCACCTTTGTTCTCCCACCCTGTTACAGTCAATGTGCCTGCAGTGATAGTGTCCGGTTCTTTCTGACAGTTATTATCGTCAACACAAACATAACCTGTACCACAATTTTGACAGGTACTCTGTTTTGGTGCAAACAATTTACATTCACCAATAACCTTCACGGTATCCCATACAGTATTTGGAATCGGCCCATCATACAGTTTTCCTGTAAATTGAGTTCTGTTAGAAACCTGATCAATAAACACAGAAAAAACTCCATATACCTTTCCATCAGTTGATACCTGTGTTGGATTGCCAGTTTCTTTACATGATCCAAACAGCAAAAAAACAGCCGCTGCCATTGTGACAGATACAGTTCTAATTGACACGTTACTATCCTCCCTTTATAAAAAGTACGTAATTACTATATTTATGGAGTAAGTTGAATTTTGTACTATCCCACTCAACACTACAGTTACTCCTGTAATATAAAATTACCCTGTAATGTGGTTATGAGCAATACCCTTTGAGTTTAACAATTTCTTCCACTATCACCAAAATATCTGCTTGAGCGCACAAAATAAAAACAAAGCGCACCCGGTACAAACCGAAAGCACTCTGTTTCATCGCATCTCCTGAAATCTGTTACGGATTAAGTGCAAAGCAGTAGAACCCGCCGTAACCACCACCTGAGCCTACAAAGTCTTCTGACGGGAGTGGACCACCTTTCTCAACAAGACAGATTCCTGCGGCACATCCGGCAAGATCCCAATCGGAAATCCAGGTGCTGTTCATCCCCATAAACCCGCCAGCTCCACCAACCTCACCAGTCAGACCAAACCCTCCAAACCCGGCGCGGGGCCAGGACAGGCCGGCACGAGGTTTTCCACCTTTACCTTCTTTTGAAGTCCAATCCTGGCAAGTCGAAGCCGCACTATTATTATACAGTTTCCCTTTATCATTAGAACCAGTCATTGTCAGATGATTGTCGACCTGTGGCTTTGCAGGATCTGGACGGTGATTGGGAACACCATCTTCATTTGGAAGATCGTCCACTATATCCTCATCACAATTTCTCGGTCGCGTATTGGCAAGATCAGAGGTAGTAAGTGCAACAGTTCTACCTAAACGATCGTACCACGGTCCCTTCCCCACACGGTCTATTGCATGTACTACAGTCCCATCCGGTCCTTTTGCTGCACTGAGGAATGCTCTCCACTGTTTCACTTTTGATCCGGGCATGCTTCTCTCGGCAATACACTCACAGATACTGTCGGCACCAAGCAGACCAGCACCGGGGCCAGTTTTACCGAAACGCAAATCACCACCAAATCCGTTTTCACTTCCTGAAAGTTCCTGAATCGCTTTCAGGCTGGTAACAAAAAAACTGAAATTTTTCAAATTAGATGCTTCCAGAGAAACATCCTGCTTAGCCTCATATGATGAAATCGGAACTGTCTTCGTTATGAATCCACTAGCTGATACTGTCAATGAATCGATTACAGCCTGTACTTTTGCCAGTTTCTCTACCGATGTAACAATTCTGGACTGAGTTACCACTGACTGGAAGTCATTTTTGAATGGAATATACCTGAACGTTGAAAACGCAGCACCTGCAGTTACCCTTACCGCCATTGCCGAATTAATCGACTGCGCACCAAGGTCAAAACTGAACGATCCGGCTCCGGAAACCTGCTCTGTTATCCTGCGAATCAATTTCCCCTTCATGTCAAACATTTCTATTTTTACAGCTGAAGGTTTGGCCAGATCAACGATAATACTGCTGTTTTTCAGCGATATCATATCATTTGAAGGTATGACCATTTCGGGAACTATCACAGAAGTTTTTGATTCAATTGAGTAGGCACCTTTAGAATCGGATGTTGTAGTCAGTTTCTTTTTCACCAGAGTAATTTTAGCACCGCTGATCGCCTTACCTTTATTGTCGGTAATTGTGCCTTTGAGATCGATAGTCTGTGCGAAACTGGTTATCCATACCGTCGACACTATGAGCATCGTCGCGATTCGTATCATTGATTTTGCCTCCTGAAATAAATGACTATGAATTTTGATACATATACCCGGAATCAATAAATCGTTTAAACTATACGGTTTAATTTTTACCGTTAAAGTTAATTCCTAAGTACACAGATTTAGTTAGCGTTAAATTATAAAAACGTTCAAAAAATATTATATCTGTGTTCTCTCCTGAGAACAACACTTAACCGCTTAAAAACTTCAACTGTATTTTTTGGTTATCACTATAATATATCCCGAACCGGCAGGATAGTAGTAAAAAAAAAGAGATAATCGAAAGTGCTCAAGACAGAGTGTGATGGATCAGGATGATACTCACGGTAACTTCGAAAACCTTAGTACCCCATTTCATAAATATACTCACGTATAACTTGCTCTTTTCCTCTCTATCTTTGTCACTCGTCAGTTAAATACTGCCAGGTAGTATTCACCTTCCTCGTTTCGCGATAGAGAGAAAAATAGCTGCGTTCTCCTGTGACCAATATTTATGAAAAGAGGTACATTAGTCACCGCGAAAGGAAATTTTCGAAACACATTGTTTTAGTCTCAGCAAATCACATCGGATCGGAACTTTTTGCCATTGGAACAAGTGACGTATCGTGGTAGGAGATCTTCGCTTTTACCATAAGTGAGTCAACAAGACCATTGATCGCATCATTTTTTTTCTTCATATTCAACATCATTCCAATCTGATCCTTAACATCAGAATAAGCCATTACGGTACTGGTATCCATGTCAGTTTTTTTAAGAATGTGATACCCTTTTTCTGTTGTGATCACATCGCTCACTTCTCCAACTTTAATTTTTAACAGAGGAACCGAAAGATCCGCATTAAGATCAGCGGGACCAAACCATCCAAGATCTCCCCCGTCAGAAGCTGCTGCGGTACCACTGCCGTTTTTATTAGCAATTTTTGCGAAATCTTTCCCACTTTTAACCTCTGCCAATACTGCCTTTGCTTTTCCAAGCAGTTTCTTTTTCCCATCATCGGTTGAAGAGAGGCTGTCAAAGGGGAAAAAGATCTGGCTTACCCTGATCTTGCCATCTTTAGCAAATTTTGACTTGTTTTCTTTGTAATAAGTTTCTATAGCACCACTATCTGCGTCAGTAATACCTGCAAAAATAATTTTCAGTAAGGTATCAATAGTTGCTCCATCCTGCATCTGTTTTCGAATTCCAGCCTCTGTTTCTCCATTTTTTTTGAGTTCTTCCACAAAAGTTTCCTTATTTCCAAACTGAGACTGAAATCTTGAAAAAACAGTTTCTACAGCGGCAGAATCATAGTTCAGCCCTCTTCGCTTTGCCTCATCCAACATCAGATCGTTAGCTATCAATTGACGAGCCGCATTCTTTCTGACTTCAGAAGAAACTGTTTCGAGAGCAGACTGAGGTGCCATCTTAATCATGCTCTGGCGAATATATTCAACTGTTTTATCAAATTCACTTACCGTAATATCGTGTCCGTTAACAGACAACGCATACTTCTCTTTTTTGGAATTACCGCATCCGGTAATACAAATGAACGATAAACTGAATAGAATTACTATAAACCTTTTCATACACCCTTCTTTCGATTTTTTTACGATTGTTTAAGACTTAAATAAGCCCTGTTTCTGGAGACAAGAACCTGATAAGTATTCTGGGAAATATATATCCTGCTCGAAACTCTATTCTACTGAAGCATCTGGAAATCAGGGTTTAATTTTATACTTCCGATAAGCGAACCTGAGAAACGCATCTATAACGAGCGGATCGAACTGAA
Organism: Chitinispirillaceae bacterium; assembly: GCA_016929595.1. Taxonomy (GTDB): domain Bacteria; phylum Fibrobacterota; class Chitinivibrionia; order Chitinivibrionales; family Chitinispirillaceae; genus JAFGIN01. The sequence continues at coordinate 6,860 of JAFGIN010000113.1, forward strand.
TTGATTTGGCATCGACAAGACGTTTAAGTGCTTCGACTTCCCCTAAACTGTTTCTATAGGGACGATTTGAAGTCATCGCTTCAAATGCATCTGCTACATGCAGAATCCTGGCACCCAATGGAATCTGCTCTCCCTTTATCCCATCCGGATAACCGCTGCCATCATAATGCTCATGGTGATGTAATATGAGTTTGTAAAGTCCCTGAAGAAACGGTACATCTTTTACGATATTTGCTCCCAGAGCACTATGAGTTTTCATGATTCCATTAAACTCTTCATACGTGAGAGGACCTGGCTTATTAAGGATATAACCGGGAATTCCAATTTTTCCGATATCATGTAGTAAACCTGCATCTCTGATAATACCAATATTTTTTTCGTCAAGATTCATCTCGCGGGCAATTTCCTCCGCTATGTTCATTACGTTTTCAGAGTGGCCATGCGTATAGGTATCTTTTGCATCCACTGCGATCGCAAGCGCTTTTATCGTTCGTATGTAATTTTCTTTAATATCACTGTACAATTTTGAATTAGTGAGCGCAATACGCGCCTGGTTCACAAGATTTGAAAGTAGCGCAGTATTTTCATCTTTGTTTTCAAGTTTTCTACGGGCTTCAAAATAAAAAGCACCAAATTTGAAATCCTCCCATGAAACCGGCAGAACATGTTTGAATTCTGGTGTGGAACAAACAGAATTTTCGTTTATCGGAACATCCGGTAGCTTTACCGATCGGACACGAACTCTTCTTATATCAACCGATGCTGAATAGCTTAAATTATAGGCATCAACAACTTCAGCACATATTAAATCGATCCTGGAGATGTCAGCACTGTTTCTTGTCCAGTAGATAAATTCATGCGCTCGTTTTTGCACCACAAGAAAGCCGATTATATCTATTGGCAGATATTTTACTGTCGCAGAACAGAGGGTTCGGATAATGTCGTACTTATCAATCTTACCCATGAGCTGTTCGGAAAAATTCGAAATCAGCATCAGTTCTTCAAGTTTTTGATTTATTGATAGATATAACCCCGCATGATATGCTGATGCACCAGCTTGAGCGGCAATAACTTCTATTACTTTTACATCAGAAGCAGAGAATCCCGGTGTTCCTGTCTTTTTGCATAAAGTAACGACACCAATTGTATCACTGCTTATCCGTATCGGAACATTTATCTCGTGTAATTTTTCAGCTTCAAGTGCAGCGTCAGATGATGTATATACATCCCCGTTTTCATCATAACACAGAAGAGCTGATGGTTTTTGGGTTACCGAAAAGTCTGCAATCAGATTTTTTACTTCCTGCGAAAAGCAGCACCGTTTTTCTTCCTGGAAAGCTGTCCCATATTCTCTCAATGTAACCATTGCATGTCTGTCTTTATTATAAACCTGCAATATTCCGGAATCAGCACCGGAAACAGAGAGCATTGAATCAAACACTACTGAAGACAATGTTTCAGGATCATCAGTTGTGGAGATCTTTTTGAGTACGTTATAAAGATCCGGAATTTCATTATGTGTCAAAACTCCCGAAGCCGGCCCGGATACCTTCAACAATGCAGTAACCTTGTCCAGAAGTTCTTTTGAATCGATCGGTTTTGGTAGAAAATCAGCAGCACCACGCTTAATGATATCAACGGCAGTTTTAACATCTGCATTATCAGCAATCACTACAACCTGCGTTTTGAGCTGTTCTTCCCGCACTGACTCAAGGAGGAAAAATTCACTTGTTTTGAGAATCTCATAATCGACAATTATGATCTGTGGTTCCAGAGTAAAAAGCATCTCTAAGAGCTGTAAGGGATCGACAGCAACGCCCACCTTTACACGTAATGAACTGAGACAATCTGTTATCGAGTCACAGATTGCCGGATTGCTGTCTGCAGCTAAAATGAAAGCTTCATTCTGAAATATCATTATTGTTTATAGAAAAATGTCACCATTTATACGAAAGACTGATCTGGTATGTACCGGGGAGAGAGTGTGTCATGTAGGCAAAATCGATCGCAGCTCTTTGCTCAAACAATGATAATCCTGCACCGAAACTGAAACGATCCCGTGCAAAACCGCATCTGACTGCAAAGACTTGCATGATATTGAATTCAAGTCCCAATTTCGCTCCCAGAACAAGAATTTCCGGATCCTTACTGAGAGTATACTTATCCGGTTTCTCAATTACCAGTTCATCGTCAACTTCATCAATTTCAAAGCCATTAATCCCCTCATTACTGAGAAGATCGGGAGAAGTGTACCCGACTCTGAATGTGCCATACAAGTATTCAACAGGCTTCTCCCAGCCTACACCAAACTTAATATGCGGTTTCCCCTTTTCACTATATGATGAGCTCCAGTAGGTATAGCTTCTTGTAACATTTTCAACCAGTAGTACAGCAGATAATCCTTTCGATGGCATCAGAACACTTGAACCAAGATCAACACCAAGCCCATAGCCAGTATAATCAACTAAACGATTCCTTGAAGCATTTACGGCAACACCGCCCGAAACAACAAGAAAACTGTTTTTGTCTGAAGAAAAACCGAATCCAGCCCTGAAATGAATTTGAGAACTACTGGTGATTTTAACAGAATTATCAAAAATCACCTCGCCATTTGCCATTGTGTCAAGACTGCGGTTATCGGTTATATCCGGGATATGAATGTACCCAGTGGTAACGGAAAACGCACTGCGTGGTGAAATGCGGTATTGATATGAAAGTGCGGAGCTGGAAAAAGCATTGCCAAAAAAATCGGCGTAAGAAAGTTGAAGGGAATTCAAACTGTCACGAACAAGATTTGATGGAGAATACCCCGCGTATGCACCATCATTGAAACTCAGATCGGCTCCGTTAAATGAAGCGGCCCTTGGAGAGGCGACAAGACTACGGTTCAACTGATCATATTCGCTCTCCAGAGTTTCCTTTGAATGCACATTAAAACATAGTACAAAAATTGAAAGTACAGGAAATATCCTCATTCAGTTTTTTCCTCTGTAGTAAAAGACCAACAACCCTGCGATAAAATAACTCATAAATTCCATAAAAGCCAAAATTGGTTTTTAAACGTTTTATTTTTCTTAAACACATTATTAAACACCAGTTAAAAAGACTGGACCTGACGAGTACCCATCCATAAACTATATTAATTACTATTAATTACTCTAACAGAGTAATTAATTAGATTTGACACCATGGATGTACAGTTCTATTTTACAGGTATACGAATTTTTTCGGGCGCATGGCTCAGTTGGTTAGAGCGCCGCGTTCACATCGCGGAGATCGCTGGTTCGAGTCCAGCTGCGCCCATGAACCTTCTTCAAAATTGCAATATACGTAAATTTATTACGTTATACAGACTTAAAAATTGATATGTATAAAAAATTTCCTTTCATTCTGATGATGTTGGTTACCATATCCAAAACTGGTGGCCAGGAACAATTCGACTCTTGTATGGTTTTTTTGTCTCCCAGCCCGGGTTCGGTAATTACAATTCCAGCATGTACTCTTCAGGTCGAATCCGAATGTAAAAGCCTCAAAAGTGTTGAATTTCAGGCACGCTATTATTCCAACGAAGCGGACACCCCACATATTGCCACCCTCGGGAAGGTTACCCATAAACCGTTCAAAATTGTATGGGATATTTCAGCGATACCCAATCAATACTATTCGGGGGTTGAGTTAATAGCGATTGGCACATCTTCAAATGGTAAAACCTCTGTATCTTTTCGTGACGGAATATTCTTTCTCCACAATCCTCTGGAGAAATACCAGGCGGAATTCCCTTATGAGTATAGTGGAACCAAAGAGATCACCGGCAATTCCATTGAGTTACCATCCAATCGTAAAACCGTAAAAATTGATGTCGCATCCTACTGGAACGAGAAAGAGATCGTTTTCATTCTTAATGTTACTGATCCTCTGTTTTACGCAAACATTGAGCGCGAAATATTAGCTTCCATGGGCGTTGAAATTTTGATAGATCTCCAGAATACTAAAAAAACATACCCGGATAAAAATGTACTAATGTATGCAATCCCGCTGTTTGGCAAACCGATGCAGGTGACTTATAAGCCATCAATTGACCAGAATGGCCGTTTTAATCTGGAAACGTCATCAGAACAATGTGAATTGAATTTTTCAGTCACAAAAAATGATTTCAAAGGATTTTCGATTTACTGTTCGCTTCCCGCTGTTACATTTGGTACCGAAATCCCGGAATCTTTATCTTGTAATTTTATAGCAAAGACACTTGAGGAAAACAATTCTATTCGAAGAACCTCATGGGTTAAGGTTAACCATATATTTGAAGTATACAGTCCAGCGATATGGGGAACGATAAAATACAACACCAAACCTCTTTCTAAAAATCGTGCACTGGTCTTCGGAATCTCCTTTATTGCAGGGTTAATAATCTTTCTTTTTTATATTCTTTTATTAAAACTGTCCCAAAAGCCACACAAACAGATCAAGTTCGAGCGCAATGAAGCAGAACAACAGTTATTTGACCAGATAAAAACTATCATCGAAGATAAAATGGTTCAGAAAAAACTGTCTACAGACATTATTGCCAGAGAACTGAAAATGACACCGAAAAAGTTGAATATGCTACTTAAAAAATATACTGGCATGTCATCTCAGATGTATTTGATGTACTGCCGCTCAGAAGTTGCCAAGGAGAGACTTCGATCATCACACTGGAGCGAAGTCGCGATTGCTGAAGCCAGTGGCTTCGAAAATGCATCAGAGATGGAGAAGTATTTCATCAGATTCAACAAAATGACCCCCTTCAAATTCCGCCAACAACAACAGATCTCCTGACATATCCACACTCTTCCTCATTGATCTGTATTCACATTCATTGTAAACTTCAGAATGCACCGGAAAAAATCTCTTTAACCAGATATCCGGCCATATTTTCCTGATGGTGTGAGTTGTGCAGCATTTTTTGTCAGATAAGGGATAACAGATGCTAAGGATACATAATCTGATATTTTGATCGCCGCAAGCCGCCCCGAAGCGTCAGATATGCTGAAACAAATCGCTATACGGAATCGACCAATTGAGATCTGAAACCGTTATTTTTTTCTGAAAGACACATCTGATGATAGTAACACCACTCAAGAGAGTCAAAAGCCTTCTCATTCGAATACTTCTCATACTTGCCTTACTTTCATTATTCGAAATGCTGGTTGTACTTATTCTTCCACCATTAGCTCATTTCCAGGAGTTTATGGTTCGCATTATCTTTCTAACAACAGTTTTTGCGGCCGCATTATACTACGAAAATCTGCGGATTAAAAAAGCCACACGAGCTTTTTCTGAGGATAACCCTGAGCTGGCTGACAGATTAAAAAAGACACACAAATCCATCGACACTATTGACACATGTTTCGATTATATCAAATTCCAGAAACAACTTCTTGCCCACAATCTGACAAACCTTAAAAACATCGAAACGTCTTTTAACAAAAGTGAACAAAGATACAGAAATCTTATAGAAACATTGCCAGATGCAACCATCCTCACCGACCACAACGGATCAATTATTATGTTCAATCGTCGTTCCTCAGTGGTTTTTGGAATTGACATGAATGAAAAAATATCCGACCTGGACATCTTTTCATTCATTCCCCGACATGAACACGACCATTTTCACGACGTTACAGATCAACTTAAAAATAAAAAACAGGTCGAATCATTCGAATGCTTGATGATAAAAAAGAATACTCCTCTGCTTTTCAGTGCAGAAGTAAGCATCTCCGCTGCTTATGGACAGGACAATGAGATCTATGAGCTCATTTTTGTGATCAGAGATATCTCCGAACGTAAAAGATCAGAACTGGAAAGAGCCAAAACGGAGGAACAGTTCAGATCCATTTACAAAATGGAGGTGATAAGTCAACTGGCAGGAGGCATCGCTCATGATTTCAATAATATTCTTGGAGCAATTTCCGGGTATAGTGATCTAATCCTGCTGCGATATCAGGAAGATGAACGCCTTTCAAAATATGCAAAAATGATTTTATCTGCCTCCACACGAGCATCTGACCTTACAAAAAAACTCTTGACGTTCTCCCGTAAGAGTAAATTACAGATGGAGAGTATCAACGTTCACCATCTCATAAAGGAAACTGTTGAGCTGCTCCGTCGCACTATAGATAAAAATATTCACGTTTCATGCACGCTCAATGCCAATTCACCCTTTATTACAGGTGATGCAACTCAGCTTCAAAGCGCCCTTATGAACCTCGCTATCAATTCACGTGATGCAATGCCTTACGGGGGAAAAATACACGTTACCACAGAGGATACTGTGCTTGATGAAAAACTCACAATTTTTCATGCATATTCAATTTCTCCGGGAAGCTATCTCGCAATCTCGATTCATGATACCGGTTCAGGAATGGATCATCATGTGCTGTCTCATCTCTTTGAACCATTTTTTACAACAAAGGATGTTGGAAAAGGCACAGGCCTTGGCCTTGCAAGTGCATATGGTACGATAAAAAGTCATAACGGTTACATCGATGTAAAAAGTAAGCCAGGAGATGGGGCCATATTTACCATGTACATCCCGAATTCCAGGACAAATTCTCCACCCGAAATTACAAAGTTAACTCATAACGGTAATGGAAAGGGCAATATTCTCATTGTTGATGATGAATCAGTCATCCGCGATGCTGTTAAAGAGATGCTCACCTGGATGGGGTATTCTGTTTTTACCAGTAAAAGCGCTCTGGAGGCAATTGAATTTTACCAGAAACGCTCACCCGTAATTGACCTTGTTATCCTCGATATGATTATGCCCGGTATGAACGGAAAAGAGTGTCTGGCAGCACTAAAAAAAATCGACAGCAATGTTAAGGTTATTTTATCAACCGGGTATCGAATGGACGAGAGACATGAGGAGCTCTTAAAAGATGGGATCATCGATATTCTTCAAAAGCCATTTCTTTCTGCACAACTGGCTCAGGCAATTCATAACGCACTCCACGGTTGAAAAAGGGTTTCTGTGAAATGAATTGATACTGATAACACGCAATCGATTGTAGTTTATGAGTTTTAGAATACTATAGAATACGCATTTTCTATAAAAAAATAATGGAAATACGATCAATTTTACCATTCAGATCATATAATCAGATATATTAATATTAAATCTCATATATTAATGGATAATTTAAGAAGTGTATTTTAAGTCTTTGAATACAATTGACACACATTAGTTTTTAGAAAGAGTTTGTATTATGAAATTGTTGTTCAGGCAAAAACTTATCATGATTCTGACAGGGGCACTGTGTCTCTTTTTTTCTGAGAGTACAGCAACAATAACTATTCACATTTTGCATCCATGGGCCGATGATACCGCCAGGGTAAATTACGGGTTGTTTTTTCAGTATGAAGGAAACTGGCATCCCGGAGCCAAAATGACTAAGGAAGTTGATGACTGGTTTTACATCACCATCCGTACTCCCGGTCCCACCTCCAGTTATTTCAGTATTGCAAGTTTCAAATCATCAACCTACGTCCCTCAGGATTCACAGGTTAAATATAACGGTGGTGGTGCCAGCACGGGTATTTTTTATAGAGACATCCTTGCAGATATGCCGCCAGACAGCAATGTATATATATATGTTGACGATTTGAAGAAGCCGCCCAGAATCGTATACGAGCCACCCAAAAGTAAAGTCATTCGATTTTTTAACCCATGGGAAATTGGAGCTCCTCGCCTCGTTCTTAAAGGTTCCAAAACTCCAATCCGTATTCGATATATGCCAGAATTGTGCGGCTGGTTCGGTTATTACCATACACGACCGGACAGTCTGATCTTTTACTTCTCAAACTCCAGAGAGTCCTCAGAGACTTTCGGCAGCAACGGGTTAAATGATAAAACCTTCATTGACCTTTCAGATCAATTTGCAACGTCCGATACATTGTGGATACTTCCATCCCTTACTGAAGGCGAGCCACCATCAATTACTCCAAATTTTCCTGGCAGAGTCGGAAATTGTGCTCCGATCACCCTGGCTGCAATACTGAGGGACATTGGCGAACATCCCGACTTTGGCCAGTCAGCCAGTAAATGTATCAATACAAATAATGATAAATTGCCAGTCAAAGGTATGGTAGAAAAGAAACTCAAAGATGGCAAAATTGTGCCCACCAGCAAAGTATGCGCGCATTCGGCTGATGAATGGTTTACAACACAGACGATTACCGGGGATTATAAAAACGAGCAATGCTACAACCTGACTCTTTACAAAAACGAGGAAGGATTATACGAATACGACACAAAGAACTTCTTTCCATTGGATGATTTTAAATTTCTTGATGAAGCCAAAAAAGTTCCCAATCCTAACTATACCCCTTCAAAGTCTAATGATTCACTGGAACACAACTTTCATTTTACGATGGAGCTCGCCTGTGAATTCGAGTATGTTAAAGGACAGACATTTTATTTCAGAGGTGATGATGATGTATGGGTATTCATCGACAGTCAACTGGTTGTTGACCTTGGCGGCCTGCATCAGGCAGCAAGCGATTCGGTTGACCTTGACAAGTTGGGTCTCAAGGAAAAGCAGACATACAGTTTCAAGCTGTTTTTCACCGAACGAAAGCCTATTAATTCCAATTTCAGAGTGGTTACATCGATAAACCTCCGTACCTCAAGTAAACTTTTTGCAACTATTACTGAACTTGGTGGCTCGAGTAAAAAATACGATATGTTTGAAAAAGTGACACAGGGACAGTTGGCCTGCGATCAAAATGCAGAAGTAACGGATACGATCAAAGCTGTTGTTGAATTCGAAATTCAAGGTCCCTCATTCCCAAGTCCTGAAAAACTTTTTGCGGGATCAAAATATGCCGGTATCACAGTATTTCCAGATTACACAAATATAACTATCGCACCAGATTCAATAGTCCAGTTCGAGACCGGTATCTATACAATTACCTACCGCTCTGCCAGCGACCCGAGTCAATCAAATCAGATAACATTTTTCGTTGAAAAGCCAAAAAAACCACTTCAGGATGATAACCCGGTGATTGACGCAGTGATTTCTGCCGGCAATAATACAGGCAGTGCGGACATCGTAGAAGTATATTACAGGGATACACTCAGAAAAGCGCCTGATTCAATCATCGTTGCCTGGCCGTCACTATCCAGTAGAAAAACATTCTCCGGAACTTCCCTTACGTGGGATCCAGCCAATAAGCGTCACGTAACAGTCAATGTTACCGGATCATTTGATAATCTATTAACTTCATATGCAGGAATTGACAGTCTTGGGATGAGCTACTCCGTTGATACAGCATTTGCCAATCCGATTCTGACCTCTAAATTCAGAATCCGCGACAGCATAGGTCCGCTTATCCTTACAGCCTCATATATGGAACGGCAATCAGATGTACCGGATACATTCTGGTTAAGTTTTTCTGAAGAGCTTGCGGAATCAACACTTATCGGTAACTCGCTATTACTTATTAAAAAAGACACATCAGTTGCATTAACTGTTATCAGTGCTGTTAAAGGAGCTGCCAACCGCACAATGGTCATTACTAATCAGCTGGGTTCCATTGTACCGGAGTCTGGAGACAGTTTACGATTCATTCCCGGAGGCCCTGTCACCGATATGTTTGGAATTCATCCGCATGATGCAAACCGGGCCGTAGTCATTGGTATAGAGGGAAAGCCACCGGTCATTACCAGCTCGTGGTACAAAGATGTCAATGCTGACGGCCACATAGATGTTGTCGTAATGACATTCAATAAAGAAGTCGTACCAGAAAAAATTAAAGGTACCTTTTCTATTGGTAATATGACTTCACCAATAATAAATGAAGACCGCATCAGATACCCCGGGTCCGGATCTGACAAAAAACAGCTGGTATTTGATTTGAGAGGCTATTTTGATAAAGAAATAATGACAACAGGTGCTATGACTCCACAAATAGAGTTTCTCGATTTTCCCGGAAGACAATACTCTGCTCAGGTAAATGATAGCGCTGCCCCGGTAATTGTTGATGCTTTATTCGCTGAGGGATACCTCGAAACAAATGGAACTGCAACCCCGGAAACTCTTACGATTACCTTCTCAGAACCAGTGCTGCCATGCACTTCCGAACAACCATTTCTGTTTATAGTCAGACCGAATCCAAACGAACTCGACACCCTTCGACACGAACTCTACACCCTTCGACTCAACGAGCTGTCAAGGGCGAACGACAAAGTCGTATACACAGTACTTGAAGTATCAGGAAAAGGTTATCCGTCAACCTCTGATTCAGTTTATATAAACCCCGAAGCAACTATTGAGGATGCAGCCAGGAATGTACAGAATAATACCGCTAATCGCCGCGTTAATCTGAAAGTTCAACCGATAAAACTTCGATTTTCTCTTTCTGCGGGCCCATCACCATTCATACCCGGCGTAGAAAAGGTCTATATAACTGTCGATCCAGCTGTCAGAACCCGTAATGAGATCGACATACATGCCCATGCCTATATTTTCGATCCACTCGGAACTTGTATTTACGATACACAGGACCGGTCTAACCAGACGATTAAATTAGAATGGAACGGTACAAATCGCAAAGGAAGACAGGTTGGTACTGGAACCTATCTTTTAATTGTTGAGATGACCGATATGAAAACAGCTCAAAAAAAAGTGGAGCAGAAAAAAATAGGTACCAGAAAAACGAAGCTATAGACTTTTTAATGCCCCGGCGGGCATCGCGAGACTTTATAATGTGATCGTTTCCACAGGACTGCAAGTGTGATTAAAAGCAGTCCCATAACGAGTCCTGTGGAATCGATAACGACATCTATCAGTTTTCCAGTCCTTCCTGGCACAAAAATCTGATGTATCTCATCTGAAATCGAATATATAACACCTGATAAAAATGCAAGGGCCACCCCCTGTCGTAATTTTTCTCCTGTAAACCAGCTCTTAAAAAAGAGAACGCCTAAAATCAGGTATTCGATGAAATGTGCCGCCTTCCTGACTACAAAATTTGACAACACCCCCGCTTGTGAACCGAAAACTGATATCAATGTATTGTTTATTAAATCAACAATAAACAAACTGTTGGCGTCTGAAGCATCTGCGTTTTTCCCTGACTGGAAGAATATTACCAGACACCACAAAGCAGTAAGTGCCCACCAGTACACTCTGTTTTTCATTTTTTTATAAATCTTTCATACTTGTTGTTGTGTTTAAAAAATTACATTTGACACGATGTATGAAATTACATATTTTCCATCGGAATGTCTAAATCTATACTAAAAAGTTTTGCCGAAAGAATGTGGTCGTAATTTCTTTCGGCTTTTTTTTGGCAATTTTACGTCTACTTTTCACTATCAGGAGAACCTAACGATTATGGATCAGCAGGCAAGAGAGCTGAACGACATCATTCAATCATCAAATCCTCATACATTCAACTGTCTTTCGGAAAGAGGAAAGGCAATTTTCTTTCCGAAAAAAGGGATACTCTCTCAGAGTGCTGAAGCAAAAGGGAAGAAGATAAACGCTACTATCGGAACAGCGCTTGAAGATGATGGATCACCGATGGCTTTGAAGTCAGTTCTTTCTTTCCTGAATATGGATAACAAAGAACCTTTTGCTTACGCTCCGAGTCCAGGGCAGCCAGGCATTCGTTCGGCCTGGAAAGAGATGATGCTCCGGAAGAATCCATCATTATCAGGTAAACAGTTCAGCCTGCCAGTTGTAAACTCTGCGCTGACACATGGTCTCTCCATGGCCGGTTATTTGTTTGTTGACAGTGGCGACGCTATCATTACACCAGACCTGTACTGGGAAAATTATGACCTGATTTTCGAAAACTCCTATGGGGGTCGCCTGGAAACATTTCCAATGTTTAACCAGGACAATGGTTTTAATATCGAAGGACTTCGGGAACAGCTCGAAAATTCTACCACAAAAAAGAAAATCCTTATCCTGAATTTTCCCAATAACCCCACTGGTTATACCGTAACTGTTGATGAAGCACATGCGATTAAAAACCTGCTTGTGGAAATTGCAGAAAAAGGAAGCAATGTAATCGTTCTGATTGATGATGCTTATTTTGGTCTGGTATTCAAAGAAGGGATCCTCAAGGAATCGATCTTTTCTCTTCTGTGCAATGCTCATGAACGTATTCTTGCCATCAAGTTTGACGGTCCAACCAAGGAAGATTACGTGTGGGGATTCAGAGTTGGCTTTGTGACCTTTGGTACCGCTAAAAGCAGTCCCGCTTTGTACAGTGCATTGGAAGCGAAAATCGGTGGCGCAATCAGAGGCTCAATTTCAAACGCATCGAATATAAGCCAATTTTTATTGCAAAGTGCCTACAAAGCACCTTCGTACGATAATGAAAAGATAGAAAAGTTCTCTATCCTGAAGAGAAGATTTGAAAAAATCACGACAATATTATCAGATCATCCCGAATATAATCAATTTTTTACAACACTTCCCTGCAACTCCGGGTATTTCATGTGTGTAAGAATCCACTCTGGAAATGCAGAAAAAGTAAGATCTATTCTTCTCGAAAAATACAGTACAGGTGTCATCGCACAGAAGGATGTCATACGGCTCGCATTTTCATCAGTACCAATAGATAGTATAGACTTGTTGTTTGAAAACCTGTTCAACGCAGCACGGGATGAAAGGGTTTCATAATCTTGGATGGTAGCTCTCAAATAAAAGGTGTTCTGTTTGATCTTGATGGCACACTTTACAGGATGAAGTGGCTTATGAAGCCGCTTCTGATGTTCCGGGTTTTCCCTAACAGCCTCAGGTTGCCGAGATTTTTAAAGATCCGGGGTAAATATGCGGGTCTTGATCTTTATAACCGCAACAATCTTTTAAAATCTATCTGTGATGAACTCGCATCCATTGAGAATTGCTCGCCTGAAGAACTCCGCTCCTGGATACTGAATTCGTTTTATCCCGGATTTATTTACACAATGAAATTCCAGAAAAATGGTCGTCCCGGTATCAACCAGACGCTTCAGGGATTACGGGATCGTAAAATCCAGCTTGCTGTGCTCAGCGACTATAACAGTGTTAAAGAACGCCTAAACAACCTGGATATCAATGCCGCTCACTTTTCGATTACTACTTCATGTGAAGCGTCAGGAGCTCTTAAACCATCTCCACGGCCTTTCCTGCAAATAGCTCAAAAATGGGGTATCTCTCCTGAGGAACTACTTGTCGTTGGAGACCGTGATGATACCGACGGCGCTGCCGCGAGGAGTGCCGGTATGAATTTTATTCAGATCTGTGAAAAAAAATCCCCTTCAAAAGAAATACTCAACTGGAATGAGCTAAGGAAGCAACTCGAGCATCTTCAAGGTCCGCCACCAGTTCTTTAAGGGTCTCTACAATATCCGGACATGTATCGAATACTGGTACAGAAGCATTCTCAGCCTTCAAAACATTTTCATTCCAACTGATAAAATTATTAACAGTATAGTCCGGAAATGCATCCCTGATAAAGTCCTTATCATCAACCGATCTGATCTTATTCCCCACAATTCTGCAGCAAAGTCCCTGTATCTGTTTTGAAAAATCAAGAACTGATCGCGCTGCCAGTATACTTCTGTTTGACGGCTCAACGACGACAATCAAAGCATTGACACCTGATGCAGTCCCTCTGCCGATGTGTTCTGTACCTGCAACCATATCCATTATGACAGTCTCACCTACCCGTAAAACAAGGTGACTGACAAGAGCTTTGATAACAGTATTTTCGGCACAGGCACATCCGGTACCAGGTCCTCTGGTTGCGCCCATGATAAGAAGACGTATCGCCCTGTGTGTCCCGCAATAACGGTCTGGAATATCATCAACCCGGGGATTAAGTCTGAAGTAAGTTCCTGCAGCCTCCTCCCTGCTGTCACCAGCCCCTGTTCTCTCCCGAATCAGCTCTTTTAGCGAAATTACTGGTTGTATAGTACAGAGTACCGATTCAGGAAACCCCAGAGCCTGTCCGAATGTCGGGTTGGGATCAGCATCAATTGCATACACAGCATCACCTTTTTGAGCGAAAATATAGGAAAGAGTGGAAGCTACCATTGTTTTTCCGGCTCCACCTTTTCCAGCTACGGCTAGTTTCACAGTATTCCTTCTTTCTCTTTATTTACAAATTTACTTCAAACATGCATGTTTTATCCCCTTTACCCCAGCACTGAACCTCTTTACACGTTACAACACCTCCGGTAAAATTCTGGACAATTCCTGCAACTACGCCCCCTTCGAAATGACAAACGGTTTCTCCGATATTGGGGATTCCGGCGCAAGTCACACATTCATCGACCTGAAGATATACCTGACCATTATTGAAACTTCCATCAGCAATTGAAACCAGTCCGATCCCAAGTTGTTCAAAAATGTGAACAACATCTGTCAAGTACTCATTCAGATCTGTTTTGTTTGACATTTTTGAAGAGATATTCTGACCGATGTTGTAACCAAGATTTCTTCCACCTCGGTAAATAATCGCATTAGCCCCTCTTCCGGCAATCTCTTTCATTCCTTCTAATCGTAATGCCCTGAACACGTTAACCGGTACCAATTGACCCAGTTTGTCACGACCGATAATCGGTTCCGAGGAGATCCCTATACCCTTGTGATCCTGTAATGTTTCCATTAAAAATTCCCTTTCTATATTCTCTTTTTATAGTTAATCATTCGTAAAGAGCAATTCATCCTCATCTTGTCTTCTGGAAGTAATCGTTTCCATCTCCAGGATTTTGAGATCACTAAATAATGCTGACCGCTTCTTTTCAATATGTTCTATCATGAGACATGCAGCTTTCAAAGGATCCGGTTCGACAGAAAATTTTGCGCCAACAAAACCTTCTATTTTATTAAGCAATAATTCTGCAACATTTGCACTGCCAAGTACCGGTGGAACAACACCCAATACTGTAGATACCCCCGATCCAACAAGGTATGTTGCAATAGAAACTGCTTTCTGGCTCATCCATTCGGGAGCTCCGCCAGCTACTGGCAGATCTGAAATATCACAATTCAGTTTTTTTGCTAATGCCCCGATAAAGGTTAATATTCTGCTATTATCAACACAACTTCCCATGTGTAGCACAGGAGGAATCCCAATCTCTCTGCACAGAGATTTTAATCCATCACCTGCAATTTCAGCCGCATCCGTTTTTAACAGCCCATCCTTTGCACACGCGATTGCATTACACCCCGTCGAAACAACAAGAATATTATTCCTGATAAGCTCTCTAACAAGAGTCAAATGTCCATGATCGTGACGGATTTTAGGATTATTACACCCGACAACACCAGCAATCCCTCTAATCTGGCCGCATTCGATCGCATTGACCAGCGGTGTAAGAGTCCCTCCAAATGCACCAATTATCGATTCTGTCGAAAAACCACCGATTGTTTCCATAGAGTGTTGCGGTATGCACACCTGTTCCCTTTTACGTCGTTTAAAATTATCTACGGCAATTTCTACTATTTTTGAGGCGGTTTCCCAGGCATTTGACTCCTTAAATTCTAAATGCATTGCGCCTGTAAAATGTGCTATTGATGACGTTGTGATAAATTGCGTATGATAGCATTTTGATAACGGTACCAGTGATGGAAGAATACACTGTACATCAACCACCATTGCTTCAACAGCCCCCGTAATAATTGCAAACTCCTGTTGAAGAAAATTACCAACTAAAGGTACTCCGTGACGTGACAAAATCTCAATACCAGAGCAACACATCCCACAAACGTTTATTCCTTTTGCGCCGACACCTTCTGCACGTCCCAGTAACCGCCTGTCATTTGCAGCCTGTACAATCATTTCTGAAATCATCAGTTCATGACCATGGACGATGATATTCACCATATCTTCTTTCAGAACCCCCAGATTAACTCTTGTTTTTACGGGAGTTGGCGTCCCATATATGACATCCGATAACTCTGTAGCAATCATTGACCCGGCCCACCCATCAGCCAGAGCTGTACGTATCCCCTGAAATAAAAGACTTGCTGCATCATTATCAACGCCAATATGCGTTCTGTGCATCGATTCGACAACTTCTCTATCTATACCGCGAGGTAAAAGGTTGAGACGTTTCCAAATCTCCACCCTCTTTTCTGGTGCTCTATTAAAAAAATGAAGACCTCCGTGAGCATTCTGCCTTCCAAAATCCTCAAGAAGTTTTGTACCGACTGTTACAGCTATCTTTTCTATTGAACGATTTTCAACCGGAATTCCCATTTCAATGGCAAGATACAAAACCTTCTTACTATCCGACATATAAAATGAAGGTGCTTTTTTATTAACAATATTTAGGAACAAAATAGCGAGAGCACGACCATGATCAGAATGAGCTGCAGTTCCAGTTGCTATCTGAGTCAAGAGATTTCTCGCAACAATCACATCTGCAGTCGCACCGCAAACTCCCGTTTGTGGTCCATTACCAAATGGATCGATTCTGCAGGGGCCCATAGTACAATTTCTGCAGCATATTCCAAGCATTCCATAATTACATTGTGGCAATTGTTTCTGATATCGGTCCCAAACCGTTTCAATCCCTTCTTCATGCGACTTCTCCACCATCTGCAGAGTAGCATCACATACTGAGACTTTCTCATCCCTCATAATACTCCCTATCACTTTTTCAGGTTAGATCATTGTTGCTATCTATTTGTATTTTTTTAATGAGAAAAATAAAGCACAATCATTGTTTGCACTTATTATGAGTCACTCCTTTTATTTGATTTACAGCATTTTTCTTTTTTTCTCTGAATTTTTCGTCAGCATCACAGAACAGAAGTGCTCCTGATTTACAAGCACTAACGCATGCAGGCTCAGCCCCAATTCTGATATCATTGATACATTCATCACATTTTATCGCGATAAGATGTTTACTCCCTGATTTCTGGCTCATTCCATAACCTATAACATTGAAGGGACAAGCATTCAGGCAGCGCTTACAGCCAGTACAATATTGTTCATCAATAATGACATAACCAGTACAAAAATCACGGTAGATCGCTCCCGCAAGACACACATTTATGCACGGGGCTGGGTTGCAGTGACGGCATTTCACCGGAATGGCAGATGTACCTGCGGTATCCGTTCTGATTGTTATTCCCGAAACATGCTTTCCTGTTTCCTTAATAACAGAATATACGGATTTTGAACTCGAATGAGCTACTATACAGGCAAATTCGCATTGATGACATCCCAAACAGAGTTCTTTAATACACCGTACCTGTTTCAACAATATACCTCCGGTCTGCTTATATTTCAGATTTCAAAAAACAACATTTCATGTTAGAAACACAAACCATATTATCACCTGAGAGCACTGGAAAAAAATTGACACACAACAAAAAGAAAACCGTTCAGGAATATATAATTGCATTTGTTACTTTGCTGACAGGCAAAGGAATGACCTTTTTTCCCTGTGTCAGACCGGAATAAAAGACTTTCTGTCCATTGATAACCATTGGTGCAATTGTCAAAAGAAGATTGTTATTATTAACAAAGGTAATCTTGGAAAGTGTATCAAATGGTATATTATCACAGATTATCTTCCGGCAATAATGAAACAGTGCTGAAATTGCCGCAAGTTCCTCAGAATACTGACTCGATGATGCTATCACAAAACCCATCTCATCACTGATCACTGCACCCCGATGTCCCGGTTTGGTAACATTATTTATAAGGATCCTGTTAAAAACAGTGGTTACTCCGCTGCCATCAATTTTTGATTCATAAACGAGGGGTTTCGATCCAAAATTTCCCAGAGAAATACCTGCGCTATACAGTTTTTTAACCTCTTCACGCAAATGATTATTCTGCTTTCGTAACTCTTTTTCCATCTCCAGTGATTCGTTATACTTGATTACATACTCCCTGTACCGTTCAGCCTCGACAATCTTTCTCTGTTGAATATTCACCTGAGCAGAAAGCATCTGATTTTCCTCATTTAATTTTTTTATTTGTTCGTCAAATTCTGCTTTCGTTGATTCAAATGCTGCTGCCTGAACCACCATCTCTTTATCTTTGATAGTCTGTTCCTGTAACTCGTAAATTTTTCGCTGTTGATATATTTGCAGCTTACGTAATGTTGAATATGTTTCTACCAGAGCAGTATTATTTTTTGTTAAAACATCATTTTCACTGCATTTCTTTTCAAGGGCTTTATTCAAGGAATCATTTTTTGCACGCACTTCAGCATATCGCTCAACAAGCTCATTAAACCTCTGCGATAAAAATGCATACCCTGCTATAATGCCGGATAAAAAGAAACACAATGATGCGACGCCAAAAAGTACCCAGAAAAAAGTCATATGAGAAATCCTGAATCAGAGATAACAAACACCATAACCTAAAATATGCCAGTAATGTAGTTATGCAAATCATAAGTATAGTAGATTATGAATATGGTAAAAGTTACTTTGAAAATCAAATAATCTTTCCAAGTTCAGGAAGAATTCTCTTTATCTCAAGGAATATGAGCCCTAGTTTCGCATCAGAATTTACCAGACTTACGAGAACAGTTTCATCACTTATATTATTACATATTATGTACCCACTCTCACTTTTTACGAAAATCTGTGTCATTTTACTGTTCATCATCTCTTTTGCAATCCTCTCTCCAACACCCAGAAGTGCCGCAGTAATTCCCCCAACAAGACCTTCGTCTATCTCTGACAAGGTTACGCTTGCAACCATAAATCCATCCATGGTAATAACAGATGCACCAAAAATGTCTGGTGAAACAGAACGGTAACGATTAAGAACTTCTTTAATTTTGTCTGACTTGTTAGTCATACAGATATACTCTCTTTCTTCAATATTTTTGAAAATGATTCAATTATTTTATCTTTTTTTGGATACCCGTTTTTCTGCTGCAAAACAGAAAAAGAATCCGTTGTTGAAGCTTTAATCCTGTTTTTATCACCCCTTTCAAAACTTTTATTCTGCGGATGTACATTTTTTCCGGTTTCAGACGGAATTTCAATTACGTGAGTATCAATTATTGATCTGGCTTTAATAATTTTCGAAAATGCCTGAACACTTTTTTGAGGCAGAACCACTTTTACAGGTTGTAAATCGGTAAAAACATGTTTTTTTTCATTTTTCGTCACAGCATGTTGATTTGTTGCAACAGCATCGGCCTCAATAAGTCTGCCCGTTTCTGTTACTTGTTGATTATCTGGTGATTGCACCTGTAGCTTTTGAACATTTTGATCCGATATTGTTTCGATCTTAACCGTTTCGGCATGGATAGGATTTATTAACCTGCTATCTGTTTCCGGTCCATAATAATTCACTTGAGAAAGATCCGTAGAAACATTCATATTAAGTATCTGATACTGATCAGAGATGGAATTTGTCATTTCATTTATGTTAAATTTTTCGGTCAGGAATGTTCGCAGAGAATTGTCGTTACTTTTTTGTATACACTCCAGTGCATTTTGTACCTGAATCTGGTCTTTTACTGGTGAATGATCTGTTCTTTCCGGAAATAACACGTAGAGCAGTAAGCTTGTTATAGTTTTTTCAAATTTCACCGATGAAGCAATTGCGTAATCCAGAAGATCATGGTACACATCGGCAATCTGTTCATATTTTGCAAATTTACTCAGTCCTCTGAACCTCGTTGCACGGTCAATAATTTTCTCAATTGCGGAAGGTATGGATGGGATGAGTTTTTTTACATGTTTCAAATTCCTTGATCCACCACCTTCAAAAAATCGTACAAACGATTTTTCCTCAACAAGCATTCGAAATAACAAAATTCCCATGGAATAGATTTCATGATGTCTTTTCACTGACGACCCCATAGCAATATCCGGGTGATGATAGATGGTCCTTCCATTTTCGACGATCGATTCACCTGTAAACCGATACTTCAACTGATCCGCTACACCGGAGTCAATAAAACAGACATCTCCATCAAACGTAATAAAAACGTTATCCGGACAGATCGCTCCATGATACATCATCTCTTTATCTTTTTTGGAACCATAAAAGTCATGAATAAATTCCAGAGTATTACATAGCGATGTTATGACATGCATCACTAAAGAATGGGGGATTTTTCGATCCATGTTATCGAATCTCGACAATACCTGAGTGAGAGTGACACCCGGAACATGTCTTGTTGAGATATAATGCTTTTGAGGTTTACTGTTTGTGCATACACCGAAATCAATTATTTCCAGCGTTCCGGGATGATTAAGATGTTTTGCGGCATTGAGCCTTGCCAATGCAGTACCCTTGATATCAAGAAATGCCGTTTTTACCATCACATTGAAGGAATGAATCTCATCTGCGTATTCAGCAAGTATTACTTCTGCAACATTGTTTCTGGCAAGCGTCTTTTTGATGATGTGGCTCATTTGTAACCATCCCGATCTAATTTTGAATGATATATCGTGAATAATTCAAATTATAACTTTGTAGAGCATTTTTTCAGTTTGTTCAAGAAAATGTACTCAGAAGTATCGACCATTCATATGTAAAAATTCTATGGCCTGTTCAAATGACAAATTACCTACAGTAGACTTATTGAGAAGATTTTGAAATTCAAAAAAGTGTAACACAAATGTGACAAAGTATAACAAAAACAAAGAATTACATGATAAATTTAATCTTTTTTTATCAATTAAACAAGAAAAAAATGGAATTAATGAAATTCTAATGAAAAAACATTGAGCCTGCGTATCACCATGTCAACTTAAATGTGAGTACAACTCTGAGATTTTACTCACAAGTAAACAAGTATTTATTCAACGTGACACCTCAGCCAACGGTTTATCTCCGTCATATCCACCCCCAGAATCTATTAAAAAATGTGGTGCATCTCATCGTCAAGAAATATTCCGAATCAGCTTAGACCAAAAAAACAGCCTGAAACTATTCATATGAAATGATATTCCTGTTTGCACCAAAATATGAATGTATATATTTTTTGAAACTAAAATGAATACAGAAGTAATCGACAAAAAATCTCGTTATTTTTCATCAATTGATGGACTTCGTTTTTTTGCATCTTTGAATATTGTGCTATTTCATCTGGAATCCATGGGCGGTTTCAATGCTATGAACGGCTCCCCGGGATGGTTTTTCAGACTTATTAAAGGTCCAACACTCCATGCAACGTTTTTTTTCTTTCTTGGCGGATTCATTTTTACAACTAAGTTCTTCCCTGGACTTGAGTGTTTCAATCTGAAACAATTTCTTGTAAAACGATTCAGGGAACTCTATCCACTTCACCTGTTTACAACTCTTCTCATGACAATATTATTCGTAATAAGAGAATTTTCTGCAGGTACTCTCGATATCCCAAAAATGGGTTTGTCGGTGTTTCTTCACTTAAGTTTTTTATGGCCATTTTTCCCTTTTAATACCTATGCTTTAAACAGGCCATCATGGGCTCTTGCCACCTTCTTCTTCTGTTATTTACTGTTTGGTGTAATGTTGCAACTTCTGAAAAAGATAGACACCAAACAAAAAATTCTGCTCTATTGCGGCATTCTGTTTTTACCATCACTGCTCTGGGACTGGCTTTTTGCCCTATCAGGAGCACAGGATTCATTATACCAATTTTTCCACGCCTTTCCTCTTTTACGGGGTATAGAATTTTTTATCGGAATGCTCTTAGCCCGATTTTTCATGCTTACACCACAAAACAAATCCCATAATACATTTATTACCAGCATTACCTCTGATATATGCATGGCAGTTCTATTCTATCTGATTTATCAGATGATGGGTGTCCAGAATAACCTTTCAGCCTCAGGCCATTTTTTTACCTATCATACGGTATTGCCAATGTTTTTTTTATGCGTTGTTTTTCTTTTCGCATCAGAAAATGGCCTTTTTTCAAGATTTTTTGCAATTAAATTAATAAGAGATATTGGTAGGAGTTCGTTCTATCCCTATCTTCTCCATATACCCTATTTCGCGTGGATCACCTTTATTGCAGAAGCATACTTCAACAATAATACACTGCTTCACAAACCACTAATTGTCTGGATGTTAATAATTATCCTCTATACGGGTTCATACATTTACGTTAACAAATTTAAAAAGAAGCAAAAAATCGCACAAAAAGGCTTCATTGACAGAAGAGTTACGATCCGGAATGAGAACGTTATACAAGTTGAAAATGCAGAGACGGTGAAACCTGCAGGAAATTAATGATTGTTTCTAAACATCTGATACAATCCCTCCCGCCACCACAGTTTGACCATAATAAAATACTGCAGACTGACCCTTTGATGGTGCACGAACTGGCACATCAAACACAACACAGCACTCATCTCCATTAAAATCGCAAACACTGCATCCCACAGGTGTAGATCTGTATCGGACCTGAGCCGTACACTTTGATACATTGTTGAGAGATAATTTTCCACTAATAATATTATTTACTTTAATATGATTAACGAAAAGGTCTTTATCTTCTGCAGCAACGACCGAATTGTCAGCAGGAATTATATTTTTTACATACATTCTTTTACCTAATGCACCGAGACCTTTTCTCTGTCCGGTTGTATACTTATAAATACCATCATGTGAACCAATAACGCTCCCATGTATATCGGTTATCGGCCCACTGGAAGGTAGTTCATCAAGCCTGTTGTAGATAAATTCGGTATACGATCCACCCGGGATAAAACATATATCCTGGCTCTCACCCCTGTCTGCACAAGCAAGATTGTTAAGACGTGCGACTTCCCTCACCTGCGGTTTTGTTAACTCTCCCAGTGGAAACAGTATCCTGCTGGTATCAGTAGTATACAGAGGGTAGAGAAAATAGGATTGATCCTTTTGAGGATCCACAGCTCTTTGAATCATGCCATCATGCATTCGAACATAGTGACCTGTTGCGAAAAATTCACAATCCAAACGTTTTGCCTCCCCTAAAAGATACCCGAACTTCATTGTTTGATTACAGCGAACGCACGGGTTGGGAGTTTCACCGGCTTTGTATGATGCAATGAAATAATCAATAACCGAGGTTTCAAATAAAGATGAACAATCTACCACATTATGTTTAATACCAATAGTTTGCGCAGCAAGTGCAGCATCCCGGATGATTGATGATTTGTCGATTGAAACAGAACTGTTCAAATGCATGGTAACCCCATGCACTTCATACCCCTGTTGTTTTAGTAGAAACGCTGTAACAGAGGAATCTACACCGCCGCTCATGGCTACAAGTACTTTTTTCATAATGAACATCCTCACGATTGAAAAATTATTCCCGCAGAACAATATAAAGTACGCACATAACAGCTTCAATATGAGCGTAATAAAAGAGATCATATACTATATTATGGCTGTTACTCGTTCAAGGTTTCGAACTGCGGATTATCAGAGTCTGTATAAGTTTGTCGGGAAAGCACCTCACGCATGGTCGCTGAAACCAGAGGCGTTCTGCTCACTGATTTAAATAGTGATAAAAAAACAATTCAATCCTTGAAACAGGCATATGCATTACGTTATTTTACTTAATTTGATTTACTAAAAACAGGAGAGTATCACTATGGCGATAAAGCTTCGAAGTGCAACTACCACTGAAGGGCGCAGAATGGCTGGAGCACGCAGTCTCTGGCGGGCAAATGGAATGAAAGAGGAACAGATTGGGAAACCAATCATTGCTGTTGTGAATTCATTCACTCAGATGGTTCCCGGCCACGTTCATCTTCATGAAATCGGGCAATATGTTAAATCAATCATTGAAAAGGCCGGTTTTTTTGCGGCTGAATTCAACACCATAGCCATCGATGATGGTATTGCGATGGGGCACGATGGAATGTTATACAGCCTGCCATCCCGTGAGCTTATTGCCGACAGTGTTGAATATATGTGTAATGCTCATAAGGTAGATGCAATGATCTGTATCTCAAATTGTGACAAAATCACTCCGGGAATGCTTATCGCTGCAATGCGGTTAAATATTCCAGCGGTTTTTGTTTCCGGTGGTCCCATGGAAGCCGGCGTCAACGGAAATAAGAAAATCGATCTTATCGATGCAATGGTTATGGCTGCAGATCATTCGATCAGTGATGAAGAGATTGATGTGATTGAAAAATCTGCATGTCCGTCGTGTGGATCGTGTTCAGGGATGTTCACCGCTAATTCCATGAACTGTCTCAATGAAGCACTCGGGCTTGCACTTCCGGGCAACGGAACTATTCTTGCGACACATGTCAACAGAAAAGTACTTTTTGAAAAAGCAGCCGAAACGTTGATTGACATTACAAAACGCTACTATTACAACGGGGATACATCGGTTCTCCCCCGCTCGATCGCTACACGTGAAGCATTCCTTAACTCCATGGCGCTTGACATTGCAATGGGCGGTTCTACAAACACTGTTCTCCATCTTCTTGCAATTGCCAAAAGCGCTGAGGTTAACTTTACAATGAAAGATATCGACGAACTTTCAAGGAAGATTCCGGTTCTCTGTAAAGTCGCACCAAGTTCACACTATCATATTGAAGATGTGCACCGGGCAGGTGGTATCATGTCGATTCTTGGTGAACTGGCTCGTGCCGGTCTCATCCATAAAAAAGTTAATCGAGTCGATGCCGCATCGCTTGGCGATATTCTCACCAGATACGATAGTATGTCAAAATCCTGCAGTGATGATATCCGTAAGTTGTACAAGACTGCACCCTGCGGCGCAGAACGTAATCTGACACTTGGATCTCATGACACATATTACCCGGAACTTGATCTCGATCGTCAAAAAGGGTGTATCCGCGACCTGGACCACTGTTATTTCAGGGATGGCGGCCTTGCGGTCCTAAGAGGAAACATCGCGAGAAACGGCTGCATTGTTAAAACTGCCGGTGTAGACGAGTCTATCTTCAAATTCAGCGGTAAAGTTCGGGTCTATGATTCCCAGGATGCAGCCTGTGATGGAATTCTCAGTGAAGTTCAGGCTGGTGATGTGATCGTAATCCGATATGAAGGACCAAAAGGTGGTCCCGGTATGCAGGAGATGCTCTACCCGACTTCTTATATTAAATCACGACACCTTGGAAAACAATGCGCCCTGATCACCGACGGACGATTCTCAGGTGGAACTTCAGGACTGTCAATCGGCCATGTATCTCCGGAAGCTGCATCGGGCGGAGAAATCGGACTCATTCGCAATGGTGATATTATCGATATCGATATTCCCAACAGGACAATCAATGTTCGACTAACCGATAAAGAACTTGCAGAACGTAAAGTTCATGAGGAAGCGAAAGGCAGTGCTGCATTCAAACCTATCGGCCGAAACCGTGTGCTTTCGCAGGCATTAAAAGCCTACGCTCTTTTTGCAGCATCTGCGGATCAGGGCGCAGTTCGTGTATTACCAGGCGAAGAACAATGAAAGAGTCTGTAAAGAAGATTTTTGATGATCTTTTTGTCAGATACCCAGGTCTTTTACCGATTGCAGATTCAGTCAGAGCATCATTTGATGCTCTGAAAAATTGTTATTCATCAGGAGGTAAAGTACTCGCCTGCGGTAATGGCGGATCAGCATCAGATTCGGAGCATCTGGTTGGTGAACTGATGAACAAATTCAACCGTAAACGTCCGGTTTCCCCGGATTTCAGAAAACGCTTAAGTTCTCTTACCGGTGTTACATCTGTTGATTACCTGGCAGATCATCTGGAAACACCGCTGCCGGCAATATCCCTTGTCAGTCAGACAGCTCTTATCACCGCTGTTGCCAATGACATCTCAGCTGAAATGATATTTGCCCAGCAGGTATTCGGATATGCTCAACCGGGAGATATACTGTTTGCATTCAGTACATCCGGTAATTCTCCCAACATTTTAAACGCTGTCAACGTAGCGCGGGCTTGTAACATGATCATAATAGGCTTCACAGGTGAAAATGGTGGTAAACTCAAAGAAATTTGTACTATTACGATCAGTGTTCCAGCCCAAAAAACCTATATTATCCAGGAATATCATTTTCCAATCTATCATTGTTTATGTATGATGATAGAGGAAGAGATGTTCGGGTAAATAATGATGGACTACCCTGAACTGAGCACTTCGGAGAGTCCTCAGGAGCGCAAGCTGCGGGAAGCGCGGGTTCAGGGTATTATCAATACTGGTCTATTCTGCAATATCATCCTTGCAACAACCAAGGTCACCTTCGGTATTGTTGGCCACAGCCGTGCGCTTCTGGCTGATGGTGTCAACTCAACATCAGACATTGTCTATTATATTGTCGTCAAGATATTCACGAAGCTCGCAGGAAAACCTGCAGATAGCGAACACCCCTACGGGCACCATCAGATGGAGAGTATCGCAGCAGTTGTTGTTGGTGCATTTGTCATTACCACCGGCATCGCACTTTTCTGGGACTCAGTTAACACATCATACGAAATATTCAAAGGACAACATCACATTGGCGCACCGATTGAGATTTACACCCTTATTGTAGCTTCGGTCACAATTCTGCTTAAAATTTTTCTATTCGTTTACACAAGAAACATAGGGAAGAAAACTGAAAATGCAGCGGTAATCGCTCTTGCGTACGATCACCGGAATGACATCTTTTCATCAGCAGGTGCAGCCGTCGGAATAACACTTGGATGGCTGGGATTTATCTGGGCAGATCCTGTAGCGGGTGCAGTAGTCGCATTGATTATTTTGAGAACCGGTATCTTCATTCTCAGAGAATCTTCAAATGAACTTATGGATACAGTTCCCAGTGAAGCACTCAATAAAAAAATACGTTCTGCTGTTTCCGAAATCCCTGATATCAAATCTATCGAAGAGCTGACAGCACATCGGTTCGGTCCCTACTTTGTCATCAATATCACTATTGGTATCGAGGGATCTTTAAGTGTCAAACAGGGAGATCAGATTGCAACAGATGTAGAGAACAGGATCGATAAATCTATTACCATGGTAAGAAAAGTATATGTCCATTATCATCCGGTAAAAAGGATTTAGCAAACAGGTACTACTCAGGTATAAAAAAACGGTTATCCATAAACATTGATGTCAATGTACCTTAGTAGTACCAGCAGACACACGCCACAGAGATGAACTATTCCATTGGTTAATTAACGCTCAAATTTTTCGATCAAATTTGAAGAAATTCTTGATGATTCATAAATTGTCGGCAATCCAGAACCCGGGTGTGTACCGCCCCCAACCAGATAGCAGTGGTTAACCTCCTCAAACTTATTTCGTGGACGCATGTAAAGCATTTGTGTAAGCGTATGTCCAAGATTGAACGTCGCACCAAGAAAAAGTGATCTTTCATTCTGCCAGTCTGCGGGAGTAATGATTTTTTCGCATGTTATATGTTTATCCAGATCCTTCATGGATGTCCGTTCCATAATTCGTTTAATCACCTTGTCTCTGTAAGTTTTCGTTGCTGCCTCGTCCCAATTAATTTTACTGTGCATATTAGTTGTTGGTACCAGCACATACAAGGCAGAATGTCCCTGAGGTGCAAGTGTCGGGTCGATAGCACTCGCATTACGCACATACACAGACATATCGTCGGAGAGCTTTTCCCGGGTAATAACATCTTCCACATTTTCCTTGTAATCGTTTGCGAAAATGATGTTATGATGTGATTCGTCGTATTTTTTGTCAACTCCGAGATAAAGCATGAAGGTAGAGCAGGAGTATTTTTTATCATACAATTTCTGGGGTGTCCATTTCTTGATGACACTGCTGTCAAAAAGAGTACTCATTGCATGACCAAAATCAGCATTGATAACCACACAATCGGCATTGACAATATCTCCAGACGCAAGTTCGACACCGGTAGCATTACCACCAGAGACACACACCTTTTTAACAGGAGTGTTCAGATGGATATCGCCGCCATATTCACCAATAATTGTGGCCATCGCATCAGAGATTTTGCTCAGACCTCCAACCACATGGTCTATACCCATGGAGTGCTCGATATATGGCATGATAGCGAATGCAGCAGGACATTCCCACGGTGACATACCGATATATTTTGCCTGAAATGTGAAGCAAATACGCAGTTTTTCCTCTGTAAAATAATCACTAAGAACCCCCATGAGACTTCTGTTCAGTGATAAATGGGGCAATGCCTTCAAAAGCGTTGGACTGAACATCTCTTTGAAAGTCGAATAATCTTTTTGCAAACATGGAAACATTTTATCATAACGGATTTTCTCCCGTGCATGAAATCGTTCCAGCCCCGGCTCATTACCGGGGAAATGCTGGACAATCTGCTTTTTCATTTTTTCAAGATCTGGGGTTGGGAAAAATTCAAAATCAGAAAAAGATAGTTTGTACATGGGATCAAGTGGTACTATCTTGCAATAATCATCAAGATTGCGCCCTGCTTCCTGAAACATTTCGCGGAGAATGAATGTCATCATTAAGAACGTCGGCCCAATATCAAAAGAATAGCCATTCATCACAATTGATGCGTTTCGTCCACCAACAATACTTTCTTTTTCAAAAATAGAGACTTTATATCCCCTTTTGGCCAGTATCATACCTGCTGTCAGACCACCCGGGCCACCACCGACAACAACAACATGTTTCTGTTTCATTTAAATTCCCTCTGCTCTGTTTGAAAAGATGTCGAACAAAATAGAAATATAGTTAATAACTTACTTATTCACCAGACTCGGAACGAATTGCATTTATTCTTTTTACGGTTGCATAAGTCTACTTAAAAGTGCTGTGCATCTCAACATCACGTAATCGTTCGAATAAGAAATCATTATAATTTTGAAGCCACAACCCGATAAATAACATATTCTTTCTGTGGATTGGTGAAGTAAATCGAATATGGCAAACGATCGCGCCCATAAAAACCCACCCGCAAATCTATACGATTATCGCCATTTCAGCCGACTGCAGCAGATCAGTCTCTTGAAAGCTCAGTAACACACTCGATATGATCTGTATGAGGGAACATATCAACAGGCTGGATCGCTGAGGGTTTAAATCCAGTAGCGAGTAGTTTCAGATCTTCAGCAAGTGAGATTGGATTACATGAAACGTAAACAATTTTGCGTATAGAGGAATTGATCAGCTCCCGGCATAAGCCCCGCCCTATTCCTTTTCTGGGGGGATCAATTATGACAGTATCATAATCTCTTCCTGCGAGCCTTCTATTGATCGCTTCTGCATTACCGCAAAAAACTCTGACATTGTCCAGTTTATTGAGACCAATTGATACTTTAGCGGCTTCAACAGATCGACGGTTTTCTTCAATACCATCAATTCTCTCTACCTTTGATGCAACCCACTGGGTGATACTTGCGATTCCGCAATACAAATCAAGAACTGTACTTCCTTTTTCGATACGTTTTAGTACTTCATTGTAAAGTTCAGGCGTCTGAAACGGATTTACCTGAAAAAAAGTTGACATTTCAACTTTAAATTTAAGCTCTCCCAGACGTTCCTTGAGGTACGGTCTCCCCCACCACACGATCTCTTTATTTCCAAGTACAACATTTGTAGCCCGCATATTGACATTCTGAATAATTCCAACCACTTTTGATTCTTCAGTGATTTTTCTTTGTATTGAATCGATCAACATTGACGCGATACGCCGGCTTCCATCAATGCGCTCCCCATTGGTAACCAACCCAAGCAGAATCTCTCCTGTTGCAGCAGCCTTCCGAATCACCACATGACGCAGAAACCCGTTACCGGTTGTTTCATTATATACGGGCACACTGTTTTTAATTGCCCATTCACGCACACACCATGCAACGGCAGAGCAGTCACGATCCTGAATTATGCATTCGTACTGATCAATTACATCATGAGAATCACCTGAAAAACATCCAAGAACACATTTTCTACTGCGACCTTTCCCCTGAATTCCAAATGGTAACTGAACCTTATGCCTGTAGTAAAAAGCAGGGTTACTGGGAATTATTGGAAAAATATCAATTTTAAATGGTGAAAAAACCGGTTCGAGAGATCGATTTTTCCTGACACATTGCTCTTTGTACGGTACAGTAAGTGTGCTGCACCCACCACAGCGTGGAAAATGCCTGCAATTAACGGTTGCCATTATTTCTTTCTTCTGGAACTGCAGTATCTCAACTCATAATGTGATTTTTTTCATTAATTACGATGCTGTCGGTAAAACCGATCTGTTTTTTTCTGCAGCGTTTATTGTAAAAACGTTCAACCTGAAGACAGAACGCCTCAATACGCGCTTCAAGTATCTGTGGAAACGGATTCCCATCAGATTCAATGGTTAGAAAAGGCAGATTTCCGACATCGTGAAATCCCTGCTCAACTGGAACAGCATTAATAGTACGTGCGGTATCCATGTTGGCTTCTGCAGTCATTACCGCTTCAATTACCCGTGTTGGCATACAGGCAAAAGGGCCTATGGATATAGCACCATGAATCGAATGAAAAATATCCTTGAAAAAGCTGCCTGCAACAAGAATAGCTTCACCGGTAAATCGCAGGTTGAAAAAATTTGAACCATATCTGATTGATTCATCTACATTTACAGGTTCATAACAATACAACCCTGATTTTGCAAGAGTAGATTTAATACTTTTTTCGAATTTTACCTGAAGAAACCTTTTAGCCTGAAATTCGAAATATCCCAGGAGATTGAATTTTGCCTCATAGATACCCTCTTTCACATTGAAATCGCAATAGGTAAGCCATTCGAGCAAAGGAGCACGCTTTACGATTATCTCCCGGACAGCAAGACGTTCAAGAAGATCCTGGCAGGAGAAGTAATCGCTGCGAACGAAAATCTCTCCCAGCAGTGACACAGTTCTGGCTTGTTTCAGCGGATATTTCAATTTGATGCGGGATAACTCAACAGAAATTTCATTCAACCATTTAATGAGATTTTTACCTCTATTGACAGAAAGTATATCAAGCGATCTCTGCCACAGATTTTCGAATGTGTTCATTGCTTTATCATAATCAGCAGCAACCACCCTGATATTGTTTTTGATATCTTCCATACAATCGGCCAGAATGATACCTTTAAGAACATTGATCTGATCAATCAATTCCAGACCAGCATAGCCATTTTCGTTTGTCATGGTAAGGAGAGCTGTATTTTCGAGTTTGTTTTTGCGAATCAGTTTTTCCAGAAATACACTGTACTGAGTAAACCGGCAGTTACCACCACAGGTGGGCATGAAATAAGCAAGCTTTTCCTTTTTATCCTGACGTTCCTCTATGTGCTTCAACAACCCGCCGGTGGTAAGAATCAGCGGGAGACACTCTTTACAGGTGGTATTTGCTCTTCCGATCCGCAATGTTTCTCTGTCGTAAACTGGAGTCGCTGAGGCATTCATTCCTCCACCTTTTAAAGCTGCGGCAATTACTTCGCTATTGAGTTTCCCCATCGACGGAAGTATTACTTTTACTGATGAGCCTTTGAGGTTTTCGGTCGTACCGTCTGCGGATGAAAATTTTAGTTTACCCTTTTCCTGCCTGATCTCCGCCGGTTTGAATCCTGAATCATCTCTTTTAGAAAATCCGACTTTACGAAAACGCTCAATTATATCCCAGAACGCCTCAATTCTCGTATTTATTCCCGCATCGGCAGTGTGACTATCAAGTTCAAGAGTCAGTGACGGCTTGATGTCCATATAATCACGAAAATACGTTAACAGAAATGAATCCGGACCACAACTGAAGTTTGTAATATATGCAGCAAAAAGCTGTGGATGCGAAGCCACAAATTTTGATGCTTTCATCAGATTCTGGCCAATTGCCCAGTTAACCTCGAATTCTACATTTTCATTCTGATATGGCAGGAAATCCCAGGGAATAAGGGTTATCCCTCTCGATGCAAATTTTTCGGGAATACCCATGTTCGCTTCAGATGCAAAAGCGTTGTAGTAACGACCGAAAAGCACTATCGCGGTTTTCTTTGGATCTTTCTCCAGTTCTGCAAGCACTTCCCGGCCATTATTTTTAATGTTTTCCTGAACTTTTTTCAGCGCCTCAACGCCATTTCTGTAAGCCGTACGCCCCTCTTCTTCACTTTTTCCAAGCTGCACAGCAACTGATACAAACTCTTTCTCCTGTGTCTGGTATCCCTGTGAAAAATCAAGTATTGGCGAGATCAGTTTTATTGTCGGATTCATATCCTTAAAGGCACTTTTAAGATAATAGGGCTCGGCCTGAAGTATCATACAGGTACACTGATGTTCTCTACGCCGTGTTCGGGCATTTTCTACATAGAGTTCCACCACTGATGGCATAAATATTACATCCGGTGATTTACTTAAGAGATTTTTGAATTCTCCATGAGAAATCTCCGCAGGATAACAGAATGCGGAGCGTTTCCGTTTGATACCATCAGGATCAACAGTATCAGAAAGTATCAGTTTTACACCTAGCGAACTGAAAAAAGCGGCATATAAAGGATACAGCTGGTGGATAAGAAATGATCGGTTCATCCCTACCGTTATCCCTTTACTCGGTTCTTCCCTTTCTTCGTATTTAAAAACAAGTTTTTCCCTCGCATGAACAAAATCAAATTGACGGGAATCGTACTCAAGGTGGTGAAGAAGATTGTAATATTTATTACATGCGCCGCCAAAGGGAAATTTTTTGCCATCAACGATAATCATCGCGATTTCACACCCACGGTCACATTTTGATGTTCCACCATGGCAGATGAAAGATTTACCATATTCGACATCTCTTGATGCAAGAAGCGCAGGATCAAACACTTTTTTCTCACACAACCCATTTTCAATCCGACTCTTTACTTCAAGGGCAACTCCAAACGCTCCCATGAGCCCGGGTTCCGGAGGAACGATTATCTGCTGGTGAATAAGATTAGCCATTGCAAGCGGAACAGCCTTGTTATAACAGACACCACCCTGCATGAGAATCTTTTTTCCTACCGGACGACGTCCTTTCACGCGATTGACATAGTTCATGCATATGGAATAAACGAGTCCGGCAACAATATCCTCAGTACCAACACCTTCATGTCCGGCTGTCTTGATATCGGAACTGATAAACGCAGCACATTGATCATTGAAATTGGGGGGTTGCATTCCCTTTACAGCAATATCCTGAATGGTACGATAATCAATACCCATGGATTCTTTTGCAGACTCTTCAAGAAAAGAACCGGTACCCGCGCTGCACGCCTCATTCATGGCGTAATCTGATGGGACACCATTGACAAGAAAGGTATACTTGGCATCCTGGCCACCAATCTCGAAAATGGTTTCGACATCAGGATCGAAGTGTGCGGCAGCAGTCGCATGAGCAATAATTTCGTTGATGATTGATTCGGTGCCCGCATGCAGTCCCGCAATCTGACGACCCGAGCCGGTCGTTCCCATTCCTACAAATGTTACCTTTGCACGTATCTGCCCGTTAATGGATGTATAACACTCCCGCGCAGCAGCAACCGGATTACCATTTGTTCTGAGATATGTTTTTGCGACAATTGCATTGTCTTTGACACGTAAAGCGACTGCTTTTGTAGTTGTTGATCCAACGTCAAGTCCCAGTATCAGTTCATCACCGTTTTGAGCAATCATCTCTGAAATTGATTCAAAAACGACCAGATCTGATGCATTATTAAGAGGCGGCAGGACCTGAAATGAACTCTTTTTGCTGGTAAACCAGGATTTTTTACTTTTTTCGAAGTGTTTTTTTGTCAAAAATGCCTGATAGGCAGCTCCAAGAGCTTCGAAACTCTCAGCGTAATCCGGAATAAGCAGCTGATCAACCTTTTCCCGAAGCATATCCATAATCACACCGTTTTTTGTAACACCGCCGACAGCGATAATCCTGCTACCCTGAGATTTTTCAAGCAGATCGAGGACTTTGCCGGCTATCATACCGCACAATCCGGCAGTGACCCTTCCTGCAGGAATTCCTTTGTTAAGAGCGTGTGTACAATCACTTTTACAAAATACCGAACACCTTCCCGACACCTTGTAAGGATCACTGCCACGGGCAACCTTTACAGCTTCCTCCACCGAGAGATCCATTCGCCGTATCTGCTGAAGAAAAAACTCACCTGTTCCTGATGCACATTTATTTCCGGTTTCGATAGAGTTTATTGTCAAATCATCGTTTAATGTATAGAGGAGAAAACTTTCAGCTCCGAGACTGACAATAGCATCATATGTGCCTGACAATTTACCTGTGATTTTTAGTAATTGCAGTCCAGCTTCGAGCGCTTCAGGTTCGGTTATGGAAGGCAAATCAACTATTTCTCTGAATTTTCTTCCTGTAATAAGACAGTAGTCAAAATTTTTTATATCCGAACTGTTAATGATTGATGTAAAGGCACTACGGGGGTTACTTTCATGCGTTACAACATGACTTTCAACTACCTGTATAGAACGTTCATTCGTTCCGGATAACACAGCGGTTTTTAGGCTTGATGCTCCCAGACAAATACCGAAAGATTTCATTCAGCTCTCCTGAAAAACTATCGAAAGGTAAAGACACCCAGAAACTATTCAACCAAGACTGGTATCCAGCATCTGAACAATTAATTTTGTCTAATTTAACCACTAAAAATATTGATTGCTCATGTGTGAATCAAGCAAATAAATACAGGGGAAAACAGGTACCGTTTATTTTCGCTGATGCACCATTCTCTTACGGTCGTGACCTGAACGTATGGTTACATTCCCCAAATAGAATAATATCAGGTAAAAACGAATCTAAATTTCATTAATATCATTTTTGAATCAGATATAAAAAAACTATTTTACCTTAAATTAGAAACATCTCAATTCTAAGGATCGGGAACTTCTGGAACAACAAACATCAATAGCAATAATCGGTGGTGGATTCTCGGGTCTTGCAGCAGGATGCTACCTTCAGATGAACGGATATTCAACAACGATTTTTGAAAAAAACAGTGAATGCGGTGGTGTCTCTTACGCCTGGAAAAGAGGCGACTACACATTCGATGGCGCATCCAACTGGCTGGCAGGCTCCAGCCCTGCATCATCCATGCACAATCTTCTGAGCGAACTTCTGGATTTTTCGCAGCTTGAAATAATCGATCCCGATATTTTCATCACTGTGGAGCATCAGCAATCCACGCTCAATGTTTATTGTGATGCTGAAAAACTCAAAGAAGAGATGCTCCGGATCGCTCCGGAAGATTTCCGGATTATTAAAAAATTCACGGATGCAATAAAAACCGCCGGGACAGTCTCTCTTCCCTATTCAAAACCGCCGGAACTGTTTAATCTATGGGACTATTGCACATTTCTATTTTCTCAAAGTTCGTTTATCCGTTTTTTCCTGAAATGGAAACGTGTAACCATAAAAAAGCTTTCCCTGGAATTTAAAAACAACACACTCAGAGAACTCTTTCTGCGGATATTCCCCCGCCATGAGCACTTTTCCGTTATGAGTGTCATTCTCACTCTTGGTTGGATGAATATTAAATCCGGCGGCTACCCTGTAGGTGGCTCCAATAAACTTATAGAACTTCTTGTTAAAAAGTACCTCGCTTCTGGCGGAAAACTCCATCTGCACACTGAGGCCACTGTAATTAATGTCGAAAATAACAGAGTCATCGGTATCAGGCTTAAAAATGGAGACAATATATCTGCTGATAAGGTAATTGTTGCAACAGATTTACAATACACAATCAGGCACCTTCTCTCAGATCAGAAAATCACTTCAAATATCGCACAAAGATGTGATACGATTCCTGTTTTCCCGGCTCTTTTTCAGGTATCACTTGGTGTTAAACGCACCTTTTGTGCTCTTCCGCATAAAATCTCCATGACCCTGGATGAAACGATCGATATGGGTGAAGGAGGGATCTTTTCAGAAATGATGGTTCGCGTCTGTCATTTTGACCCTTCATTATCCCGACCGGGTACGACATCGATTATCGTACAGATCCGAATACCGCAATATCAGTACTGGGTTGATCTCCGAAACAGTAATTACAGCCGGTACACAGAAGAAAAAAAAAGAATCGCGGAAATGGTTATTTCAACCCTGGAGCGGCGTTTCGGTTCAATTCGCTCTGTTATCGAAAACATTGACATAGCAACACCTGCAACATTTATAAGGTATACAAATATTTTCAAAGGCAGTTACCAGGGATGGGCACCAGTTCCTTCGATGATTGGTAAGACATTGCCGAAAACATTAAAGCCAGTAAAGAATCTGTATATTACCGGTCAATGGGTATGGGCAGCGGGAGGAATTCCCGGAGTAATCCGGATTGCACGACATACCGCACAGATCATCTGTCATAATGACAAACGAAAATTCAGTGTGAGGTAAATTTGACAAAAGATTTTGATGCAGTAGTATTGGGTTCTGGAATCGGAGGATTAAACTGCGGCGCATTTCTTGCGCATGCAGGTATGAAAGTTCTGGTACTTGAACAACACACAAAAATTGGCGGATACGCACACAATTTCAAGCGGAAAAAGTTCACTTTTGAATCGGGCGTACATTCAGTCCCCATGAGCTCAGATGGAACAATAATGCATCTGCTCCGTATTTTAGGTGTTGAATCTCAGGTTTCCACCATGGAACTTCCATCGATGTATCGTTTCAGCACCCCCACACTATCTGACAGTGTCCCATCACGCCAGGATGATATAACTGAATTTTTGCTTAAATACAGCAACTCCAGAGAAGAGGTTAAAGCTCTTTTAGAATCGGAAAAAACATTCTACGATCATATCTGTGCCCCCATCTTTAATTTTGAAAAAGAATATGTTCCTGAAGATGTCCGGTTCGTATCCAAATTTCACAACCGCTCATGTCACGACCATATAACATCACTGATTTCAAACAGCCATCTCCAGACTGCATTGTTTGCCCAGTGGCCCTATGCTGGTATTTCTCCTGAAAAATGCGGGGCTCTGTATTCATTTACAATGTTTCTACTCCACAAAAGAGAAGGATCTCACTTTTGCAAAGGTGGCTTCTCAGCTCTTGCAAATGCTCTTTCCTCAGTTATCACAAACAAGGGTGGAGTAGTCCTCACAAAAAAAACGGTGTCGTGTCTGTCAGTCGAAAACAGCAGAGTCAGCCATGTGCAGACCAGTGATGGTACTCAATACCGTACCTCACTTGTTGTATCTAATATCAATCCATATGATCTTCATACCTCTTTATTGCCTGAAAATGCCAGAGGAAAAATGGTGAGGAGAAGATTAGGTAATCTCAACGCATCAATTTCGTGCGTTATTGTTTATATGGGAATGAACAGCCGATTTTCTTCAATGATCTCCGATACGGTAAATTTCTGGTACGAATCAGATAATTTTGAAACTATATACCGGAAAATAGAAGCGAATGATCTCAGTACAATAAATCATTTGATAATGTTACGAGGACTCGATGAAGGTGATTATCCGACTCTTACCCTTATGTATTTCGTTCGAACCGATATGTCAAATGACTGGCACACCTTTAAAAAAGTGCTTGCTGAAAAAATGGTTACTAAACTTGAAGAACTTTACCCCGGTACAAAAGAGATGATTGAACTCACCGAGATCGGTAGTCCTGATACCTTTGCGCATTATACCAAAAATTTCAATGGTGCGCTATACGGTTTTGCAAACGTTAAAGATATCTACGGTGAAGCAAAATTACCGATAACCACTCACCTTCCTAATCTTTTTCAAACGGGGCACTGGGGAAAACCGGGGGGCGGTATCTGGAATGTCATGTACAACTCTTATACAGCCTCAAAGATAATTCTCAACAGTTTTTTGTAAGGGCAGTTCAGTATTATTAAAAAACCTGGATTCAAATGTCTTATCGCCTGTTTCATGTTCTCATCTGTATCTATATCTCAAACCGATTCTACATCAGT
Organism: Chitinispirillaceae bacterium; assembly: GCA_016929595.1. Taxonomy (GTDB): domain Bacteria; phylum Fibrobacterota; class Chitinivibrionia; order Chitinivibrionales; family Chitinispirillaceae; genus JAFGIN01. The sequence continues at coordinate 44,667 of JAFGIN010000113.1, forward strand.
TATGAAGAATATTGCTCATTGGACTGGTAACAATGTTGTTTTCTCCCCGATTACCGTCTCACCATGGATCTGAGTTCATTTTGGAAATGGACTTGAGATGCATTTCCGCCGTGGGGTTAAAGGATTTACATTTTATACAAAATATATAATCGACAGGAACATTCCTCTTGTTGACGGGAAACCCTGGTTCAGTAAAGATAGACTGCTTCAATTCGGTTTCCGTTTTTTTGATTGATAATTTGTACATAAAAAAAGGGTGCTTTAACAAGCACCCTTCACCATTGATGAGATTGAACCTTACTTATTTGACCTCTACTGCTTTAACCCCATCTAACGCAGCATCCTTGGGCACATACCCTACCGCGTTAGCGTTATCCTTAACATATGAAATCATATCAGACACCGATTTTTTTACAGCAGGCGCAGTACTTCCACCTCTGATCTGTTGTGCCAGCCAGAAAGACTTGTAATCAGTAGTTGCCATACCGACAATTTCACTTAAAAATGAAACCGCAGCAGGATTATCCATGGACAGATTTGTTCCGGACACACTGGTACCATCAATATTTTCAAGTTTTCCTGTATACAACCGTTTTAAATCGGTCGTTGAAACAGATGCCAGAGGGCAGTCCTTACTGACAATCACCACAAAATCTCCACCAAATGATACACCTGCCCAGCATAGAGCAAGCAAAAATAAATATATCTTTTTCATAGGTTTTCTCCTTAAAATGCTACATAGAATTGTGCACCGACTCCAGGAATATCGCACTCATCACGCTTGATAGTTGAGTAATCCTGCATTAACAACCGTGTAAAATTGTATTCAAGCTTTATACCATAATTTGTGAATGCCCGGATGTTCAATCCAGCCATTACCTTTCTATATCCCTCTCTCAGGGCATACGGATTCGCGTTAGGGTGTTTTTCTTCATCATAATACTTAACATATTCAAATAAGCCATACGGAGTTAATGTTAAGTTATCTTTTTTGTATGCATCGTAAGCAAGCATGTAATAGTTTCCAAAGATACCTGTTTTTGCACCGTTTAACACATTATTGTCTATGTCCTGATAATTCAATTCACTCTGAAAAGTAAGATTGTATTTTCGCAGACGCATGTCGATTCCATACACCTTTTCATGATAGTTTACAACATTGCTGTCTTCATAAACGGTCTTCGAATCAAATGTTACAAAATCGACAGTATTCATGGTGATGACGCCCTCTCTGAGCTTAATATTCGCTTTCCCTCTGTAGCCACTCAGGCCAAACGTACATTCATCAAGTAATGGTAGATTCATTCTCACCTGTCCTCCAACTGAAAGGTCTGTTGGTCTGTACAACGACTGATTATCTCTACCGGAAGAAAGGTACACGACATAAGAAAGATCTGCATCACCAAGAAATATTTTTCCCTCTTCCATAATACCAATCTGGGATTTAGGGAAGATCTCAGCGTAACTGTACTGCGTTGGCTGACTTATAGTCATAATGACTGGTGATCCATGATCAACATTCCAAACACCGGCCGGTGTAATGAATTTTCCAGCGGAGAAATTCCAGTAACGATTCAGATTCAGTGACATCATCGCTCGTTCAACAGAAAATGAACCCCATTCGAATATCGTTATACCCCTCTGAATTCGATTTTTTGCTTTAATTTCCGCTACAGTATACACAGAATCTGAATTTAAGAACGGAGAGTTCATAATAATTCTCGTTCCAGCAACATTGTTATAATTGACAGGACTCTCCTGAAAGCTTAACTCAGCAAGAAATCTTACATGTTTATTTGGTCTGAAACTGGTATATAGATTAACATGATCAAGACTGAAATTGGCTTTCTCATCCATTTTGTCAACGCCATACGAAAATGAGTTTTCCTTTGGAAAACACTTTGATATTGTCATATCAGAAAACCCGTATATCTGGAATTTTTCCTGGGTTTGCGCAAAAATGGAGGTTATCAAAACTGTGGTTATCAGGAACACAGTGTATCCTGAGTGTTTACATAACTTTTTTCTTTTCATAGGTTTAAACTCCTTCAACAAGTGTTACTTTAGTGGATATTGTCAATTGTTTCATTTAAACAGCTCCCCCTGTTTAAATGGCAAACATTTATGGCTTTCTACAATACGAATTGTTCGACAGTTGCAGTTAATTCTTCGGAAAGTTTTTGCAGTTCTTTTACGCTGGTATCAATCTCTTCCGCTCCTCCGGCAGTGGTAGATGCAGCGTTTTCAACAGTGGTAAAACTGCTTGAAATGTGCGCCATCTCTTCAGCCCAGAGCGAAACATCTTTTGAGATATTTTCGGCATTTGAGGATGTCTTGCTGCCGATCTGTGCAATGCCATTGACTGTCACACTCTGCTGTTCGACTGATGCGGCAATCGAATGAGAGATATTTTTAATTTCATCAACAACCCCGGTTACATCAGACATTGCAACGACAGCATTATCCGCTTTCGATTGGATCCCCTCAATCTGATGGGCGATCTGATGAGTGGCATTATCAATTTTTTGCGCAAGCTGCTTGACTTCCTGTGCTACCACAGCAAACCCTTTTCCGTAAGTTCCGGCATTAGCCGCTTCGATAGTTGCATTAAGCGAAAGGAGTTTCGTCTGTTGTGCAATTGTGTTTATAAAATCATTAATAGTACTTATCTCTTTAGCAGCTGCGCCAAGGGCCTGCATTACACTCAGAGTTTCATTGACTTTGATTGATGCGGATTCAGCAATCCTGAATTCATTATTACAGTTCTTTGCAACTTCGTTCAGCGAACTGTTCATCTCCTCAATTGATGCAGCTACGGTCTGAATTGATAACGTAACCTCGTTGGAGGAACTTTTGATATTATCCATCCTGCCAATTGCATCATTGATAGTTCCTGCTACTGATTTTGACTTTTCAGCCATCACCGTTGAATTATCGCTCATGGTATTAGCAACTGATGATAAGGTCGTAATTGCTGCGGAAATTCTTTCTGCTCCATTGGATGTGACCGACAGTGACTGTTGAAGAGATTCGATTGCAGTATTTACAGCTCTTGCCATTATAGCTGTTTCATCAACAGAATCAACATTACACTTCTGTTTCAGGTTTCTTTTACCAAGGGCTTCCATTGCATGTTGAACAGCCGCAAGCGGCTTTACTATTCGTGTACTGAATATTAATGAAACAACAATCGACATAATTGACAATAAAACCCCAATACCCAGCATAAGGAAAAAAGATGCTGAGACATTTGTATCGATGGTTTTCATAGATACACCTACAACGACGGTACCATATGCTTGTTTTCCGAATTTTATGGGCGTAGCTTTTTCAATAAATTTACCATTGGTAGTAGGCTTTTCATCGAATTTATCGCGAGTTTCCGGAACAGATACACTGTCGGGGTTATAAGCACTTAAAAACTTATTATTGTTATCATATATAAGGATGTAGGCGACATCCCCGACTCCTTTCGCAACATTAAACCCTTCTGCAATAGCATCAAAGCGGTCGGAATCAAGCGCAACCCCAAGCCCGAATCCAAGCAGATCCGCTGTTGCAGTCACCTGCTCAGAGAGGACCTTAGTCAATTCGCTTCGCTTGTTGGTTGGGAAGTAAATGAGTGTAAAAATGCTCATCAGTAATACGGCAGAAACTGGTAACAGGGCGATTTTGTTTTTTAATCTGCTTCTGAAAAATGAAAACATTCTTGTCTTACCAATTCAATTAAAAGGATTTCAACCACTTTAAATATTAACCATCTTACAATTTTTTTTGAGTTTAATCAAGAAAAATGTATCGTTATTATTCATAAAGATTTTTAAACTTTCTATCCGCTGTTTGAGTAAAAACATCTCGTGGTGGTTCCAGCTCTGAATATGCAGCATTATTTTTTTTAGAAGCTAAAACTAACCAGGTGTGATATAATTAGAGGTAGACCGCTACACAATACCCCCCTATGAAATAGTATCCAGATAAACAGAACTTTTTGTATATTTAAGATAACACATAGAAAAAAGGAGCTCTCACATGATTAAACGACTGACATACCTGCTCTCTTCACTCGTAGTCTCAACATTGTTGACAAGTTGCAGTATCGATCGTCTTGAAGCGATAAATTTTCCTGAATCTGCAAAAACCGGGGAGACAATCTCTGTAACCATGGTAAATGCTTACACCTATTTAAGTATTTCACAAAAAGTCATGGATGGTTTTGCTGCGCAGCGGGACAATGTTCATCTTATGATCAGAGTTCCGGATGGATACGAAGTTACAAGTGTAAAAAGTGTAGTTATTCGTGATCTCGATATCAATTCCATATTTGGTAAGTTCAATGATCCTGGCACTCTGGCACCACTGGTTCTTCAATATATGTCCCAGTTAACTGCCATGAGCAGAGATGCAAATCTTGACAGCCAGTTTAAAGGACTGACCTTTGAAGCGCATTCTGCTAAAGACCGGAATAATTCAGTCCAGGTCTCCACAGATCAGGGAAGCTGGACGGGTTACAGCGCACCATTCGGAGTCTCCCTGAAAGCTGGAGATATGCTGGATACAGTTGTTGTTATAGACTCTTTGTTGAGTCTTGCGGAACAGATGGGTGTTGATGCTTCATCGATTAATCTGGATTCTATCATTCAAGAACAGGGAATCCCAATTCAACTGGACAGTATTGCGTTCACGACAGTCCCGGCTTTGATACAGGTAACCCTTAAAACGAAAAATACCATTGGAAAGGATACGATCTACTTCTATTCAACTACCGCATCAGAATTCCCTACATCAACAGATATTCAAGATGAATCCACAATCGATCTGGGAAGTATGCTCTTTGCTGAACTTAATGTATCAGATGGTTCGTCGATAAAAAGCCCTTCAGTAAAAACGGAATCCAGTACATTCAGGCTGAGTAAAAATGCAGGAAACTGCAAAATTTTCTATAAGCTTAACAATACAGAGTTCAGTCCATCTGTTTCAATTTACTCCCCATTGGGAATTCTGGTCAGAACAATTCAACTCACTTCAGATGGCTATGGCAATTGGGATTACACTGACAAAAACGGTGGCAGGGTAAGTGCGGGACGATACTTTGCTGCTGTAAACAAAAGCCATGGTAGCAATGTTTTGCCAATTGATGTAATCCGCTGATTATGAAATTTTAAACTGCAAATGACGATCAGCGGACAGTGAACTGTCATCCTGGTGTTCCATTTCACTTTTCGCTGATCGGTTTAAAAGCTACATGAAATAGCCCATTCAATTTTCCAATAAGAAATTTAACACAGAGATTCGGAGTATTTTTCAAGTTAACCATTCACTTCTCTCTATCTTTTTTTCCTCCGCACCTCTCCCCATGTCTTCTGCGAGCTCTGCTTTTAGATTACATTGCGCAGCAACAAGCATCTGTCCCACACTTTTTTTTGTTACATTTATCTCTATATTTATCAATATTTTACGATAGATGATCAACACAAACATTGTTCTTTTGAATACATAGATTGCTCCGTATTTATTGACAATCCCAAATCAATACTCTATATTATGTTCATATAAACGATATACCATCTCACATTCTGACATCATAAAAAACTTTTTTCGTAAGGTTATCGTATTTTTCCGGTAAGGAGGAACTATTGAAATCAATTTTTGAATATATGGATTACCGGGAATTTCTTCATCACACATTTGATGAAAAAAAACAGAAGCATGATTTTTATTCTTATCGCCTGTTTTCTCAGAAAGCCGGATTTAAATCTCCTAACTTTTTAAAACTCGTGATAGATGGTGATCGCAATTTAACCAAAGAAAGCGTCTTTAAGGTCGCAAAAGCATTCAGTTTAAATAAAAAGGAAACAGACTATTTTGAAAATCTCGTTTTTCTGAACCAGAGTAAAACCCTTGAAGAGAAAAACAGGTATCTCACAAAACTGATAAGACACCGTGAGAAAAATAACCCGCGAACACTCGAGAAATCTGAATATTCTTACTACTCAAACTGGTACAATCCCATAATTCATGAATTGATAACAGCCAAAAACTTTGATGATGATTTCAAAAAGCTTGGTGCAATGGTTGTACCACCGATCAGCGCACTTGAAGCTGAGAAATCAGCATCTCTTCTTAAAGATCTTAATCTTATCCGAAAAAACGGCAATGGCTCCTACGTTAAAACATCTGCGACACTCACTACCGGACCACAGGTTCGTTCAGTTGCAGTTGCCAACTATCACAAATCGATGATCCAGCTTGCATCTGAATCGATTGAACGTTTTTCATCTGAAAAGCGGGACATTACCAGTGTAACACTGAGCGTATCTGAAGCCACAACACATTTAATTGTCGAAAAGTTACGAGTTTTACGTCAGGAACTACTTGAAATCGCTGAATCAGAAAAAAAACCAGAAAAGATTCTTCAGGTAAATTTTCAATTATTCCCTCTTACGGAAAATTTTGACACACCGGAGGACAGTACATGTTAAATAAACTAATCAACACCTGGTTTCATATTACCATTATGTTACTGCCTGTTCTCTGTGTCAAATGCAGCAGTCCTGTTTCCGGTGTCGAAACGGGAAATCCGGTAATGACCGCGTGCGCAAAAACAGCACTGAACCTGCTCAGCAATAATACTGTATGGCAACCGGAAAGTTACCTCATCAGTGGAAAAGACCAGCTTGACCCTAATTCGATTGTTTCAAAACAGCCCCAATCACTATCCAAACGAACAGCCTCGACAGATTCTACCAGTTATGATGTTACAAAACCAGCAATAGTAAAACGCGTCGATACTATTATTAATGTATCTAAAGTATATGTAAACGATACCATTACAAGGACCTCTCTGAAATCAGATACATCGCTTCTTACGAGATCTGACCTATCTAACGACAGCGCCACAGTCATCACCGATAAAACTGTCTCTGAACTGATTTTTGTCGTCGATACAGTATTCGTTTATGATACAGTTACCGTTACGCATTATGATACTATCGCAAAATGGGGAGAAATAGCATCACCCAACAATACCACATCCGGAAATAAAGTCACAATTTACCAACCAACGCCAACAGTTACAGCCGAATCAGATGCCATGAATGTATACCTGAAGGTAATATCTCAATCTGGAATGTATAGCATCCCGGCCTCATTTACAAGCAATACAAACGAAACCTACTCACGCATCAGCCGTTCAGGTACCATCGCTTCCATAACTATTTTTGAAGAGTACAGTGATGCGGATGGTGATGGTAATCTTCTATCTTCAACGGAAAACAATATTCCCTTGATAAATCTTATGGCTTCCTATTCTCTTTCTAATAGTAAGCAATCGCTATCTGTTCGTTTTGACCCCGGTAAAGATCGGACATTTTCAAATACAGCTGATAACCATATCCATTCACTCCATAAAGAGATGAAATCCGGAGATGTGACCAGTGAAAAGATTAGCTACACACAGATACATACGAATGGTGGAGAAGAAAACTTCTCGCTCACACTTCTCAGGATGCCGCAGAACGATTCGGTTTTACTGGAAACAACCGATTTTTCTTTATTCGTTTCTGATCCGGCCTCCGGCACAACTAACAATTCTAATGAACTGGTTAAAGCGCATTATGCTGCACAATATCAAAATCGCAGTTTAAAATCCTTGGACCTGAGTGTCATTCCCAATTCGAAAATTAATGCAACATCAACCGCATCAAAAGCGGCACTGAAGATATTTGTTGATTATGGTAAAGGATCGACGGGAATCTTTGAAGGCAGTGTAGACTATATCAGCAAGACGGTGTCCGGTGTCTATTCCGAAAATGGTAACGAATTCGAATTCAATTATGATGGAACTTCGGAGGTAAGTGACTTTGAAATTAAGAAGTGAAAGATATTTGGAGTTAATATATCAATAAAGGGCAATACAATATTAATGAGACACAGTATCCAAGAAATGTGGATTTTTATTATCGTATCAGACTCACTGCCATTGAGGGCAAAAAAAGGAATCCGCAAAAGTTCCTGAGATCAAGTGATACATAAGAGTATTGCATGGGTGCTCTGATCAAGACCACCTTTCTTTCAATGATTCAACCCATTCCTCACCACTTCCCGAAATTTCCATCAAAACTTACTGTTCATTGTAATTTAGCGAGTGAAAATGAGTGCCAGTTGTTATGCGCACCCATATATAGCAACAAATAATTTAAAGATACAACACACCTCCCCTTTTGAAAAATACCGATTTATACAAGGAGGCTTGATAATCAAAGGACTTTCTTTACAACAACTGCACCATCGGCAGGAGGTACGCCCAGTACTTTTTGGACAATCTCTTTCACGATATCAGCATTTGGAGCATCCCAGTCGCAAATACCCTTACCGTTTTCGTCAACGAAAGTTCCATTAAATTTCACATCAGGATAGTCTTTCACTACCGTATTAATCTTTGAAGTAATCCCTTGCGCTTCTTCATTGCTCAATGAAGGAAGTCTGCCGTTTTCTGTAAAATGAAATACTAATACTTTAGCCACAAAACCTCCTTTAGAAAATTTGATTACTTTTGCATGTTAACAAAATGCAACGTGATTATTATTTTGCTCTTGCAAACCACAGGAGACAACATTTTACAATCAGATGCAATTGAGCTGATAGTACTTTTGATCTTTTTTACTTATAAGTTCAATATAGTGCTTGCACTGTCTACTTTCAACTATTTCTGATGAAATTTTCGGGGAAATTAGCAACCTTTTTTTTAAAATGCAGTATCAAATTGTCAAAAAGCGGGACACAATTATCTGGTTATTACAGAGGCTTTCAAAGCGAATTTTGAAAAACACACTTTAAATGCATGCTGTTAGCTATTAGCAAAAAAGATGCTGTTGTCTTTGCTAATAGCCAAATAGCTAAATGCAAATAGTTACCTTGTTTATGATTTTTCAGGACAAAAACAACTACTAACTGCTATTTTCGTTTCTTTCCATTTGCTGCGATATTTCAGCACCATTCTTGGATTTTCGTGTAGAAGCAATAATCACTGCAATGTATTGATTGTTTCAGCATGATAACCTCTGATGTCTATTAAGTAACATCCATGAGCAGATTTCAAGGGTGAGAGGTTAATTACTTTACCAATTTCGAATCGTGAAGAAATCACTCTTCCCTGCAGATCATATACTTTCAAAGGTATTTCAGATGAAACTGAATTTCCGCTGGAAACGATGGTAAATGGGATCTTATTGATTGCTGTTTTCGAAAACATTTTTGTATTCATACTCATAAAATCATTTGGTGGATTTGGATTTTTCTTTACATAATTAATCAACCATGTCAGAGCCGGTCGTTCCGAGCCGGATGAATTCAACAGACCGGTACCATTTCGCCAGGTGCTTCCGACAATATATCCCCAGTAAGTAACACCAACAATTTTTGGATGATTCCAAAACATGGTAAACTGCTCCTCCATAATACGTTTTTGTGCAGCATCATTACTTTCACCAATATCATATTCAGTTACAAAAATTGGGTATCCAACCGCAGCGATTTTGTCGATATTGGATTTTACCGTTGCGGTTTTAACTTTCCATGCATCGTGCGCCTGAACTCCGATTGCATCCATTGGTGCATTGGCAGCTTTCATTGCTTTTGCCATATTCACCTGCCAGTTTACTTCGTTATTCCATTCAATGGTATTGTAGTCGTTGTATATCAGAACAGCATTAGGCCACCGTTCACGGGCCATCTTAAAAGCCTTGATCATCCAGTCGTAACCTGTTTTCCCAGTTCCACCAAGTGCATTTTTAAGTGATGTCGGAGGTGGTGCGTGTCTACCCCCATTCGATTCGTAGGCTTCGTTGATTACATCAATCATCTGCACATCCGGATACCTCTTGGCTGCTTCATCAAACCATTCGGTAACTTCCTCCAGCTGCTCTTCCTGAGAGAGCCTGTTCATCCATGACGATGGATACTGGCTGCCCCATACCAGGGTATGAAATTTCCAGGGAATATTGTTCTCTTTTGCAAAAGCTGCAATTTTATCGGTTCCACCCCAGTTCATCCGGTCGCGAGTTCCCTCTACGGATGCCCACTTGCTCTCATTTTCACCAGTTATCTGGTTCCAGTATTTTAGAAAATCTGAACGGACAGCATTTCTGGTAGTGATATTTCCAAGAAATTTATTAGCACCCTTTGCCGGTTGAGCAAACACTTGATTCGTAATATGCAAAATAAAAATTATACAGATTAAAAATATCCGTACAGGATTTTGCATCTGAATTCGAATGCTACGCAATACCATTATAAACCCCCTGAGAAAAAAACTTAAAACGGCGAAAATGTAATACCTTCCAAGCGCTGCTGCAGAAAGCCCTTTCCAAAAATGTAGCGAAAAAGGTATTGAAATGGAGGACATTTGTTCACTATTATGTAATGTTTCATGGACTTGAATGTCCACAATCAGCCTTGCGTTTTTTAGGTGACAGTATACAGGTAATGCGATTTAGGTCTAATTTATAAGCAGATGTTCTACTATGCAGCCATGATTACTCAATAAACTCTATTTTAATAAAATCATTATTGATATCAGAAGATTTATATAAACCAGTTAAACATTCGCTTAACAATTTTTCAGATAATAATTGATTTTTAACAGTAAAATGAGCTGCGCAGTTTCTTCCCCTTTCTTTCGCCCGATATAAAGCATAGTCACTCAGATTTATTGCTTGTTCGAGTGTCAAAAGTTCAGGAGCTTCTGAATCAAGTGGCATCTCCACATACCCTAACGAACATGTTTTGAAAATGGTTTGTTTTTCAGATATTTGAATTGGTGTATTCTGCATAGTTTGTAAAATTTTTTTTGCAAACATTTTCAGATAATCAGGTTTTGTATTATTTAAAATTATTAGAAACTCTTCACCACCCCATCGAACAATAAAATCATCCATTCGTATCAATTTACTTAGTGTGTTTGAAAATGTTACAAGGACATTATCACCTGAATGATGACCAAAAGAATCATTTACCTCTTTGAAATGATCAATATCAATTAAAAAAATACCAAGTATGTTGTTTTTTAATGACAAATCACGCTTGTTATCTATGTTTCTTGCATACGATTTGTTTTTTATAAATTTTGATGCAAACTCGTTTATTATTTCATAGGCATATCGCCTGTTATGTAAATTAGTCAAAGGATCATGAAGTGATAGTTCCATAAGTTTGTTGTTTGCATTTTTAAGCTGATTTGTTCTTTCTTTTACTTTCTCTTCCATTGTCTCATAAAGCTTGGCATTCTCAATTGAAATCGCAGCCTGAGCTGATATTGTTTTTAGGATTTCGATTCTATCTGTTGTAAATACATACCCTGATAGATTATTTTCAAGGTACACCACGCCCCTGAGAATGTTATGCAAAATCACTGGCATACATAATATTGATTTAGTCTTATGTTCCTCAATATAAGAGTTGTTCTGAAAATCACCTTCAGTGGAGGCATTGTTAATTACAATGTTTTCTTTTGTTCGCAATACATATTGAACTATTTCTTTACACAAACATTTACTTGATGTATAGTTCAGTGATTGGAGCACATCGATTTTATCTGTAAATTCGTATTGTTGTGCCTCGATATAAAACTCATTATCTTTTTCATTTTTCAACAATAAACAGCCATGTTGTGCACCGGCATTTTCAATGATTGTACGAATTAATATTGTAAGGAGCCTCTCAATTTTTATTTCACTGGAGATAGCCTGGGTTGATTTCAATAAAGAGGCAACATCAATAGCGTTATCAGTTTTTGTATGTAAAATTTTGGTTTTACTCTGAATTTCATCGATAGTTATAAAAAAATGAGGGTACAGTTTTTCCAATTGTGCTACTTTTCTGTGAGCACCCCATTTTCTATACAGATAATGTGCATTTTTGACAAATGCATTCCCCACAGTTTCACAACCTCTTTCTATCCAGAACCTTCCCTGCAATTCATTTGATAATGCTTTCAGTTGAATAAAATCATCATTGGAAATAGTATCAATTGATTTATTAAAATATTCAACAATCACATCAAGAGGCTCCTTTTGCACAATTGCGAGCACCGCAGAAACAAGGTAATATTTATGAGCAAAATTAGATGGACAATTATCCATCCATTTTTTCATTTTTTTTTGTATAATTAGTAGTTTTTCGAGACTTTTGCATTGTTCATCAGCAGACACATGCACCCATTTGTTTACAATAATTAATGCCTGAAAAAGGTAATGATCTGGTAATGGAAAATCTGAAAGTCCTTGGTATATAACATCTTCAGCCATACTATTCCATTTTTCAGCAGCTTCCAAATTGTTCATTATAATATTTACATATGTGTTATATTGAAAGAATCTACCCAGGAATACAAGATTATGAATTCTTTCGATTGTGGCAATCAATTCTGTATTCTGAACATCGGGTTCATACTCTTTTCCTGATTCAGGTATCACCTGAAACTTGTTTATCGTATTTAAAACCATCCTGGCAAGCAGCAATGGCACCGCAGTTTTTGATTGATTTAAAAATGTTATTGCAGTATCAGCTTCAGATTTACATTCATTTAGATTTTTTCCGATATGTATCAATAAATGAACTTTATGTGCACGCGCATAAGCGGCGTGTTGAATATCACCAGTTTCCATACCCGACCTGTATGATAGATCATAGTATTCAATGCTCTCTTTTACATGTTCTCGCCAGTGTGAAAAATAGGTAAAGACGAAATAAACTGGTGCTTTTTGTGAGTCAGCTTTGTATTTATTGATCAGGGCAAAAGCAGCTTTACCAAGTTTGTATGAAGTTACATAATCCCCGATCGTAGCAGGCACGACACCACAATCAGCAATGCATTTACATGAAAGTGCAGTCGTTCCATAAGTCATCGTCAATTCAAACATCATTAGTGATGACAGTATGTAAAGTGAAGGATTTGTTTGAAGTGCTGGTGGAATTACTTGAGAAAGCAGTTGCATCGCCATTAATTTTTCAGTGTCCCTCATCTCCGGCATATTTACAATTTCCTCGATAGGTGTAATTGCGAGGAATTTCTGCATCTTCATAGTCCCTTCCTGTATTTTTTGTTGAATATCCTGTGGGCTTTCAGGAAGAGATATTCCAAAAAAACAGAGGCACTTTCGTATTTCCTCAATCGCATCAATCTGTTTTGCCTGAAACTCCAGTATTAATACCCTTATATTTGATATGGCTCCTTTATCAATATTCGATAGTGCAATTTCAGACAATCGATCACATGTTTCATCAGCCTTTAATAGATTGCCTGTCAGCAATAACGTGGACGCTTGTTCGATCAATATATCAAACAATTTCCGTGGCATGGTTTTCCACTCTTCATTTGTTATTACAATCTCTGAAGTTTCAAAGTATTTACATGCTGCTGCAAACGCTGTTGATTTCTTAGCGTTTTTACCAGCTTTGAAATTTAATTCCGAAAGGTGCATGCGTTCATTTAACTCATGAATCAAACTCCTTCCAAGATTTAAATGGCTGACAATATCAAAAATGCAATTACTACATGAGCCTTCATTTTTGAGCAATTCCCAACCCGTTTTTAAATGATTTTTTGCTTTTTCTTCTTCTGAATTCAACGAGTATGCAGCCTGACGTATTCGATCATGACAAAAACTAAACCGCATCTCCATTGATTTCGTAGAAATGTTCTGTTTTACAAAGCGATAATTATTATCTAAAGGAATAATGTACTCTTTTTCAATAGCAATCCATAGACTTGCACCAGGATTATCAATCTTGTTTTCACAAATTGTAATAACCATATTTAAGGTGAACTGATTGCCTATACAAGCTGCCAGCTTGATTAGACTGATAGTATCTGGTGGAAGTAATTCGAGATGTCTGACTAAAAAATCAACCACATTATCAGAGATTTCTATTGAGGATACTTTTTCTAAATGCCAGTCCCAAATCTTATTTTCCCAGTTATAAACAAAAGCACCTTGATTATACAGAGAATACAGTACCTGATTTGTAAACAATGGATTTCCTTTTGTTTTTTTAAAAATTATTTTTGATAATTCTTCTGTTTTTACAGGATCAGATTTAAGTGTATCTGCTACAAGGTTATTAACATCATCTGATTCAAGTGGTTTTAAAAAGATTTTGTGTAAAGAATTGGTCATTTTTGAACTAACAGTATTACTTTGGTCAAGAACGTCAAAAAGTGGATGTCCATCAGTTACTTCATTATCCCGATAAGCCTCAATAAGAAGGAGATAGGGAATATTTTCTCTCATCAGAGTATATTTTAGTAGATTAAGTGATGAGAGATCACACCACTGAACATCATCGAGAAAGATGACCAGCGGATGTTCTTTTTTAGCAAACACCTTGATAAATTCGCAGAATATCAATTGAAACCTGTTTTGAGCCTCAACAGGATTGAGCTCTGCCACCAGAGGCTGTGATCCGATAATCTCTCCAAGCTCAGGTATGATATTAATTATAATCTGTCCATTTTTTCCAAGTGCATCACAAATCTTCGATTTCCAGGTATCGAGCTTGTACTCTGATTCAGTTAATAACTGTCTGATTAAACCACGAAAAGCTTGTGTAATTGCATAATATGGGATATTGCGCTTCAATTGATCAAATTTACCTGAAATGAAAAATCCTTTTTTACAGGTAATAGGTTTACGAATTTCATTTAATAAAATAGATTTACCAATACCAGAATACCCGCCAATCAGCAGAACCTCTGAACTGCCTTTCGCAATCTTTTCAACACAGCTTACCAGATAATCAATCTCTTCATTTCTCCCATACAATTTGTGGGGAATTTGAAATCTATCAATTACATCATTTTGCCCAGGTATAAATGGCTCAGATTCTTTATGTGATTTAATTTTCTCCAGACAACATTCCAGATCTTTTTTCAACCCTGATGCAGACTGATAACGTTCTTCTAATGTTTTTGACAGCAACTTCATCACAATGATCGACAACATTGATGGAATTTCAGGATTATTTTCAATCGGTGAAACAGGTGTTTTTGCAATATGATGGTACACGATATCCGCCTCATCCGAACAATCAAAAGGTAATTTATTTGTAAAAAGCTCATATAATATCACACCAAGAGAATAGAGGTCTGAGCGATGATCAACAGGACAATTAATTCTGCCTGTTTGTTCAGGCGAAATATAAGCAATCGTTCCCTCTAAACCATTCTGGGTTACACTATTCGCTTCACGAACTAATTCTGTTGATATTCCAAAATCGATTATCTTCACCTTCCGGTTTTCAGGATTCCAGATGAAGTTGGATGGATTGACATCCTTATGAATAATTTTTTGCTGATGCACCTGAATCAAACATTCTGCCATTTGAATTGAAAGTGATAACTTATCCACAATTGTCAGATCAATCGTTTTCAATTTCGATGTAATAGATTCACCACCAATATCCTCCATAACTATTGCCAGTCCATTATTAACCTTTTCAAGACTATACAATTCAATAATGCCATCTCCATGCAATTGTCTGGCGATTTCAAACTCTCTTATAAAGCCTGATAATTCCTGGGGAGTGGGATATTCAATATGCATTAATTTGATGATAACTGGTTTCCTGTCATTCTTTTTAATACCCCTGTAAATTGATGATGTCGTACTTTTAAAAATCATCGATACGATTTGATATCCTTGAAAGTTAATCATTGTAGAATACCTGACATTTTATTTGGTTATTATTTCGAGCAATGCTTATCAATACTTCCATTCCATCATTCATTATGTAAAACAACGTTTCTTACTGATGTAACAGCAGAGAAAGATTATCCCTCAAAAATGAGTCGGTACGTAATCATTTTATTATACAATTCCGGAAATGGCTATTACATTGTATCCTTTAGATATCAGGTAGATAGGATACTCCTGGTTTTTATCAGCTCCATGGCAGAGCATCCCCCCATACGTTTCAGTGTCACCGGATGACGGGTTCCATTTTCGTGGTACCAGGTGACAATTTCACTCCTACCGGGTTGTATTTTCGGGGTACCGGATGCCAGTTTCACCCCAACCGGTGTGAATTTTCGATGTACCGGATGATAGTAACATTTCTTCTGCTGCATTTTTCTGATCACTATCCACTAAGTAGAAGAAGAATACAGCGAAACACTAACTGTTTTTTTACCCAGGAAACATACGAAATACATAAAAAATTGTAGATGAAGAAAGAAGAGAATGTAAAAGGTTAAAGCCTACCCCTCGCTCCAACCCGGACTAGTGTAGAAACTTGCGACCGTGTATCTCTACACTTGTCCGAGCTTCCGCTCCACCATCGATGTTGAATATGCTTCAGGTGAAAATCCGAAGCGACCACTCGTTTAGTATCACTTTTCTATTGTAACAACGTCGCACTTTGCTGAAATCTTTTTTTCACTTCACCCGCTTCGTTTTTAACTTCCAATAAAACTACATACAGTCCCGATCCGACGGGGATATTATCATTGTCAGTTCCATTCCATGTAACCTGGTTGGATCCATGACGTAGAAATGTTTTCATCTGTTTCTGCCAGACAATTTTCCCAAGTACGTTACAAATAGTTATTTTTACATGCTCCCTCGTACCAAATGGAACAGTAAATCGTATATTAACAAATGATCTTGAGGGATTGGGAAAAAGCGGACACAGTGCAAACTGTTGAGTCTGTGTCCTTGAAATAAAATTTTTATGAAACTCTGTGTCCCCTGCGATAATCCATCGCGATACAAGTGAATGTGGAGCAACAGAAATGGTTCCACAGGTATCGAAATCCCCGGAATTGACATTATGACAATACGATAGATATTTCGAAGGATATGCTCCTGCTTTTTCAAAATGATATTGCAGAGAATGTGTGGAATCACCAGTGTTGCTCACAAGCAGCTCTTTTACAAATCCATTCCTGGCATTCTCATTGATGGAATGACCGTACTGTTGCATTGTTGCCCGATCCAGGACTGTAATAGTAACATCAGAGAATGAAGGCATCGGGGGATAAGTGTGGTTTCCCTGAGTATAACCTAAGTAAACAGTAGAATGATTTTTCAGTTTATCATTTTGCACGACAAACTTAAGGCTCCATGAACTATTCTTTGAATTTGTTTTTTTCTTCAATGCCTGCTGATTTGAAGCTGGTATGGGTGGTACACGCAGTAACACATTCTTTGAATGGCTGTTATAGATACTGTATCCATCATTTTCACTATAGTCGATGATTGTCGAATTATCCTCTTTGTCGGGCATACCCGGAACATAAAGAGGTTCAAGGTTATAAACCTCAGTAAACTTATTTCTTTGCCATCGATAAACCGATATAAAGTCAATATCACTTCCCGATGCTGTAATGATCTCCTCCATTCGTACACCGAACGGGTAAGGCATCGATATGTCGGTCCACTGTTTTGCCTGTAGACCAAGCGTCAATGTGTCTCTGAGTGATATCGTATACCCGGAACCCATGTGCATCGGAACATTCTCCCGCGTTTTCAGCCAGTACATTCTTCCCGGTTCGAACGTGAATAGAGGATGTATGCTCTTGTTGTAAGAATCGTATTCCACCCATTTATCGCTTGCGGTACTGTTATCTGCCGTACTCAACCATTGGAACAACCTGAAATACTTGTTGTTATACGTTTTGACATTGAAGTACTTCATTAATGGATCAAGAATGGAATCTGGATCTTTACTATATAAAACTGCAGTTGAATATACAGGGTTCCACCTGTTTGCAGTGATAGTCATTGTATCTGATTTAACTCTGTAAACACTACGGGATAAGTTGATTGTATCGTAATGGTTTCCATCATCGATAAGAAGTAGTATTCGTAATCCCGACCATGAACAGATCGCTGCAGCTGTATCTGGAATAGTAATGGAGAGAATTGTTCCGTTAGAATCAGTTACCCCCTGCCTGTATAATACCGGAAGTGTATTCCCGCTTCCGCAAAAATATTTCCATCGAACATTGGTTATGTTATCAGTGATGCCTATCACATCGTTAACTTCAGCCCCAGGCATAACAGGTATTGCAGGATTGCTGTAAACAGTTATTTTCGGAGCTACAGTATCGATCATAGGAATAAACACCCTCTCATGCCCGTCAACTCTGGCGTATACCATTCGCTTGATTGAATCGAACTGACTTGTGTAGTTGACATAAAATTTGCTTCCATTATAACTGTAGATCTTTACGTTACTTATTGATGTTCCTTTTGGTAGCGAGTCAATATGAATGCCGACATAAAAAGGGACCACAATAGCGTTTGTCATGATAGAAAGTGGTAAGCCGACAGGGACCATACCCACAGGTAATGAGGTAAATGAAATAGTTACAAGAGTATCAGTGTTGTTCCCTGTACCTGAATAACTGCTGTCTTTTTTCCAAAGCGACACCCTGCCGCTGAAAGCGCTAATGGTATCATCAACTTTATTCGAATTAAAAAAGGTGATAATCTCCTGATTTATCTCATTACTATAAACATGCACGGAATCTGTTTTGATAAGCGTGTTGGACCCTTGAGAACTGGTGACTACCAGGCTTACAATATAAATGCCGGGCTTCGTATAAGTATGCTTTGGATTGATATCCGTGCTTGAACTGCTGTCACCAAACATCCAGAGTCGCGAAGTAATATCTCCGGTTGAATTATCGGTAAACACAACGTTTAATGGAGCCAGTCCATTCTTCGGAGCGAAAGAAAATGCTGCAGCGAATGTATTCGGTTGTACTGTCAGATGGACAACGAAGCTTTTACAGCTGCCTGCTGGATTACTTACAATACAATAATAATCGCCACTATCGCTGAATGTTGTTGCTTTAATGGTAAGTAATCTGAGCCTTCCAATCTCAGAATCACTTCCTACCTTGCGCCAGCTGTAAATTGTCTGTATTGTATCTTTTAGCGATATCGAGAAAACCGCATCGATTCCAGCGGCAACACTTGTGTTCTGTGGTTGCAGTACTATACGCGGTGTATCTATGACCGTAAGCACTGCCCACCTGGATGAATCTATTACCGCACGGTCCCGGACAACACAACGGAAACAACTTCCGTTATGTGCTATCGTAACCGGTCCGGTAGTATAAGATGGCATATTGCCAACTGAATCAGACGGAGTCCTGATCCACTTGTAAATCAGTTGATTTCCCCCTGATGTCTCAACCGAAAAAAAAGCAGCCGTCCCGACTGGTACGGTGGTATCGTTCGGTTCCGTTTTTATGAGTCCATCAGAAAAAACAGCATCGACATATCCATCACCATAAATCAGTTTACAATCTAATCCCGGGGGTATTGAACCAGTTTTGAGTGTATTGTTAATCAGAGTCCCCGAATACGTGATAATACGACAGGTATCTAAAGGTAATCCTGTTACCGATGAAAAATTGACCGTACCATCAAGAACAAGCATACCATCGACTGCAATTGTATCGCTTTCTATACCTAAATCAAAATTCAGAATCGAATTTTCGTCCAGTCTGAGCTCTCCTATCGTGAGTTTGCCACTTTGCACACCACCCGGATCCACCATTCCATCATTAACTATTACTACACCGGAGCAGATACCCGTTCCGCTTAAAACAGCTCCAGCAGTGACCGAAACAGAAGAGCTTTTATTAATTGCCCCATTGACAACGAGTCTCCCGGAGGCAATCGTAGTCGACCCAGTGTAGGTGTTGGTGCCATTTAGCGCTAAAATTCCTGTTCCCTTTTTCAGGAATTTTCCAGGCCCGCTGATAACCATACCGAACGAATTGGTATCGTTCCTGTTATCAAGAAGTGTTCCCTCATTGACAATAGGGCCATCAATACCACCAGTACTCCCTCCATAACCTATTTCAAGTGTTCCATCATTAATGAACATTGTACCTTTAAAATCAGTGTTCCCTGCCAACACCAGAGTACCTTCACCATATTTCGACAAGCTTTCAGCACCCATTAGTATTGTTCCTACAATAGTAATTTTATCTGCAGCTACATAAATTCCATTTTTAGTTCCAACGCTTATTGCTCCACCGATGATAGAATAGGTACCGTTTAGAAATGACATACTGTCAATGGACTGCGTGTCCTTGACAGTGATGGTATAATTACCGTCGGTTCCCTCAAAGGTCGCACTGTTACCGGCTCCCGGCCATGCATAGAAAGCTGATCCATTATCTCCTGATGGTGTCCAGAAGTTGTCAATTCCCCAGACTCCATTACCAGCCTGAACCCCGGCATTTCTCGATACGTCCCAGGAATAGTTACTGTTAGCGTCTATCCAGGCGGAAGAGTCGTATTTAACATATGGATTTGGAAGGTCGTCATATGCATAACCAACCGAACCACTCATATTAGTTGTATCTGTTACCTGACCAATACTGTCACCGTTGAGCCAGAACGTATAGGTTGGACCAGTTAATTGTATTTTAAGTGTATATACACTGTTACAATTATAAAAATCAAGACCGCTGCCAATTATCGTATAACCGTTCTTTACATCAGTGCTATTCGTTAAGAACATCAACCTGTTATCACTTGACTGACCCGATGAATTGGCTTCGGCAATAGTAACAAAATAATAATGCGACATATCGGTAAATCTGAAAACAACTCCGCCATCCAGACTGTTGAGATCTCCACTCCCATTCAACCTGCAAATAAAAACACCATCCCTTGTACATAAATGATCATTAATTAGAAATCCCTTATACCATTGATCACTGTTGCCAGGCACTGCAAATCCATCTATTTCACTCCAGGTTCTCTTTCCCAATGCTGTCCAGTCGGTTAAAACATTATCATTGTGATCATCAGAACAGGATCCACCACTGGCAGGATACACCGAAAAAAGTATCGTAACTATAAGGAAAAACAAAATTGTAGGGTACTGTGTCTCTCTCTGAAAGGATTTTAAAAAAGCACATATGAATGGAAATGTTCCGTCTGACAGATACATTTTACTTTGAAGTTGCTTACGATGGGAACTGAATTTCAGGTACATATTATCCAATATACCCTTCAAACCTGAATCGGACGATTTTTTAACGCGATCTGGATCAAATCCTATCGCCAGACAATCGAGCAAATCGGGTTAATAATGAATTTTGATTGTCGAACATCTTTTTCCTGCAGGAATCTTACATGTACTAATTGATGATCCCAAAATAATTGAGTAATCGTTCCTTAAATTTTTAATATAAGCTTTTTTGTTATTTTAAGCCTGAAAATATTAAATTGATACTTGAATTGAATGGAGACAACAGGGCAAAATTCACAGAGAATGGTCAAACAGGATTGAGTTATTAAAAAACGCAGTCTCGGGTGGTTCATGGAGTGATTCAGCGGATATAACCTGTGAATGCTCATTATCGAACCAGGTAAAGAGCCATCCGGAAGTTGAAACAACTGTAGTACTCATTCAGAGAACCAACGCATTTCTGATGAATTTTTTGGGAAATCAGCAACCGTTTTTTGAAAAGCACCTCCTAGTGCCCCCTGAAGTGTAATGTCCGGTCGATAACTACAAATCAGAGCATCGCCAGTATGGCATCCATATACTCTGAGATAAAATGGTGCCCTCCTTTGAAAATTATTTGTTCAAAACTGTTACTTGTCAAATCTGCCCATCGGTTGATCAATGCCTTTGAAACATACTCATCCTCATCCCCACCCAGAGCAATAATCGGACAATTCAGTTGATACCGATGCTGGTAGGTGTAGGTTTCGTGCAATTTAAAATCAGACCGGCCGATTGGCAGAATAAGTTGCATCAGCTCCTCATTTTCAAAAACCTCCTGTGGCATGCCACCCAGTTTTTTGAGCTTTTCTTTAAAAATATCATCTGGCAAGTTATGATATGTCTCATCTGCTCTATCAACCTGAGGTGCGTGGTAAGCAGCGACAACTAATCTTAGTGGTTCAGGCATCTCCTGCTCCTGCAAAAGCATCGCGCATTCATAGGCAATTAGTGCACCCAGACTATGACCAAAAAAGGTAAACGGTTTGTCAAGAAAAGGCAGCAAGGCTGACACCAATTCCGGTACCAGATCTGCAATGTTCTCTATGCATGGTTCGCTAAAGCGTAATCCCCTACCGGGTAATTGAATTGGCAGAAAATCGATAGATGGATCTACTTTTCCCAACCAACTCCGGAAAAAAGTAGCATTGGCACAAGCGCAGGGAAAAGCAAAGCACCGGCGTTGTGCTAGCGGATTTAGCGGTTTATTAGCTAACCAGATATTGCTGCTCAGGGTTTCAATAAACACTTAGTACAACCTTTCAATAAATAATTTTATATGTTCACTGCAATTTTTTACATAAGGGTACAATACCATGTTGGCATGGGTACCAGATACTGTTTGGACTGTAATATTACCAGTTGTAACCATGGTCCATCCCAGCAAACCGTCATCATGGCTCAAGGCCGGTTTAAACTCTTCATAGCAGCGATTCAATTCTTCACCGGAAATCCTGTTGATTTTATAATCTTTCACCAGACGCTCGACAAGAAGACATCGTTCAAGCCATTCAACATACTCAGTCCCAGATTCCGGGCTGGCTTGCGGACGCAACAAGCAGGCATTATAATGCAGCTTTTTCGGTTTATAGTTCAAAACGATCTTAAGATGGATATAGGAAAGCTGTAGAAATCTTTTAAAATCTTCCCGGTTATGATAAAACTCCAGATCTCTGCTTTTTTGCAAAGAATCAATAATACGGTTCTTCAAATCAGATTCATTCAAATCTGCCAAAAACTTTAAATTCTGGTTCTGTTGTTTCAGATCGTCAATAAATGTTGCAGCTATGGGTATAAAGCTGATATCATGGTAACAGCCTTCAACCTTTACGGGGGCCACCGAATCCAGGAAACAAACAAATTCGACCATCTCTCCCCCAGCCTGGAGTTGATTGATCATCTCATGCACCACCACACCGCCAAAGGACCAGGATAACAATCTATATGGCCCCTTTGGCTGACGTCTTTTTATCAAATCAATATAATGGGTTGCCATAGCTTCAATATTCTCATATTGTTCAACCAAACCCAGGCGAATAGGTGATTCGATGGCATAAACCGGCATAACACCCTTCAATTGCAGGGCTAATGGTTTATAACACATAGCCGATCCGTCCATGGGATGAATGCAGAATAAAGGATTACCTGTAGTTTGAACTTGCAAGGGCACCAGTGGATCTTGGGGTTCGGTCAATAACCTGCTGCCTTCCAGTTGGGTTTGTAATGCAGTAGCCAGACTACCAAGTAATGGTTCATCCAATATCAGCCGATGTGGAATTTTTGCATTAAACTGGTCCCTCAGTTTTGAAATGACCTGGATAGCCAATAAGGAGTTGCCACCGATTTCAAAAAAATTGTCAGTGAGTCCAACCCGCTCCAACCCAAGCACATCCTGCCACACAGCAGCCACTATCTTTTCCAGATCTGTTTTGGGTGCCTCATAATTTTTCCTGTCAACCCATTCCGGTTGGGGCAGGCGACACTTGTCAATCTTTCCATTGGCAGTTAAAGGAATCTGATCCATTGCCACCAATGCAGCCGGTATCATGTAATGTGGCAGTATTTGCTCTAGTGCCTGCCGTAAATCATTGTGCGAGGTCTTCTGATCGCTTGTATAGTATGCCACCAACCGTTTATCCCCTGGAAAATCTTCCCGAACAACAACTATCGCCTGTTTAACTGTTGGCAAATCCATTAATGCCGCTTCAATTTCACCACATTCGATTCTGAATCCTCTGATCTTTACCTGATCATCCGCACGGCAGATAAATTCAAGAATACCCTGATTATTCCATCGAACAATATCCCCGGTTTTATAAAGCCGGCCAGGTTCAAATGGATTATCTACAAAAAGCTTTCGGGTAAGCTCTGGCTGATTAACATAATATAAAGCCAGACCATCACCGCCAATAAATAATTCTCCGGGAACTCCGACCGGAACCAGATTAAAGTTTTCATCCAGCACATAGCAGGTAGTATTGCTTATCGGAAAACCGATCGGTAATGTCCGTTCACAGCTGGTCACACCATTAATTTCATACATGGTAGCAAATGTAGTGCTTTCAGTAGGCCCATACATATTTACTAAATGCCGGGGTTTTCCATTGACCACCACAGCCTTAACCCACTTTGGGTCAGCAGCTTCACCACCAAAAAGCAGATAATCCAAATACTCAAAGGCAGCCGGATGATGAGCTGCCATTTGATTAAATAAAGCCGTAGTAAGGAACATAGTGGTAATTTGTTTTGCTTTTATGATCCCGGCGAATTGATCCAGATCCAGAACCTCCAGCCTGTTAAAACCAACAATTGTGGCACCATTCAACAGTGCACCCCACAGTTCAAATGTAGCAGCATCGAAAGACACATTAGACAAATGCGAAACACGATGCTCTGATGTTATGCTGATGTAGTTGGTTTGTTTAACAAGCCGCGCTACAGCCTGGTGGGGAATGGCGGCTCCTTTTGGTTTTCCGGTCGAACCGGAAGTAAACATTATGTACAAAATCTGGTCGCTGCAGCAGCTCATGCCCGGATTGGCAACTGGTTGTCGGGCAAGCTCAGTGCCAATCTCCACCAGTGCAATTGTTTTTATGGAGCCTAATGAATTATCGTTTTTAGTGATCACACATCTGGCTTTACTATCATCAATCATCATCCTCAAACGTTCTTTCGGATAACCCGGATCCAACGGTAAATAAGCAGCTCCAGCCTTGACAGCCCCGAGGATGCATATAATCATATCCATCGAGCGTTCCATCTCAATAGCCACAACCTGGCCTGGTTCAATCCCCAGCTTCCCAAGATAGTGAGCTAACTGATTAGCCTTCTTATTGAGCTCCGCATAGGTCAATGAATCAGGACCAAATTCAACAGCTACTTTATCCGGTGTCCGGGCAACCTGCTTTTCAAACAGGGATTCCAGTCGATTTTTGCCGGGATAATCGGTCCGGGTGTCATTCCAGTCGTGAACCATGACCCTGGCCTGGCGCTCATCAATAATGGAAATCGCCGGTAACAACAGTCCCGGGTTCTGCGTCAGAGCTTCCAACAACGTAATAAAGGCATCAGCCATTCGTTCAATAGATGCCGCTTCAAAAAGATCCGTATTATATTCAAAAATCGCACAATGCTCCTGAGCATAGTCTGCTATAGTAACGGTCAAATCATAATGACTGATGCAGACATCATAGGCCAATGGTTCAATCTGTAAATATTCTTCCACAATGGCCGTTTGCATATGGCTTATCATATTGAATATAGTCTGAAAAACCGGTGAACGACTCACATCTCTTGGGATCTGTAAATGATCAACCAGGTTTTCAAATGGCAAATCCTGATTGGCGTAAGCCTCAAGCAATACTTCTTTAACAGAAGACAGTAATTTTCCAAAGGATAGGTGATGTTCCAGTTTAGTCCTGATAGCCAGCGTATTAACGAAAAATCCCAACATGGACTCTACCTGCTTACGGTTACGGTTTGCAATCGGCACACCAACAATAATATCGCGCATCCCACTAAACTTACTCAGTAATAAATTATACGCGGCAAATAACACCATAAATAATGAGGCGTCATACTGTTTAGCCAGGTCTTTCAAAGAATTCAACAACACCGGTGACAGCACTTTTGTGAAAGTATGCCCATTAAAGGTCTGAGTCATTGGCCTTGGTTTATCCAAAGGTAATTCCAGTACCGGTAAATCATCACCAAGATGGTCTTTCCAAAACTTTAATTGTTTTGTCAAAACCTCACCCTGCAGCCATTTCCGTTGCCACAGGGCATAATCGGCGTATTGTATTGCCACTTCGTCCCGGAGAGATACAGTGTTCATGGCCAGGCATTTATACCGGAAAGCCAATTCCTTGACAAACAAATTAATTGACCAGCCATCAGTAATGATATGGTGCATATTATAAATAAAAACATGGTCCTGTTCGTTCAACTTAATTAATTGCGTCCGTAATAGCGGGCCCCCATTCAAATCAAAAGTCGTTGCCGCTTCCATCCTGACCATAACCATGGCATTATCCAGATTATGCTCTATTCCAGATAAATCATGCACTATAAAATGGGCTTGTCTGTCCTTGTGGATAATCTGCACTGGTTGATTATCAACTTCGGCAAAGGTGGTCCGCAGTATTTCATGCTGCGCCACCATCTGATCCAGGCTGGTTTGTAATAAGAGCGGTTTCAGGTCACCTTTGAACCTTACTGCAAAAGACAGATTATAAGCGGTATTCCCCGGTTCCAGTTGGTCAATAATCCATAACCGCTGCTGAGCATAGGACAACGGCAGTAATTGATTGCGGTCTGCACGGCTGATTTGATCGACCTCTTGCCTGCAGTCGTTCTGAGCAATGACGCCTGCCAGCAACCTGATTTTCGGACATTCAAATAATTGCCGTACCGTAACAGTTATACTCAGGTCAGTATAAATTCTGGAAACCACCTGCGTTGCCAGAAGGGAATGTCCGCCGATCTCAAAGAAATGATCGTCAATACCGACTTTATCAAGACCAAGAACATCCTGCCAAATCTCCACCAATTGTTTCTGTAAATCATTGTGCGGACCTTCATAAGATAAGTCACTCATTTTGACATTAGGTACAGGCAAGGCTTTTTTATCGATTTTCCCACTGGGAGTAAAAGGCATGTTTTCCAGCACCTCAATATGTGCAGGTATCATATACTCCGGTAGATCCCGACTCAAAGCCTTTTTGACTCCGTTTTCATCATAAGCCAGTTTGTCATGCAGAATGACATACGCTATCAGTTGAATCCGATTATTCTGATCCTTGACACCTTTGACTACGGTAGTTCTAATATTTTCCAATTGATTGAGTTTTGCTTCTATCTCTTCAGGTTCCACCCTGAATCCGCGAATCTTTATCTGCTCATCACCTCTCCCAATAAAAGCCAAATCCCCGTTTTCCAGCCAACGCACCATATCACCGGTACGATAACAGCGTTCATCCTCCAAAACAATGAATCGTTCTTCTGTCAATTGCGGTTGGTTAACATATTTTTTAGCAAGACAAACCCCTTTAATCAGTAGTTCACCGGCAATTCCCGGGGGAACCGGTTTTAATTGTTTATCCACTACCAGGCATTTCGTATTAGCAATCGGTTTACCAATAGGCGGATGATATGGCCATCTACTACTGTCTCCACTCAAATGATAGCTGGTAACCACATGAGATTCGGACGGACCATAATGATTAAAACATTCACATTCCGGCAATGATTGAAAAAAGGTAGTTACTGCCGGCGTCATTTTAAGCACGTCACCTGCTGTGATGACTTCTTTTAAGGATGCAGGATAAAGTTTCATGACGATTGCCTGTTCCGCCAGATAATGCAACGCTATGGCTGGTAAAAAAAGGCGGTTCACCTCTCTGTGCTGCATCAGCTGTATTAATTGACGAAAATCTTTTCTATCATCTTCACTTGTCATAACGAGTGTCAGACCACCTGCCAGAGTTGAGAATATTTCCTGAAATGATACATCAAAATTGATTGATGCATATTGCAAAACCTGCTTACTTGGACTGTTTTTAAACTGCTCCAATTGCCATTCAATTAAATTACTCAACGCCCGGTGGGACATTTCGATGCCTTTTGGCCTACCTGTGGAACCGGAAGTAAAGGTAATGTAAACAGACTCATTCAATGTTACAGCATTATCAGGGTTGAACTCTTTTTGATCAGCCAGTTCAGTGGTAATCTTATCATAGAGTACCAGTTCGGTCTGGTCCGCAGGTACTATTGATGCCAATGCGGATGTAGTTACCATCGTTTTGACCTGTGCATCTTCTATCATACCCTGAAGACGCGCTTTGGGATAATGATGATCAAACGGGACGTAAGCTGAACCACTTTTTAAAATGGCCAGTAATGCAATCACCATAGAATTACTGCGTGGCATGCATAAACCAACAGGCCCCGGCTTTTTCGTTATCATTAGATAATGCGCCAGCTGGTTGGCCCTGACATTCATTTGTTTATAACTCAATTCTTCATGATCATCAAGAAGAGCCACAGCATCAGGATTAAGAACTACCTGGTGCTCCACCAATGCATGTACAGAATGCCTGGGATACTGGATTATGCTCGTCGTATTCCATGCAGCCAATCTAAGTTCATCCTGCTTTCTCAATAATGAAAGTTGATCGATCATCATGTCGGGACGACTGGTCATCTGTTCCAGTATCATAATGAGGTAATCCAACATAGACTGTATCGTAGATGCCTTGTATAAATCAGTATTGTATTCAAAACTGCCAGTAAAACACTCCTCCTTTTCCTGCATACTTAAAAGTAACTCAAAATGTGTTGTTTGAGTTACCAGGTTATACGGAGATAACAACACCTGATCATGTTTCATATTATAATCAGGATTATTCTGTAAAACAAACATGGTCTGGAAAACAGGTGAACGGCTCATATCACGGACAGGCTGAATTTCGTCAACCAGTTTTTCAAAAGGCAAGTCCTGGTGAGCATAGGCACCCAGACAATATTGTTTAAGCTGTTTGAGATAATACTGGATCGTTTGTTTTTGATAAAATTCACTACGTATAGCCAGTGTATTAACGAAAAATCCGATTAAGGTTTCTATTTCTGCCCGGTTGCGATTGGCAATTGGTGTTCCGACAATGATGTCTTCCTGACCTGTGATCTTATGTAACATCAACTGGTAAGCACCCATGAGCACCATAAATGGTGTTAAATCAAGCTGTCTGCCCAATCTTTTAACTGCCTGGCTCAGAGCAGGAGTCAATGTTACATCCTGGGTTCTTCCTTTAAAGGTCTGAACTTTGGGCCGTTCATAGTCCGTTGGGCATTCCAGCACCGGTAAGGACCCTTTTAAGCATTCTTTCCAGTATGTTAGTTGTTTTTCCATACCTTCGGCCTCTAACCATTCACGTTGCCATTTACTAAAATCGGCATATTGAATTGGCAGCTCTTCAAGGTATTTGTTATCATAGCCATCCATTAATTCCTTTACCAATATCCCGACAGACCATCCATCGCTCACAATATGGTGCATGACCAGCATAAAAATGTATTCTTCTTTTTGCAGTTCCAGTAAATAGGCCCGTAAAAGCGGTCCGTTTATCAAATCAAAAGGTTTCTTTATTTCTTTCTGCAAATACTCCTGCGCCAGATTTTCTGATATGTCGTTCTGGATTTGAGCCATACAGTTATAATGAATTGATAGTTGCAAGTAGTCGGCAATAGCCTGATATGGTTGATTATGTGCTATCTTAAATGACGTGCGCAAGACTTCATGCCTGGCAATAATGCGGTTAAGGCTGGCTTCCAGTTTTACTAATTCCAACGGTCCATTAATCCTGACTGCCAACGGTATGTGATAAGCCGTATTCCCGGGTTCCAATTGTTCAATAAACCATAAGCGCTGCTGGGCAAAGGATAATGGTAAATACTGATTCCGTGATACTTTTGTAATCTCACGATAATGTTTTGCTTCAAGAGTGGCAATAAAATCAGCACAACCGGCAATGGTGGGTTTTTCAAAAAACAGACTGACCGGCAGATCCACAGCCATTTCCTTTTTAATTCTGGAAATGACCTGTGTGGCCAGCAAGGAATGTCCACCGATTTCAAAAAAATTATCATCCGTACTTATCAGATCTGTCCTGAACACATCTTTCCATATAGTAACCAGTGCATCTTCGGTTTCTGTCCGCGGTTTAACAATAGTTCTAGTCTGCTGCCAATCCGGCTGTGGCAGAGCCTTATAATCGACCTTTCCATTAGCCGTCAGCGGAATATGGTCAAGTTGCACGATCTGAGAAGGTACCATATTGACGGGCAGTTTTTCTTTTAAGGCACCAAGCAATTGCCGGCAATCGATATCCTGTTCTTCTTTTGCGGTCACATAAGCGGTCAATTGATCCTGGTCAAGCAGATCCTTTTTCAGGCATACAATCGCTTGACTGACTGAATCATGGGCTTTAATGACCACTTCAATTTCACCGGGTTCAATGCGAAATCCCCTGATTTTTATCTGGCCATCCAACCTGCCCACATAGATTAATTTCCCAAGCTTATTCCATTTAACCAGGTCACCGGTCTTGTATAGTCCTGACAAATGCATGTCAATAGGATTATTGATAAATGCCATACTGGTTTGTTCTCTATTATTTTTATAACCAAGAGCTACACCATCGCCACCGACATATAACTCTCCCACCACTCCAACAGGTAAAAGATTTAAATGCTGATCCAGTACATAACAGCTTGAGTTGGCAACCGGCCGACCGATGGGAATACCGGCTTGATCATCTGACAATATATCGATCTCTTCGTACGATGAGATAACCGTATTTTCAGTAGGACCGTACGCATTAATCAAATGGCAGGGTTTGCCATGGTATAAAATGTTTCGTACAGCATGTGGATCCGCTTTTTCACCTCCAAAAAGAACCGTCTCCATGTCAGAGAAAACAGAGGGAGATATAGCAGCCATTTGATTAAAAAGTGCTGTAGTAGGCAACATGGCAGTGATTTTATCCTGTTTCAGCCTGGTGGCAAATAACTCTATGTTCAGCACGGTTACTTTGTCATAGATCACCAAACTGGCACCATTCAATAAGGCCGACCAGATTTCCCAGGTAGATGCATCAAACGCCGGATTGCCAATATGAGCAATACGGTCTTTTTCTGTAATGGACATATAATTGGTGTTTACAACTAATCGGCTGATCCCCTGATGAAGGATCTGAACTGCTTTAGGTTTACCAGTAGAACCTGAAGTAAACATAATACATGCCGGATGAAGCAAATTTGCCGGTAAGTCCAGATTGTCCGAAGGACATGCCGATAGAGATGCACTCAATTCATTAAGATGGACTGACAGCATTGAATCCTTTACCCCTATGTCAAGCCCTGATTCTGTAATAACAACTTCTACTCCGGCATCTTCAAGCATACTACCCAGACGCTCTCTGGGATAACCGGGATCAAGCGGCACATAACTGTTATTGGTCTTTAATACCGCCAGCAGAGAGACAATCATATTGAGGGATCGCTCCATGCAAAGGGCAATTGCACCGCCTTCACATACACCCTGTTCCCGTAAATAACAAGCCAGCTGATTAGCCCGGGCATTAAGGGTTTTGTAATCCATTTTTGTATCACTGTACTGCAGGGCTAAGCGATCAGGCCATTTAGCCGCTGATTCCTCCACTAATGCCTGCAACGTTTTCTCTTTTGGATATATCCTGGCCTGGGCTTGCCATATGGTTAATTGCAAGTCTTTTTCTGCTTCCGTCACTACATCGATACAGTTAACTGTCAGAGAATCGTTTTGACAAATAGTTTCAAGTATGCGGACATACGTCAGGGCGAACCGTTCGATGGTCAATTGTTCAAAAAGATCGGAATTGTATTCCAGTGATCCCTGCAAATTATTATCGTGGCCTTCAATGATGGCACACGTTAAATCAAAATGAGCAATCCCCATATCAAGATCGTGCATGGCTACTTTAACTGCACCGACGTTCACTTCCGGCATAGGTGTATTTTGTAGTACAAACATTGTCTGGAATAAAGCAGAGCGACTGGTGTCGCGTTCCAGGTTCAAAGCCTCAACAAGCTTTTCAAAGGGTAAATCAATATTGGCATAGGCATCCAGTAATGTAGCCTTGGTCCGTTTCAACAAGTCCTTTATCTCCATGCCTGGATCTATCTGGGTTCTTATGGCCAGGGTGTTTATAAAACAGCCGATCAGCGGTTCCAATTCAGTCCTATCGCGATTGGCAACTGGTGTACCCACAACCAGATCGTTTTGATTGCTGAATTTATTTAACAAAATATTATACGCTGTCAAAAGTACCATATATATAGTCGTTTCTGTTCGTTCTGCCAGCTGGTGAAGCGCTGTAGTTAAGCTGGGTGCTATATTGAGTGATACAAGACTGCCATTGAAAGTCTGGTTACGGGGGCGAGGAAAATCAAGTGGCAACTCCAATACCGGGCACTTACCACTGAATTGTGTTTTCCAGTATATCAACTGTTTTTCATGTTTCTCCTGCTGAAGCCATGCTTCCTGCCAGACGGCATAGTCGACATACTGGACAGGTAATTGCGGTAACGGCCGGTTATCCAAAAGGTGCATCAGTTCTTTAATAAAATTACTGTTAGACCAGCCATCGGTGATAATATGGTGCATACAAAGCAGAAATACATACTGCTGTTGACCGGTTTTAAATAAATAACTTTTAATCAACGGCCCCAGTTCGAAGTCAAAGGGTGCTCTGGCAAGGTCATTGATTAATTGATTTTGTTTACATTTAGACAATTCCGAGATATTTCTCTGTTCCAATGCTAAATAAAAATCATCCCGAATAACCTGCATGACCCGATCATCCTGCATGGTGAAAATGGTACGGCAACTCTCATGACGGCTGACAATAATATTCAATTTTTCTTCAAGTACATTAGCATCAACTTCACCGGTCAATTTTACAGCCAGAGGAACATTATAAGCACCAGAACGTGGATCGAAGCGCTGAATAAACCAAAGCCGTTTTTGTGAATAGGATACAGGCATATACCGATGACGCATTGCTTTAGGGATAATTTCATAATCCTGCTTTTGTTTTTGTTCCATGCAGGCAGCCAATTCGGCAATACTGGGATGTTCAAAGATCGTGCGAATAGCCAGATCCTGTTTTAAACGGCTTCGAATTCTAGCCATAAGCTGGGTGGCCAAAATGGAATGACCACCGATCTCAAAGAAATTATCATGAATGCCAACCCTGGGTACACTTAAAACATCCTCCCAGATAACGGCCAGATTTTTTTCCAAGTCTGTTCGGGGTGCAACAAAAGTAACCTGTTTTTCCCAAGCCGGTAGCGGTAATGACCTGCGATTGATTTTTTTATTATTGGTCAAAGGCATCTGTTCCAGAAAAACAAAAGCAGAAGGCACCATGTAATCAGGCAGGCGGGATTTCAGATGATCTCGAATAGACGTTTTTTCATCTTCCTGAGGGCCAACCAGATAGGCCACCAGTTGCTTATTCCCCGGCCGATCTTCTCTGACCATGACCACTTCCTGGTTTACACCGGAGTAATCATGCAACACAGCTTCAATCTCGCCCAATTCGATTCGATAGCCGCGTATTTTCACCTGAGAATCAAGACGCCCGATAAATGCTATACGTCCGTCTTTCCGGAAAAAACCAGCATCGCCGGTCCGGTAAAACAGGCCCTGATGAAGAGTTGAGAATCCAGGTTTGACAAAGCTTTTTTCCGTTAGTTCCGGGCGCTTCAGATACCCGCATCCCACACCCAAACCTCCTATCATTATTTCGCCGGCCACTCCAATGGGCAAAGGGTACAGGTTTTTATCCACCACATAAATTTCCGTATTCGCAATCGGCCGCCCGATAGTAAGCTCATCACCAAGCACCTGTTCAGCAGCTGACCAGACAGTTGATTCTGTGGGCCCATACATATTCCAAACTTCCCGGGTCAATGACTGCAAGCGTTTGGCCAGCCATTTAGGGAAAGCTTCCCCTCCGCAAAGCACTTTCAGGTTCTTTTTGCCTCTCCAGCCCGACTGCTCCAGCATAGCCCAGGTTGACGGAGTCGCCTGCATAAAGGTAATATCACCCGTCTCTAGCGCCTCAATGATTTTTTCCGGCACCATAGCATCCTCTCTGCCAATTACATAAATGGTACCGCCACAGAATAAGGGTAAGTACAGATCGGGTACAGACAAATCAAATGAGGCCGTAGTAGGATTAAGCAAGCGGTCATCCTGGCTGAAACCTGGACATGCCTGCATAGAAAACAGTAAATTAACCACATTGGAATGCGCAATTTGAACCCCTTTCGGTACTCCAGTAGAACCGGAGGTAAACAGCACATAGCACAGGTTTGAAGGATCAACTGCAAAGCCCGGGTTCTCAACCGGCTGGTTAGCCAAAATGTTCAAGCTATTATCAAGAACAATAGATTTTACAGAGTCTGCAGAAGAAATTGATGCCATATCAAACTCCTCCGTGGTCACCATGACCTTCAGCCCTGCCTCCTGCACAATTGTCTTTAACCGCTCTGGCGGAAAAGATGGATCAAGGGGAACATAGGCGGCTCCGGTTTTTAACACACCCAACAGGGCAATCCATAATCGTTCCGTGCGATTCATGTATAATCCAACCAAATCGCCCTGTCCGACACCCTGAGTCGACATATAATACGCCAGTTGATTCGCATGTTTATTCAACTCACCATAGGTCAATTGTCTTCCGTAAAAACATACTGCCGGCTTCTCTGGTGAAAGGAGTACTTGTTTTTCAATACACTGATGAATGCATAGCGATCGATCATATGGAACTACAGTCTGATTCCAGAGCCGTAATTGCTTTATATCATTCTCGGTGAGAACAGTTACATCGGCTATGGTCCGCTGAGGATTATCAGTTAGCAGATTCAGAATATGGGAATAGGCTCTTATCAACTCTTCAATAAATGAATGGCTGAACAAAGCCGTATTATACTCAAATTCTCCGATCAATTTCCCGCTTACTTCACCCATGATCAGAGTAATATCAAAATGAGCTATTCTGGTCGGGTAATCGAATCTGCTTACGGTTAACCCGTTGGCCATCAGCTCCGGCATAGGCATATTTTGCAAAATAAACATGGTTTGGAACACTGGGCTCCGGCTTAAATCACGTCTGCTGATCAGTTCATCCACCAGTTTTTCAAAAGGCAAATCCTGATGCTCATAGGCACCCAGCATGGTATTTTTAACCTTGTTAAGCAAAACCCGAAATGTGGGATTGCCGCTAAGATCGGTTCTTATTACCAGTGTATTTACAAAAAAACCAACCAGCGGTTCCAATTCCTGCCGATTGCGATTAGCAATAGGCGTACCGATAATAATATCTTCCTGATTACTATACTTGTGCAACAGTACGGCATAGGCAGACAACAAAATCATATATAGTGTTGTTTCAGTGTTTCCTGCCAATGTCAACAAGGCATTTTTGACATCGGATGGCACGATGAATGACCGGGTGGTTCCGATAAAACTCTGTATAGCCGGTCGTTCACCACTCAGAGGTAATGATAATAGAGGTAATTCACCATCGAGTTGTTTTTTCCAATAGTCCATCTGACGAAGTAGACGCTCACCCTGTAACCAGTTCCTCTGCCAGATAGTAAAGTCAGCATATTGAATGGGCAGTTCAGGTAACGGCAGGTCCTGATGCAGCAATATCAACTCTTTTAATAGCACCGACTGCGACCAGCCATCTGAAATGACATGATGCATATTCATTAAAAAGATATGATCCTGTTCATTGATTTTAAACAAATATGTTCTAAATAATGGCCCCAACTTCAAATCAAAAGGCAGGTAGACAGTTTCACTTACTTTTTCCAGCAATACTGATTCTGACCACTCGCTGGCATCGATAATGGTAAGTTGGTGGTGCATGGGAGTATCAATCACCTGAACCGGATCAGAATCGTTCTGAATAAACCGGGTACGCAATGATTCGTGACGCTTCACCAGTGTGTTAAGGTGTTCTTCCAGTTGGCCAGCATCCAGGGTTCCCTGCAGACGCACAGCCATGGGCACATTATACGCCACGTTTCCGGGATCCAGTTGTTCAATAAACCAGAAACGCTGCTGTGCGAATGATAAAGGCAGAGGCATCTCACGCTTAACTGGTCTGATTGATGTGGTTTCATTGACATTTACGTCTCCCAGAACAACTGCCAGAGCTTTAACTGTCGGTTTTTCAAAGAGCAACCTGACAGGTATGCTTTTACCCCATTCCGTTTCAATACGGGAGATAACTTGGGTAGCTAGCAGAGAATGGCCTCCCAATTCAAAGAAATTATCGTCAATCCCTATTTTATCCGCACTTAAAACCTCCTGCCAGATCGCTACCATTTTCTTTTCCGTATCAGTTACAGGTGCTTCATAGGCAGTCTGAACTGACCAAACCGGGGCCGGCAATGCCTTTCTGTCAATTTTTCCAGTAATCGTTAAGGGCATTTCATCCAACACCACTACAGTCGCTGGAATCATATAATCTGGCAGTTTTGTCCTGAGATGGTTCAGTATTTCATCTTTTTTCTCTGCCAGATCTCCGATCACATACGCCACCAGTTGCTTATTACCAGCCTGGTCTTCGCGCACGATGACTACTTCCTGCTGTATACCGGAATAATTATGTAATACGCTTTCTATTTCACCCAGTTCAATTCGATAACCCCTTATCTTTACCTGGTGATCCATGCGGCCGATATACTCAAGGCGACCGTCCGGCAAAAAGCGACAGCAGTCTCCGGTACGGTATAACCGACCGTTATACCGGCTTTTTACTGGACTTTTTAAAAAAGATTTATCCGTCAATTTCTGATTGTTTAAATATCCCTTTCCCACACCATATCCACCGATAACCAGTTCACCAGCAACACCGATCGGTAATTGTTTTAAATTATGATCGAGAATATGGAGTTCTGTATTAGCGAGTGGCTTTCCTATTGTCAATAAACTATCACCATCAATTTTCTGAGCCGTAGACCAGACGGTGGTCTCGGTTGGGCCGTACATGTTCCAGACTTCTTTGCATTTACCTGCAAGTGTCTTAGCCAGCCATACCGGAAAAACCTCGCCGCCACACAGAATTTTTAAATCCTCCTTGCCCTTCCAGCCAGCGTGTTCCAGCATTGTCCAGGTAGATGGAGTGGATTGCATAAAAGTGATAGACCACTTATCAAGACAATACATGATTTTCTTTGCATCCATCGCGCCATCTTTACCTAACACAAAAACGGTACCGCCAACAGTTAGCGGCAGGTACAGATCTGGAACTGATAAATCAAACGATGCTGTGGTGACATTGAGTAAATTATCATGCTCGCTCATACCAGGTCGCTCTTTCATGGACAGCATTAAATTAACCACATTACGATGGGCGATCTTGACACCTTTAGGCACACCAGTTGATCCTGAAGTAAAGAGCACATAGCATAAAGCAGCAGAATCGACATTGAGATTGGGATTGGCCACAGACTGGTTATCCAAAATACAGAGCCTCTCATCCAGAATAATCGGTTCTGCAGAACAGACAGGATCAGGGTAAGTATCTGCTGTTGTCAACACCACCTTCAACCCTGCCCCCTGTACGATCGTTTTCAGTCGTGCTTTAGGAAAGGCAGGATCCAAAGGCACGTAAGCGGCACCAGTTTTCAATACTCCCAATAATGCAATCCACAGTCTCGGATTGCGGTGCAGGTACAATCCGACCAAATCGCCTGAGCCGACACCCTTACGCATTAGGTAGTGGGCCAATTGATTGGCTTTCTGATTTAATTTATCATACGTCCATAATTCTTCTTCATCGGCAACAGCGATATGCCCGGCCCGGCGAAGTACCTGCTGCTCAAAGAGATGATGGATGCACAATGTGTTATCAAGCGGCATTTCAGTGGCATTCCATTGATCCAGCAAAAAATGCTCTTCAGAGGTTAATACCACCATCTCTGCCATGCGGCTATCAGGGCTGTAAGTAAATTGTTGCAGTATAGCCAGATAAGATCGACTTAACTGCTCGATAAAATCGCGGTTAAACAAGTCGGTATTGAATTCCATTTCGCCAATCGTTCTGCCGTTCAGATCGTAAACCGCCAGTATCAAATCAAGATGAGTTGTTTGAGCAGGATAATCGAACTTACTAATGATCAATTCATTACTTTTCATTTCCGGCATGTCGGTATTTTGTAGAATAAACATCGTCTGAAAGATAGGCGAACGGCTCAAGTCCCGCTTTCCCACCAGTTCATCCACAAGTTTTTCAAAGGGTAAATCCTGATGATCATAAGCACCCAGCATGGTATTTTTTATCTGCTTCAGTAAGGTGATAAAATTGGGATTACCGCTCAAATCGATCCGGATCGGTAATGAATTGACAAACAATCCGGCAATGAATTCCAGTTCTACATACCTTCGATTGGCAATCGGGGTTCCGATTATCAGATCTTCCTGGTTTGTATAACTATTTAACAAAATAGAATAAGCGGCCATATAGATCATAAACACTGTCGTATCGGTTTCTCGGCTTAATTGCTCCAGACGGGTCTTTAACGGAGAGGGAATTTCGAATGTAAATGTGCACCCATGATACGTCTGACTCGACGGCCGTTCATTACTGAGTGGCAGTTCCATTACCGGCAGTTCGCCATCCAGTTTTTTCTTCCAATAGTGAAGTTGTTTTTCCAGAAATTCACCCTGCAGCCAAGAATGCTGCCATACGGCGAAATCTGCATACTGAACAGTTAAGGGCATCAATTCTCTGCCCTGTTGCAGGGAGATCAATTCTTTTAATAACAATGACAGTGTCCAGCCATCACTGATAATATGATGCATATTCATTAAAAAAACATAATCATCATTCTCCCGTTTAAAAAGTGCGCATGTAAAAAGCGGACCCTGTTGCAGGTTAAAGGGGGTATTGACGCTCCTGCTTACCAGCTCTTTCAGAGCGCGGTCGTTCAAGCCTGCTACATCAACTATCTCAAGGCTTCGCTTCTCCGGTGCATCAATGACCTGAACCGGCTGGTGGTTGCGCTTGAGAAATCGGGTGCGCAATGATTCATGACGTTCAATCAGAGTATTAATGTTCTGCTCCAGCAACCTGATATCAAGATTACCTTTGAGTTCCAGGGCCAGTGGAATATGGTATGCCGTGTTATCCGGTTCAAGCTGATTGATAAACCAGAAGCGTTCCTGACTGAATGAAAGCGGCAGCGGTCTGCTGCGATCAGTTTTTTCAATAACAACAGAAGTTCGTTGTTCAACTGTTTCGATCTTTTTGGCTAAAGCTGCGATAGTTTTGTTTTCAAACAGACATCTTAAGGGCAGGTTTATACTGAATACTTTATTTATTCTGGCTATAACCTGTGTTGCCATCAGAGAGTGTCCGCCGATTTCGAAGAAATCATCATCTATTCCGATTTGTTCTAATGACAGCACCTGTTTCCAGCATTCAACCAGTTTGGCGTCGGTTTCATTTTGCGGTGCCCGGTAAACACGGCCGCATTTCTCAAACCCGGCTTTCGGTAATGATTTTTTATCAACCTTTCCGCTCGGTGTAAAGGGCAGTTCCTGAAGGGGAACAAATACTGAAGGCAGCATATATTCCGGCAACAGTCTGGCTAACCAGGCTTTCAAAACCTGCGTCTCTACTTCTTGCCTTCTGGTCACGACATATGCCACAAGATACTTATTGCGTTTGTTATCCTCACCAACAGTCACTACACAAGTTTTAACATCAGGATGATCATTGAGCTGATGTTCAATTTCTCCTAATTCAATACGATACCCTCTGATCTTGACCTGATCATCTTTGCGTCCAAAAAACTCCAGTTCATGATCATAGTTCATCCTCACCAGATCACCGCTGCAGTAAACCACATCTTCAGTTCTGCCGTTAATGGATAATCGTTTGAACCGCTGAAGCGTTAACTGATCCTGGCCAATATAGCCATCCGCAAGAGAGGTTCCACCGATCAGCAGTTCCCCAACTAGTCCCTGGTCGACCATCCTGCCCTGACTGTCAACTATGTATAATTGCGTATTGGCGATGGCTTTCCCAATGGGCGGATAAACAGGCCAGCTCAGTTGATCATGGCTTAAGGTGTAACTGGTCACCACGTGACTCTCCGATGGCCCATAATGGTTGTAAAGTCTGCAATGAGGTAATTTTTCAAAGAACGCAGTAACAGCTGGTGTGATCTGCAATACATCGCCGGCAGTTATTACCTCCCTGAGTTCTTTCAGGGCCAGGTGGCTTTCATTAATATACTCCGACAGGAAGTGCAAGGCAATGGCCGGCAGAAACAGACGGTTTACATTAAAATCAGCCAGGACCTTAATCAATTCGGAAAAATCCTGATGCTGCTCTTCGGTAATCATGACCAGGGTTTTTCCTGATGCTAATGTCGAGGCAATCTCCTGGAATGACACATCAAAGTTAATGGAAGCATATTGCAGCACCCGCTGAGTTTGACTAAGACAGAAGTCACTATTCTGCCAGCTGATCAGGTTGGCAAGAGCCCGGTGAGGCATTTTGATACCTTTTGGCCGACCGGTGGAACCAGATGTGAAAATGATGTAAAGCGGCATGGTAATGTCCACTGCCGTTTCAGGATTAGCCTTCGATTGATTACGCAACACATCTGTGAGCTGATCGAGCAGTATAGTTGCTTTAAATTTTATAGCATTACTGTTTTTTGTGCTGATAACCGTTTTTACTTCAGCTACCTCCAGCATCATACGCAAACGCTCTCCCGGATAACCAGGATCCAGCGGCACATAAGCGGCACCAGTTTTTAATACGGCCAGCCAGGCTACAATCAGATGATACGACCGCTTCAAGCACAAGCCTACGTAATCACCGGGCTTTATGCCCTGGGATATTAAGTAATGAGCCAGCTGGTTAGCGTGTTGATTCAATTCGGTATAGGTAAGCTGGTAAGCTGCATCCAGAACTGCCAGATTTTCTTTATGGTGTATCAGATTGTTTTCAATTATACGGTGAACTGGTTGTAGTGATTGTATATCAGTTTTTTCTCCGGCCAGTAGACTGGTTATGACATCACACTCGTTACTATTAAGCATCTCCAGTTGACCAACAGTCTTGTGGCTGTTCTCCAGCAGCTCATTAAGAATTTTGTAAAAGTGCCGGATCATATTTCTTATGGTTCCGGATTTAAACAAACCGGTATTGTATTCCAAACGCCCGGCCAGCCCCTGCTCATCCTCCATAAGGGACATAGTAATGTCAAATTGGGTTACTTTTACCGGAATCTCAAACAGCTTTACACCCACCCGCTTGTCAAAAGCCGGAAGCACGGTTGCGTTTTGTAAAATAAACATTGCTTGAAAAAGTGGCGACCGGCTCATATCACGCTCTGGTTGAACCGCATCCACCACCTGCTCAAAGGGCACATCCTGATGATCATAAGCTTTCAGCAAAGCCCGTCGAATATTTTCAATCAGAGCTTCCATACTCAGATCATCGCTAATCCTGGTGCGGATAGCCAGTGTATTTACAAAGAACCCAATCAGTGACTCAACATCCTGATGATTGCGGTTGGCAATCGGTGTACCCACCACAATGTCATCCTGGCTGCTGTAGCGGTTTAATAACAGGCTGAAGGCTGCCAGCAAGATCATATACGGTGTAGTTGATGTCTGTAGACTCAATTGCTGGATTTTATCCAAAGTTTCCCTTGAAATATGAAACAGCTCAGCATCACCAAAAAATGTTTGTTGACGAAATCGGATATAATCAGTTGGCAGCTCCAGTACAGGAACCGATCCACTGAATTGAGCTTTCCAATAGTCCAGCTGTTTGCTCATGCGATCACCTTGCAGCAGCTCTTTCTGCCATTTCGCAAAATCGGCATACTGAATAGCAAGTGGAGGCAATGCCCCTGGTTGATTGGTTTCAATCGCCTGATAATTGGCCAGCAGTTCCTTGACAAACAGTCCGGTCGACCAACCATCGGAAACAATATGATGAACAGTGTAGGCAAACACATAATGCTGCTCAGCCAGTTCATAAATAGTTGCCCGCAGTAATGGCCCTTTCGAAAGGTTGAAAGGTTTGACAGCCTCGCTGGCAATCAATTCAGGCAACCGCCCCAGTTCCTGTTCAGTTACCATAACTTTATCGAGCGGAATACACTTTTCATCAAGTATCACTTGAATAGGTTTATCATCCTGCATGGCAATTACGGTCCTTAAAACCTCATGCCTGGCTATGATCTTGTTGATGCTCCTTTCAAGTACATCCAAATCCAGAGGACCTTTGAGTTCCACTGCCACCGGAATATTATAAGCCGGATTGCCAGGATCAAGCTGATCAATAATCCATAATCGCTGCTGGGCAAAAGATAATTCCAACGGTACCGATCGATCTGCTGGTACAATAACAGCTTTATCATTCTGCGTTTCCAGGCAATCCATTGCGGATGCCAGTACGGCAATAGTGGGATATTCGAATAGATGTTTTATCTGGGCCGGTTTTCCTAAATCACTTTTTATCCTGGAAACAATCTGGGTTGCCAATAAGGAATGTCCACCAATTTCAAAAAAATTATCCTGAATACCCACTATGTCTAGTTCCAGTACATCCTGCCAGATTTCGGCCAGTTTTTTTTCAGTTTTACTTACCGGTGGCTGATAGGCAGCGGTGACCCCATATTCAGGTATAGGAAGCGCCTTACGGTCAATTTTGTAATTGGCCGTGAGAGGCAGTGCATCCAGCGACATATAAACCGTGGGCACCATGTAATCAGGAAGCGTTTTTTTAAGAGCGTCACTTATTGACTTGTAATCCGCTTTCTGTCCCCCAGCAGTAACAATATAAGCCACCAGGCGATTTTTACCGGGATGGTCTTCACGTACAATAACCACTGCCTGTTCAATCTTTGGATAGTTCTTTATAGCACTTTCTATTTCCCCCAATTCAATTCTGAATCCCCGAATCTTAACCTGATTGTCCATACGACCTAAATAATCAATTTTCCCGTCTTCCGTCCAACGACAACAATCACCGGTCCGGTACAGTCTGCCTTTACCAAAGGGATTTATAATAAATTTTTCCGCTGTTAATTTTTCCTGATGCAGATACCCCCGGGCAACACCTTCTCCACCAACATACAATTCCCCCCGTATACCAATAGGAACCGGCTGCAGCTTTTCATTCAATATGTAAAGAAGTGTGTTTCCAACACCCTTGCCAATGGTAATTTTTTCGTTGCCCTTAATTTCTTCAATAGAAGAATAAACAGTTATCTCCGTAGGTCCATACATGTTCCACAATCTGCCAACCCGCTCCAGTAAAGCCCCAGCCAGCCAGCTTGACATCGCTTCACCACCGCAAAAGGCTTTGAGCCTTTTGTTTCCTTTCCAGTTGTTTCTAAGCAGGATCTCCCAGGTAGCCGGTGTAGACTGGAAAATCGTAACCCCATAGGTTTCAATAGCCACATCCAAAACTTCCGGATCCATACTATCCTCTTTGCTCATGAGTACCACGGTGGCACCACAGATAAGCGGCAGGAATAACTCTACTACCGACATATCAAAAGATATGGTGGTAACCGCCATAAACACATCTTCTTCACTGCAACCAGGGTCTTGTTTTAATGATTCCAACAGATTGATCACATTCCGGTGCTCAATCTCCACACCTTTGGGTCTCCCGGTAGAGCCGGAAGTAAAAAGTACATAGGCACGATCGGCTGACGAATGCACTGCCGGGAACTCGGTGTGCGGTTGTCGCTCTATTTCGTTAGCCTCAATATCAAGTAAAACAGGTTTTACTGATCCAGTGTGACTTACAAGATCGATTAATTCCTGTGTGGTGATAATGTACTTCAGTCCTGCCTCTTCAATGATCATAGTCAGGCGATTTTTCGGGAAATAGGGATCAAGCGCGACATAAGCACCGCCGCTTTTAAAAATACCCAGCATAGCAATTAACAGCTGGGGACCCCGATGAAGACACAGGCCGACTAACTCATTCTTCAGTATTCCCTGTGCCTGAAGA
The DNA here is from genome assembly GCA_016929595.1 of Chitinispirillaceae bacterium. Lineage (GTDB taxonomy): Bacteria > Fibrobacterota > Chitinivibrionia > Chitinivibrionales > Chitinispirillaceae > JAFGIN01. The sequence goes on from JAFGIN010000113.1 coordinate 88,316, forward strand.
TAATACGCTAGACAATTCGCTTTTTGATTGAGTATTTCATAAGTCAGAGTTAGTGATTGATATTGCAGAGCAATAGCCTGCGGTGTCCGCCTGACTTGCTTCGTTATCAACTGATCTATTGTTGTATTCCTGGGATAATCCATACCGGTATCATTCCAGGCTACTAACAACTGTTCTTTTTCTTTATAGCTTAACATGGATATGCTATCAATACCAACGGTCCGATCTTTGACTACTGCGCGAGCAATGGCCTGATAGTGCTCAACCAGCCGGGCAATGGTCCCGATCTTGAACAGATCTTTCCGAAACGTCACTTTACCTTTCAGGGGGTGAATACCTTCAGTTAACTCAAAAGTTAAATCAAAATGGGATAGGCCAATATCCCTTTCCATAACCGTGGCGGTCGCCCCTGGCAGAGATAAGTCGGGCATAGTTTTATTCTGCAGCGAAAACATCACCTGGAATATGGGATTTTGGTTTAATTGTCGATCCGGCTGCAGCTCGTCAACCAGCATATCGAAAGGTACATCCTGGTTCTGGTAGGCTTGCAAAGCAGTCTTCTTGACAACACTAAGATATTCTTTGAAGGATTGCCGTCTGTTTATCTGTGTACGGACGACCAGTGTATTTACAAAAAAACCGATGAGCTGCTCCGACTGTCTGTTATTCCGGTTTGCAATGGGTGACCCCACCAGAATATCTTCCTGACCGGAATAAAAATGAAGCAGTACTTTAAACAGGGCAATAGTTAGCATATAGAGGGTAACACTTTCCTGCTTCGCCAGGTCCTTCAATTCCTGACAAAGTAGCGGATCCAATTCAAAAAAATAAGTCGCCCCCTCATAGCACATTTGCTGTGGCCGTTTGTAATCATAGGGCAATTCAACCGGAGTCAAGGAACCACCTAATTGCTGTTTCCAGTAGGAGAGTTGCTTTTGCATCAGCTCACTTTCAATTGCCTGCTTTTGCCAATAGGCAAAATCATGGTACTGGATGCTTAATGGCGCCAATGAAGGCACACGGCCGGCCGCCAGCTGGCCATAGAGCAAAGAGAGTTCATTTAGAAAAATACTAATAGACCATGCATCGGAAACAATGTGATGCATGGTAAACATTAAGTAATGGGTATCTTTACCGGCATTTATCAAGTAACTACGCACAAGCATGTCCTGCGACAGATCAAATGGCTTTCTGGCTTCTCCCATGATAAATGCCGATAATTGATCTGCATCTGTTATAATGCGCTGTTCCAGGATGGTATCCGCCATTGGTCGTTTCTTTACTATTGGCATACCGTTTTGTTCAACGAAAACAGTATGCAGGCCCTCATGCCTGCTGATAATCGTCGTAATCGCGGTTTGCAACCAGTCGGCTTGTACAGAACCGTCTAATCTGATAACATACGGAATATTATAGACGGGGTTATTTGGTGCCAGCTGTTCGATAAACCATAAACGCTGCTGAGAAAAAGAAAGTGGCACAGCTTCGGTCTTTGGCATCGGACTGATTAGTGCGGCTGCTTGTTTGACTTGCTGTATTTCTTTCTCCAAAGCTCTGGCCAGCGCTGCAATGGTGGGATGCTCAAAAACCATCACCAGTGGCAGCTCCAGTCCCCATTCCACGCGGATTCTCGAAAACACCTGCGTCGCCAGAAGGGAATGACCGCCGATTTCAAAGAAATGGTCATCAATACCAATTTGTTCGTGATCCAAAACCTCCTGCCAGATTGTGACCAGTTTTTTCTCAATGGTGGTTTGTGCTGCTTTGTAATGATATTCCGACTGGAAAGTCGGTACTGGTAAGGCCTTCCGGTCTGTTTTTCCATTAATGGTCAATGGCATTTTATCCAGATGAATGATGGCTGCCGGTACCATATAATCAGGCAATTTGGTTTTGATAAAACGACGTAGTTCATCATGATTTAATACTGTTTCGCAGATGTAATAAGCGGCAATTTTCAAATCACCATGTTTATCCTTAACAGCCGTAACAGCCGCTTCACTGATAAGCTCGTGTTCCAATAAGCGGGATTCGATTTCCCCCAACTCAACCCGAAAACCCCGCAACTGGATCTGATTATCTATGCGGCCCATATAAATCATCTCTCCACCAGGCAAGCGTTTGGCCAGATCGCCTGAACGATAAAGCGTTTCCCCTGATCTGTAAGGATTATCTACAAATTTACCTATTGTCAACTCTGGACGATTTAAGTAACCCCGACCCACACCAGCCCCTCCGACACATATTTCTCCAGCCACACCGATCGGTAATAGTTGCTGCATTTCATCCATTATGTAGGTTTTTGTGGTTGGTATCGGAAGACCAATGGTATTTACATTCTGGTCGATTTCTCGCTCAGTGATTTCTTTATAAGTCACATGTACAGTGGTTTCGGTAATGCCGTACATATTGATCAGTTTGACTTTGGAATAACGCTTGCGCCAGGCCTGCAACTGAATAGGTGTTAGAGACTCCCCACCAAAAATGATCATTCGCAGTGCTAATTCCTGCGTGCCACTGAGTAGCACCGGTATCAACTGATAAAAAGCAGATGGGGTCTGATTGAGAATGGTCACCCGCTCTTGTTGTAAAATCTGGCCATAGCGATTGGGGTCAATAGCATCGGCCTTGGGTATAATCACCAGCTTTCCACCAAAAAGTAATGCACCGTACATTTCCCAAACCGAAAAATCAAAACAGGGTGAATGAAACATGGTCCAGACATCATGCTGATTAAAATCAAATAAACTTTTTTCATTGAACAGCAGGCGTACCACATTGCGGTGTTCAATCATAACCCCTTTGGGATTCCCGGTGGTTCCGGAGGTATAGATGATATAAGCCAGATGCTCCGGAGCGATGGCCGCAGTCAATGCAGCTGGTTTCTTCTCCAGTTGCATAGGCTCATCCAGGTTGATGATGGCCTTTGAAAAACTCACTTTAAACTGATAACTCCGCCTGGTGATAAGCAGAGCCGCCTGACTGTCATCCAGCATATACTGCAGACGCTGATCGGGATAATCCGGGTCAAGCGGCATATATGTACATCCTGCTTTCAAAACCGCCAGCATGGCCACCACCATATCAATTGAACGGTCAAGCAACAATCCCACAATGGTTTCAGGCTGGAACTGATATTCATTAATTTGACTGGCCAGTTGCATTACCTTTTTGTTTAAGGCATGATACGTCAGGCTTTCCTGGCCGCAACACACTGCAGTTAGTTCTCCATAACAGGCAACTGCTTGCTCAAAGAAATCACAGATGGTTGCATTATGGGGATAATCGCAATCTGTTTTATTAAAGGTGTTGAGCAGGTGTTCCAATTCCACATCATCACTTAAGCTGATAACACGGAGGGGTTGCTCAAGCATCGGTATCAGTCCTCTGATAATATGCAAGAAGTGCTTCTTAAATTGCTCCATACTTTCGGGTTTATATAGTGATGTGGCATATTTTAGCTTATAACTGATCTGTGTCCCGATTTTGCATCCTTCCAGTACCATATCAAACGGAGTGGTTTCCAAATCCATGTCATAAGCTGATAATCTGAGATCTTTCATTTCTACGGATACCGTATCCGTACTCTGCCACACCATCATCACGTCAAATAACGGATTTCGGCCCAGATCACGGTTGGCTTTGACAGTTTCCACAAGGCGACTGTAGGACAGATCCTGATTATCCAGAGCACCTAAACATTGCATCTTTACATGGTCAAAGTAATCTTTTAGCATCATATCTTTTTGAGGAGATATCCTGAACACCAGATTATTCACAAACATACCAAGCATCGTCTGCATTTCCGGTAAAGGACGGCCCGCAACTGGTGACCCGATACAGATATCTTCCTGACCACTATACTTATGCAGTAAAAGCCCCATTAAGGCCAGACTGCTCATATAATGTGTCAATCCGAACATACGATTGATCTGCTCGATTACGTTAGTCTCCTGATCCGTCAGGCTAATCATCAGTGTTCGTCCGGAAAAAGACTGTCGCTCAGGACGAGTGTAATCGGATGGAAATTCCAGCACCGGCGGATTTTTCAGTTGCTTTTTCCAATATTCAATCTGAACCCGGACCCGTTCACTCTGCTCTAATTGTTTGCTCCACATCACCACATCACTGAATTGGTAGGTCAAAGGGACTAAGGTCAAACCCTGGTAGGCCCGAATAAAGTCATTCAGCAGCAATCTTACCGACTGGGCATCAGCTATCAAATGATGGATATCAAAAAAGATATAATGCAGTTCATCTGTTACATGGAGCAGTTTCATTCGGAGTAAGGGAGGTTCTGTTAAATCAAACGGCCGGATAAAGGAGCGAATCGCAACGGGCAACATATCCACACTGGCAAGCTTGCCTTCTTCCATGATCCGGGGGGCATGGTCATGCACCACCTGTACTGGTTGCCCATCTTTCATCCCGATTCCGGTACGAAGCAGAGCATGCTTGGCCAAAAGCTGATTGTAAGCACTGTCTGCCCTTTTTTTATCCACCCGACCCTCTACCTTGTAAACTGCAGGAAGATTGTAAACCGTTGATGAAAAGTTTTCAATAACCTCCAGCAGGTATAACCGGTATTGTGCCGAAGATAACGGATAATAACTTTTGTTGTGGCTGACTTTCAATTCAGGATAAGTCAATGATTGTTTGGCAGTTTGAGCTGCCCGTTTTTTTTCAAGAAGATTTTTAGCTAATATCTTTTTTTCTTCCAGTGTCAATTCTGTGGTGCACTTGATATCCATTGTGTTCCTATTTTCCCCGGGTCGTCCCATTTGTTACTTGCTTAATTCTTCCGCCAATAAAGCATCCAATGCGGCTTCATCCATTTCATCGATTTGCTCCATAACTATCTGATCAAAATATGGAGACAGTTGATCCATCAGTTTACTGCTCAGCTTACTAACTGATGGACCATTCATAAGCTCCATCATACTTAATTCCAGACTGAGTTCCGATTTTAATCTTCTTGACAAATCAAGTGCCATCAACGAGTCTACACCATAGTTCATAATATTTTCATTACGTTGAATGCTTGTTTCAGGCATATTGGCGACCTGGCCGATGACTCCGGTTATTTTTCCTTCTATACTTTTCAATCGTAGTGCTTTGTCCATAGGAGCAAGTTCTTCCAGATAAGCTGACACCTTCTCATTAAACCGATTAACAGTCCTGGAAAAATGCGCAAATAAAGGTAATACTGCTTGTTTAGAATTCTGTTCAAACCAGGTGCCCCAATCCACATCGAAAACACCTGCCTGGGTTAAATCAAGTGCCAGCGCACAATCCAGTGCACGTAAAGCTTGCTGGTTGCTAAAGCCCTTGAGCCCGGTATGTTTGAGAACCATTGCTACTTCCCTGTTTCTTGTTAATACTCCGGTTTGGGCCAGTACCCCCCAGTTAATTGTTGTTGCCGTTTTGCCTTGCTGTCGCCGAATCCTGGCCAGGTCATCCAGGAATGCATTGGCAGCGGCATAGGCTGCCTGACCCGGATTCCCAATCAGGGAAGTAATGGATGAAAACATCACAAAAAAATCCAGATTGAATTGGGTTGTAGCAGCATCCAGATTAAGGGCCCCTTTAATTTTGGGATCCATAACATGCTGCAATTGCTCATTGGTGATATTCTTTAAATAAGAGTCTTCCAGTATCATGGCACTATGGATAATACCTTTTAGCGGCTTACCCGTATTGTTGCATGTCTGAATCATGTGCTCTACCGCTTTTTCATCACTCACGTCCACAGCCATTACCGATACTGATAATCCTTGACTAAGCATACATTCTACTGCCTGCTTAATTTCCAACCGTTTATCACCGCTGCGGCTGGCCAGCAGCACGTGACCAGCCCCCTTTTCGGCAAGCCATCTCGCTACCTCCAAACCAAAGCCGCTGGTTCCACCGGTTACGATGTAACTACCCTGGCTATTTACAATCGACATCTGCTTTTTAGCTATTACTGGCAACATATTATCCATGGTGATCAGAATTTTATGTATGTTATCAGAATCATTCATTTGAGCTATGGCTTCATTCAATTTAGAGAAGGGAAATACCTGCATCGGCAAAATCAGATTTTTCTGTTCAATTACAGCAGCCATATTCTCGATAATTTTTCGTCCATCCTCAGGGTGCTCCTCCAGCAACCATTTGAGATTCAACAAATGCAACGATCCATTTTTCCTGGCCAGATTAAGCGGAGCAGTCATCCCTATCAACTGTTTTTCATGAATGACATGCACCACTTTTCCAAACGGCCGTAAAGCCGCTATCAGCTTGTCATCCAGTTGATCGGGATGACAATGAATAATCACATCAGCATGGCCCCAAACATGCGGACGGTGCCTTTCGGCAAAAGTAATACCATCTATTCCGCTAAAATATCGTTTCTCATCATCATGACTGATAAAAGCTGTTATTTCTGCACCTGATAATTGACCAATATAAGCCGCTGCCACACCAGTATCAGTGGCCGCGCCGGTAATAAACAGCTTATCTCCAGCTTTCAGTCTGGCGCACTCCAGCAGTCCGTAAGCTGCCATCATCATTGACATGCTAAAAGGTTGCCTGTTTTCTATTTTGTTTACTACTTTACATACGTAACAACATGGCACATTTATAAATGTTGCAGGACTGCAGGGGTAAAATACGCAGACTTCATCTCCTATTGTCAGTCCAGTCACCTTGCTGCCAACAGCGGTGATGGTTCCGGTGAATTCGCTACCAAACCTGTACGACTTTTCATCCCCCGACTGCTTATCCAGGGTGAAGCTTGCTAATTTAACTTCAACTTCATCATCGGAGGGCAGGATACGCTCAGCGGACTTAAAGTACAGCTGTTTGGATTCTGGCTGGTCAACCAATATCAATTGCTGATCCCTGGAAATCATTTTTATTTCTTCATCCCTTTCCACTGATTGTTGCAATGGTTTCAGGCGATGAACCAGGCGCATGTTTTTTCTGAGGATGACTTCCTCATTCAATACCGGCTGTCTTAACTCATCCCACAGCTGCTCCAGTTGTTCTTTTTCATCCATGTCACTATCAAGATCAATCAATTGACAGGATAGCTTTTCGAATTCACTTCGCATTACCCGAATAAGCCCCCAAAGCGGAGAACCTGCTAATGCAGTGACAGAGGCTTCTTTCGAACTATGCAAGCCGATGGTAACCACCGAGAGTTTGGCAGGCATATCATTATTAGCTTGTATATAATTGTGAAGCCAGTCAATAACCTGCTGACAGCCGCTGACCATACGATCATACAAACTACCGGGTTGAAGTTCCCTTGTTGCCTGTCCAATCAGCAGAATTGTGTGATCTGTAGCCTGCGGCGGATTACTTTCCCGGAGAGTATCCCAGCTTGCCCGGGTTAAATCCGATTGAATGAGTGCTTTTATCATTACATTCTCTGCATTGCCTTTTCTGATCAGTCCGTGCCCCAGCGCTGTATCCGAATGGATTAACAACCACGCCTGATTATCGGCTTTTACCTCCTGCTGAGGCCGTTTTTTCTCCTGCCATGTCCATTCATAGAACCATTCCTGCGACAATGCCTTTTCTTCCTGATGCTCCTGCTTCAAATGCTGACAGGTAATACCAAGAACTTCTGCAGTAACCCGACCCTGTGAATCGTAAAGCACAGCATTTCCTTTTAGAGCCTTGTCATTTTTCCAAAGTAAGGAGGTCCAACCGTATGCCGGCAGAGATGGACGTCTATATAAAATTAATCGATCAATAGCTACCGGAATAAAGGTTTTGTTTTCCGAATCCCTGCCCTGTTCTTTTTCAACCACAATTAGTGATTGAAATAATGCATCCAATAAAGTGGGGCCAAAAAGATAACCATCCTTCTCATCTGGAAGAACTGATGGTTCCAGTCTGATCAATACTTCCCGATCTCCCCGGTTAATGGCTTTAATAGGTTTAAAAAAGGGCCCGTAGTTCAGTTGACGGGTCGATAGTTTTTCATAAAAGTTTTCGACATTTAACTGTTCCCGGCAGCGACCTATGATATTGTCAAGTAAACCCTTGCTTTCAGGTACCTGAATCATTTCAGTGTTCAGGTCAAGTGTAGCATGATGAAGCCAGGGCGCCTGTTCCTCCAGGGTGGTGCTGTAAAGTTCTACTCTTCTTGTTAACCTGCTGTAACTTATATGTAGTCGCTGCACACTTTCCTCATTCAGACTTAACACCTGATGAAAGTGGATGTTTTCCAGAGCCATAGGCCATTGCCGGTTAATCTGCTCAGCTACTGCCAACCCAGCTTCCACATACATGGCACCCGGAACAACCACATGGCTACCTATACAATGATCATTTAAATAGGGTATCTGATGCTCATTAAGGTCTATCTCCCAGGCTGGCTGAGGCCCAAAAACCTTCCGATTGAGAAAGCGATGACCTTTCTGTCCAAAACGGTAATTGCTCAAAGCTTCGGATTCAAACCAGTAATGCTCACGCTGCCAGGGATAGGTCGGCAGTGCCAGCATTGGAGCATCCGGGTTGATCTGATGCTCCCAGTTAAGAGAATACCCTAATTGATAGAGCGTACCAACTGACTGAAAAAAACTTTCCAGCTCCGGTTTTTTCCGGTTTAGAGTGGTAATTAACTGCCCCTCTTTATTTTCTGATGTTAACTCAGCCTGAATGGACTGCGCAAGCACCGGATGAGGCCCAACCTCCAGAAAATGAAAATAGCCCGCACCCATTAATGCACGAATGCCCCTCTGGAAATGAACCGGTTTACGAACATTTTCCCACCAGTAACTGGCATCTATTCTTTGTCCACCTATCCGACCCCCGGTTACAGTGGAATAGAGGGGTATAGCTTCCTGTTGCGGATGTAATCCCGCCAGAACCGCCTGCAGTTCTTCTTTAATCGGCTCCATTTGCCTGCTGTGAAAAGCCACTTCGACATTTAACAACCGATTAAACTGTTGGTTTTCCGTTAAATAGGCACTTAATTTATCCAGATCCGCCTTATTACCGGATATTGTCACACTCCCGGCACTGTTAACGGCTGCCAGATCCAAATCCAGATTAAGCTTCTTGAACAACTCTAATACATCTTTTTCTGGCATATTAACAGCCAGCATACCACTATCAGGACTGGCTTTAGTCTGCTGCAACCGGCTACGATGATAACAGACTAAAAGGGATTCTTCCAGGCTAAGGACACCGGCAACATGCACAGCGGCGACTTCACCTACGCTATGCCCGATAATAGCATCAGCCCTGATTCCCCATTCTTCAAGACAGGCTGTCAGGGCCACCTGCAATACAAAATTAGCCGGTTGAGCAACCTGCGTCTCGTGCATGCGCGATGCAGCTACATTTTCCAACATGGCATTTTTGATGGACCACCCGCTGATAGCGGTAAATAATTCATCACATTCATCCACCTTATGCCTGAACGTTGGCATACTTTCATATAATTTACATCCCATACCTGGCCATTGCGGTCCCATACCCGTAAAGACCATCACCAATTTTTTATCCTGATCAATGTTTTTGGGATCCGGTCCAAGGCCTTTAGAAATTGCTTGCAATTGTTTAATTAACGTGCTTTTATCCCTTGCTTGAATAAAACTTCTCACGTTCTGATGACTGCGATGCCTACAGGTTGTCTTTACAATAGTTTCTAATATTCCCTCACCAGGCTGATTACATAAATAGTCCTGCCATTTTCCGGCCATGGATTTTAACGCCGGTAGGCTTTGGGCTGATATCGGTAATAAAACATCAGTTTCCCGCCCGAAAGCATAATTACTAACTGGAACCTCGTTATCCTGGGCTGCCTGTAGCAGTATATGTGCATTGGTTCCACCGTATCCGAAAGCGTTGACGCCAGCAAAGCGTTCTTCCTGATCAGGCCAGTCCATTAACTCGGTTGGAACGTTAAAACAATACTGGTCAAAAGGTATTTCCGGATTAGGAGTTTTAAAATGGAGATTGCCAGGAATCTTTTTATGCTTCAAACACAAGGCTGCTTTAATGATTCCAGCCATCCCGGCGGCCGCTTCCAGATGTCCCATATTCGTTTTTACCGAACCTACCCATGCTTTTTGCCTGCGTTTACCCTGGTCATTTAATACGGCATGTAATGCTTCTGCTTCGGCCCTGTCACCGGCTTTGGTTCCAGTTCCATGCGCTTCGATATAATGAACATCACTGGGCTTTACCTTTGCCTGCTGATAAACATTTCTTATTAACGTTTTCTGAGCTTCGGGGTTGGGTAATGTTAACCCGGGTGTCTGACCATCCTGATTTACACCGGTACCACGAATCAGCGCATACACCGGTAATCCTTCTTCCTGAGCTTTTTTCAGTGGCTTGATAAGAATAACAGCCGCGCCTTCACCACGTGCATACCCGGAAGCTCGTTCGTCAAAGGTCATACACCGTGAATGATCGGATAAAAACTGACCCTTGCTAAGCCCGATGGAATTGGATGAACTGGTCATAACATTAGCTCCGCCAACCAACACCATATCGCTCTCACCACTCCAGATACTCTGACAGGCATAATGAGTAGCTACCAGAGATGATGAACAAGCAGTATCAATAGTTAAGCTAGGCCCTTTTAAATTGAAAACATATGATAATCGGTTAGAAAGCAGTGTCAGTGTAGCACTCATTGGAGAATGAGAACTAGCAACAGTAATGTTCAAAGAGCAGAACTGATTAATCTGATGATCCAGCCAGAAACCACCTATAAACACACCTGTATTGGATCCGGACAACTGCTCATTGGTAATACCGGCATTTTCAAAAGCTTCCCAGGCCACTTCAAGTAGCAAGCGCTGCTGGGGATCCATGATCCGGGCTTCACGCGGAGAAATACCAAAAAATAGAGGATCAAAAAGTTCAATATCTTCCTGCAGGAACCCACCTTGAAAATTGTAGGCTTTCCCTTTTTTGTTTTTATTGGAATCACAAAACTGGCGCCAATCCCAGCGTTTTTCAGGAATATCTACCATTGCGTCTCTTTTATTTTTCAACAGATCCCAGAATTTTTCAGAATCGGAGGCACCGCCAGGAAAGCGGCAACCTATACCGATAATAGCTAATGGTTCTTTTTTCATTCTGTTCATTATTCTCTCCTATTCCCCTGTTCAATTTTGTATACCGATGGTTGATATTTTTACATTCATTGTCTAACATTATTCAGCTTAATTGCAGAAAAACAGCCGATTGATTTTTCTGCTCTCAATGATAATTCGTTTACTGATAGGTACTTTGTTTTTTTCCTCTGCGAGAAGAATATAGCATCTTGACTTAACCCTTTGCAACCATTACAGCGTAAATCTTCAGGATTATTATGATTTTTTTATTGAGTATTTGCTATTAAAATTGGTAAACGTCCTCATTTTCCACGATTTTGGTCAAAGCATCACTCTGCCTTTCAACTGTTATTAATTCTACAACGTTATAATAAAACACCCCTTCTTGCTGGCAAAAAGTATTTTACAGCTAACAACAACCAAAAAAACTAAATGATACTAATATTCGGGCAAATAAATATTACTCACTGTAATCTCGATAAAGCTTATAATTTTGAATCCTGTCCTTAATAACAGGCCACCCTTAAGTGTTGAACGGGTAATATTTAATTGCCGATGTGATACTAAGAATAGAGGTAATAGTGATGACAAAATCCAGCAAGAAGTAACTCGATGATCGTAAATTTCCGGCCATCTTAATAAGCTTGTATTGACATAACATAATTTAAAGTTGTCGAAGCCGATACCGGATATGGGAAATGAAAGATAAAACGCTGCAGTGGTGGTTGACGATTCAAGGTATTACGTTTTTTCTATACTTTTTATACGCTTACCTCCATTTAATTACAGGATCTACAAAACCAGTATAATCTATTTTCAATTTTTTAATTTTGTACCGGATCATGCGGCTTGTATACCCAAGCTCTTTTGATGCGACAGATACATTTCCATGAGCATGCTTGAGCGCATCGGTGATTGCATCCTTTTCCAATGAAGAAATTCGTAATTTCAAATTCCCCGGAATAAAAGCCTCTTTACTTCCAGGTATCTGCAATGTAGCAGGAAGATCGTAACCATGAATGACCTCTTTATCACTTACGATAACAGCATGTTCAATACAATTTTCGAGCTCTCTGATATTACCAGGCCAGTGATATTCCATAAGCATATTGATCGCGGCAGTAGAAATTCTTCGAACAGATTTAGATAGTTTTTGAGAAAACTTGATAACAAAATGGTTAGATAAAGGAAGAATGTCTTCCTTACGTTCACGAAGTGGTGGAACGTAAACCGGAAAAACATTAATCCGATAATATAAATCACTCCTGAACATCTGACTTTTGATAGCATCTTCCAGATTACGGTTTGTAGCAGCAATGATCCGTACATCTGATTTAATAGTTCGATTTGAGCCAACACGTTCAAATTCCCGCTCCTGTAAAAACCTTAATAGCTTTACCTGAATGGAGTGTGATATTTCACCTATCTCATCTAGAAATAGTGTACCCCCCCCAGCCTCTTCAATTCTGCCGATTCTTGAGGATAAGGCACCTGTAAATGATCCTTTTTCATGCCCAAAAAGTTCACTCTCCAGCAGATTCTCATTGAGCGCTGCACAGTTTAGTTTAATAAATTTTTGTTCTGATCGAGGTGAACCATAATGTATTGCTGACGCAATCAATTCCTTTCCGGTTCCGGATTCGCCTCTGATAAGTACTGTCGTATTTGTTTTACTTACCAAATGAATCTTAAGATATACATCCCTGATCGACTTTGAATTTCCTATAATATTTTCAGGCTTGAAACTGTCTCCCAGAGCATCTCTCAACCGTAAAATTTCATCTTCCAGGACATCTTTTTCAAGTTTTGAAACCCTTCGCATTTTAACATCATTTGCAATCATACCAGAAACAATGGTAAGTACCTTGAACTCATCTGTAAGATTAAGATGAAGTTCACATGGAATATCAATTGAAAATGTACCGACAATCTCATTTTCGATTTTTATCGGTACACATATAAAACTCCAATCACCACCAGCAACCTGTCTGCGTCGGTGAATTCTGTCCCTAAACTGTGGTTCTTCAGAAATATCTGGAATAATAGCCGGTTCACCTGTTGCTACAACCTGCCCGACAATCCCCTCACCACGCATATACAGCACATCTTTATCTATCCTAATAGCAGAAGAAGAATTCACAGCTTCAATGGTAAGAATACTCTCATCCTTTGATAATAAAAGAATTGTTCCACGCATATAGGATAACTGCTTTTCAAGTAATATCATAATATCCATAAGCATCTGCTTCTGACCGGTATTTGCCGCAAGAATCTTTGAAACAAGTGATAATGTTTCAATCTGCTGGATATATCTCATGTCGCTCCTAAAAATATAGTAAAAAGCCAGATTACATTAAGATAATGCATTAGCCCCTTCTCAAACGAGAGAAATCACTTCGCGAAGCAGCGTTCTATCATTCCAATTTAAGATTTACTCCGAAACATTCTGCGTGAGACCTAACAGCCGTGCAATCGTATCGATTGATGTTTCACCAAGTATTTTAGCAGCGCCTGCCTGCGCCTCGGACAAGACAACAGAAGAGATGCGCTCTTTAATACGCGGAATATACATGCCGTCAATACTCAGTTCCCTGATACCTATACCCAGGAGGAAAGGAATATATTCTGCCTGATGCGCCATGTCACCACAGACGGAAACAGGTATTTCATGTTTCATGGCAACACGCTGAATCCGGGCGAGCGCCCGGAGCACCGCAGGATGATGTGGCAGGTAAAGTGATGCGACTTTTTCATTAGTCCGGTCGACCGCAAGCATATACTGCACGAAATCATTGGTACCAATGGAGAAAAAATCCACCTTTTCGGCAAGCCCATCCAGAATTTCGATGATCGCCGGTATCTCAAGCATGATACCCCTTTTGGGAGCATCGTTGAACGGTATACCTTCGGCCAGCAAACTTTCCATGCAAGAGTCAACAATTATATTTGCCGCATCCAGCTCTTCAACGGAAGTAATCATCGGAAACATGATCCGCAGGTCCGCATCATATCCAGCACGCAGGATAGCCCGAACCTGCTGGCTAAACAGGTCACTATTACGAAGTGAAAAACGGATGGATCGCAGCCCCAGAAACGGATTATTTTCTGTAAATTCCTGGTAATAGGAGAGTACCTTGTCACCCCCGATATCCATCGTCCTGAACGTTATGGGCTTACCGTACATACTGGTCACCAGTTTGCGGTAAATTACAAATTGTTCCTCTTCGGTCGGAAAATCGCTTCTTATGATAAAAGGAAATTCAGTCCGGTACAGCCCCACGCCTTCACATTGAAGATCGAGTGCCGTCTTGATATCGCTCAAAAGATTCACATTTGCAAGCAAGGTCACTTTTACACCGTCACGAGTGAAAGTTTCGGGTTGCAGTGTCATCTTTTGTGCAGCCTCTTCCCTTCGTGCGTTTTCGCGCATCAGAAACGGGGAGCGGACGTTTTCCGAGGGATCAATATACACCGTCCCGGAATCATCATCAAGCAAAATTGGTGTATTTTCAGGCAGGTCGAGCAGACGCAATTCATCGGCAATAACAAGTGGTAACTGCAGAGACCTGGCCAGTATCGCAAGATGTGACGATGTGCCACCTGAAATAAGAACTACACCGGCAACCTGTTGACTTGAGTATACAAGAATGGCTGAAGGAAGAAGTTCATGGGCAATGATTATACGCCCGTGGTTGGATGGCGCAACATGCATGCTGTCGGTCATATTGGCCAAAAGCCGTAATGACAGATCACAGATATCATCGATCTTTTCACGCAGGTGTTGATTCTTCAACCCTGAAAAAACCGCTACATAATGACGAACCGTTTCGAAAATGGCAGTTTCTGCACTTTCCCCTCCGCGAATCAAGCCGGCAATCTTCCCGAAAAACAACTCGTCTTCAAGCAACATCAGATGCGCGGTGAATACAAGCGAGGCAACATCCGAAAGCCGTTCTTCAACCGCCTGCTGCAGTTCGTTGAGCTGCTTGCGGGTTACATCTACCGCCCGAAGGAAATCTTCGAGCCCGTGCCCGGTTTTTTCCGCCTGTACTCTCAATCTCTCCAAAGCACCCCTCTTTTGCTCGACACTTGAATGACCATAAGCGAATCCAGCCGAAGCGGTTTTCCCTTTGACATGCGTTAACGGTACCGGTTCACCCTGTTCCATAGGGGTGCTTCTTTTTTCGACCATGCTCTTGAGCGTCACGAGCTCTTTTGCGTTTTCAATAATGTTGGCCAGTTGACTAGACACGACACGCAGCATTGCCATATCATCAAGCGTAAAATCGCACCCTTTCATACGCTGGACAACAAGAACCCCTATCCGCTCGATGCCCCTTATGATCGGCGCCGCCAGAAATGCATCATATTCCTCTTCCCGTAACCCCTTAAACCATTTGTAATTAGGGTGACTGCTAGCATGATTTTCACAAATGATTCTCAGATCCTTGAGGGCGAGCCCCGAGATACCTTCTCCCGGCATGAGCCGCACCTTATTAACCAAAGTATTATTCAACCCGTGGGTGGCCCTCAGTACCAGGGCACCTTCGTTGTTGTCATACAGATAAATTGAACAAACCCCTGCATTCATATGTCGCGCGGTCATAGTGACGACTTTCTGCAAATATCCGTCAATACTGGCATGATCGCTGAAGACCCAGTTCATCTCATTGATATCACAGAGTAGATCCATCCTCGATGTGTTATTGCTCTTTACTTTTCTTGCCATATTCTTCCGGATCCATTCGCTCAGGTTGGTATTACGTCCAAAGCCATATGCAAATACCATACCATAACTGCACCAATTAACGGTTTGCTCATGGCTTCTTCATCCGTAAAAAAACACAGCATTTCGCTTCAGAAAAATAGTTCAATTACTGGTGGTGAGCTGATGTTTGGGGACTTCAACCAAAAAAAACGACACAAATGTGTATCATCATTTACAATTTTGTATCGTTTGTTCAAAAATGGCACACGACACAAATTTCATGAAAATTCTGCCGTTGGTGCCATTTATTTGACTGAAATAAAAATGATACCATTGAGGTACCACTTTTAGCGTTCTATTTCTTAAACGTCGCAATTGATATAGTAGTTAATGTATCTCCACCTTTTCTTTCCACCCCTTGTCCACGTACATCCATGATCACTGTCGACACATTGGAGGCATTTGTTTTTAAGGTAAACAGAGCTGCACCCCAACCGGGATTTGATGGAGTGTACGTTGCATCGACAACAACACTGGAGAATGGAGGTATTTTAAATGGCGCAGAAACATTGAGTATGAACTCCTTTGAAGAGCTTTGAGCTTTCTTAATGGTGGTAGTGTCATTACCATGGTTAATGAGTTCAACTGGCAGAACTGATGAAGTTCCTACAGCGACAGCCCCGAAGTTTAAGTCTTCCGGGAGTACTTCAATGAGTTTCTGAGCTTTTACCTTCAATTTGCAATTAACAACAAAAGGTCCGGGTGCCCATCCTTTTTCATGCTCGATGATCAACATCCCGTTGTATACACCAGAATATAAACCGGAACATTTAAAAGTAACACCGATCGATGCAATACCGCCATCTTTCGGTACTATACCACTGTTCACAGAAGACTTGAGCCATCTGCTTGCATTGACTTCATCAGAAGCTATTCTGTAAGTGTAATCGACATTGATAGAACCAAGCTTATTCCCATTTTCCGGATCCAGGTAATCGATAATTTTATTACTTGAACCCATCAGCATCCGACTGGTTGCTGAATATGCAAGTGCACTGTAGTAATTGTTCACTTTAAATGAGTTTATCAGTTTTCCATCTTCGGTGGCAAACTCTTCAATTTTCTGATTATCGTTATTGTACATGAAAAGTGTATTTCTATCGCTACAGTAAGTAAAATCAGACTTGTAGGCGTTCATTGTCCAGGAATAGAGTATCGTTCCAGATTTTTTGTCCAGAAAATAAACTGTTCTGTAATCTGCTACAATCAGTTTATCATCTGTAACTGCCAGGCCTTCCATGTAAAGAGGTACTTTCAGCGAATCAACAACCTGTTTCCTGACTGGATCAACAATCTGTATAAGATTATTCCAACCTCCAAGGTATATGTACTTTCCATCGAATGCGATGCTTGATGCTTCTGCATAGGTAAGAATTGTATCAATAGTAATTCCGGATGACGGATCAATCTTAAAGAGACCATCTTTTCTTAATGAATAAATAGCACCCGGAGTGTTATTTCCTGTTTCATCAATAAAGACAGATGCTTTAAATCCATAATCCGCACCACCGGTATTTTTTAAACCCACCGCATAATCCGCCTGTTGACCAGGCAACAGTTTTACAGAAATAGAAGATGGATTGACCTTAATCTTTGGTGGTTTAACTGTTGTAACTGATACATTCACGGATATGAGGGGATTATCCCTGGCATTGCTTGTTACTTTGATGATTCCTGTCACGGTACCAACTTTTTTTGGAATACATTTCACTTTAAGAGCTATGCTGTCAAAAGCCTCAATCGTAAATGCCTTTGTGAATGATGTTGAGAATACTGTATTGCTGGTAATAACAGAAGAGACTGTTGTGTTATCATTACCATCATTTACAAGATAAACAAGGGCGGAATCACTCCGTCCATTCCAGACTTCGTCAAATGAAAGTGATACAGGATTAATATGCAGACGTTTTTCACCACAGACCGACAATGTACATGGAATTATCTTATCAGGAAGCAATCCAAAGGTGTGTGACAGCACAATATTTGCGCTATACGTACCAGCTACTAATTTTCTTGTGTCAAACGATGCTCCAAGCGAAAAACTGTCTTCGCCAGCTACAACACCATCCTTCGTTACAGGACGCAACCAGTTACCACCAGCAGAAACTTCGTCCGCCGCCAGATACCAGAATGAAGTAGTATTCTGATACTGCTTGATCACAGCTCCATTTTCTGGATTATAAGCAAACAATTTTCCATTCCAGTCGGCAGCAAAGAGAATATCTGCTGAGCTGGAATACGCAAGGGAAGACAAATCCTTATCAAATGGAAAACTGCCTATTACTTCGCCTGTAAATACATTCCGTTCTTCGATCGTCATGGCAACCGGGTTTATAGCAAATAGAGAATTTCTGGATCCGGAATAAGCTATATCAAAAACATAATCAGTATTCCATTTATTCACGATTTCATTACTTTTTTTATCAATCGTCAGAACCTCTCCATTATTAGAATTGAAGACAAAAATATTATCTTCACTGACGCCAATGGGACCGAAGTAATAATCGCCATTAAAGGTAATTTCTTTAACGACTGTTTTTGTTTCGGGATCTCCTACAGTGATCGAATTGTAACGTGTGAAGTAGATATATTCTCCATCAAACGCTAATTCATTTATACCCTTCGCAGAATCCCCCAAATCTACAGAATCAACTGGTTCACCTGATTCGGGATCAATCTTATAGATCGTATTCCAATCAGCACCAAAGAGAGTTGCATCCCTGATATCACTTAACGAGGTTACTTCAGGCACTTTCACTTTAGCTTTGAAATGATAATCCGCTTCACCACTGTTACTCATAAGTACTCTTGAAGTATCAACGATTCCAAAGTCAAGTTTTTTCTTCAGATATTCCGGATTCAGAGAAATTTTCGGTGGTGTAATACCTACCCCGTTCAGTATCACACTCAATGATGGATTATCCTCCGCATCACTCGAAACAGTCATATTGGCTGTATATGCACCCGCAACAGCAGGTGAAAACCTTACTGGAATTTTTACATTACCAAACGGCTTTATATATAAGGGTAAAGTAAGATTTGCAGAATACGCCTGATTATTAAAAACACACTCAGAAATAGTTACCTGATCGTTACAATCATTTATAAGAATCACATTAACCGTTGTATCCCGATTTTCCCAGATTCTTCCAAAATTGACAGTATCATTCGATGCTGATATTGATCTGCATCCAGCCACATCCGTAGTGACACTGACCATAACATCTTTATGGAAAGGATCATCCGTTTTGAAAATTATATCAGCAGTCCACTGCCCCGCTTCAAGTTTTTCCGGATCAGCAGTAATGGTAAATTCCCGGTTTCCTGATGGAACAATCGAGTCCGGTGTTTTCGGCGCTACTGTAAGCCAGCCATTACCAGCAAGTTCAAGCATTTTCTGAATGTTAAGCCTTCCTCCGGAAGCAGTTTTTCCCAATAGAGGAGGTATTTTATCAACGCTTTGAAGAACCGCATTTTTAACTTCAATGCTGCCAAGTGATGGATTGTTACTCCAGAGCAGTGCTACAGCTCCAGTTACGTGCGGTGTCGCCATTGAAGTGCCCGAGTAGAGTTCATAACCATTGTTGGGCACAGTACTCAATATTTCCTGACCAGGAGCACCAAGATCAACAGAATTCAAACCGTAGTTTGAGAAATCAGCAAGATGATCATTATGATCTGTAGCAGCAACTGCGATTACGTTATCAAGTGTATAACTCGCAGGATAATAGGGATACATATCATTATCTGATTGATAACCATTTCCAGCAGCAGCGATGAATATACCTGATGCGGCAATTGCTTCCTCGAGCGCTTGAGAATACCCGCCACCACCCCAGCTGTTGTTTGTCACATTAACATTCATGATAGTTGCATAATTAACCGCATCAATTGCATCGGAAATCGCACCGGATCCGGAATCGTCAAGAAATTTGATTGCCATAACTTTAGCATCCCACATAACCCCTGTAACACCAATACCATTATTTCCTTTTCCTGCAATTGTACCACTGCAATGTGTACCATGGCCATACCCGTCACTTGGATCTTTGTCATCGTAAGCAAAATCCCAGCCATAATAATCGTCAATATAGCCATTACCATCATCATCAATTCCGTTATCGGGTACTTCACCAGGATTTTTCCAGATATTGTCCGTTAAATCCGGGTGCAAGTAATCAATTCCAGTATCAATTACACCGACAAGAATTTCATCAGGACTCCCTGTAAAGGAATCCCACGCTTCGACCGCATCAATATCCGCATCTGCTTTACCACCAGTCTGGCCTTGATTGTTCATACCATAGAGCTGGCTGAAATACATATCATTTGGCGTATTAATTGCCTTAACAATATAATCAGGTTCCGCATATTCAACATTAGGATCTCTGCTCAATTTTTGTATAGCTTTCAGGACAGCGTTCTTACCATTTGCAAACAAATTAACTTTTAAAATCACTCTTGTATCAAAAGCCTTTTTCTTTGTAATTGGATTGATCCCTTTTGCTAGTTCTACAACAGACTCTGCTCCAATCTGGTTAAGCAGATTGGTGATCGCGATATTTGATTTACCTTTTTTCAAGCCAACCAGGACTGTCTTTTCAACAAAGGGATTCATATAATTTCTTTTATTATAAATCAGACCCTTTTTGACATATGGAGTTGTAGTATGATCATTCCGAAACACAGGTCTGCCAGTCTGGCGTATTCTGATTGAATATCCAAGATCTGCCGCGCCGTTATTTGACAATACAACGGTTCGATCAGCAGGGACGTCTTTTGGCTGGAATGTAAATGTCAGAGCTTCTGGTGAAACAATTGCATTCGGCCCCTCGGTTGCAGTACCATATACAGGAACAGTGATACTGCTATTATCCTCAGCATCACTGACAACAGTGATATTGCCGGAGAAATTTCCAATACCTGAAGGATTGAAGACAAACTGAACCTTTGATGATTTCCTCGCTTTTACACGGATGGAGGATGATTGAACACAAGAGAAAACACCAACATCTGAAGTGATTGAAGAAACCGTCGTTGCTTCACTGCCATTGTTAACCAACGTAACTGCAACTGTATCGGTATTGCCATACCAGATCTGATCAAAAACCACTGATTGAGGTTCAATCGTTAGACTGCGGAAACCATCAACTGTCATTGAAACAGGTATGACCTTTGGATTAGCTACTGATGGATCATTATGAAAAAGAGATATCTCACCAATGTAAAGACCGCCTATTAATGTCAATGAATTCAGTTTTGCTGTAAGTGATTCAGATGCGCCTGGAAGAATCGAAAAAGATGCATTTTCCGGTTCAACCTGTAACCATTTATTCCCGGCTCCCCATTCAATGCTATTGCTGACCATCTGGATAAGATCTCCACCCCAGCAACCATCAACAGGAAAAACATTAATTACTAAAATTGGGTGGTTAGAATTGTATGCCGCAGCAATAATATTATTACAACTATAATACCCGAGCGCAACTCCATTACCCTGTACTGAAGCAGAATTTGCTATAACAAAACTACTTAAACTTTTAACATCATTGGAAATTTCATGTTGAATGAAATCTTTAGATGTACATGAATCCTTATAGACATTAGCATTTGCAATTGGCATGTATTCAGGAGTAGCGATCCTGCCTCTTAATTGATAGTCGCCACCCTCTGCAATTGTGGCGACCAGCAGTATTACCATTTTATCATTATCGACATAATCTGCAAGAACATCTCCCAGAAGATCCGGGTCTGCCCAGGAAGAATTTGATGAAAGAATAACACAATCGTACTGCATAAGGTAGTCAAGGTTTGGCGTATTTTTCTCTCCGCTTAGTATATCCAATGATGCTATTGACGGAATAGATTTCACCCCTTCTGAAAAATAATCAGTTTCACCTTCCCAAAGAATAGTTGTTAAATAAAGGGCTTTTAAATCTCCACCTTCTAATTTTCCTGGATTATACACATTGGGAATCAAACCCTTACTATCATTCTTTTTTCCATGAAAATACTTAGTAACAGATCTTTCAGTTTTACTCTTAATCAGAAGTGGATTCTTCCTTGCCTCCGGTTTGCGGATCTGCCGATCACGTACTGAAACATCCAGGTTGGCATCACCATTATTTGTAAGAGTAACTTCAACACTCAATGAGTCATCTATCATTATATCTTCGACAACAGCCGATGGGTTAACAGACAACAACGGTCTATACATTCTAAAATCATACTGTACTGCAGGAGGAACAGAAAATTCCATCGTATCAGAGACAAGAAAACCTGATGCATTAGCCCAGACAGAATAGGTTCCTTCAATGAGTTTGCAGCAATACAAACCATCTGCATCAGTCGTTACACTTCCGGACATCGGTCCGCAGTAGAAAACTGATGCACCAGGAATCGGTGTATCACCGGTATTCGCAAGGACAACGCCACTGATCGTACTGGACCTGAACACATTGACTGGAACGTCAAGATTCCAGATACTGTCTCCGGAATTAACTGATAATGTTAAATGCACAGTATATGGTGTTGGACAATCTGCACTGACACTTATCTCGAAGGCATCGGACACCGGAACTGCAGCTCCACAACAATTGATTGCCGGTAAATTTGAACTGGCAGATTGTACTGTCACATATTGATCATTACCACTGAGAATACAGCTGGCTTCCCGGGAAGCTTCAGATCCAACATTTTGTACAGTAACCGAAAGATCAACTGATTCACCTGGATTGCAGATATGATCGCCATTGCCATCATCATCTGCTATCGACTGTCCTGAATAAACAAGTGATGGCGCCTGAATAAGACCTCGCAGCATTGTATATGGATCACCAAATAATGTTGTCTCATACATACAGTACCGTATCAACTCTTCATTTAAACACCATAAATTATCTTCATGACTATCGGCATTCAGGTCACCAATCCGGGAGATAAATTCATTAAAAAAGGCATCCCAGAATTGTCGATCAAAACGTTGGCTGGGTCCGTCAAGGTTTTCTCTTGATTCATTATATGAACCATATCCATAGACGGTATTAAAAACAACAGCAAACATACCTGAACGAGTAGATGTTGTCAGATGCTCTGCCATACAATCTACAGGAAAATGCCCAGGATAACACCCCTGTGAATAGGTAAACAGCGGATTTATATTTGTAAGCTTATCAGCTTCATTGTTGTAGAATTTCATCACATATTGTTCATTCGCATGTCCCAGATGATTTACTATTGAATATTCACCGGAATTAATAATTTTCAGTATACTGTCTGCTCCCCAATCAAACTTTGGTTTGTCATACAGCGTATCCTCAGCAAATGCAGTAAAATCAATAAAACCTTTTGTTGTATACCCGGATGCTGATGATCCAAGCCTGATCTCTTCCATATACGGAGTTGCATAACTGAATTCACCAGGTCCGAACTGTTCTCCCAGATATTCTCCGGCAATACATGCTCTTGTCAAATAAGGTGTACCAGCTGGCAGGTTTTCATATGTAAGAACTTTGTAAATAAAGTTTGCCATCTCTTCGGGAGTTTCAGCAGAAATTCTTCCTATAGATACTTCAGACATCAAATCGACATCTGTTCCCCCATCTCCATCAGTTGGCTCACCCCAGTACGTGTCTCCATCACTATTAAAGGGACCATCAAGACACTGGAAATACAGATCACTTGGAATGTACTCCCCTTCACAATACAAATTTCTATATGGTACAATCGAAACATCACCGCCGAGCACCACATATTGTGTGTTCCAGTTTGTATAAGCATCGATTATGAAATTCCTTACCTTTTCAGCATCATCAACACCCGTGTAATTGCTCAGAATATCTTCAATAGAAATAACTGTTGCACTCAGCCCCTGTGACTGTCTTTGCACAATCAGATCATTAACCGAAGGTGTTGTTTTGGCATCCCGTATCGATTGTGAAGTTATCAAAACGTAAGCGTTTGTTTCAGCCGTGCTGCAAAAACCCCCATTTTTATCATTTGTGAGTGTGCTTGCACCATTTTCGTAGGTTTCCAGAGCATCTGGATTCTCCACTCCAAGCCCCGACGGATTAAGTTGATCCTTTTTTACGGGAACTGAACCTTTTAATCTCTTATTATCATCTTTCAAAGTTATAAGTAATTCTAAATTCGAATATATTGTAATTTTACCCGATTTTGGATAATACTGAACCGGATTCAAATTAACAATAGCAATTGTGACCCCTTTCTTTTTTTGAATCGTCACTAATGATCCATTTTCTGCTGGGTAGGGATCATCGTTCTGATATATTTCTGAATTTGGTACCGTTTTTTTAAACTTTGCACCTTTAATTAAGGGTATCTTTGCTTTACCAAATTCGACGAAATTATTCCCCCATAGTGTTGTTTTTTGATTACGTTGAATTTCGATTGAAGCGATTGTTTTTCCAGCTGGCACAATAAACTGGGCAGGCACTACTGGTAAAACAGGTTTTCCTTCATCACCTGTCAGAGGTGCATTTCCAAGGTATAATCGCTTGACATTTTCACCTCCATACTTTTCTTTTAATGTAACAAGATCTGCATCAGGTATTTTATAATTGAAAGTAAGTTGTCCTGTGCCTGTAGTACCAACCTCTACCATTACCGGCTTTTTACCCGGAACATCCATCATTGCCTCAGCTTTTTTGTACTTCGCCTGCGAAATACCCGTAAACAAAGAAAGAACAGCAAGAAAAACAACCTTGGATTTCAGAACATTTTTTCTGAACATACAATCCCCTTCCTCTGAGAATAAATGGTCTCCAAGAAATGACATCCAGACCTGAATACAGGCCACTATTTTTGAGAACAACAATATTCAGCTGTTTTGAATAACACGAAAATAACGATTTCACCAATGAAACATTATCATCAGACTGAGAATCACTATTTCAATAAAAAACTGTTTAAAAATGGAAAATCCTATGGACGAACTGAGATTCAAAAAGAGCAGCATTTCAATTACATTTTATACATCTATATTGATATAATTAGAATATACCCTTCCCAATTCTATATGATAAGCCTATGGATAGTAATCTACATCAATCAACTCATAATGTCAAATAGATAGTAATGATTTTTTATCTTTTACTATAAGTTCAGTGTAGTACTTGCATTGAAATTTTTCAGATATTAGTAACCTTGAAATTTTAAATGCCGGCAGCAGTGATAAAAAGGTGTTTACAATCCCCCCGTAAGGGAAAACACTCTTTGATAGAAAAGTTGGGATGGAGTTTTTCAATACACTTTTTGGAATTATTTAGAGATAAGAAATACTGCATTGTGTAGATCCTGTCTGTTTTTTATAATGGTTAACCTTACAATGGTTTGAGAGTGATTTTGATCCTTTTATTAATGTATTAGAGTATTCTCCGTATTACGCTTGTTTATTGACCTTATTAGGCAACGAGTTATAGAACAAAGCGATTCCCCGATTGGAATATCGGGAAATCCGGAATGACTTCTGATGCACATACCTGCAAAGTTTTCCTGACCGAAACGCTTGTAAAATCATGCTCTCAACAATTTAACATTCCAATCCTTGTAACATCAGGTATTCAAAGTATGGCCGAGGGGATTTTTTACAACATAGATTCGTCATAAAACCCCTGCTGGATTGTTCCACGAATTCTTATTGTGCCACTTTGATTAATGTGCATCTGTACTGTACCGGAAGGATCTTTCAGGACAATACCTCCTGTTAAATTTGATGCAGCATTCAGGAATGATCCTGAATTTCCAATAAGTGAGCTTCGGTTCAGATTACCATATGCGTCAATAGATACTTTAGGTTGACTGGTTTTGAATGCCAAACCATAGTGAGTACTCGTTTCTTCAACTCCGTGTATATAATTGTTACCGTTTGTTGCGTTTACCACCATCTTTGAAGAATTATTTAATTGGATTGAAATCCTGCTATTAGTGCTGTTTTTCTGCAACTGAGCATTCAGAAATACCGGCTGAGAAGCTCCAAGTGTTCTATTCGTAAACGTTTGACTTGTATAACCTGTAGAACGTATAGTTATAGTGTATGTCCCCTGTGGAGCAAACCTGGCAAATATTCCATTGCTGCTTGAATATATTCCGGAACGGACCTGATCATGCCCGGAAAGCTCTATTGAAACCGGTATTGGCAACCCTGTCTGAGCATCAGTAACTTTTCCTCTGAAACCATTCAATGCTGATTCGATATACCCCAGTAATGCTTCACGGTTGTAGTTCCAGTGATTTAATAGCTCACTTTCCGGTAAAAATTTTACATCAGACAGCTCTATGGCAGCTTCCCGTGCCCGATGCCAGTAATTGATATAATCTGCTTTGGTACCATAAGCTATGTAATATGATGCAGCCCAGATAATCCCGTTATTCCCTCCAGTAAAATAACCTGCAGGACTTACATTTTGAACTGTAGATGCATATGTACGACCAATAGTTTCATACCAGTCCCAGTCTGCCTGCATTGCTTCAATACCAAACCATGGCCCGACAAAAGCTTCCATTCCGCCATGAATATCTGCAGAGAGGACAATCCTGTGGGATTCAAGAAATTGCAGATATGCAAGATTCTCTTTTTGAATCTCATTACCATCACCGGTTGTACCCGTCACTGGCTCAGGCATATTTCTGTTAAGATCAACACCATTTGCATTCGACCGCCATGGATTACTGATCACATCACCCGACCGATAAGCCCCATCAGGGTTAGCAAGTGGAAAAATGTAAATATCAAGACTATCAAGAAGTTTTTTGATCCTTGATGACGATGAATAATTCACGAGAAGGTAATCGATTAATTTTGTCAGCACAAACAGACCCACAGTCTCATCTCCATGAATTGTACCTGTCAGCAGGACGCCGGGTTTGATAGTCAGACTGGACACATTTGAAGTTATCTTTGCAGCAAGTAGTTGCCTGTTGTTTACGCTTTTTCCGATCTCCTCAATTTTACATAGTGTAGGAAAGGAACTTTGAAAACCATTCATTGTGGAAACAAACCCAGTGTACGTCGGATAAGTATTGGCAATACTCCACGCCTTCTCTGTCTCCTTTACGGTATACTGCTCACCGGGACTTTTCAGTATCTGATAGTTATACCCTCTCCCTAAAAACTCTTCAAACTGCTTCTTGTTTGCATATGCAAACACAGTCCCGTTTTCCACTTTATCGATTGAAACCAATCTTGTTATTGATTCGATCTCCCCGGCATATCGAATGTTGAAAGAAAAATAGATCTGGCTTGGATCTGTCACGGCAAATGATGAAACTACAAAAATTAAAATGAAAACACTAAAGATTCTTACCTTAAATGAAAAGTATTTCATAAAACCCTCCAAACTGATTAAATTAGTAAAATTATAATATATCCATTATAAAACCAATATGTCAATAGACATCAAAATAATTTACATACTGTTTATTAATTCAGGAGTTGAAACAAATATCTATATATAATGAAATGAAAATAAGGTTGTAATGAAATTATAGTAATCGTCTGGTATACCTTTGTCATGGTTAAAAAATTAAGCATAATTGATCATACAGTAGTATTCCTCACATTTCCATATCAGTCTTTTTCATGACATTTTTAATATCTTTCATTACCAATTTTAGCGTTCTCGTTCCTTTTCAGAGTTCTTTGACATAAAAAGAATTATATTATTCTTGATAAAGTATGTATATGATCTTTTAAAAGTTTATACTTTTTTAACCAATTTTAATTTGTCATATGCGATTATTTCGCCTTGTAACATTATTTCCAAAGGAGTTTTTCAATGAATGTACGTTTTGCTTCTTCGCTGGTAGTAAGTGCTGCATTTGCTGCAACAGTTTTCGCTCAGGGTTGGACTGATGGCGGCACCAAAGTTTACCTGACAACAACAGGTGACAAAGTAGGAATCGGTACTACATCACCAAACTCGACATCGAAACTTCATGTAGAAGGAACCATTCGTGTTGATCAGAGAATCATGGCTGATGATGCCGGTGGTCTCGAACTCGCAACCGATGAAGGCACCGTTCGACTGAAAATTAATGACAATGGTAATGTTGGTGTTGGAACAACAAGCCCGACGCAAAAATTGCAGGTCTCCGGAGGTGGATTGATGGCTGATTCCGCAATAATACAGAATGCAACATCTCCAGTTGTAAATATACGCAAAACAGCAACCGCTTCTACATATACAAAAATCACCGATAATCAAATCAGGGTTAATGTTACTGGTATGGGTGGTGGCGCGTCATCAACAATTACTCCAGGCAATGCTACATTCAATGGTAATGGACCAAACACGGTAATCAGCGGATCTACCATCTCTTGTAAAACAGGTCCCAACGCTACAGCAACAACAGTTATCACTCCGGCATCTGTAAAATCACCAAAATTTGAAGTGGGAACCAACGGTTGGTCGATTACTGCGCCTGACTACGTTTTTGCTTCGGATTATAACCTCATGCCACTTTCCCAGGTTGAAAAATTCGTCTCTGAAAACAAGCACCTCCCAGGTGTACCAAGTGCAAAAGAAATGGAAGAAAAAGGACATGTTGATCTTGTCGAAATGAATCTTACACTTCTCAAAAAAGTTGAAGAACTTACGCTTCATGCAATAACTCTGGAAAAACGCGTAGTTGAACTTGAAACAACCAATTAATTCAATTAACTAAAACGGATTCCGGAAATATTTGAAAGGAAAAACTATGCAAATAAAAGCTATTGCTCATTGTCTTGCGACGCTGTGCCTGCTGAGTTTAGCGGGGACAGGATTTGCTCAGGATGATGAACTGTTAGAAACTGATGTTATCGATCAATATGATGCACCAGAGGGTAGTCAGTCACTGTTGAAAGGTGACAATGACGAGCTGGTTTCCTATTCTCCTGGTACCACAGATCTCAATATCATTCAAAAGGAGAAGGGAAGGAAAAGTATTCCAATGAACTATCGCTGGTCTAAACCCTTCAAAGCAATTACCAGAAACAATGGTACTTATGTTATGCTTGCAGAAAACGGAGACCTGTTTAATTCTAATAAATTGAATGGACAGGAAAATAGGGTTATGAATGTAAAAGACAAGCTTTTCAAAAAGGGAAACACAGAAAAAACAGCCGGTACAGTTCAAATGGATATGATCGCTGCAGCTGGAAACGATGTATACCTGATCATCAACCAGGGCTGGAGCAGTCGCATCGTATCGGTGAATTCCGAATCGTCTGGCGAAACATTTATCTCCTATATTGAAGGAATACCTTCAGGAGTCGAAGTAAAAAATGGAACTGTCTACTATGTGTATAACAGCCAGGCTGGAGAATCTTTTATGAAAGCTGTACCGTCAGACGGTTCTGGTAAAACCATTTCAAGAGCCAAGTTGCCCTGTAACAACGCGCAGGGTATCAGTGCAGAGAATGGTGTATATTATACTCTCTGCAAATCCGAAGGAAAAGTATACAAATTCACTATCAGGGATAAGGAATAAAGGAGAACAGCATGAATTTAAAAGGAATTTTAGCAGGCGCGCTGATTCTGCTTACATCATATTCTGCTTATCCCAGAATATTTGCAATTGTAAGCAGTGGAGGAAGAGCTACATCTGATAATACGATGTATCATACCGAATACTGGATCGATCTTTTTTCAGCTTATGAAACCCTTATTGCACATGGACTTACCCATGATCAGATAACGGTAGCATATGGAAACGGAACCGACTTTATTTCAAGTACCGACCGTTTCCGTAATAAATGGACTAACGAAATAGCACAGATCACCGACATGTCCTGTACCAGCAACAACCTCAGGGCAGCATTTGTTAATTTACGAGGAGTAATGACCAATAATGACACCCTTCTTTTCTGGTGGGCAATAGGTCATGGAAGTTCAGGTCCTCACGGTTCTGAGCGTATGGATCTATATGAATTTCAGATTCCTGGAGGCACATCAATCAGGGATGATCAACTGGCAGCCTGGGCTGATACTATACAAAATTACCGATTGAGAATTTTTTTATGGGGTACCTGTACTTCCGGTGGCATCAGAGATGACCTGGCGAATAATCGTACGGTTGTACTTACAGCCTGCGAGTTTAACCAATATCATCATTCAACCAGTCTCCCAGCACCGCTAAACGTCCAACCTACAGCTGAATTCCCCTATTGGGTACGGAATTTTATTGATGGCCACAACACCATTGGAACTGCAACTGATGCCGACAGAATCAGCGGTATATTCAACAATAATAGAATCGATCTAACTGAACTGCGAGATTCAATTGAAACGCATTATGTTGCATCATCAGGTAATCATCCCCAAATCGGTGATGCCGGCAGTCAGGCTACCAATGTGTATCCTATCAATGTAGATTGGAAAAACTGTATCGATATCAAACGGAACACCACCACTAATGGCCGTTTTACACAGTCAGGATATGTCCAATCGAGAGGTAACTCAGCAACTGGTACACTTGCAGGTCTGATCTTCCAGAAGAGCGGAAGCTCCGGTGCATCATTTGCAACCAGTGGTAACTTTATCAGATCTGCACTCTCAACTCAGGATACCACATGGCTTAACAATACTGCAAATCATACCGGAAATTTTGTCATCAAAAGTCCCGCTGGCATAGCAGTAGCTGCTATCCAAAGCACAGGAAGAGCTCGCCTTCGTGCCTGGACTGCACCACAACACCCCAGAATGCAATAGCTTGCACATGCAAAGTTGATCATTCTACTTAGTGGGACTTCGGTCCCACTACTTTCTTTTTCCTCTGAATGGTATGATGCTGTAGTGAATAGTGTCCCCTTTCTCCTGCATATTCCAGGTTATCTGAATGTTACCGGCTGAACCCATTTCATGAATTGATTTATCCGAATTTTTGATCAGTTTATTAATTGTCTTATTACTCTCCGGGTGCCGAAAGTATTTTAAATAGTACGACTGTTAGAAAAATAAGGTTATGGGTCTGAATTCAATATTTTTTTCTCAAATAGTGTATCTCTGCATCAGTATTTTTTGTACTTCTGGAGCAGCAGCCACGCCTTGCACTCCTTATACGCTTACAGACAATAAAACATTCAGTGTACATTGGAACTATTTCTACTATTTCAAGGATACCTCGAATTCCTGTTCAATAGAAACCCTGCACAACTCAACCAATATTCAATTTACCCGATTTCCCTCCGGAGCACCATCTATTACCTGTAAACCTTACACCCACTGGATCAGGATTTCCGCGCACAATCCATTTGATGAACCAGTCAGCGGAACGCTGGTGTTTGATGATGCCAATATTTATGATCTCACATTCTTTCACCTGCGTCCTGATACCACAATAAGCCTCAGTACAGGGACACGCTATCCATATTACCATCGTGACATAAATGATTCCCGTTTTGCATTCAGCTGTCAGTTTCCTCCAAAATGTACTTCAACAATTTATCTCAAATGTATTGGTGGTACTTACCTGGGTCTTCCCGTATCCCTTACTGATAATGCCACCTTCAGAAACAATGCGGACAACCGCAATTTATCCAATGGCCTGGTTTTCGGGATCATTTTGTTTTTCGGCGTTTCAGCTTTATTTTTTTCGATAATATATCATGACATGAATTATCTGTACTTTGCCTTGTTTATTCTTTTTTATACATTCATGCTTACGATCAGGGATGGGTTTTCCTATCGGTATTTCTGGCCTTTATATCCATTTCTACAGCAGCACCTTTTCCCCTTAGCATTCGCGATATCCTCTGTTGCTTCGGTTTTATTCTCATTACGTTTTCTCTGCGTAAACAGTCACCAAAAACTGGTTACCCGTATTGCGAATGTTCTCATTGGCGGTTGGATACTTTTTATTCTTATTTCCATTATCGATCCCCGATATCTCTCCGGTTTAATTCTGAATCCAATGATTGCTGCTACACTAATTTTTATTCCGTTACTAGCAGTTCTTAACCATCAGTATCTTGACAAACCCTCACAAATGTACGTTTACATATGGTCTATTTTCATCGTAGTTGTTCTACTAAGAGCAATCTTTTTTTCATTTGCCTTACAGGGTCCCCCCATGCTTATGCATTTCTTTCATACCGGGTACAATCAGCATTATTTACTGGTTTTTATAGCACTATTCACATCTCTGGCAATCGGCTTTCGTGTTCGAAAAATGCAAATCGAAAGCAACGCAGCGATACTTGAAGCCTCTATTCTTCGCCAGAAAACGCTCGAACTCCAACTCAGTAATCTTCAGGCAAGGATACAACCACACTTTCTTTATAATATTCTCAACACCATTGCTAACCTTGTTTTTGTTAACGCGAAAAAAGCTGAAAAAGCCATTGTCGAGCTTTCCACTTTTTACCGGACAATCCTTAAACATGTTATGTACAATACAATCACCCTCGATAAGGAGATGGATATAGTAATCCGATATCTTTATCTTGAAAAAATTCGTTTCGGCAAGCGGCTATCTTATTCAATTTCTTTTGATAAGGAATGTCAAAACGTTAAAATTCCGTCAATGGCGATACAGGTTCTGGTTGAAAATAGCCTTAAACATGGAATTCACCCCAAAATTGACGGGGGCTCAGTTACCATTACCGTGAAAAAAAAAGGGAATCGATGCGAAATAATCGTTGCCGATACTGGAATCGGTTTAACCAATGTAAAAAACTGTAACGGTACAGGACTTAAAACCCTGCACGACCGTTTGGATCTTGTTTTTCCCGGCGATTTTCATTTTGAGATAAAGGATACGATGCAGAATAAGGATACTACCGGTGTGATTGTCACCATAAATATACCCTGTTCCTTTAATCATGCACTCAATTAAATTCGACTTACAAAATGACGCTGCAAATATAATTATTTGTGCAAATCAAAACAGTAATGTTTCTGCTGGGTGGATTTACTTAACCCACATCTTTCTAATGTGCCCTAGCCATGGAAGTAGTTTAATATCTTTAGTAATCATTTTATCGGCACCATTGTAAAATTTTTGAGCAAAAAGCTCAATAGTCCTTCGATAATTATTTTCACCAACCCAAATCCGGTACATTCCCGGTGCTATCCCTCTGAATTTATATCCCATTTTAAAAAGTCCTAATTGAGTAACGATATGTATCGCATTAGTCCATGCGAAGGCCATTTCAACCCCGCATCTACCAATGTATTCATCCAGTGATTTTGCGAATTTCAGAGTAATGCGTGGATTTTTCTTGTCTTTGCTCACCACAACAAGCCATTCAACATTGCGCATTCTTTTCATCATACGTAAAATGAAACAACTGACAATTTTTTTCTGGTCGATACTTTCTATAACAAAGATTTTATTCTCCCCTCTATTAAAATTTTCATTGTTTCCACCAGCCATCGCCTGAACGCCATCGGGATCAAAAAGAATATCAAATTCGCTACCTTTAATTACTTGAAATCCTTCCCTGAACACGAGCGCTGTTTCAATTAAATCCTGTTTTTCGTTTTTTATTTCGCGTAACACAAATTTATCATATTGATAATTATCATAAGGTAGCCAATCGATAGGCTCTGCCCCCTCTTTCACTACAATATCTTTTGGGATAGCTATCCAGGCATTGTCGACACTACGCATGATTTTTCCTCTTTTTTTGTTAAATAGTTACCTAAAACTGCTTTATTGGAAAAGATTCAGGATAAGAATCCTACGATAATTTCGGGAGGAAAATATACTATTGACTTCTTTTTCTGCAACAAAAAAAAATTTTCTGAAAAAATGTAAAATTTCTCACTATGTTAAAATAAACAATTATTATATTTTATTTTTTAAAAAGGAGGCTGCACAGATTATGGGTTATCGGACTCTGATTGTTGATGATGAACCTGCGGCTTCAGACCGTCTCCTTCGCATGCTTTCCCAGATAAACGCACCTTGTGACATAATCGGCAATGCATTGAATGGTTACGATGCGCTGATGATGATAAACAGGTCAAAACCCGATATCGTTTTTCTTGATATAGAATTACCGGGAATCAAAGGAATAGAATTACTTCGTCATTGTACCTGCGATCCATACATCGTTTTTACAACTGCATATGATGACTATGCAATAGAAGCCTTTGAGTCAAATGCTATATCTTATCTGGTAAAGCCTTTTTCAGAAAAGAATTTAATTGCGGCAATAAACAAACTAATAAAAATTACATGCATCCCAGCCAATAAATATTCTACATTACTTCAACCACTTTCTTCAGAATTGCAAACCGCCCCCTTGTCTTTACTTCCTGTTAAATATGGTGATTCAATTTTGCTTTTAAAAAAGGAGTTAATCATCTGGATCAGGGCAGAGGGAAGATATACGGTTATTATGACAAAAGAAAAGCAGTATGTGAGCAATTACTCCATTACTGAACTGGCGGAGCGTCTGAATTCACCTCATTTTATCCGTATACACCGTAGCTACATCGTTAATCTTAAACATGTAACTGAATTACGCAAAATAGGCATTGGAAAATTTAAAATTATAACCGATTCAGTCGATACAGAAGAAATGGTAGTTAGTAAAAACTACTATGAGGAATTGAAAAAACGTCTTGATATAGATTAATTTTATGAATATCAATCTGTTCCTTCACGCTCTGTCAGGGAAAACTTCTTGGCTTTATGACATATGCCCACCTTTTCATCAAGATTTGTTTCAGACATATACAGTAACCGCCAGAGGATTTGATCAATTGCAACAGCTGGGAATTGTAAGTGAAATTGACCTCAGAAACAGCAGTGAAAACCTTCAAATTGTAATAACATGGTTACGTAATTACATTTGTCCCTTCACAAATAACGGAGATGGTATGTATTCATATAGTTTTGGGTTGTTCAATTCAACCGATATAATTTGCTCTGTTTTTAAAGCACTGGCAGATAAACGCAATTACCCGTTGATTCTTCACTGCAGAATCGGTGCTGACCTTACAGACACATTGGTTTCATGTATACATATTGCCCAGATAAAAGAATAGCAATACCCAAGTTTTGCCCTGAGGCTGCCTTAGAGCCCGTTCCCCACTCTATTTCGAATAATAGAGTGGCCTGAATTTCAGTTCAGGTTTACAACTTTACATTTTGCAATGACATTGCAGAAAATAACACGTCTATATGAAAATTTCAATTATTCGCTTGCAATTGTCCATCCGATACGGGAATAAACAACACTGCTGGTATCTTTAATTTCATCTTTAATTCTTCGCAATTCCCCGAGCTCTTTATTATTTCCATTCAATTCAAGATTCGATAAAATTCCATCAATAGCCCCATACGCAGACTGTTTGAAAAACGGATTTTTATTATTCTTCTTTCGTAAGCGATACAGTGTTTTTACCAATTGCGGACGAGCTTGTCTGGATAGCCCGCTCTGCGCTCCAGCCCTTACAGCAGCCAGTTCATGATCAAGCAGTTCAATGCCCTGTTTACCACTGGTATCGATAGCACTGATAGCGCTGCCAAGTTCATACTCCAGAGCACGTTTTGGCTGGTAAAACGTTAGTTCTTCACGCCATATCTCCATTGTAGAGTCATCAAATTTATCTGTAGCACGATCGCGTACCTTCCTCCATCTGGAAACCCTTTCATTCTCACGATTCAGAACATTCTGTAAAAACGAAAGAGCCTCTGAACATCCGGTTTTCTTCAATGCACTGATAGCAGTAAAATGATAATAATCTGATGAATTCTTTAAAATTTCTATCAATGCTCTGCCCGTTTCGGGACTCCTTACTGTTCCCAGAGCACGTATTGCTTTCAGCCTTCTTGACATCAGCATTGACGTATCCAATGCTTCACCTTTTAACTGTGCAACACTTTTTTCTGAAGCACCCATTTCTGGAACCTTTTTTGATGTTGTACGTATTTTTATTTTGGGACACAGGGCTGGCGTATATAAAAAACTGAGTGATGGATCAATCTTTTCAAGTGCATACTCAATACTTTCTCGTATTTCGTTGTTATTATTATTGTTTAACAGAGCAACCAATGGTTCAAAAGCCATCTCACCTCCTGAAATTCCCAATGCATCGATAACCATTATTCGTATCAAATCATCTGGATGCTTAAGATGTTGTATTAGTCGTTCCAGAACTTCTTCACATCCAAGAGCACCAAGAGCACAAGCAGCATAAATGGATTCCCGAAGATTATTATGTTCCATTTTTAATTTTTTAATCAACAAATCAACATCCTCCTCGTTTCCTAATTCATAGAGTATAAGTGCTGCACGTTTCCTTATCTCATGATCAGCATCTTTATCAAGAACAATGTCGCACATTGAAGTCATCACTTTTTTGCTGCTCACTTTTATCAGAGCCTCATATTTACTTAAATTTATTATTCGTTCATGAAGCAAAACAGTCTTGTTCAAAGAATCCAATGTTTTGCCGCTGAAACTTCTTTCTATTAGCCCATCAGCTTCATCATGTATTTTGCCTATCAATGTTGAGCAGGCAGAAAAGATTCCATCAAGATCGCTCACTGAATCAACAGCAGATGCCAGTGCATTAATCGCTTTGATTCGTAATAGCATTTCAGCCCTGTTGTCATTTGCAAGAGCGGAAAGGACTTTCTTTGAAGTACCCTTTCCAGTTTTTCCAAGGACATCTACAGCCGTCAATCGAACTTCCATAGTGTATTTTGTATTACCAGGTATTCCTGATAACAGATCGATCGCCGTTGGAGTTTTTATAGAACCTAATCCCTTTATTGCTGCATTAAGTATCTCATAGTCTGTTTTAGTCTCTTTAATAATTTTTTTTAGTGGTACTATAGCTTTTTCACTGCCAATTTCACCAAGTGAAGTTAGCGCTGACAATCGGATTCTGTAATCTGTAGCCCGTTTATTCATAATGGTAATCACCGGAATGACCGATTTTTCGTTCTTCAGCACCCCCAGTGCCTTAATACTTGCAGAGAGTGTATTTTGATCAATATTTCGTTCAGTAATGAGCTTTAGAAGAGAAACGGCTGCTGAATCACCTCCCAGTTTACCAAGCATCTCAACTGCTCCCAGTCGGACAGAATGATCATTGCTGTTTAATTGTTTTACCATAGAGTCTGTAATTTCAACATGTTTATCCTTCATGCTTATCAACGCATCAATAACGCGTTTCCTGATCTCCTGAGATATTTTGTCAGTAAATATACGGATCAAAAAATCAACAGCATTGATACTTCCTAATTCAGCCAGAGCTTCTGCAATACGAATACGTAAATCAATATTATCTGAAGTATTATAACGATTTACAAGTTGTTGAATTGCCTTTTTTTCACCACGTAAACATAGTGCATTTATTGAAGCAATCACAATATCAGCATTATTATCATTAAGAAGAGCAATCAGTGTCTCTGTAGCTTCAGGAGATCTACTGCAACTCATTGCATTAATTATTGCAATTTTCACATCGGTACCAGAGCTGTCCTGAAGATGTTTTTGCAAAAAATTATGGACTTTCATTATCTTACTTTGTGCGAGTGTTGATAGTATTCTTTTTTTATACGTATCATTATTACCACCAATTATCTCTTCGACCATCTTCAACCCATAATCGATTTCACCTGTTTTTACGTAGTATTTTAAACGGCTTACATTTGGGAGTATCCCAATAAGCTCAGCATTCAGTTCCTTATGTTTTATTAATGGTTTTTTTTCAAATATTTTGTCAGGTTCAATATGATCTCTTGTATATTGAGTTTCGGCTATAAATTTCTGTATGTTAAGAAAATTAATTTCGGATACGGAACCTCTGAACAGTTCTACCTGTGAGAATGGTATTTTGTAATTGAGACGCAGGTGGCAATTTGTAATATTAATAAATACATTTACAATTACAAACAAACATATGACAGCAATCAAAGAAATGCCAGTCATACAAATTATTTTCATATTTCTCTCTTTAACCTTATATTTTTCATTCCAGTCGTTAATAATTTTAGAAAAAATATCATGATACAATTCATACCATACAGCACCATTACGTACCTGACATCGTAAAACTCTTGCAGATTCTAGCTTAAACAACACTCGTTGAAGCGTCTTTTCTTTTATATGAAGTATATGGCTCAGCTCTGAAACAGGATATGCCATTTTCGTACCTCGCGGGGTGACAAGATGTGTCAATGCACGGGATGTAATATTCAACTCCACCTTTGTAAGCGAGCTTATCACACTATTGAAATAGGAACGGGTAAACCCAATCGCTCTTCCATTTTCATAATAGGTCTTTTTACGAATAATTTTATCGGGATTAGTGCATTCGATATCCCAAATCTGTTTACATACAATCTGAACATTTGGCGCTTCAACATATTCCGACCCGGTAACATTGGTCCTGATACCCTTAGTGCCGACTTCTCCCTGGCACTCCTGATCAGCCAGATCCACTAACAGTTCATCCAGTAATCCCTCTTCATAAGTAAAACCACACTTTTCAGCAGGCCAGGCTATTACCGTACGGGCTTTTCTGACATCAATTTTTTCAAGACGGTAATAGTTTTCAAAAATCGTTGTCGGAAGATGTCCCTTGAAAGCATTCATATACAAAGCAAAATCTTCTCTCATGGAAATGAGAAAATTAACATTTGTTTTTTTATCACGCAAAGCTCCAGCTATCTGTTCAAGAAAATGATTAAAATCTTTGGTATAGCGGTGATACTGAAACATTTCTTCAAACTGATCAAGTAGTATCACTAATGGTTCACTTGAAAATGATGCACATACCTGTATAAAATCCCTTAATGAGTATTCTTCATCAAAAAGATACTCATTGTCGATTGCATTCTGCATTTTCAATGTTGTTTCTATTGTCTTTTTTAATACAGGAAGTGGATCTATCACCCAGTCCTTGAAACAAACGACATTCAAATTATGCTTCTTCGGGTCCTTGAGTGCTGGTATCACTCCAGCCTGAAGAAGCGAGCTTTTGCCTACACCGGATGCGGCAAAAAGCATTGTACATTTTTCAGAAAGAATTTTATCAATTATAATAGCCTGTTCGGCATCTCTGCCGAAAAACATGTGTCCATGCTCTTCAGTATATGGGCGAAGACCAATATATGGTTCATAAACTGCAGCAGCCTCGGAATTTTTCATAAGTTCTTCCATGCACCTGTCTTTTTTTCTGTTTTATCTGTTCTGATTTGATTTGATTTTATTAATCAATTATTGATCCTACACATATAGTCAAATGTGTAATACAAGTTCTTCGATAAATGTCGATAACTTCATATTGAAAAGATCTATCGTATGATATTTCCAGAATTCTTTTTCGTATTTCGTCACACTCTCATCAATCACATAGGAGCGTTCACGCTGATTACTGTTTTTTTCCAGAAGTGTACTGATAATCATTCGAAGCTGCCAGTCAATAAGATTACTACCCAGAAAAAGCAGACTTTGCCTCGAAAAGTGACGGGAAATATAGCTTGGTATAGCATTTTCGATACGCCTGGCAAAATGAAAATAATCTACTTCAGATATCAGCAGTGAATCATCGTTATAACCATAATCGTTCAGACAACCACATATTTTGTAAATTACCGTGTATCCATTTTCTAAAAAATTGCAAGCTGAAACCTCTTCAGATGAAAGTATTATTCGCGACTTCCCGTTATCTGAATAATCAATAACAACTTTACCTATGTCTCCATCTATTTTTAAATGAGAGATAGTAACAAATTTTTTTCCCGCGTTCATAAACAATCCCTCAAGCAGGGTATCATAAGAAGCATTAAGCACCAGAAGCGGATTATGCAGCGAAACAATCAATTTGTAAAGTGGATTTGCCAGCGGTACTGTTGATAATGGTTCTACGATCTCTTTCACTTTCCGTACCAGAGTGTTTCTGCCAAGCTCAGTCATCTGATAATATTGCGATATCATAGATAGCGACCCCTGAAAATCATCGTATTGCGCATCCTGAGACAGTGTCTGCACCAGTTCCTCAGATGATGGTATCGGAAAACCCATAACATGATGGCTTTCAGGCCCGAAAAAAGGTATGATATCTCCATGCTTAAGACGCTGGGCGATAATGTCATATTTCGGCTCCACTGCCACAGCCACTTTTTGTGAAACAACAACATCCCACATCTCCATAAATTCCTCTGCCGTCACATCTTCAGAAAGAAAACGTCTGATTATTACAAGTATATCGCTGTCTTCAATCGTACTACCCTCTCGTGCCATCCGCTTCAATCTATTGCTCACCGAGAGATATACCGGCTTTATTTTCAGCATTTTTTTTGAAATACCGGAAAGTAGTTCATGCGTTTCCTCTGATTGACTGACATTGGTTGTTGCAACCTTCTTCTTAAGCATATTGTTAATTGATTCAACCAGATAAACAAATTCCGCCATATCATCACATCCATCCCAATTTCCAAGATTGATCTGCTGTATCCGTCGAAACTCAATCGGTGCATCAACTGCATCAATAAGTATCGGTATCACTCTGCCGCTATTTTTCGCCACTTCCGCTTCCCCAAGCACCCATTCCGATCCCACAGACTTTTTTGACCAGATAACAATGATACACTTAGCTTCCTGCAATGCCTGTGTAATCACATTATCAAATCTTTCCCCACCGATTATTTTTTTGTCCCACCAGACAGAAAACCCTTTCTGTTCAAGTGCTGCAGCCAGCCTCTCGGTAAACGCTCTGTCAAATCGGGAGTAACTGATAAATATTTCGTTCATCGTTTCATCACGTCCAATCTACGATTACACTATTAATCGGTAAACATTTAGCAATTTCCAAATACATCAGGATATGCAATTGTCATGCCCTAAATCATCATAATAAAGGTTTAAAAGGTGGTTTTCTGCTGGCTAGTGTTCATAAAATTAGCCAATTAGCTATAAAGGCTGTCCTTATAAATGGACATTAAAGTATCTTCATGTGAAGAATAAATTTGATTGAGATTCAGAAAGTTTTTTTAGGACAATTCTAATTCATGGTCGTTGGTTTTTTCCTTCTCAGTACTTCTATTAACACTTGACCACTGGGTGTTTTCTTTTGAAATAAGTCCTTCTACACTCTGTACCAGAAGAGTAAATGCATCTGATGTATCATATGGAATTGTATGTGTTAGAAACAGATATTTTTCATGTTTCAACATCTCACTGGTAGTCCTGTATGCCATCCAGTTGTCATGATATTTATTGAGAGCTGCAATTCCTGCAGAAATACCAATAATGACACCTAATATTCCGGTAATTATTGATCCGAATGGTACAACGTTTCCAAATCCCGCAACGAAAGGGATTATAGCCGCACAGATAATTTCAATTGTTTTCAGATTGTTTGCACATGTTTTATTATAGTTACCTTTTTTTTCATACCAGCAAATCTGATCTTCCAATCTCTGATTAATATATTGCTCCTGATCCATTTGAACCTGCATCCATTCGCGTTTATTGCATTTATAGATTATTCGGAGAGGAACTATGCAAAATTATTGCCAGTCATGGTTTAATTCTAAAAATTAAGTAAAAGGCACATTAGTAATCTTTTCAAGACAATAATGATACTCAAAAATTTTTGACTTGTACATAAAAATGGACAAGTACCTTTATTATGTGTTCTGAAGAGAAGACATTCATCCAATAAACGTTTCCTTTAAATAAATGCTATGTCCATTTTGCCGATCAAATATACCTGAAGATGCTTCTGTTTGCAGGTACTATACGCTTGATAGTAAAAAGTTGCTTGAAGCTCGAAAACAAATTGCAGAGATAAACAATAACTTAGCGAAACATAAAGGTGTGAAAGCTTCTTAATTTTCGTTCTTTTTTCTGGTCGATTTGCGGAAAGATTCACTCGCGTACCCCTTGAGACGCTTTTTGTCATTCCAGAATGCATGACGGGCAGCACGCCGGACCGCTTCAAGGGCAACCAATAAAAACGTATATGTCCGATCACGATCCCTTCACGCGAATGGTTTGTCTTCTTCCTCGACAGCACACAGAGCAACAGGTTCATCATATTTATAGAGGTATTCATTCAACCTGTCCAGATGAATCATATTACAGCCGATATCTTTTGCTTCTGAATATTTCTTTCCGCCAACAGTGCTATATCACATCGGTCCTGAGCATAATCAGCAGTTCCATCACCCTTTTTGATATGAGTAACCATTCCGGCAAGATGCCTGAATGAAACAGCAAATCCAACGGCTTCAGTAAAACGATGTGTATGGAATTCCTCAACATCTGCCTTCTGAAAAATAATCAGACAGTCGCGTCTGTTGTATTCCCGAAAATGTACTCGACCCGGTTACAGTTGTTCATCTGGACCTCGCCATACATAACGATTTGATCACAATTTGCCGCCCCCTTAAAACTCCCGATCTGGTAACGGTGTTTAAGAATGGCGATGAAGTAATAACCAATGACACTATCGAACAGGCTTCTGACTACCTGGGAAATATCTATTTTGAGAAATTCAGTAGCAACAAGCGGCGAATCAGTTTCCGCAATCTGCTTAATCCGGTACTACGCGATGAGCGATCAGAATTTAAAGATATTATCCAATGCTTTGATACCGCCAAAAGAACTCCACCGGATTATAAACCCCACCTGTTTTTTCTTGATCTTGACATAGACCGATATTCCGAACTGAACACTATTATCAATGATCTTGAAAAGAAAAACAGTTTTGTTTCAGAACTTAGAAACCAGATTGAACGCGAATATGAAAAGGTCAGTGAAGCTAAAGCAAAACTGAATGATCTTGATAGCGAAATCTCTAAAATAAATGCATCAATAGAGCAGCTCAAAACAAATGCATCGTTTAATAGTATCCAGGACGACATCATTCAACTTGAATCTCAGCTATCATTGGTGCGAACAAAGCAAAAAGCTCTCAAATATGAAATTAAACAGATGAGCTGCCTTCCGGAACCGGAAAATATAAGTGAAAAAGAGATGGCTCTTCTTTTCAACCAGTTTAAAAGCGGACTTGGTGATATGGTTGAAAAATCTCTTTTTGAAGTAAAGGAATTCAAGAACCGTATTGACGCATTTAGAAATACTATCAT
Source organism: Chitinispirillaceae bacterium (assembly GCA_016929595.1). Taxonomy (GTDB): domain Bacteria; phylum Fibrobacterota; class Chitinivibrionia; order Chitinivibrionales; family Chitinispirillaceae; genus JAFGIN01. Next base: position 131,219 of record JAFGIN010000113.1, read on the forward strand.
TAACGGTAAACTCGAAAATCTTAAAAAAGAATTATACGACACCAATCTGCAGATCCAGAAACTCGATGATGATTACAACAGAAAAGTATCATTACTCGACACCAATGGTGTTCTTAAAGATCTGAAAACGGCAATTCACATCCATAATAGTAAAAACCAGGAACGGGATCTCCTGAGAACAACTCTCGAACGTTTCGAATCTGCTTCCAATGAGAAAAAACACCTCGTCAAACTTAAAGAGGACAAACTTTCAGCGTTTGATGAAATGCTCACAAGTAAAAAAGAGTTTATTAAACAGTTTGAAGAGACGATACTTACCATCCATGAAGCAACAATGGGAAACCGGCATGCACACTTTGATCTGAAAATTAGATCTTCAACAAAGGCAAAAGAGTTCCTCCAGTTCGATTTCCGCATTACCGATGACGGAAGCTATGGAACCAATCGCATGCGCGTTTTTATTTACGATGCAGCATTACTTTTCAATGAAACTACCTGTTCAAATCACCCATGCCTGCTTATACACGACAATCTTTTCAATGTTGATAACGATTCGCTCGAAAAAAGCCTTAACTTTCTGCACAAGCAGGCTGAAAACCACCCCGGAGAATTTCAATACATTCTCACTCTAAATAAAGAAATGGTTGAAAGCATGGAAGAAAGAAAACTCCTGAATTTCAACATTGCTGAATATGAACGGGCACGATTTATCAAGGACAGCAGGTTTCTTGGGAAGAAGTATAGTGAGAGGAAGAGGCGGTACCGATGAGAGCTCCTTATAAAATTTGTAGTGGGCCTGTGCATAAATAGGTGATATTCACCCATCCAGCGTGTATCAGTATTAGCAATCAACAATTTGAATGAAAATTACAGATGTAAATAAAAAGTAATTGCACAATAACTCCCA
>JAFGIN010000114.1 GCA_016929595.1 Chitinispirillaceae bacterium
CTGATTCCGAAGAGCATCAAGCGCCAGACCGATTGCCTGCGTGGAGGTAAACGCTTCTTTGAATTGTGCGCTATCCACCATACCTGCTTTTTTCAGATCCCACGTCCCGGGAAGGTAAATTACTGTCTTATTATCATTTAAAGCCAGCGCTATCTCGCTTAAAGTCCCGTATAATCCCGGTAATGCTATAATTACGTCGGCAGTCTTTACAACAAGTAGATTACGGGCATTGCCCATCCCGGTTGGAATCACAATGTCAATATATGGATTTGCATCTGTTTTTTGATTCCCGGGCAGAACCCCAATAACCAGCCCGTCATTTTCAGATGCGCCCCGCGCAGCAGCTTCCATGACTCCACCAAGTCCTCCACAGACAAGAACCGCACCTCTGAGCGCAATCAGCTTTCCGATTTCATATGCCAGATCACACTGTTCCTGTGAAGCTTTTCCAGCTCCTATGACACCAATCACAGGTTTACGTATGGACATTTTTTTACTCCCGACCGAATGTGGCAGCGCTTTATGGCGCGCTTACTCACCAATTATCTTTATCAGTACCCTCTTAGGCCTGCGGCCATCAAATTCGCCATAAAAGATCTGTTCCCAGGGCCCGAAATCAAGTCTGCCACCGGTAATGGCAACAACAACCTCACGCCCCATAACCTGACGTTTAAGATGGGCATCACCATTGTCTTCAGCACCGTTATGCCGATATCCCGAGACTGGCTCATGAGGAGCAAGCTCCTCAAGCCAGTCATCAAAATCCTGAAGCAACCCCGATTCCGCATCATTAATAAACACGCTGGCAGTTATATGCATCGCGTTGACAAGACACAACCCTTCAGTGATCCCGCTTTCAGACAGTGCCCCTTCAACATCTGCGCTGATGTTTATAAATTCACGCCGTCCTCTGGTATTGAATGTCAGTACTTTACGAAACGATTTCACAGATCCATCCCCTGCATTCTCGATGACAGTTTCGCGCCGAGATCGGTAAACCCTGCTTTTCCAAGCAGCGCAAACATGTTCTTCTTATACGCTTCAACACCCGGCTGATCGAACGGATTTACACGTAGCATATACCCGGACAGTGCAATCGCCTTTTCGAAGAAGTAAAAGAGTTGACCGAGAGTAGTCTCTGAACGATCATCGAGGGTAATTGTAGCCGCAGGCACACCACCATCAAGATGCGCAAGCAAGGTACCTTTGTATGCATTACTGTTTATATCCTCAAAACTTCTGCCTGCCAGGTAGTTGAGCTCATCACCATCATCGGAAAACTTCGGTATCGCAACAGAGTGTTTTGTTTTTTTAAGAACCAGGAATGTCTCAAAAATATTTCTGATACCTTCCTGCATATACTGCCCCATGGAGTGGAGATCGGTTGTATAATCAAGCGCCGCAGGGAAAATACCGGTGTTTGATTTTCCTTCACTTTCACCACTGAGCTGTTTCCACCACTCCGCGACAAAATGAAGTTGCGGCTGAAAAGATGCAAGTACTTCGGTGGTAAAGCCGCGCCTGAATAGGATATTTCTTACTGCAGCATAGTGTCCGGCAAGATTTTTTTCGAAGCTGTTCCCGCTGCAGAAATCCATTGCCTCACAAGCACCTTTAACAAGAGAAGATATATCGATACCGGCAACAGCGATCGGAAACAGGCCAACTGCGGTAAGCACAGAAAAACGGCCGCCGACATCAGCAGGTATTTCGAATGTCGCATATCCTTCTTCACCTGCCAGTTTACGGAGAGCTCCCTTGTGCGGATCGGTCGTCGCAATGATCCTCTTAGCAGCTTCCTTTCGTCCATAACGTTCTTCCATCCATTGACGAATCACGCGGAAAGCTACACCAGGCTCTGTTGTCGTGCCACTCTTTGAAACGACATTGATCGCCACTTCTTTGTCTTTTGTTAATTCTAACAGGTCGGTAATATAATCGGAATTAATCGAATGCCCGGCAAAGAGAACGCGGGGTTTACGCATATCATCAAATGAGTTACTCATATATTCGATGGCTGCACGGGCACCCAGATATGAACCCCCAATGCCAACGCATATAAGAATGTCAGCCTTCCCCCGGATCTCATCAGCGACAGACTGAATCGAAGCGATCTTTTCCTTATTCATTGTTTTCGGAAGATCGAGCCACCCGAGGAAATCGTTTCCCGGCCCGTTTTTGGCCATAAGCATTTTTTCTGCATCAGCAATTGACGCATTATACATTTCAATTTCACCGGAAGGAACTATATCCCTGATGAACCGATCATTATAGCTGATTTTTTGTACACTCATCGACAAGCCCTTTATATAAAGTTTCAGTCAAAACGCATTTTCAGCGCTCTATATTTTCAGTAATTACAAAAATTTCTGTACCAGATTTTTTTCACGTACCACAGGCCGGCTTATTGACATCATAATTACCCCGCTTTTAAAGAGAGTTACCGTTCCGGTAGATTCCGACACTGTTATCGCGAGTGCGTTTGTACAACCAGTAATACCTGCAGCCGCAGCATGACGGGCACCGTAGCCACCCGGTAATCCCGGAAGGTCATCATTGATCTGCGGCCTGAGATAGCTCCCCGCACTCAGTACAATACCATCTCCCGTAATAACAAAAGCGCCATCGATACTTGCAAACTCCTTTATCGTCTCCACAAGACCCGGATCCAGAATGTTCCGTTCCGCTTCACTGTATCCTCTGAAAGGATTTATGATGAGCTGGCGGACATAGGCATTTACACTATTGGTATCCCCAATGACAAATATGGTTCCGACCGGTTTGCCTTCACGCCCCTCCACCGCAATCTCTCCGGCGAGTCCGACGACGCGTTCAAGGATTTCAGGTTTAACATCAGGCGGAACAATCGCCTGGGCTGTTGTAAAGAAAAACTCATACTCCATGGCGATATCGATAGTAACAATGGTATCAAATGTACCATTTCGGGAATTTCCACTTACACATACAATTTTATCTTCACGTCCAATCAGATTTCTTGAAAGAGCAAGTAATATCCCGATTTTCATCTGACCAGTTCGTGATGCTGGTATCGACGGTGCCTGCAGTAATCCAGCGACCCGCTTGTCCTTGATCAGATCGAATCGTGTTTTATTACTTGTCACAATTATGAGTTTTGGCTTGGTTTTAAAATAATCCAGAAAGTCATTTTCACGAACGGTATCAGCAAATACCATAATAGCTTCCGCTTTAATCTCTCGCGCAAGGTCAATCGCAGCACCAACGACCGGACTAGCCGGTTTTTTAACAGATGTTTTAGCTGACTTTTCTTCACCCGCCCCTTTTTTCATAATCGTAATGATATTGTTAACATCAACAGGATTCTGGAAAAACAGCATGTGTTCACGAACGGATTCCGATTTGAAAAACGCAGCGATTTCGGAAAGGATCTGAACCTGCTTACTGTTATCAGCTTCATCATGAGAAACAAGCAGTACAATAATGTGGGCAAGTGCTCCCCGTGCCGCATCATAGCGTACTCCAAGAGAACTTCTGCCAACCACAATCGCGAACTCATCTTTTATCGGACCTCGCGCCTGGGGAAGAGCAAGTCCTCCTCCGATAAATGTCGAAGAGGATTCCTCACGTTTCAGGATCTCATCTATGATCTGCTTCTGCCTTTTGACATCAAGTGCTTTACACAACACAAGCGCCATTTCTTTGAGCGCTTCGACTTTGTCATCAGACTTGAGCTCAATTACTTCAGGTATTATCAGATACTGTTCAAAAGGCACGCCAACCCCCCCCCTATTGTATTGTTGCTGCGAAATAATCAATCATACTCTGAGAACGGGTTAAGAGAACGCCCGCTTTATAATTTAATGCTTTTATGGCAGTGAGTTTTTCAATACCCTCCTGAATGATCTGTTCATTGCTCATGGAATCAATCAGTAGTGTATTTCGCTCATCACTGCGCACTTTTTTGAGAATTTCATCACATTTTCCCAGAGCTTCATCAACTTCGATTTTGTTTTGAACTGCTACAATCGCTGCTACAATATGCTGCGGAAGAATACGATATAATTTATAAAGTAATCCGGACATTGCATCACTGACAATCTGCATTGACTGACGATTCGCAGAGAAATCATCACGGGCCTGAGATGCCCTGTTTTTTTCGACATCGACAATAGTTGAAAGTTTCACAGGTGCACTATAGTCAATAAATATCTTACCCCGATTGCATTGCGGCAGCCAGGAGAACATCAGGGGAGCAAACGCACAGATATCTGCACCAAAATAGTAAATACTCCCGAGTATCTTCTGGAAAAAATTTTTATCTCTCTTCCGCAATTGTTTACCTTTTAATAACAGCTCAAACCAGGGAAGATCGGGTGGGAACTCGTACGTAACGGCAATGGGTAACAATTGGACATCAATATCCGGATTTCTTGATCGCGTAAGCACCGATGCACCAAGTATGCCCGCTTTTACATCAAGCATTCTGCCGGAATAACTTCTTCCCCCCTCAGGAAAAACAATGATTGCTTCCCTCCGCTGCATCATCGATACGACACTGTTACAAAGATTTCGGACATAATTACGTTCAAAGCCGGTATCACGTTCGACTGCAAAAGCGCCAAAATTCCTGAACCGTTTTCCAATGTAGGGAAGATTAGTCAGATTACTTCCTGCAGCAAACCTCAGATTTTCGAAACCCATTTCGAAAAATCTCGAACCAATCAGAAAGTAATCAAGATGACTGCGATGGGTAGAAACCAACATTACAGGATTCTTTTGAATATCCTGCGGTACAACGTCGGGCCCGCTTATCACAATGTCAGTAAAATTCCGTTTAAAAAATGTACCGACACCTTCAATCACGCTCCCAACGTTTTCATGGTACGTGGCCATTTATAAATCCTTCATTTTTTCCCAGAATATCTAAAGAATCAAAAATAATTTGAAACAAGTTCAATAAACAGGATTGGATTAGTGAAAAAACACAAAATAGCAATAAAAAACGCCAGTTTGCCTTTGTATCTGCAGGCAACTGGCGTTTTCTGGTTTTTAGAACTGATCAACCTTACGGAGACTGCAGCAATCTTATGCTACATCATCGACTACATCAGCATCGACAGCCTCATTCTCTTCTTCTCCGCCCAAAGCTCCCTGATCGAACTCAAAGGATTCGCCATCCCTCTTCATCTCTTCAATGAGATCTTCACGACCTATTAACTGGAGATGGCGAATTCTTTTGTATTCGTTTCGATGCTCCGGACAATATTTTGGATATATGTACTGACGAGGATAAATTTTTACTTCAAACTGATGTTCGCACCCCTCAAGAGCGCAATCCATGACCATCGTAACGACTTCAGTATATGTATGCTTGTATGTCTGATTTTTTATATTAACATCTTCAGGTTTTGTGCGTTTGCGTATCCGGTAGCGATCCTGTCGATGTTCCGGGCAGTATTTTGAGATATGGATTCCAAAAAAGATTTTTCCACATCCGGGATACTGACAACGCTTTTCCCTGAGTTTTTGTCGTCGCCTTGACTTTGGTAATTGCATAAGAATTAGTCCTCCACCTCAAAAAGGGGATTAAAGTAAAAAATGATTATTTCAACGTCTGTATACACTGTCGGGGTATGTATTCTCTAAACAATCCCGGTACAATCCTGTCGGGTTCAGCGCTGCCCTGTCTACTGTTGAATGAATATCTTTCATCCTGCATCCACCATCACCTGAACACCACACTTAAATAGCCCTATATATCCAAGTAAGAATTCAGGCGATTATAATATATCGATAATTTTGATAAAAAGCAAATAATTTATCGGAAATTAAAAAATAACCGTCCATATACCAATAAAAATCATATAGTTGCATTTAAATCAGAATTGTGGCATAATTGTACAATACAAAATCAAATTAATCAAGAGCTTTCATTTTTATTACCTCAAAAAGAAACAATTTTTCACAAGACATTGGGAATTCTACATGTAGAAATAATATCTTTAATAGAGTTCTCATTCATTCTGAGGCGATACTAATTCCGAGTACGATAGTCTATCCTTCATTATTGAATAGTATTTAGTACACACTTTTTATAGTTTTTACATAATGAGTAGTAGATCACAAAAAAGCGACCCTTCATTGATAATGATGCCTGAGCTGATTGATCGCAATTGGGTTTCATCAAATCGTGCTTTGATTTCATCACAGCAGAAATCTGTAATTATGGATTTTTCTGCAACTAAGAATTTTGATAGTGCAGGAATTTCTTTTATCAGAGTGATACAGGAATACTGCCGGAAAGCTGGCGGAAAACTGGTCCTGCGCAATATTCGCCGCGAGCAGCTTTCAATCATCCAGTCCTGGACAATCGACCAGAGCATTACAGCACCAGTCAAAAAGGGATCTGTCTTCGTACAGACCGGCGATGCACTTATAAAGGCCTGGGATACATCAGTCAATGCACTTTCAATATTGACAGAAATGATTTACTGGGGTACAATCGGTGCATTTATAAAACGTGATATGCGTAAAGGCTCTCTTGGCGAACAGATGTACCAGCTTGGTATGAAGGCTTTTTTTATCGTAGTGCTTCTTTCTTTCCTTATAGGACTAGTCCTTGCCTTACAGACAGCAATACAGCTTCAGACTTTTGGTGCAGGTATTTTTCTCGCCCCCCTAATCGGTATCTCGATGGTTCGGGAATTCGGACCGCTGATGACCGCAATCATTCTGGCAGGAAGGACCGGCAGTGCTACAACTGCCGAGATCGCCACCATGGGTGTTGGTGAAGAAATTGACGCATTAAAAACGATGGGAATCAACCCGATTCAATTCATTGTCGTTCCCAAATTCTGGGCTATCACTATTACGATGCCTGTACTGTCAATTATGGCAACTACAGCAGGTATTTTTGGCGGTTATCTGATCGGTGTATTTTATCTTGACCTGGGGTCAAGCATGTTCCTTAACGAGCTAATAAAAAATCTTTATTTCAAGGATGTTTTTGCCGGTGTTTTCAAATCGATTATATTTTCATGGCTGATCATATGGATAGGCGCTTTTTACGGCTTTAGAGTGCGTGGTGGCGCCGAAGCTGTTGGTAAAGAGACAACGGCAAGTGTTGTGACTGGTATCTTCATAATTATCATTGCTGATGCAGTGTTTTCATTTTTTCTCTAAGGAAATATCTCGTGTCCACTAACCGTGCTGTACCTGCAATTGAAGTCGAAAACCTTGTGGCACGTTATGGTGAACGAGTGATACTCAATAATATCTCCACCCGCTTTTTCACCTCGGAAATCCGTGTCATTCTCGGAACTTCAGGGTGCGGTAAAACAACACTGCTTAAATCAATTATTGGATTGTTAAAACCATATAGCGGTTCAGTATCGGTTTTCGGACAGAAAATAAACGATCAGGATAATCCGGAAACGGTAAAATTACTCAAAAAAATCGGGGTCCTGTTTCAGAATGGAGCATTACTGGGGTCACTTACCGTTGAAGATAATATCGCGCTCCCATTACAGATGCACACAACGCTTCCGGAATCTATAATAAAGGAGATCGTCCGGCTCAAACTTGCGCAGGTTGACCTGCCGCAGGCCCTGCATCTTTATCCTGGAGAATTATCCGGTGGTATGCGTAAAAGAGTCGCTCTTGCAAGAGCACTTGCACTTGATCCGCCGCTGCTTTTCTGTGATGAACCGTCAGCAGGTCTGGACCCTGTAACATCAGCCGGCCTTGACGACCTTCTGTTAAAGTTACGGGATATGTTAGGAATAACAGTGGTAGTGGTGACTCACGAACTTTTTTCAATCGAAAAAATTGCTGATGCAATCACGTTTCTTCATAAAGGCAGCCTCATTTACGATGGTACACTGGCTGAAGCTCTTGAGTTTAAAGAGGGGCCGGTACATGATTTTTTCAAACGCAGGGAGCGATCGGAACCTCTGGATTCTGAAAGTTCACTGCATTTCAATGTGGAGAGTATTCTATGAGTATTTCCCAGGCCCAGCGCGCGAGACTGGGAATATTTGTTATCATTGGTACAGTTCTTCTGGTAACTTTTTTTGCAATTCCCTTTGGAGTCAGATTCACCAGTAAATTCAATACATTCATCGCCTTCTTTCAGGGTGAATCGCTAAGCGGACTCGAACAGGGGGCAGTTGTCAAATTCAGCGGGGTTCCTATCGGGAAGATAATAAAGATTAACTACCTTCCCGACGATCTTTCTCGTGTAAAGGTAATCATGGAAATTCAGGAGGATTTTCCGATGAAAACCGATATGGTAGCAACTACTGGAGCGATGGGAATCACCGGACTTAAATATGTCGAGATCACCGGAGGTACCAACGACGCAGCGCCACTTAAACCCGGCTCTGAAATCAAAACCAAAGTATCTCCCTTTACCGCTATAACCGGCAAGGCCGAATCTATTATAGCAAAAGTCGAACTGCTTCTCAATCATCTCAATGAAATTTCCAATCCCGACAGCCTCAAATCTATCAAAAAGATTATTGATAACGTCGCAGATATCACCGGCACCGTCCGTGCTTTTGTTGACGAAACCCGCCCCGGTGTCAATGCAATCGCATCTTCTACAGATTCGATACTTAATCAGGTTTCCGTGATTCTATTAGATGTTAAATCATTTACAGAAACGATGAACAGCAATATCGCTACCCTGGAGCTAGCACAAACGCTCGCAAAAGTCGATTCAACTGTGCAATCATTAAAATTTCTCAGTGATAACGTCTCAATGATAGTGCGACAGAGCAGGGAGGATTTCTCCATCGGAATGCAGAACATCCGTGAAGCAACGGAAAATGCCAATCAGCTTACAAAAATCCTTGCAGAAAACCCGTCACTGCTTCTCAAAGGTGAGACTCAAAGGGAAAGGAACATACGATGAAATCACTCTTTTATATACTAATCATAGTACCACTGTTTGTCTGCACATGCGGGAAAGTGCCGGTTAAACAATATTTTATTCTTAATTATCTTCCCTCTTCCGAGCGCAACCGTATATCACAGGGCCCGTATCCGTTCATTATTCGTGTTCGGGAATTTAACATTGAAGAGGCATATAACCGCCCGCAGATAGTTTACAGACAAAGTCCTTTTTCCATCCAGTACTATGTATATAGAGTCTGGGCTGTTAAACCCGAGCGTATGATCACCGACCTTATATATAAGCACCTGATCACCTCAAATCTTGTCGGTACAGTGGTACGTCGCTTCGATGAAGGGAAAAAACCTGATTATGAACTAAGCGGTATGGTAGAAGCTGTCGAGGAGTATGACAGTGACGAACTCTGGTTTGCTCATCTTGCAATACGTTTCAATCTTACCCGGATCAGTGATGGACGAGTAGTTTACACGCGAAGATTTGATAACAGAAAAAGAGTTTTTCAGCAGGAACCGGAATATGTTATTCGTGAGATGTCTACTCTGATGGAATTTATCATGACACAGGTGATTCATGACATCGATGTTAAACTTGCCGCAGAATTCGGATACAATGTTGCACCGGAACTTGAACATATACTACCACCTGAATTTTCAGATTCGACCATTACGGGAGTGTCAGAATGAAAACCCCATACTGGTTACTGATACCACTATGTGCAGGTTTTTATCAACTCTGCGCTGAACTGCCTGCAGATCTACCAGGTGAGGAGATAACGCAGGAGTATATGAAATGGGTTTTACCCAAGGACACTGTCCTTACCGGCACTGTGAATAATAAAGATCAGTTAAGTGCTACCTGGTATGACAAGGCAGCCAAGACATGGGACTCTCCTCCCCTTTCGGAGCAGATGGCATCAGTTCGCGCGCACATACCTCTTGGTAAAGGTGGTATTTTCGTACCCAAATTCTCAGATCTATATCGTACTCCCGAAATAGAGATCCTTGATCCCGAAGGTGACGTTGTAACCTCCGGTGCTATGGGTAACACGTTCTCGGTTGAAGCGGGCACCTATTTTGTTGTCATTGGCAGCGGATCTCACCGTCAGCGTCTCGTCCGTCAGGTTGTTGTAGAAGAATCCAAAGCGACCCCGGTATTACCTGAGTGGTCCGGCCTGACAATCGAAACTCTTGACAGCAACTCTGTACCTTTTCGTGGTGAATATGAAATTGTTCGAATAGATGAATTCGAACCCTATGGACGGGGTTTTGGTGCCGATCCGACTATTGGTGAAGCATTGACAACATGGATTCTTAAACCCGGCACCTACAAGATTTTTGGACGAGGACAAAGTTTCAACGCTCTGAAAAATTTTGTTACGGTACGCCTTCTTCCGGGAGAGTACACAAAATTTCTTCTGATACAACGACCGGATGATTACACAATTATCGGCGGAGGTACGCTTGATCTTTCACCTGGAACAAAACTGAAATCCAACTGGCGTTATGGGGCAAATGTTGGCGGAACGTTATTCTTCTCGGGTAAGATCGATAATAACGAAAGTAAAAACGACGCCATGAATCTCAACCTCAATGTGCGCTCAAATTTCTGGCTTTCTTACAACAAAGCTCCATACGAATGGATCAGTGACCTTCTGATCGATGAAGGAATCAACGTGTCAGATCTCGATTTTTTTTCAAAACTCGACTTCAAAGAATTTTCCAATGCAACTGACGAATTGCGAATAACCTCATTGTTTATCTGGCGCGTATTACAATGGTTTGGCCCCTACGGCCGTACGGAAATTTCAACAAACCTCTTCCCTCGAAGAATGAAACGCGAGGATAAGTTATTTTACCTTCTTAACACTGATTCTTCTCAATCCGGCACTATAGACTCATCTTCTACATTCAAACTGAGTAATTCACTCTCCCCACTCATGCTGGAAATAGGCGCAGGTGCGAATTTTGACATAATCAGAATGCGGATGTTCGAAACAAAAGTCCGTCTGGGTGTAGGAAGTACCATGGGAAATTTCCCGGATAAATATGAGGTCATTTCCTCTGATAACGACAGCCTCAATAATTTTATTTTATTGCAGCAGAAGGAAAAAACAACCAATGTAGAGTTTGGTCCACAGGCCGCTCTCAGTACCAGTCTTCATATCGGGAGATTTGCAATTGCAAGTGCTGAATTAAAAATGTTTACACCCGTTGTTCCCGAAATGCGTATTACACGCCCGGATTTCGACCTGCAAACGACACTGAGCTGGAGACTTTCACGCTTTATCACACTCGATTACGATTACCGTTATATTCTCGTTCAACCTGACAATATAGATGCTCGTGTAAATACGAGCACTCACAGAATATGGCTACGCTTCTCGTATAGCAGCAGATGATTTCGAAACGCTTTAGCCAAACGTGGTTGACACAACATGATCATAACGATCTATTGTCTTCTTGTAGATTATAAAGATAAAAGTGTGGCAGGTGCCACACTATTTAACTGCCTTTTTTGCAAGTTCTACAGGTAAGCCCCAGCGCACGTGGTTGAGAAACCTGAGTTCGATGAATTATCTTTCCTATGAGCCTGCTTAATTACTTAATTAAAAGTGAGGCACATGCCTTTAGGGCCTCATGTTATCAGGAAACAGGTCCTCTTCGAATAACCCTCAGACACTCAAGACGAGTACGTGAGTTCTCAAGATATTGCCTTACTTCTGCACACTCTTCTTTCAATGCATCCAGTTCCTGAAATGCCATCGATGCACCCTGTCCGGCCAGCTTTTCCAGACGTAAAAGCTCCTTTTGATAAAAAATATCCGCAGTGTCAATTGCAGTTCGTATAAGCGGATTTGCGCTTTCACCTGCGATTTCCACACTCCGTTGTACCATGCGCGCGAAAACATCGGTGATCGCTTTTGCTGCAAGGAGTTTACTTACCGGTCCGTTTTCACAATGTACTTTGCAGAGTTCGACGGTATAGACGTCAGCAACGTCCTGCCCATGATGATTCACGACGATTCTTACCGGCAGCGCAGGCAGAAACCGGTCGATATACAGTTTTTCAGGAGCTATGCATTCCAGCACATAGATACACTCCAGAACCAGTTCCTTTACTTTTTCATCTTTCCATAGTGAAAACGAACTTGTCCCGTGATCGGAAGATAAATACAGATCCAATGCTCCGGTAATCATCGGATGATCTATAGTGAGAAACTCTATATCATCACGCATACGTGCCAGTGTACGACTGTAGGTGATCATCGGACGTTCTATCCGGGGGAGTGGAAATGCGTGATCGGTCAGATACTCTGTCAACATAAGATAACGGTCGATTCCCCCCTCCTCGATAACTATTCCATAGTGAGGAAAAAGCGTCTCTACAATCTGCGATGCAACCGACTCGCTGTCGTGCTGCCGGATAGCCTCGATCGTCGAGTTGGCTTCAGCCGGTCGATTCGATGACAATTCGAGAAGATGATCCCGCCTGCTGAAGAGTGTTTCGTTCAAATAGCCTGTCCGTTCCTTTGTTTTGTCAACAAGTTTCTGCAGGGAGGTCTTCCCATTTTCCGGGAATTGAGCACTGCGGGCAACAGATAATATATCAGGCTCAAGTTCCTCAAATACCTCACCGGCAGCAGGAACGTTAGCGCTGATACACCCGACCCCCTCTTCGTACCATCGAAAGAGCACCTCATGTGCCGTATGTTGAAAATAGGGAATATGTATGGTGATCTTTGCGCCCTGACCGATTCTGTCAAGCCTTCCTATCCTCTGTTCGAGCAGCTCGGGATTCCAGGGCAGATCAAACAGCACAAGATTGCTGCAAAACTGAAAATTACGACCTTCACTTCCCGATTCGCTGCTTATAAGTACATCTGCACCGTTCTCTTCCTCAAACCAGGCGGCATTACGATCCCGCTGTATGAGGGTCATATCCTCATGAAACACTGCTATATTGACGCCTACAATCTTCTGCAACTGTTCCTGCATGGCAATCGCAGTCTCTTTTCTCCCGCAGATAACAAGGATCTTACTTTTTAATTTTTTTACAAGTCTGGCCACTTCAGATACTCTTGGATCCTCCGCGAAAATTCCCCCGGGAAGAGTACCTCTGTGTTTTTGACTGCACTTATTTACATCTGCAACAAGTACATCACCAGTTTCATCACTCCCCTGAAGAGCAATGGCAACAACATGCCGCAGTGGGAATCCTTTTACCATTTTTCGGGTATTTCGAAACTGAACTCTCCCCATGGCATACAGATCAATCAATTCTCCTATGGTAATCTCTCTCATCTCTGCGGATCCGTTCCCCCGGGCTTCTCCCCCGCTCTTTTTATCAATCAGAGCCGCCGGTACGCGCACCTCAAGAGCATCGATACCGGGAGAATCTGAGATGATACCTTGTTCTTTGCAGCAACGGTCGATACAATCTGAAATATCCTGTATCGATACCCTTTCCATCTGGTACTCCTCCCAGCTTCTAAACCGTGCCGGATCGAGCAGTTGAAGACGTGAAAAGTGATTTTTTACCCCGAACTGCTCAGGTGTTGCGCTCAGCAGAAGCATTCCGCATTCCTGAGATGTAAGTTGCCTTATCAACATTGATTCCGGACTGTCATTTTTTACATGGTGCACTTCATCCACAATGACAAGATCCCAGGGAACATTGCACACCTGCTGCACACGACGCTTTGATCCTGCAAGGTGAGAGAGATCAGCAATAAACATCTCATCTTCCAGAAAGATATTTGCATCATCCTTATCCTGCAGTATCTCATCGGTAATAAGTTTACACAAAAGATTAAAACGACGAAGAAGCTCGACAAACCACTGATGAACCAGCGTTTCCGGTACGAGTATGAGTACCCGTGCAACACGTCCGGTAAGTATGAGCCGATGAAGAATCAGCGCGGCTTCAATTGTTTTACCCAATCCGGTCTCATCAGCCAGAAGTGCACGAGGTAATTTTCTTGATGCTATCGTTTCTGAAATAAAGATCTGGTGTGGTAGAAGATCAATCCGGCCGCCTGCAAATCCACGCACCCGGGATCCCAGAATCTTTGAGCGGTATTTAATCATCGAACTTCGCAATTCAAAATCTGAACAGCTGTCGGCAATTCCTGCCAGAAAACGCTTATCGGGAGTGGCAATATTTATTGAGTAGGACAATTCGGTCTCAGGAATTGTTACATTCCCTGCATTGTACGTTATAAGTCCTGATAAAGGGTCTTCATCTATTGTTGAAACAGTATAGACATTTCCGACTTTATCCTTGATTATCTCGCCACTGTTAAAAATGATCCTCTTGAGAGGTGCACCCTCCGCAGCGTAGCGACGTTCACTCTTATGAACGGGAAAATCTATCACAACAAACCTGGTATCTGCCTGTTTAATGATACCTATACCAAGCTCCGGTTCATTGATGCTGACCCATCTCTGACCAGCACAATATTTATTTTTATAACTCATTGCATCCATCCTCCTCATATTTAAGCCCTAAAGATAATTTTTGTGACCTGTTTTTCAATACGGTTTCCATCCTTTTTCCCGGCATGGTCATTGCAATCTCTGAATAGTAGCAAACAGGCTCCACCGATTCATTCAGAGCAGCCATCAGTGGACACAGGAGCATACTAACGGAGTATTAACTTTAAAGAAAATACATTGTACAGGTGTTGTGCATGAACAGTAAAATCCCCGTCAAAATCGGTATTTCAGGCTCTTACGGGGGACTGAACCTTGGTGATGAAGCTATTCTTCAAAGTATCATTGGTCAGATACGAAGTTCTTTAGTTGCAGAAATAACTGTTTTTACAAGAAGTTGTGAAGACACTCTCAGACGTCATGATATTGACCATGCGGTATCATCAAGAAAGCTTTCAGTTCCCGAAATAACCCCCGAAATTGAAAAACTTGACGTTCTAATACTTGGCGGCGGTGGAATTCTGTATGATGCCGACGCTCACATTTATTTAAGAGAAGCTGTCATCGCATGTGACAAAAACATTCCGGTTATGATTTATGCTGTTGGTGCAGGCCCACTCAAGGAACCGCTCGTACAGGAGCATGTGAGAGCCGCTCTCAATAATGTAGACACATTAACAGTGAGGGATCGACGATCGCAGCAGATTTTGGAGGAAAGCGGAGTACAGCGGCAGATTCTTGTCACCGCAGACCCTGCGCTGCTTCTTAAACCAGAACCCATCGATTATCAGCGATTACGCCGTGAGGGATTTAGCTGCAGAAAACATATCGTCGGGATGTCTGTAAGGGAAGTCGGTGCGGCAGCACCGGATCTTCAGGAAGAGCATTATCATGGACTGCTTGCAAATGCAGCAGATTACATGATAGAACGGTTTGATGCAGATATACTTTTCATTCCTATGGAACCCCGGACATTTGACCTTCAGCATTCGCATGCTGTCATAGCACGAATGCTTCGTCCCCAGCATGCCAGTGTACTCCAGGGAACATATACATCAGGTCAACTACTGTCAATACTAAAACGATGCAAACTTGTTGTCGGTATGCGTCTTCACTTTCTGATATTTTCAGCGATACAGGGTATCCCCTTTGTTGCGCTTCCGTATTCACCAAAAGTGGTGGGGTTTCTTGATGATATGCAGATGGAAATGCCACCAATTAACTACGTCAATGAAGGAAGGCTTATGGCATATATTGACAAAAGCTGGGACCAGCGCGACGAACTGCGCACCCGGATTCAAACTATGCTCCCGGTTCTTCAAAAGCGGGCAATGCAGAACAATGCAATCCTTATGGATATGATCCGACGTAAAGTTACCACCATTTGAAAAACAGGTATCATGCCGCCACTCCCCCCCCCATCATCGGAAACCAGAATCCCCCTGCCGCCAGCCCGGGCACTTGTCGCCGGATACACCGATGTTCTTGTGGTAGGCGCAGGACCTGCAGGAATCGGGGCAGCTCTTGGTGCAGCCCGAAGTGGTGCAAAGGTAATTCTTGCAGAACGATACGGCTTCCCGGGTGGTTCAGCAACAGTAGCACTTGTCATGCCATTCATGTCCGGCCACACACAGGAGTCACGGCTGCGACAGTCGGGGGTTGAAATTCTCTATCCAACAGACCACGGCAGAGGCACCCGTGTCATAGCAGGTGTGTTTACTGATGTTATTGAAAGACTTGTAAGTCTTGGTGGTGCAGTACCACCATCGGAAATGACCGGTTTTGTTACCTCTTTTGATCCTGAAATACTTAAATTCGTGCTCGCTGATCTTCTCGATGATTCTGATGTCCAAACGATTTATCATGTACTGGCAACCGGATATATACAGGAAGAACAGTATACGACCGTATTCTTTCAAAGTAAATCGGGACCGATTGCAATCCGTGCTCATTGTGTAGTTGATTGCACCGGTGACGGGGATATTGCTGTATTTGCGGGTGCATCATTTGATTATGGAAGGAATGTCGATCACCTGACTCAGCCAATGACCCACTATTTAAGAATGGGCTGTTTCGAACGTACCGCATTTATGGACTATGTACAAAAGAATCCTTCACAATGGTATGGTGTTCTTGGTTTGTGGGAACTTTTGCAGAAGGCCACCAAAGAAGGTACACTGAATATTCCCCGTGAAGACATCCTGATGTTTGCATCACCGCATCCGCAGGAGGTGAGTGTCAACAGTACCCGTATTACAGGAGTAAGCGGTATCGATATCTTTGATCTTTCCAGAGCGGAACTTGAGGGAAGAAAACAGGTCAGGGAAGTCGTTGACTTTTTGAAAAGGTATGTGCCGGGTTTCAATGATGCGTACCTCATACAGAGCGGCGTTCAGGTTGGAATCAGAGAAACACGCAGAATTATTGGTGATTATATCTTATCAGGTCTTGATATTTTAAATACCAGAAAATTCTTTGATGTCATTGCACGAAGCACCTATCCTATTGACATTCACAACCCAAAGGGAAAAGGAACACGTTTGGAACGGCTTCCGGACGGGCAATCCTACGACATTCCGCTCCGCTGCCTGCAGCCAAAGGGCTGTTCTCATTTACTTGTAGCAGGGCGGTGTATCTCCGGAACCCATGAAGCCCACTCGTCCTACAGGGTCATGCCCGTAGCGATAGCAACCGGTCAGGGAGCAGGTGTCTGTGCAGCGCTCTCAGCCCTGAACAAATGCGCAACCAGAGATGTTGATTATAAAGAAGTCCAGTCAGAACTGCAGAATCAGAAGGCAATTCTGTGGTGATTAATTAAAAAGTTGCTGTGTATAATCATATCCCTGTAAACGAATCGAACGGCAATTGTGGCATCCTGAATTATTGAAAATACCGGAAGCCATCATTTTTCCCCGCCCCTCAAGTTCTTTCCCCATACCGTATTTGAAATCGCAATAAGCAGCGTCCTTAATGTCATTGACATTGCACCATCTTACCAGAATTTACTTTACCACCAGCACCTGACTCCGACTGGCAACATTTTTACCAATCAGACGCACCAGGTACATTCCCCGGGTGATAGTACCCATATCGATACTATTCGAAACGCTGCCTGGATTAACATTGTATGAACCGATCCGTTTTCCCTGAAGTGAATACACTTCAACGTTAGTGATACCTTTCAGACCATTTGTAAAAACGCATTTTCCCTGCTTTAACTGAAGAATACTGCTAAGATCATTCACCTTTTCAGACTGTAACACTGTAGAAACTTCCGGGTTGTAATTCTCCCATCCCGGCATTTTATCTAGAGTGATTACATACTCATTGTTCATAATTGATTCCCAGTCATCTGCAGTATTATCATGTGCCCAGCCATCCATGGTGTACTCACCGTACCAAGGCATAAACCATGACCACCCGGCCCCATCAGTTTTCATGCTGTCGGGATGTGGGACCGATCCGTTTTCGCTCAATGTAATGATCTTCTTCCCCTCGAAGATATCCTTTACCTTCTCAAATGATGCGACCAGTGACCCATGATTTTTTTCACGGGGATAATAGTAGTAATCCCTCCCAACTATATCAACGTATTGGTCACCAGGATACCAATCCAACGCATCTGAAGCTTCATCGGTGGTCCAGACCCAGATGAGATTATTGAGATGATGTTCTTTTGTAAAACGATCATACATAAGCTTGTAAAGCGATTTACATGCATTCGCGCCGCGGTACCCCCACCAGAACCACTTTCCTGATGCCTCATGGAGCGGCCGCCACAACACCGGGATATTCTTATCTGCTAATGTTTTCAGATAACCGGCGATTTGATCCAGATCACTGATAATTGCCTTGTATTCAGCACTCTCAGTATCGAATGTTTCACACGCTGGAGCATCTTTATATGCTTTCAGTAAATTAAACTCAACAGAGGGTGTATTTCCTGAAGATGGTGAGTAAAACGCTTCAACACTTTTTGATGGATCCTTCCAGTGCCAGCAGAAGATTGGAATACCACCCTTTTTATACAGATCTTCAGCCAGAGCAAGAGCCGCCGCAGTATAACCCATATGCCACATATTATCGGAATTATATCCACTGCCATGCATAAAATCGAATCCCATCAGTGCCGGGGTTTTCCCCGATTTGGAAATTATATACGCAACCTCCACCTGGGTCTGAACGGTCATCGGAGTCTTATTTTCATCATTTTCCATCACCCGGTTGGTCATCACGCCACTGATCACCTTTTTTCCAAAGTTTTCTTTAATAAATGAGTATAATTTCTTTGCATTCTCTGAGGCATCAGCTGTTACCAGCATCTCCGGCAGTTTAAACGGAGTCGTTTCATAAGGGGTCAACTCAATATAATCAATATTGACCCAGCCCCAGGATTTGGTTATTTGAATCGTATTGCTGCCATTTACAAGCTTTATCTTGGCCGACCCTTTCAGTCGGACGAACTCTTTAGCATAGGGAAAAGAGATCTGCCCTTTGGACACACCATTGACCGAAAGATTCTGAATTTTACCATTTGTATCAGAGGGCTGCGAATACACAACCCACAATGTATAAAAATCACTTGATGAAACTGTTACATTAAAAGAGAGTGTCCCCTCTTTCATATTTATATACATCCCTCCGGATGCATCTGCGTCCTCAACCTTCACTATAGCATTTTCATCAACAACAGCCTCTTCAGCTTCATAACGCTGGGCCCCCTGTACTATTGAAATACAAAACAACACCATCAATACATTTTTCAACATAATAGTTCCCCCAATAGAGCACATTTCTTGAGTAATCTAAGTAAGTCATGTATCACATTTATTGTAGTGACTATGGATACCCTTATGGTTCTGATATTTTCAGTTAGACTTCGCAGATGAATTTCCCTATAAACGCTATGGAGACCACCCCGTCAGGCTTTGCCTGACACCCCTCCATTGGCTCCATTGGAGGGGTGCCTGAAAGGCGGGGTGGTTAGAGAACTGTCCAGATTATACTGCTACCCGAGCACACAACTACTTAAAAATAAAAAAGGGTAGAAACTTCTCTCTACCCTCTAAAAAGCACAGTAAACTGCACTTTACTTTTCCGATTCGTTATCTACCATATGGGCACACCTGGCTCGATTGACTGCCTTGCAGAATCAAATCACAACGTACCATTAAACAGTAAAAAAATCCTCCCTCCGGATCACATTGTTGAATGATTTCTGCTTATGCTGTTATCATTCCCACAAATCGTCCTGGCTGTTAAGATCGCCGGCCATGTCACTGAAATTGGCATTTTCATCGTGAATATTACCAAAATTCAGCTCACGCATATCATCTTCAGGATCAGCGTCTTCTTCTACATATCGTTCATCTACATCTCGCAGAATCTCATCAGCATCAAACTGTTCATCGAGAATCACGGTGTATCACCTCCTTAAGTACCACTTGCCACTGTTGTTAATTTGCAGAACAAATAATAATGAATTCCGCCGAGGAAGTCAATCCTTTTTTTTAAAAAAAATACAGCACTCGAAAATTACTTCGGGCAACAATAGTTTTAATTGCAATCTTAATTTTTCAAATTTGAATAAAGCCACTATAACACATTAAAACAATAGATTAGGAAAAAAGGCCGGTGCGGTTAACGAGATTCATTTTTTTTAATAATATCATCGATCTCCTGCTGTACCTTTGCCTTATAAAGTACTTCTTCGAGATCATGAGCGATTTTTTTACCCTGCTGCAGGATATCAGACCGTTTTTCCAGAAGTGCCAGCTCAAGTTCACGCTTTCTGTTTTCTTCATGTCTGATTTTCAGCAACAAAACACTGTGCCCAATCGACACTCCCAGAAGCAGAACAAAAACCTGAATCAGCCAGAATAGAAGCATACCATCCATATATTAACCTTCCGGGTGCGTGTTCTTACCTTTCACAAGACAAGCGCTTTGATATAATATATCTCAAGCTGAAGGTAAAAGCAATTTTATCCTGAATCTAATTCTACAACGTTAAAATACCTAAATCGCATCAAAAAGGTCATTGAGCGGAGCGGTGCATTGAGCGAAGTCGATATGTCGAAATGACAAGCGTGATTTGCTTAAAACGCGTCGTCTCGACTCCGCTCGACGACCGGAACAGTAATGTTAACGTTGTAGAACTA
>JAFGIN010000115.1 GCA_016929595.1 Chitinispirillaceae bacterium
ACAAATGTATTGTTAACAAATATAAGATCTGAAATCGTAAAAAAAGCTGATACTACACCAGGTCCACTAAAAAAACGCTACCAAATTTTTAAAATTAACAAGGAGTGCTGCTGATGCGTCCACAAAAGTCTATAAGCTTTTTTTAAACACTGCGGTCTTCCGGTGCACCCGTAGCGTTTTCTTCAACGCAACCACTTATATCATGAATAAATAATTTTACTGTAAACTGGTTGTATCAGTGATAATGTCATTAATAACACCACTCTGAATACTGTCGCTACATGAAAAGTTACCGGTGCTGCTGTCATGTGACTTTGGCTGGTTTGCGTTTACTAATGCAGAACTCTGCACATCTGTAGTGTCAGCGGTGGTAATCTTCCTGGGAGCATTTCCGATCAGCTCAATTTCTCCGCAGTAACGTTTGAAGTCGATATTTACTAAAGATAGTGGATATTTATTCTGAAAACTCCTTATAGCACCATGTAGTTGTTCAAAATCACCATCAAACAAATACTGAAGATTTCTATTACGCATATTTAGGTAATCAACGGTTGAAACAGCTGTGTAACATAAATAAGTGATTATTGCTAAAAGAAGAATACCTGATTGGGCAATCACAATTATTCTGCGTCTGCGACGTTTTTTCTTCAGATAAATCCCCGATTTCAACTCATCAAGTCGTTTGGATGCTTTAACCTCGTCAGGATTGAGAGCCAGTATTTTTTCATAAATCCGGATGGCACTCTGAAAATTCTCCTGATTGGCAAAGAGTTCTGCGGCCGTGTAAAAATTTTCTGTTGCACTCTTTTCATGACTCAATGATTGTTGCGCATCACCAAGCCGCTCGAAACAGAATGCATCATGATCATTATCCTCAATAATCTGCTTGAGAATCAGTATCTCATCACGACGCAAACCCAACCTTTTAAGTGTATCTGCCAATTCAAGCCCGACAGATTTCACATCCGGATCTTTTATATCGCGAAGCATTTCATAGAGGCGCTTCTGAAAATCGTATTCCGATGGATTCATTGCTATTATCTGACGGTAAAATAATCTGGCCCTGTCAAACTCTTTTTTTTCACGGGCAAATTGAGCCAGAGTCTTATATTCGTTAGTTGCTTCGTGATGCATTCCCATCTGGACGCAAAGATCAGCAAAACGGTGTCTGACTTCTACATTGCCACGATCTAATTCTATTGCTCTTTTAAAATAGCGAAGTGCCTCAGTACGTTTATTATTTGAAAAAGATTTTTCAGCAAGATTTATCAGATCATTTGGTGTAATACGTCGGGCAACATGGTTCTCCAGAGCATCACAGAGTATGCTTGCTGTTGTAAAAAGATCCTGGCCTGAACGATACGCAATCTCCTTTATGCTGTTTTCACCATTACAGAATCCAAAAATTGTTTTATGTGGATCAGGCAACTGTTCATCCGGGGGGCAGCCAGCAGCATCAATTGTAAATACATCATCCATGCTTGGGATTTGCTTTGCAATGAGTTTCCATTCATCGATACGCCGCATAGATTCGAAGAGAATCATGTCGACTTCAAGCTTTAATCCGCAATTACGCTGGTCATCATCAAATATCGGCCCGGGAATGGTAGAATCTTCGAATGCAAAAGTCCCGCTCTGCCACATAAAGACATTGTATAGGGATTCTGTCAGATAGGTGCGATGAAGCTCATTTATTCTTGTAGCATTGGCAATGCGGGATTTTTGAAGACGATCTGCGATACTGAGTTTTAATTTCTTCTTAAATTCCCGATCGAGTACTTCTTCTGTAATTTCAAGAAAATAACATAGTATCGGCGAAAAGTATTCCCTGCTTGGTTGTCCCGGATTGATGCCTGTAATTGCATCATTCTCAAAAAAAAGCGAAAATTCTTTTTTTCCATCCAGCAGATTCAAAGTTCCGCATTGGTGATTGGCTCTTAAGGATTGAAGGATATCTGACAATGGCATGATCTTTAATTCTCCGTGCAACGCCATGTCCGCTCCTTAGGGAAAAAGGTAATCACTCAGTTTCAGGTATTGAAACCTTCGTGTCCTAAAAGATACATTTTTTCACAGCATGCTGTCACCAATGCTCATCAAATATTTAAAATAAAGATTTCCTGTATCAAATCTGAACATGTAAATCTTTTATTTACTTTAATATCAATATCTTACAATGCATAAACACCATATCTTTATTATATAAACAGATAAAATTTTCACCACATTGTTTATCACATTTATATTATATAGAGTTAGGCCCAGGCATTAATAAACTATTTTATCGATTGGAATCTACGAAAACGGGCGCGGGCATATTGTAGTGGTCAACTGGGGGAATGATTTGATTGTGCAAGTTGATTTAGCCTCTTTATTACCTCTGAACACTGCATTCGTCATTCATGATGTACTGAATATGTCAGGAGATCCTATCTACCGTGGTAGCTATTTGGGGGATTGATAGATATACCTCTAACTTTTTCTGAATATGAACTTTCAAACAGAGCTGGGCTATGTTTAATAGCGAAGAGATTAAACATACTCTGCCTGATTTCGCAGTGTTTGTGATCAGTGCAGCAAATGGTGGAACAACCGTATTTGATAAGAGCGGTGACAGCCTGGAAAACAGATTGCGTTTAACAACAGATATCGTGAAAGGAATCAAAGCTGCATGCGGCAAGGATTATCCTGTTTCATTAAGATTCAGCCTGAAAAGCTTTATGAAAGGTTTGCGTCAGGGAGCGCTTCCGGGTGAGAAATTTACAGAAGCAGGGCGTGATATCGAAGAAGGCATTGAAGCTGCCAGACTACTGGTTGCAGCTGGTTATGATGCTTTGAATGTTGATGCCGGAACGTATGATTCATGGTATTGGAATCATCCGCCAATGTATTTCGAAGAAGGAATGTATCGTGAATTCGGAAAGATATTGAAAGAGAATGTTGATATCCCGATAATTCTGGCAGGCCGGATGGAAAACCCTTAGATGGCAGTTGATGCTCTTGGAAAATGCTGCGATATCGTAAGCTACGGCAGGCAGTTACTGACTGATCCGCAATATCCTGAAAAGGTAAGAACCGGACGATTGGACGAAATAAGACCCTGCCTGGGGTGCCATGAAGGTTGTCTTGGTCGTATTTCAAAGGGGCCCATATGCTGTGCTGTAAACCCTGCCTGCGGCAGAGAAGAAATATATGGATTAAATCCGGTGAAAAAAAGCAAACGCGTTCTGGTTATCGGCGGGGGATTATCCGGAATGGAAGTTGCACGGGTATGTGCAGAACGCGGACACAACGTTACACTTTGTGAAAAAACAAATCAGCCAGGCGGAAATCTGGTTCCGGGTGGAGTTCCGGATTTTAAGAGAAATGACAGGGCTTTAGTCAAGTGGTACATCAGGCAGCTTGAACTGCTTAATGTCGAGGTTAAGATGAACTGTTTGATTACAGCTGAATCTGTCCATGAATACAATACTGATATAATAATTACAGCAACCGGCTCTATACCAAAATCAATCAGGGTTGATGGTGTTAAGGAGGTCGTAACTGCTAGTGATGTCCTGCTTGGAAATGTGAATATCGGAAATACCATTGCAATGATCGGCGGCGGCCTTGTTGGATGTGAGACCGCACTCTGGTTAGCCATGCAGGGAAAGAAAGTTACCGTTATAGAGATACTTCCGGAAATTTTAGGAGGTCCGCACGAATTGCCTCATATGAATCGCTTCATGCTGGAAGATCTGCTCACATATAATGAAGTAAAAATCATGAAATCATCCAAAGTACAGAAGTCTGATGCAAACGGGGTACTGGTATCGAATGAAAACGGAGAAATCCATGTGGATGCAGACACGGTTATCAGTGCTGTCGGTTATCAATCTGATGATAACCTTTACAATGCAATAAATAAAATTGACATTCCAGTTCATAATGTCGGAGACTCAAGACTGGTGCATAATATTATGTATTCTATTTGGGATGCATATGAATTAGCAAGGAATATATAAAACACGGGAGCTCAAAAAATCTTACTCGGTTATGAATTCGTATTCGACAAGACAAGTGCAAGCTTTGAGCAGAACAGCATTTGAATGCTACTTTTGTTATAATAGCTTTAATAACCTCAGGGTTGTTTATTACCTTAACGTGCCGGCCGGCCAACCCGGCCGCCCCGCAGCGTTTTCGTCAACGCAACCACTTAGAATTACGACCGTAAACTGCATGAAGCAACAATAAAAAAGGCGAACTCTCATTTCTGAAAGTTCGCCTTTGGTAGTCCCAAGGGGAATTGAACCCCTGTTGCAGGAATGAAAATCCTGTGTCCTAACCACTAGACGATGGGACCGTCATTGAAGTGCATAGAATATAGTAATTTGAAGTTATTAAAGCAAATTATTTGTAATTTTTTTAAAAAAATTATAGAGTGGGTTCAACGTTTGAAGTGTAAAGTGTGAAATAATTCAACATTCAACATTCAACATTCAACATTCAACATTCAACATTCAACATTCAACATTCAACATTCAACATTCATAATTCATAATTCATAATTCATAATTCATAATTCATAATTTTTTCTAAGCTTTCGCGACTTCCAGAATAGCCATAGCACAGTAAAATATGGAAAAGTCATCAGTGCGACAATTCCAGGCCACAGAAGCATTAAAACCGAAGTTTTTAATGTGAATGTTGTATCACCTTCAAGGCAGTTTTTCATAAATACCGGCTCAAATGATAGTGCTGGTTTTCCTCTGGTTACGATTGCGGTGCTTCGTACCATGGTGTAGAGAGCGTATATTTTGCCCAGAAGTGCGGGCTCCTCTATGCCGGCTTTTACTGCAGCATTGAAGTGATCAAACCGGATGATTTTAAGTAGATTTTTAAGAACCCTCATCAGCCATCGAAACAATTTCTGAAACATTTTGTCCTGCCGAATCATGTAAATATAGCGATTCCGTTTGAGTTTCTCAAAAAAACCAGCTTTCGGCTCATTACCTTTCTTTTCCGATCTCTTTTCTTTGCCTCTTATCTTCTCTTTTTTCTTATTCTTTTTTTCCGCAACAGCCGCCTCACGCTCAACCTTCATCTCATCAACATCAACCACTTCCTCAACCACTTCCTCAACCTGTTCCTCATCCTTAACCTCTTCCTCATCCCCTGGCTCCTGTTTCAGACGACTTTGATGTATCTCTGCATCCTGAGGCAGCTTTGAAGAAACGACGATTTCGGCTTCAGATTTATCACCCGAAGGCATGAGAGTTCCGGCTGTATCTGTTTGAACAGGTGCATCACTCTTCTTTTTCGTATCGGCAGCTTTCTTCCGAAACAGTTGAAACCCCAGAAGGGTCGCGCTTATTTTTTTAGTCAGTGGGTTAAATGAAAATGAAACTACGCGAGGATGGAGCCAGGATCCGACAACAAGTATTTTTTTTTGTGAAGGTCTGTACGCAGCAGATACCCCGAAGGTAATAACAGGAAAAAGTATCAATGATATAAGTATAACCAGAAGCGATGCAAAGCAGATCAGAACAATAAGCAGAATGTCCCAGATCATACAGCGTTTTCCGCCTGTGTTGCAGTCTCTTTTTTCTTTCTTACTTTAGGAGGAAGAATAAAGCCACTTTCGGTAATGATCTGATCCATCGGCACATCATGGTATTCAAAAGGAAGGGCTTCTGATGTCATCTGACAATCAAATGCAAAAGCAAATATCGGGACTTTTCCTCTCAGTTCCATAAAAAAGCGATCGTAACATCCTTTGCCGTTTCCCAACCGTCCGCCAAATTTGTCAAATGCGACTCCCGGAGCGATTATCAGGTCAAGATCACTTCTAAGAAACTTTCCCCGGAGAGAATGTGCCGGTTCTGTGATATTAAACTCCCCGGTAACACAATCCGCTTTGAGATCCCTGATTTCTGCAATTCCGATATCGTATGACGGCGCGGTGCAATACGGAAGGATAACCCGTTTTCCTTCACGCAACATCTCTTCGATAAGTTCGACCGTTGACACTTCACTGCCGGTACTGTGATATATCATCACAACAGATGCTGCTTTGTACTCCTCAGTCGACTTAAGATGAGTATGCACTGCTGCAGATTTTTCCATCCGTTCGTTATGCTGAAGACTCTTGCGGGAAATTCTATGCTGTTTCCGAAGTTCCGTCTTTTTCTCAGACTGTACATTAACATAACTGTTCAGTTGTGTTTCAATAGGGTTTGTAATGGCGTTGAGCTCACTTTTAACCCGGTTACTGTATCTGCGGACCGTCGCCAGCAGCTGCGCACCTTTTTTCAGAAATGTCGGAAGTTCTTTCGAACCAAAAAAAATGAGGATGAGAAGGACAACCAGGATAAATTCGGAAAATCCGATTCCGGTATTCATGTGACGTTTCTACTCCGCTATTGTGTTTATACTATTGACCAGTTCAGGATTTTTTCCCGGTAGTTTCATCCTTTTTCTCTTTCTCTTCCGATGTCAGCTGCTGTTCAGCATCAGAAGTTGCTTTCTTAAACTCTTTAAGTCCGGTACCTAATCCTTTTGCAAGTTCCGGAATTTTTTTTGCACCAAACAATACAATCACAATAACAAGTATCAGCACCAGTTCCTGAACACCAATAAATCCCATTGCAAACCTCCATCTTTGATGTAGCCATTTTTTTAGCGCGGTTTCCATTTATAAAGGAAATTTTACCGCCGCCCGCCACCCGACAATCGGTGCGTAATTTTTTCGTTGCAGTACTAAATATACCGTAAATATTTCATAGAAGAAAGTTTAACCTGAAAAACGCAACAGTTTTGTGATTCCAATTATTTATATTTCGATAAACAAAGGTAAAAAATGGAACAAGAACAGATTATTTACGGCATACATGCCATTGAAGAGTTACTTCAAAACAGAATTACATCAATAGATCACATTTATTTTGATCAAAGTAAAAAAAGTACCGCACTTTTTAGCCTTATGAAAACATGTCGGAAAGAGCGACTTTCGTACAATCTTATACCGGAAGCCCGTCTTTCGCATCTTGCAGGAACAATGAAACATCAGGGGGTTGTTGCCCAGTGCAGTATGTTGCCATATCGTTCCATCGAGGAGATACAGGAAAAGCTTTCAACCCAAAGCCATAAGCCACTTATGCTGATTCCTGCGTCGGTTGAGGATCCGGGAAACCTTGGCGCAATTATCCGTTCCTGTGCAGCATTTAACGTTGATGCATTACTTCTTGAACGTAAAAATACCGCCCCGCTCAATGCATCAGTAGCAAAAAGCGCTGCTGGTATGCTGGAGCATGTTACAATCAGCCGTCCAAAGAATCTGGAGCAGATCGTAGAAAATTTTAAAAATCAGGGGTTTTCTATTATTGGTGCAGAGATGGAAGGTGGCAAAGAACCTGATAAGATCGATTTTACCATTCCGAGTATCCTTATTCTCGGTGGTGAAAACAGGGGAATCCCCCCCTATCTCAAAAAACAATGTACCGGATTTGTCTCAATACCGATTGCGCAGCATGTTCAGTCACTCAATGTTAGTGCTGCAACTGCGGTTTTGTTGTATGAGTGCAACAGACAGCGAAGCAGGATATAAACTATCTACGCAAAGAGCTTATGGGCAAGCCAGATACAATTTTCCGCAAATCGATCTATTGTGGCGATCCCTTCCTGATCATTTGCAACTTCACCTGGTTCCCGTCCGATTGCTACATTCCAGTAACTCGAACCGGGAACGACCATATCGTTAATCATGTACCAGTAAAGAAGTTGTGCAAAAGTAAAATTTTGTCCAGCCCGTCGTGCAACCGCAACAGGTCCACCAATTTTCCTTGCGAAAAGATTTCCATTGGAACGTGCAACATATCCGGCTCTGTCAAGAAACCCCATCAGATTCGGAGTTGCCGATCCAAAGTAGACTGGTGATCCACAAATGATAATTTCTGAATCGCACATAACTTCAAATATTCTGTGGAAATCATCATCGTTTATCACGCATTTTTTATCAGTTTTTTTTCTACAGACGCCACACGCCTTGCAAGGCATCACTGTTACATCTGCAAAAGATATGACCTCACCTTTAATTCCAGCCTTTTCAAAATGACCGGAAATACGATCCATCAACGCTTCCGTATTTCCATCTTTTCGTGGACTACCGCTTAAGAGGAGAGCTTTCATTCTTTATCAAAACCAAAAAATGAATCAATCTGATCGGCAACATCATCGCCGGTAATGCTATACTGCTCTCTGTCAGGATTGCTCTGATTTTTTTCCGGTATGATGCGATCGGTAATCAACGGAGATTTTTGAATGACCTGTGGTTTAATATCGTTTTGAGATAACTGCGCTGACAATTCGGCTTTCTGTTTGCTAAAAGATGCAGGAGTCTTTATCTCCCCATCTGCAGAAGGCGATAGCCCCGAAACAGATTGAGGTGGAATCTTTTTTGTTTCCTGAGAAGAAAATTGTGGTTTCTGAGGTTCAAAACTGATTTCAGAGTCTTCCTCCTCAGTACTTTGAGCAGGCTTCAAACTCTGTGGCCTGATAGTTATTTTAGCTGTCTCAGAATGGAAATTGGGGATCTTGGTCATATCCAGATCCATTATCGTTTCCATAGAAAAATCACCATCATCGGAATCGACGCCCTTGATCTGCTTCTTCTGATCATCAAGCGGTTTATTTACAATTGATGAAAACCCTGCTTCGTTATCTTCATCAACTGTAAGAACATCCTTTGTCATTTCTTCAAAAGAAAATTCCGATTCCTGTTCCTGAGGAGTCGACGCGGAAGCGATCACAGCCGATTCTTCCTTTTGCAAATCAGCTGCATCTCCGGCAGAAACCTGATCCTGAGGTGTAAACACAGGAATATCAGCATCCTCAACCGGAAGAACTTCAAGGTGCGATACAGAAACCGGTTCAAGAGAGAATTCCTCCTCTTCATCATTATCAACAGGTTTCGTTTTTTCCGGAACAGGATCTGCAAGACGCATTATATCACTGATTTCTTCTTCATCTTCAGAGCCAAACATCGATTGAGCCAGAGCGGCGTTTCCTGGATTTACACTGTTGGGCGGCTCAGACTTCACGACAGTTGCTGGTATCGCAGGAGCAGCAACCGAAGCCCCTAATACCTCATCTCTCCCGATTGAAACAGTTTTGGGCTCACGATACACGGGTTCTTCTCTGACAGACTGAACAGAAAAGCTCTCTTTTATGTAACTTGCATAATAGTTAAGAAGCGTTTCGATATATTTGACGAAAAACACCTCAAAAAGATGAAGGTTGGGCTTGTAAAGTTTCCGGATTGTGTCGATGAGGCGGGCGATCTCGCTTTTCAACCGTTCTTTGGAAACAGATCCCATCGAATATGAGAGCAGTAATGAATCCGCTTCAGAAACATACTCCCCGATCGAGACTATATAAGGATTTCTTTCGTTGATCATCGATTTTTCTTTGCTGTCGATAACCATTCTGACGATTATCCATATCAACGAGGCGACTACTCCGCCTGCGAGGATACCTAACAAAAAACTGACTGAGTCCATATATGTCCGACCTCCATTTATTCGGTTAAGTCCAATATTCCAAATCTTAAGAGAAAAAACTAAGCACAGGTATTAATTATAGCAAAAAAAAGCAGTTTTGTCAAAAAAATACTGCTTAAGTCGTTATTTATTTATGATTTAACACCGCAAATTTCTCATTTTATCCAATTTTGCATGGTATTTCTGACTTTTCCATGAGAACGTACCGGAAATGCCAAAAATTACAGCACCTGGCACTAACTGCATTTCGACATGCTTCCTGCAGTGACAATGAAAAACGTCGCTCATCTTTATCCCGCAACAGGCGGGAGAAACATTTTTATCACAGTTCCGGAAGCGACTCTAATCCCCCTCAAATAAATAGAGATTAAAAAAGAGACGGCTGAAATTATTCAACCGTCAAAGAGCCGGAATTTCGTTTTTTTTCAGCAGCTCTTTATCCCCCCCCATCCACCATCGACACAATAGAAGGGACAGGGGGATATAAATAATGATGCTATTGCAACTACACCATCAATTTTACTAAAAAAATTACAGTTTTATCAACAAAGAATTACCTGTCATATCCGCCGGTTTTTCAACACCAAGAAGATCGAGTACTGTCGGCGCAATATCGCTCAGTTTCCCGTTTTCTCGTAACTTCACATTACCGGCACCAACTACCGTGAGCGGTACAGGATTAGTCGTATGAGCAGTCATTGGAGAGCCGTCCTCAAGCTGAGTCTGATCTGCATTTCCATGATCAGCAGTAAGTATGCAGACACCGCCCAGAGACAGAGCAGCTTCAACAACATCATGCACGCATGTGTCGACTGTTTCCACAGCTTTGATAACAGCATTAAAAATACCAGTATGCCCAACCATGTCACCATTGGCAAAATTACAGATTACAGCATCGTATTTATTGCTCTTTATCGCCTCAACAAGCTTATCCCGAACTTCAAAAGCGCTCATTTCCGGTTGTAAATCGTATGTGGCAACTTTGGGACTATTGACAAGAATACGATCTTCACCGGGGAAGGGATCGTTGAGCTGCCCATTGAAGAAAAAGGTCACGTGAGCATATTTTTCTGTCTCAGCACAGCGGAGCTGCTTCAATCCATTGTTTGCAAGAACTTCACCAAGAATATTTTTGTTTGACATCTCAGGATAGGCTTCAATAAAATGTCCGTTGTCATAGTAATGAGTCATTGCAACAAAACATTTTACAAGTAATGTCTGCTTAAAGGTGTCGAAACCTGGTTCAACCATAGCTTTTGTTAACTGGCGGGTTCTATCGAATCTGAAATTAAAAAAGAGAAACGAATCATTTTCATTAAAACCGTTATAACCAATAGTTCTGGGTTTAATAAATTCATCAGTTTCGCCCGCAGCGTATGCACCTTCAACAGCCTCTTTCCAGTTATTGACAGAAACACCCTTTCCTTCCATAATGAGGCGATACGCAGTTTCTGTTCTGTCCCATCGATTGTCACGATCCATCGCAAAATAACGACCAACAACCGTTGCGATTTTACCAATCCCAACCTTATCGATGCCTTTCTGAAGGAGACTCATGTGTTCCATCGCTGATTTCGGCGGTGTATCGCGTCCATCGGTAATCGCATGGATCAGAACATTGTGGAAATTAACTTTTTTGCACAGTTCAAGCAGTGAGATACAGTGCCGCGTTACAGCATGAACCCCCTCTTCCTGAATCAACCCCATCAGGTGAAGTGCGCTGTTATTCCTACGGGCAAACTCAATAGCCTGAAGAAATGCTTTATTTTCAAAAAAATCACCATCAGAGACAGATTTATCTATTTTTGTCAGGCTCTGGTAAATAACTCTTCCTGCACCGATATTAAGATGTCCGACTTCACTGTTACCCTGATACCCTTCTGGTAACCCAACACTGAGTCCGGAGGTTTGAACAAGCGTGGTTGGTGAATTTGATTCGTATGCATCGGTAAAAGGTGTATTTGCAGTGTAAATAGCGTTACTTTTTTCGGGTTTTCCTCTGCCCCATCCATCACGGATTATAAGACAAACCGGACGTTTTTTCATATACTTCTCCTGACCTGGCTCGCAGCCGGTACTGATTCAGATTAACTTTTTTTATCTTTTTTTCTTGATCTCAAAAATTCCCAGGAAGCTTCAACTTCGCCATGACCTGAACAGGCCCAGCAGATACCACTGCCATCACAATAGTGACAGGTACCCTTTCCCTTGCAGTATGGACACTCCTCAGTGTACGATGTTTTGTTAATATTTCCCTCGGTCACATGTGGTACGACTGTCTTTCGTTTACCGGTTCCTTCGCAGAAGCTGCATTTTTTTTCGCCGCCGCAATAGGAACAAACACCCTTCTTATCCTTGCAGAAAGGACACTCCTTTTCATCATACCGTGCTTCCCTTTTTTCAATTCGCGCACATGATGCTGCAACCACTGCAGATAATCCGGCAAGGAAATTTCGTCTCTTCATTAATCAGCCTCCTGAAATATATATTCAAAGGATTAAAATTGTTCTTCTCTTGTTTCAAATTCGATCCTATTTTTAGAATAGTCTCATAATATACCAAATAGCACACTCAACCAGAAAGCTGTAATATTATGGAAAAGGATAAATCTTCCATTCATTCGACAAACGTCTCCCTGGGAGTCATGTCTGAAGTGAGAAGAGAAACAGCTGCTTCGAAAGCACAACCCGCAATTCTCTTAATTTCTGGCGACTTTGGATTCCACTCGGATTCAGCATTGAAAATCAGCGCATCACAATGGAACGATTTTTTTGGTGCAAACAAATTTGAACTCACCTGCTCAGTTGAACATAATCTTCCGGAATACATCAAACCCTTTTTCCTTGAGTATCCGGTAGAATCGATAAATGATTTTTCGATTGATAATATAATCGAAAAAACTCCGCATCTTTCTCCAATTAAAACAGCACTCACTGTCACCGAACAACTCAGATTATCAAGAATCGACAAATCTGAAGCCTACAGCCGCCTCGAGGCTCTTCAGGTACCGGAATCTTTGAAAAACAAGATTCTCATTAGTCTGAAACTCAGCCCCAACCGCGACACACCTTCAAGTAACCCGCACCAGATCGACTCGATTCTTTCCATGATAGACATTCAGGAGGAACCTGCAGCACCTCAAACCAGAACTGATAAATTTATCGCCACAGTTACCTCAAAGGACACATCAAACCCTGATTACGAGAGCGTCAAAACATTTCTTGCAGAGATTATGAAAAAAACCGCTGATGCAATAAGAAAAACAGTGCGATTCACAGAAATTGCACGATCATGGCACTCCCTTAAAAATATTGTTAAGATCGCAGGGAGAAATGAGATCGTCGATATCTATTGTGCATCATCACCCCGGGAAGAGGCTGTAGAATTACTCTCTTCAGTGCTTGGTGCCATGCCGGACGACCTGACTCCCGACCTCCTTTTATGGAATTATGACTATACCTTGAGCACCGCTTCCATGCAGGAACTTGAACAGGTGTCAATAATTGCTGAGAGATATAAAACAGTATTATGTACATCAATATGTAATTCTGAAGAGATTAACCGTGCGCTCTATTCAACTCAACCTGTCCGGATTGTAATGGAACACGATCAAATGATCCCTTATAATCGTTTTCGCAACAACACCGCATCCAGATCATGCATTCTCTGTTCAGCTCCTGAATATTCAGAATTGAACGCCAGCGAATTCAACCTTGCCAGCGGTGCGTGGATTATCACCGCCCAGTGGATGATATCTCTTGTGGAATCTGGTAATCCATTTCAGTGGCCCCTAAGAATTCAATCTATTACCGGTTTTGGTGCAACATCAAAAGTCGATGATTCCCGGATTGAGGAAGTTGCACAGTACGGAATAACTATCACAGAAAATTGCGAGTATCTTCATCGTGTCAGTCCGGTTTCAGCAATTGACATTTCGGAGGAATCCCCTTACCGAAGCGCCGGATTTAATATTTTAGTAAACAAAACGGCTAGACTGGCTGCTACCCGGGTATCATCAAGAGAGATCACAGGTGAAAATGCCGCTTCAGTTTTGCATGATTTTCTTGTTACAAATCTCAAACCATATCATATTTTATCCAGTGATACAGCTTTGAGCGTCGACGTTTCAAACAATGTTGCTACCATTGAGCTTAATTCGGATTGTACAATTGACGGGTTTGGGATCGGGTTCCAATTTTCGATAAACATGTAAGCAAATAGAAATTCTCTGTCATCACACTCATTAACAAGCGATTTTCAGATATGTTCAAATTTTCGAGTGATTCGGCACGGAAAAACAACAGATTCAAGAGTAAAAGCCTGATGAGGTTCACGGTTCCATCAGGTTTTCTGCTTGTAGTACTGCTATCAGCATTCATTTCCATTGCTCAATCATTATCCGGCACTGATGATTTCATTGATCACACGGTCAAAAAAGGTGAAACAATAAGTCTACTGTGCATTCAATATTACGGATATTATTCACAGTCACTTGGAAAGGCTCTGACCAGAGACAATCCTTCGTTGAAAAATATTGACATAATATCCATTGGTCAAAAGATTCTGTTCAAGAAACCTATAGAAAATGTTTCATCACCGGAGCAGTCAAACGCAGCAGATTCCACTACAACCGGAATGATTCCGGAGAATGATACAGTATTTATAAAGCAGATCGACCTTAGCCAGGGAGTTGTTACGTACCTTGAAGGAACGTCATTCATCAAAAGGTCGCCTAACAACAGATCCGTTC
This sequence comes from Chitinispirillaceae bacterium, assembly GCA_016929595.1. Taxonomy (GTDB): domain Bacteria; phylum Fibrobacterota; class Chitinivibrionia; order Chitinivibrionales; family Chitinispirillaceae; genus JAFGIN01. Next base: position 14,287 of record JAFGIN010000115.1, read on the forward strand.
GATTGGTTGTAAACACCATTGTGAACCCTGGTGACCGAATCGAAACAGGATCTGATGGCAGAGTCGAGATTCTCATAAACAGGGAATCGGTTGTCAGAATGAAAGAAAGCAGTATTCTGGAGTTTGACTCATTAAGAAACATTGCTGAAAAAAAAGGTAAAACGCGTTTCAATTTTTCTCTTGGATCTGTCTGGACAAAAGTTAAAAAGTTCAAGGATTCCATTTCCCGTTTTGAGCTTGAACTTCCGACAGTCATTGCAGGCGTACACGGCACAGTGTATCAGACAAGCGTCAACAAAGACCGTTCCTCTGAAGTAAAAGTATTTGAAGGAGAGGTTGCAGTCAAACGCTTTCAACCTCCGTTACAGGTACATTCCGGTAATCTAAAGAGTGGGGAGATTGCAGGACCTCGTGAAGTGGCTGGTCCCAGGGAGGTTTCTCTGGAAAAATGGACCAGAATAGTCAAGAGCATGCAAATAATCCATATTGATGAAAATGGTATTCCGGACAGTACATCGGAAATAAAAGAGGTACCCCGGGACAGCTGGACATTATGGAACGAGGAACGGGACCGCAAAATTGCAGAAATCTTTTCGGAGTTATAAAATGAAAAAATTTCTGATTCTCTGCGGAGCCACACTTATTCTATCAGTTATCTATTTTCTTAATCCATTGCGGTTCATCGACAACCTTTTCTATGATCTCAACTTTACATTTCAATCCAAATCTTCTGTTGATTCGGTGGTTATTGTCGGTATCGATCGTCAGAGTATCAAAGTCCGGGGAGCATGGCCATGGCGGCGCTCGACAACAGCGCAGCTTATCAGGCAGATTGCATCTGCCCGACCAAAGGTGATTGCACTTGACTTTCAATTTCCCCGAAGGGATGATGCCGGAGAAAGTGACAGCCTCTCAAAGGTATTGTCTTCCCTGAACAATGTTGTTCTTCCTTTCAGTGTTGACGGGATCAGTACGGGCACTGCACCAGATGCAAACATCTCCCTCTCCCCTGTTCTCATGCAGCACATCATTCATCAACTGACTAACAAAAACCATCTGGAACAGATCCTTTTTTACAATGCATCGGGAATAGACCTTCCGGACTCGCTCTTTTTCAAGAGCACGAAATACAGCGGCTTTCTCAATATGTCGACAAGTAATTCCAGCCAGAAGCTCCGTGAAGCGATCCACGTTATCAAAGCCGGCGACTTTTACCTTCCATCATTTGCAGTTGCTGCTGCTGCCGCTTTTTATGGAATCCCGATGGAGAAGATTGGACTTGACGGAATGGGTAGTGTCATCATAGGAGAGAAGCAGATACCGCTCAGTTCCTATGCGGCTTCACTTTTACTCAATTTCAGAAGTGAAAAGTATCCGATACCACACTACAGCGCATCCGAAATTATCGATGGTACATTTGACATAAGTATTTTTCAGAATAAGGCTGTTTTTATAGGGGTAACCGATCCCCTGGCTGCAGCAGACTTTTTTACAACACCGGTGCAATCACAGTATCCCGGTGTTGCAGTCTGGGCAACGGCAGTTCTGGATATAATTCACGGTACATGGATAAAAGCCGATGCACTGTTGCCCGCAATACTCCATTATCTGCTGGTCTTTCTGATTTTTCCCGGGCTTGCACTGTTCTTTCCACCAAAACACCAGCGGCTTGCTCTGGTTACCGGTATTTTTCTTATGATTTCAGGGGTTATTGGAAGCATTGTTCTTTTCAGAATTGCACATTATTTCGTAAGCCCTGCACCACCAGTCTATTCATGGGTGTGTTTACTTATCTGGCTTGCAGCAGTACGTGTTAATCCCACGCTTGCAGGAACACCACAACTGGAATTTGACCCTCCGGTAAATGCTTCAGCCGATGTACTTCCACCTCCACCACCCGAATCTCAAATAGTATTTAAAGCGCTCCAATGCGATACAATGGATCATATTCTCCGTAAATCAAATCTTCCATTTGCAAAAATGTCCCAAAGCGACTCCGGTACATCGCTGATGCGGACCGTAGATGAAAGCTCTACTGATCTTTTATCAAAATTTCCTGATTCCGGAGATCTCACAACACTTCTTGAGTGTGGTGGCGGACAGATCATCGGGTTGCTCGGTTCCGGTGGCATGGCGGATGTCTATCTTATGTGGCACCCCCGACTTGAATCGTATCGGGCTGTAAAAGTGATGAAACCTTACATCTCAGAGAACTTCCTCACCCGGTTTGAAACAGAGATAAGAATTTTTTCAAAACTTGATCATCCCAACATTGTTCGCTGTTTTGGTGCAGGTGACTGGCACTCGCTTCCATACCTTGAAATGGAATTCGTCAATGGTGCATCATTCGAAAACATTCTTCAGATCTGTAACTTCATTACTGTCAATCAGGCGATAGCAGTCGGAGTCCTTGTCTGCAAGGCACTGGAATATGCGCACAGCAGGACTATGCATATTTATGGCAAATCTACAGAGGGAATCATTCATAGAGACCTCAAACCAGCTAATATCATGATGACAAAAAGTGGCCGGATAAAGCTGGCCGATTTTGGTATAGCTCGTCCTCAGGAGAACTCTTTTCATAGTGCCGAAGCAGAAAATGTTGCAGGTACCCTGCCTTATATCGCTCCGGAAGTTTTTGACAGAAATGAATATATGTCGAGAACCGATACCTACGCTCTGGGAGCAACTCTTTACGAATTGATCAGCGGTGAAAGAGTGTTTCCACAGACTACCGTTACCGAAATCATAAATGCAAAAATAAACGGAAAGTACAAACCGCTCTCATCATCGGTTAAAATACCACTTGAAGTTGAAGCAATTATCGATAAATCATTGAACGTTGAGCCATCCGGAAGGTATCAGTCTGCAAAGGAATTACGAACCGTGCTCGAAAAGGCATTTTTCAGTACAGGCGGTAGTGACGGTTTCGGACATCTCAGCGCACTTATAAAACGTATCTGGCCATCTCAACAGTAAATTATATGAGGAACAAATGAGTTACTATTATCTTGAGGTAATCAGGGGTACACAGACAGGAAAACGCTTTCTGCTCACCGATGGAGCGATAAGTATCGGACGAAACCCTCAAAATACCATTGTGCTGGATAATGAGAAATGTGTATCCGGACATCATTTGATAATCTACAAGTCACCAGAACGCATGTATCTTCAGGACCTTCAGAGCACCAATGGATCATATGTTAACGAACATCAGGCAACAGAAATAGAACTCTCACCGGAGGACCAGATTGGTTTCGGAAAGACGGGGCCACGTCTTAAGGTCATCTGCTCCTCAGTTGAACTCCCGCTTGATAACACCGGATTTGAAAACGCTCAACAGAAAACAGATGAAAAAGGTACATCGGCCTCCCTGCCATTGATGTCTGAACATGCTTCTACCTACGAAGAAAATCAGAATACGATATTCAAAGCTAAAAATGGGCTGCATCCATCAGGAGATGGTCTCAATCCGTCAAAAACGATGGAATTTGAACAAAAAATCCTGAATAAAAATATCTGTTCCGAAGAGATGCAGGATTTGATGAACAATGACGAGCGGATGGAGAAAATTCTTGCAAGAGGTAATCTTGGCTCGACACAAACCAGTATGCTGCGAACGGTCCATAAAGCACACAAATCGATGCGTCGGCAATGGTATTATGTAGTAATCTCAATCCTTACAGTCAGTCTTTGTGTTATCGCCTTTTTTGGAATCCGTGCAATTCAGTACAAACAGATCATTTCCAAAGCAAAAATACTCAAAGAGGATATAGAGGAATATGACAAAAAAATCGCCTCTGCAAAAAGTAAACCGACTAAAGATAAAAAGGAGCTGGAGCGGCTGATAAAAGAGCTTGAGGAAAAGCAGAAATCGCTTTCGACAATAAAAAACCAGATTGACGTCGCTGATTTTGGAAAATTTTACGAAGATCCTCTGGAGCAGCGGATTGATGAAGTACTGGTTAGATTTGGAGAAACAGATTATCAAATCCCCAAAGAGATGAAAGAACGGGTACAACACCACATAAACATATATTCGGGGAAAATGAAAAACACTATTACCCGTTACTTTCAAAGGAAAGAGAAATACTTCCCCTTCATTCAGAAGGTTTTCAGAGAAAAGAACATTCCGCTCGATCTTGCATATGTCTCGATGCTTGAAAGCGGATTTAACCCTATGGCTCTGAGCCATGCTGGAGCAAGGGGACTCTGGCAGTTCATGCCGCACACAGGACGACGGTTTGGTATGATTGTCAATGATAAAATTGACGAGCGAACAAACCCTGAAAAAGCAACTTACGCAGCCGCAGAGTATTTCAAGGAACTTATCGGAATGTTTGGTGGAAAAAGCGCTGTGATGCTTTGTATGGCTGCATACAATGCCGGCGAGGGCCGCATCATGGGCGCACTGCGAAAGATTGAGGATCCCATGAGAAACAGGGATTTCTGGTACATTTATAGAATGGGATATCTCGCGGAGGAAACCAATGAATACATTCCCAGAGTTATCTCGCTTATTATTCTTTCTGAGTACCCCGATGAGTATGGTTTCGGCAGTAGTGCAACGAAAGCTGCAGAGCAGCAGCTCGAAGAGGCCAGTGATTTTATCGAAGTTGATTATAAAGTTGAATGATTGACTGTTACCGTTTCAGAAAGGTGTCTTTTGCTTACGGGGTGTTACACATATCTGTCAGAAAATGACTGGAAAGAAAAAATATTTGCCTTCGATTCAATTGCACGATGTTGCACCTTATGCCCAAGAGAGTGCAGGATCGACCGGTTGAATGGCGAAAAAGGGTTTTGCGAAGCCCCTTCAACAATGATCATTTCGAGTATCTTTGCTCACCATGGTGAAGAACCACCTGTTTCCGGTAGTAAAGGATCGGGAACGGTATTTTTTTCATATTGCACACTTAAATGCTGTTTTTGTCAGAATTATCAGATTTCACATGAGTATGAAGGTGTGCGGTACACAGAGCAGGAACTCGCAGAGGCACTGCTGAGACTTCAGAATGAAGGTTGTCATAATATCAATCTCGTAACCGCAACGCATTTTCTTCCCTGGGTTTTAAAGTCGTTGAAAATTGCTGCCGAAAAGGGGCTTGAGATACCAATCGTATACAATTGCGGTGGTTATGAACGTGTTGAAATAATAAAGCTTCTTGATGGAGTTGTTGACATATACCTGCCGGATATGAAATATGGTACCAGTCAGGCAGCCGCTCAGTTTTCACACGCAGCTGATTATGTTGAATGTAACCGCAATGCCATACGTGAGATGTTCCGTCAGACGGGCCCGCTCCGGATCAACAAAGAAGGACTGGCAAAACGCGGATTATGCATCCGTCATCTTATACTTCCGGGGAATGTTCAAGGGAGTTCTTCAATTGTGGCATTTTTGAAAGAACATTTTGATCCTGAAGACATTACGATAAGTTTAATGGCTCAGTACAGCCCGCTTTACAAAGCAATGGAAACAGATTCAATCAACCGTCGAATAACGGAAGATGAATACGAAGTCACTAAAAATGAATTCTCAGTTGCAGGATTCGATGGATTTTTCCAGGAATTTGAAAAAATGAACGAGAACTTTATCATCGATTTTAAAACAAGAAAGAGCGAACGGCTAATCGAGGAAGAGTAAACTACTGCTTCGTCGTTTTTGCGTTCATTTTTTCAGATTTTTTTCTGAAAGCTATCGCGATTTTAAAAAAAATCAGGGCAAAAACCATTGCTTTAAATGGAGTCCTGAACCAATGTTGTTTTTTTTTGAACAGTCCCATATTTAGCCTCCGTTACGTATATTCAAAAATACCTGAAAGATGGAGTATACTCATAAAAATGAGTTATGCCTCACAAAAACGCGTCAAATTTTGTGATAAAATAGATACTCAGGAGAATGATCTGGTTATTCAGAAGTTCACCAGATCACATTCACGGTTCAACAACAACCCAAAAAGTTGCGAACTCATTTTCTATCATTAAAAAAAGAAAGCACATCTATGTATGCCAACAATTATGAGTCTTAAAAAAAATAGTGTCCTTTGCTTCACTGTAGTTTTCATCTTTATATGTTCACTTCATACACATGCAGGCCAGAGCAGAAGGAGTGCCACTACAGGAGAATTGGATAAAATCCTTAAAGCATATGCCCGCAACATCGAGAATGAATCCAGAAAGCATCCGATCCGCTTTGCAGTAATCCCGTTTACTTCATCCGTACAGACACCATCAGACCCCAATTCATTTGGGAATTACATCTCAGAAAAACTCCTGAATTACCTGCCTGCATCAAACGATAAAATAAAACTCTTTGAAAGAAACAGACTTGATGCACTTATTAAAGAATACCAGCTTGAATTAAGCGGTTTACTGTCCGAAGCGCAGGCATTGAAAATTGGAGAACTTGCCCCTATCGATTTTATCCTGACAGGTACCTATGCCGTTTTAAAAACCAGAGTATCCATAACAGGAAGGCTCATTGATGTTACCACTGGAGAAATTGTTTTCAGCACAACAAATGAGTGTGCTATCGGTGAGGAATTTAAAGATCTTCTACCGCAGGAAACATTTCAGCAAACCGGATCTGCAAAATCTCAAAACAGTGTTCAATCTGTGTGTGAAAAAAAAAATTCGGAATTTAAGAAAAAAGTTAATGCCCTTCCGGCAGAAAAACAGTTTTCGTTTCTAATTACTGAAGCGATCAGGCACCCGTTTGATACCATCTGCCCGGAAATCCATTTGTCAACAATAAAAAAATGTTCGCAGACACACCAGAATCCATCGTTGTATTCAGAATTTCTTATACAAACTCTCGCATCGTTGAAAGATCCTGAGAATGATTTCAGAACCGATCAGATATTCAGCTATTTTCTTGCAGATAATGTAATCGACTCTAAAGAGTGGAATGCGGGAATTAAGGCACTTTCTAAAATCAAACGGGTTGACCGTTATTTTCCCAGACTCATAATAGCCGATTCACTCACCGATGAATTTGAATCCAGACTTTCATCCCTTGTTCGGTTATGTAATCAAGGAAAAGTTGGTGTTCCGCCTGTTCCCTTCGACATTCTGTTTTACGAGTCACTCAGATCCCTTGGTATAACAAATCAATCTAATTACACCAACAGGGGTAATTACGACATTCTCAGCAGACAGGCGCACGTATTATTGCATCTTCTCAAAAAACATACAAAGAACCTTACTGATACGATCTCATACCGTTTCGCGGATATACTGGATGATTACTGGCGATCTTTACGATATACAGAAACCAGTGACTCCCTGCAGGCGCAACTTTTTTCCATGATAAACAGATCTGATCTTAAAAAGTCATCTTCTGAGATACGATCAATCGCAAGCACACTTATCAGTGATCTCTTTGAAAAAGACACTGCATCTTTACAATATCATACAAAAGCATCAAAAGCGGCTCATGAATTTGTATTTTTTTGTAAAAAGATACTTCTTTCACTTGCATCCGAAATGAATCAGCAGGAAGCTCGTAACTCACCTCTTCCTGCATTGTTTTTATTTACTAACACAAAATCGTCAATTACCCCATCAATCGATTCTCTTTCGTTCTGGATCTCATCGGAAGATAAGTATTTGCGCCAGAAAAGTGTGAACTATGTTGTCTATATGGATAAGCACGCAATACTGCTTGAAAAAAAATTGATCCGTGTTTTACGCCAGCGAGTTCAGGGAATAAAAAGTAATGATTATGAAAACAATCGTATTGTCAGAGCTCTTGGCCAGAGCAGGACCAGAAACCCTGAGGCTCACCAGCTGTTGATACTTTGTCTTGACAGTCTTAATCACCGTTTTTCATCCGGCGACGTAGTACGGGCGCTATATACAATTGGAACGCCTGTCATACCTCTTGTTAAAATTTTTTTTGAAAAGGATATTGATTCGCATGTATTTTATACTGCGGCTTTTTTTGAACACCTGGGTGCCAGTGCAACAGAAGAAATTCCTTATCTTGAAAAATGGGCCTTCAGGGCCGGAAATCTCAAGACTAAATATCGAATTGAAGATGCTGTCGAAAGAATTAAAAAGAATAAGTAACAGGATTGAAATCAATGATCGCACATACAATTTCACGCATTATCACTTGTTTCACATTACTGATTCTTATCGTTTTTTCCACACCGCTTTCGCGCCCGAAAAATGATTCCCCAATTGCATTTGATGAGTGTATCAGTGTTATTGTAAAAAAATCAGCAGAGCTTTCCCCGAAAAAACGTATTCGTCTTGCTGTCATACAATTTTCATCAACCCAGGATTCCTCGTATTATCCGTTTGGGAATTATCTTTCGGAAAATCTGATTTCTGCACTCAGTGCAACTGGCAAATTTGGTCTGTTCGAGCGAAACCGTCTTGATGCCATTACGAAGGAACTATCATTAAATCAATCTGGTCTCATTGATGAAGATGTTGCGAAGAGAATTGGAGAACTTGCTCCGATTGATTACATTGTAACGGGATCTTTTACCCGGATGAAATCATCTGTTGAGATTTCCGGCAGAATTCTGGATGTAGTAACCGGGGAAATAAAGCTACAATTTTCACAGCAGGTGGCTCTGACCGAAAATCTCAAAGTGCTCTTTCCATCCACTGTTACCTCTTCCACTGTTACCGGTTCAACAACATCAACATCCACTTCTCATGGGCCTGAAAATTCTTGTGTCAGGTATATAACAGAAGGCAAAATGCATCTAAAGAATGATGATGCCAGGAGTTTGATAAAACTGGCTATGAAGATCCCTTTTTCAAATACGTGTGCACACCTTCACCGGGACATCGTCGATTTTCTTATCAAAGCAAAATTTAATGATAAAGAATATCACCACTATCTCCTGAGCGAATTACAAAAAACCGGTGATCCTGATCACACCCGAGGAGCTGTGGGTGCAGCAATCGAGTATTTTCTGTTGGATCAGACTGTTACTGCGGAAGAATGGGAAAGTATCAAATCGATGCTTTCTTTTTCTAAAAATCAATCATTTCATTTAAGAATCATTTTTGATTATAATGCCGGGCGAATTCCTCATCAGAAGCTATTCTCACTAATGGATGATTTCATAGTCAAAACCACCAGTGCCCCCCCAAACAAAAAAACCATTTCAGATCGTGTGGCTGCATTCTATTTTCTTATTCCCGATATAGACGAATATGATAGCAGCAGTACTCTATTTAACTACTGGTTCACCACCCACCAGGATAAGCTTAAAGGAAACGATCTTGATATGGTGATTGGGAAATTAATTGACAGTTATACACTATCTTACATCCATAAAATTGACACAACAATATTCTTATCAATTATGAGCAAAATAGTTTTACTTGAGAACCACTCAACACCTGGTGAAAATAACGCAAAACTGATGTATAAGTTTATTAACAAATTCGACGACATTTCATTCCGTATCCCTGATCAGTGGCAATCTTTTTTCATCCGGCAAAGGGACGAACTGGGGAATGGATGCCGTAATCAATTACAAAAAGTATTTCCATTTTTACCGGCCAGATATATGGAATATATTACACCATTCTGTCTCAGGTATGATATTGCTGTTCCAGGGAAAATTCCTTCAATCGAAGAACTCTCGTCAAAATTATCCTCTGATAAGCTTCAGGAGCAGACTAAAGCGGCCGAATTGCTTTCAGGGGCAGGCACCAATACACTTTCGGTCCTCCCGGCATTAACCAGAGCCCTCAAACGATCAATTGTCAATAAAGGTGTTTACGGTAACCCTAATTTTCAATACGCATTGATCAAAGCAATTGCAGCAAGCAAAACTGAAGATTACTCCACGCACCAGTTACTTATCTCGATGCTTGAGCAACGATCGAGTACAGGGGTTCCGGATGAAGCAAAAAAGGCTATCGCATCAATGGGAAAAACGGTTGTACCTTCGATTCAGAAGATTTTCCCTGAGAAAAACAGTGACGTTCAATTGATGATGTTTGAAATTCTCAAAATGATGCGAAAAGATGGCAGTGGTGCAATCTCCTGGCTTAAGGAGCTGCAATCATCTTCAGTTGATACAATTATGAAAGATGCAATTGAGAATGCAATAGAATCGATACGGTGAATGGAATTTTGCCAAAACAAAAAGAATGATGGCATGCGGGTCAACAATAATTTAAACGGATACTACTATTCTTGAACACCAGCAGGAAAAAAAGTGACTAAAACTTTGGCTTAGTGCACAATAATTAGTTAAAAGTTAGAATCTGTGGATTTTTTTATTATATATTAGAGATTTTCGCGATTAAATGATATAGATACTATTTGACCAAAGGGAAGAGTACGAAATGATTAGAAAGCATTCAGGCTTTTTAGCCGCAGCGATCTGTTCGATTCTCTGTTTCACTACTTTAAAAACGTATGCAATGTCAGAAGGGTATGTTTTAACAGGAGCCTACGGGGGTACGTCAACAATGCTTCTTGGTTCACAGGGGAACGTCGAGTTCAAATGGGATCACAGTACCCTCGAGAACCCTAAAAATGGGTATTCATGTTATCTTCTGAAAAATGGTAACCTGCTGCGATCAGCTTCAGTTCCTGATGGATCGGTAATTCAATCAATGGCACCGATACAGGGAATTATTCAGGAGATAGATCGTGATGGAAATATTGTCTGGAGCTATAAGCTGGCAGATAATAATGAAGGTATGCTTCATCATGACATGAAAATAATGCCTAACGGAAATATAATAGGTGTAGTTTTTGTTCCACTTACCAAAACAAAGATGATTGAAAAAGGCATTGATACCGTGTTATTAAAAGGTATGACAGGAACAAAGTTTATTCTTTCTGAGAAAATTATTGAAATTGATCCAAAGGCAGAAGGTGGTCCAAAGATTATCTGGGAGTGGTGTATTCATGACCATGTCATCCCGGATGCTCAGGCAGCAGATCATCCCGAACTTATCAGTGGATCTATTGTAAATGCCCCGTTTTATACAAACCAGTGGGTTCATCTGAATGGAATAGACTACAATGCAGAACTCGATATGATTCTTTTCTCCTCCCGGGTTTTCAGTGAATGTTTTATCATCGATCATGGAACAACAACTCAGGAAGCAGCCGGCCATACAGGTGGAGCAAGAGGTAAAGGTGGCGACATTCTGTACCGCTGGGGAAATCCGGCAAATTATAAGGCAACCGGTGCAACAAAAATTACTGTTCTTCATTGCGTGAACTGGATTCCAAATGGCTATCCAGGTGCAGGCAATATTATCTTCTTCCATAATAATACTGAATCGCAACAAACAAGCCATGGCTCAGCAAGAACATGCTCACAAGTAATTGAAATCAAGCCTCCGATGGATGCTCAGGGTAAATTTGAAAAAACAGCAGCTCAGCCATACGCTCCGACAACACCAACCTGGTTGTTTGCTCCAACCGATACCTTTTTCTCATCGTTTGCAATGAGCAGTGCGTTTCGTATGCCCAATGGAAATACCCTTGCACATGTTGCTTATCCTCCTTCTACGAACAGCTCCCCCTGGAGTCTTGGTGGCAGCAGTATGATTTGTGAAATTGACAAAAACAAAAACTTTGTCTGGAAGTATACACTGAAAATGGAAGAAGCTACCACCAACCCTGGAATGGGAATGATGCAGCAATCTTTTAACCCGGCTAAAATTATGTATTATAATAAGGATTATGAGGGGGTCAAAAAACTTTTAAACAATACATCAATTCAAGATCAGAAAAAGAATAGATCTTCAATGAATCCTGTTTTGACTCAATCCTCAGGATTAATACACATATCCGGTATTGATGGAGCAAAAGTAGATATTATCAATATGCAGGGAAAGAAAATCAGGTCTGTTAAAGTAACTTCAAATTCTTTAGAACTCAGTTTGCATGGATATTCTGCTGGGCATTACTATGCCAGAATAGTTATGAATAATAGAACAGAGATGATTTCAACTTTTAATGTGATCAAATAAGTTCCGAATTAAAGAATCTGTTTGATTCCAATTTTACAAAGGTTTTAAATGTTTTTTTTGCAGATTACGTACATTTACTATTTTTTAAAGAAGGATAGTATTGTTCGGCTTTAATTACTAACGTTAAAACCAGGTATTTTATTATTTCATTTTGCTGTTGCAAAACGCATCAGAAAATCTAAAACAACGTGAATTTCAGTAACTTTCTAATATCATCAGCAGCTCGGGGGGAGTACATGTATCACAAACTGATAATTCCTGCACTTTTTTTATTTATCTCCATACCATGTGCACAAACAATTGATCTGAAGGGAACAGTAAAAAAAGAGAGCGGCGATCCGATTTCCAATGCACGGGTATCATTGAAAAATCACAGTTCACTAGTCAGTATTACAAATTCTTCTGGAGAATTTTCACTTTCGGGAACAAAATTATCACAAGTCTCTACAGATTCTCTTGTTGTAATAACTCAAGGGTACAGAACAGTTCTGGAAGAAGTTGACAATTTTGAAAAGGCTGATTACGCTGTCATACAGAAAGCATCAAACCCCTGGATTCCTGATGGACCATTGGAACGCATGAATGGAATGGTAAAAATCAAGGCCAAAGGGCACGATTTTGAAATGGGCCAGCCAAGTGACACCATCCGTGGCTTGTTTCTTGGAGAAACAACAACTCCTAATGAACAACCGGTGCACACGGTAAATTTTACTTACGATTTCTGGATGGATACGACCGAAGTTCGTCAGAGTAAATACGATTCGCTGATGAAGTTAGTCTATGGAGACAGTTATATCAGACCGACCTGGAATGCAACGAATGGAATGGGACCAGAATTCGCTGCATACGCGATTGAATGGGGAAGCGCAGCACTGTTCTGCAACGCCCGAAGCAAAGCAGAAGGTTTGCCTGATACTGCTTATTCCTACACAAAAGTAATTGGAAAGCTTGGGGATATCTGTACACTCCAGAACGTTTCTGTAAAGCCTCATGCAAATGCCTACCGTCTTCCAACTGAAGCTGAATGGGAGTATTCCTGTAAAGGTGGTACCTTTACCGATTTTTATTGGGGTAAAAATTACAAACCATATGGATCATCATCTGCTGACAATGCTGAGATTGGCCAGTATGCGATATTCAGTTACAATTCATCAAGCTTGCCAAAAGACAAAAAAACTGATACGGCTTACTACGGAGTAAACGAAGTTGCAAGAAAAAAACCTAATAATTATGGCCTCTACGATATGGTTGGTAATGTATCGGAATGGTGTGAAGACTGGGACAATTACTACTCCTGGGGAGAAGCTACTGATCCAGTCAGTGCGACTACTTCATTACTAAGAATACGAAAGGGCGGTAATTGGGGAAATGTAGCATCATATCTGCGAGCGGCAGAGCGAACATTCAATACACCCGATTATGAGTTTCTCTTTTGTGGTTTCAGATGCGTCAGTTCAGGCATACAAACCGGTATCAAAAAATTTAACAGGCAACATTCGCAAAAACATCCATCAATAAATTTTTCTTCTGGTCTTCTGAAATTTTCAAACGTTTCAGGTTCAAAAATCGGCATATATACTTTAACTGGAAAAGAAGTGTATTCAAGCAGACCGACTCAAAACAGTGTACTTTTTTCATCCGGTAGCCTTCCAGCCGGATCATATATTGTAAAAATTCAGTCTCATGCTATTACAAATGCGATGATAACTGTCATTCCCTGAATTTCAATTTTCAGGTAAAGAATTAAATAATTGAATCGGTTATTTACTCATGAACCGTAATTGAAATAATCATGAGCATATATAAACTATAAAATATGGGACAACCTATGTTTAAATCAAACAAAATTGCTTTCTTTCTCATAATTGCCGCCGGATACAGTTTCTGCCAGGTGCAGGATTCTTCACAACTAATTTTTAACGATACCATTGTTAATCGTTATCGTATCAATTTTTACATTCCCAACTGGCGCGACAGTCTTATTTATTGGAAAAGTAATGGTGAAGAATATATTCCGGCAAAATTTACATGGTATAGTCCTTCGGGGGACAGCATCGTACTTGATAGTATCGGTGTGCGATACAAAGGCAATTCATCTTATGCTGTAGGATCAGAAAAAAAGCCTTTCAAATTCTCTTTTGATAAATATCGTAAGAAACAGCGATTTTTTTCAATTGAGAAACTTAACTTCAGTAATATCATAGAAGACCCTTCGATGATGAGGGAAAAAATTGCGTACGACATCCTGAAAAAATATATGCCATCTCCGAGGTCTGCGTTCGCCGTTTTGACAATAGAAGACAGCCTCGTTAATTGTCTGTATACCCAGGTGGAACAGGTTGACAAAATATTTCTTACACGTCATTACACAAACGATAAAGACAATCTCTATAAGGCCGCCGATCAGGGTGCATCACTGGATTACCTGTCAGCAAACAAAGATGACTACAAGGAGTACTACGAATTAAAAACGAATGAAAAGAAAGATGACTGGACTGGTCTTATCAACCTGCTCGAAAAGCTTAAAAATACTCCTGATGCTGATTTTGTCAACGTCGTCGGCGGCATACTTGATCTTGATAATTGTATCCGTTATCTCGCATTTAATATGGTCAATGGGAATTTTGACAGTTACACCGGCTCCGGAAGAAACTTTTATATCTATGAAGATAAAACATACGGGAAATTCAGATGGATACCATGGGATCTTAACCTCTCATTTGGAGCATACACCTATTCCTGGCAAAGCGAAATAACAACTCTCAATCCATTCACCCCGAACAATCTTGATCAGCGTTTATTAGCGATGAGAATTCTTGGAATCGATTCGTTAAAAAAAGTGTACGTACAGTATATGAGAAATATGATCGAAGGCCCGTTGAGTGCGGATTCGGTCGCCGTTCTCGGACACAAATACGCGTCCGTCATTGGTCCGCATGTTCAGGCCGACACTAAGAAATTTTATACCTATGAACAGTTTCAGCGCAATATTGACAGTAATGTCGTTATCCAGGCCGGAACTAAAAAGATAATCCTGCTTGGACTAAAATGGTATACTGCCGAAAGAAATAAAAATGTACTTACTCACATCGAAAACTTGTCACCTGTTATAGATAAATCCAGAAACTGTCGCATTAACGGGTCCAGCATTACTATTCCAGGACGTATTTCAGGTAGAAATCTCTCTATCAATTACACTCTTGAATCAAATGTTTCTGCGGCATCGATAACCATGTTTAATGCAAAAGGAGAAAAACTGCATAAACTGAATGAAGGCCCGAAAGAACGAGGTGCTCATACTGCAAACCTCAATATTCATTCAATGCCTTCAGGATACTATCTTCTCGTTCTCGATGCAGAAAATATATCACTCTCTAACCGTGTGTTAATTTTACAATAGAGCTAAAATAATTTTTCACAATACAGTTAAAAAAAAAGCCGTCATCAAAAAGATTGACGGCTCTTTTTCTTTATTCGCCTGATTTCATTATAGGATTTCTGCCCATTTCCTAATTCTACATTGTTAGAATACCAAAATAGCATCACCCTGAAAAGCAGCTGATAAAGGGCGAACCGACAAATAGACGGCCAGTCTGCCGGGAAAAAAAGAATGTAACGTCAGAGTTAAATAATTCTCTCAAGAAGAATCGCGCGTACCTCACTATCAGTCAATTGAACAGGATTGTTTTTATTGACATTTTCTGTGATAAACCGATCGATATCGTTTTTTGTGATTCCAAATTCTGACAGCTTTGGTATAGATAACTTCTCGGTAAGCTCATAAAGATAATCACAAAGTACGGTATGAGCTGTTATTTCGTTTGAGAAGCTCTTCCCAATCAGAAGCGATGCCGCATAAGCATATTTTTTTAATGACAGAGCATCGTTCCTCTGCTCTGTCAATTTATCAATAGTAGCCCTGACCGATTCGGCAAGAAGTGTACCGCAGACAACACCGTGAGGAACGGGATACAGAGCACCAATCAATGATGCAAGCCCGTGTACGACTCCCAGACCAGCATTGGCAAGTGCGATTCCAGATACCAGTGATGCATAAGCCATTCCACTGCGGGCATCGAGGGCTGTTGCGCCATGATGCACGGCATTGACAAGATACATTCCGGCAAGCGGCAGCGCACTTTCACATAAGGCATCAGTAAAAGGACTCGCTTTTACCGAAACATACGCCTCAAGCAGCTGTGTAAGTGCATCCATTCCACAGGCAGCAGTCACCTGTGCGGGACAGGATAATGCAAGTGTCGGATCGACAAGAGCTATATCAGGAACATAATTTTCATGCCGTAGTGATCGTTTAAAACCATTCTCCCCTATCCTGCTGATCACCGCATTTGCAGTCGCTTCACTGCCAGTTCCTGCAGTCGTGGGAACAGCAATTAGCGGTATCTTGTGGCCATCAGGTTTTCGAGTACCAATCACTTCCAGAAACTCTACCACCTTACCCTTTCCCGGTAGCATCGCTGAAATAGCTTTCCCTGCATCGATCACGCTACCGCCGCCGATCGCTATTACACAATCCGGTGCAGAACCAGAGTGAAGCTCTACAGCATTATCAACCAATTCAATGGAAGGTTCTCCCTTTATCTGAAATTCTGACCAGCCGATACGATATTCCCGCAGTGATTCAACTATTGAATTCCAGTATCCGCTATTTTGCAGTGATGATCCGCCTCTGACAAGCAGTATATTTTTACCAAAAGCACCTGCCAGCTTACCAACATTGCTGATTTCACCTGAGCCAAAGATGATCTTTGGTGACCTCTGAAAAATAAAAGGTGTCTTAATGTTCATGAATTTCACTCAGGCCAAATTGACTTATAGGATATTCCACGGCGGGGAACTTCCATCATTGGTGCGACAGCCTCTCTCCAGGCTTCATAATGTGCCGTTTTCTTATGTGCAGCCGCATCCTCTGTCGTTTCATACGCTTCATAGAGTAGAAAATCAGCCGGATCATCAGAACTCTGTAAGATATCAAATCGCCTGTTACCTGACTCTTGTATTGAATTTTGATGATTTTCTGTACATTCAGCGATAAATCCAGAGATGCATTCTGGTTTTACCTTTACCAATACTGTAGTGACAACCATTGAATCCTCCGCGAAAAAAATCTAAAAAGAAAAATATATAATCTGCTCCAAATCATAATTGGTGATAAATTGTATTCAAATAAATTAATAGTTCACGGGTAACACAACCTAAGTACCTTGTAAAGGCAGGCTTTGCTTATCTTCAAAATCAGGCACAATGTACCTGATTTTCGGAGTTAGAATCTGACTGGTCGGTCCTTAACATATAGTGAATAAAATTTTTACTCACTATATGCAGTCAATTCAAATAATGAATCGACAGTAACCGGTTTGAGTCCCGTTTCCTGTATCCTGATAAACAGTTTTTCCAGATTTTTCAGATAAAGTTCGGAACTGTTATTTGCAGGAAGCATATCATGAAGTAAAATTACCGACCCTGGGCGAGCCAGTTCCGGAAGGTGGGTAAACGTTTTCGGGAACCTGTTCCCACCATCACGCACACTGCTACTCCAGCCTATGCACTCCATGGAGAGATCCTTCAGAGCTTTCCGCAGATTTCTGTTTGTCAAACCAACAGGAGGACGGTAAAGCAGAGGTTTTTTTCCTGTAATTTCTTTGATTATTCTCTGTGCTTCCCCTATTTCGCGTACCAATCTTTTATAAAGTCTAAAATTTAAAGCCATCTTATAATCAAGGTCATAACAGGCAATACAATGCCCTTGTTTAATGCATTCCCTTATGATCTCCGGATATGCCTGCGCTATTTTTGCAGCGACAAAAAACGTCGCCTTAAAATTGTATTTTTTCAGAAGGTCAAGAATATGAGGTGTAAATTGAGGATCCGGTCCGCCATCAAATGTTAAAGAACACTCGCTGCTCTTTTTTTTGTTGTGACAGTGTGCTTTGCAGAAAAAGCAGTTCTGTATTTCGAGGATGCCATATATAAATACCGGGATATGAAGAATTGTCGCAAACAAAAAGATTAACTTAAACCAGGGAACAACTAACAATAACACAATCGAAATAACAAATGAAATGAGCCACCGTGTATCTTTTTTCATATCAATCCAACCATTTCTAATAACTACAACAGATGTTTAAAAAACAATAATTCCACCCTCTTTTTACTCTCCCCGCAATCCCTACTTCTGCATACGATTCGATATAACTCCCAATGATCTGCGTGCCGGGTGCGCCAGTCCGGGAAATACGGTTTGCTTCAAGCCAGATTTAACACTTTTTTATCAAAATACTACTTGTTTTGAAATTATACGATAAAGATTTATGACATCATTGTTGTTATTTGCTCAATTCTGATTTTTTGTTTTCTATTTCACAATATTCATGAATATTTTTTAATGAAGATTGAAAGAATTTTCCGAGCGGAAAAAAGTGGTTACATATGCAAATGACTGGTTTTGAGTCTTTATCTTTATCAAAATCAATCAATTGTGGTGACCAGCTCCTTACAACTGAAACCATCAGAAAAATCTGGATAAGTGCCGGATTGGAAAGATTGACATTATTGAGACATATGGAGTGAACATTTAAGTTATGTACCTTTAATTGTAAAAAAATGAATGATGATTCTTTTAACCCAGAGCAATGTTCAGATGAACTGTACGAATACATGAATATACCAGGAGGATTAATTCAAATTAAAGCATACGAAATACCGAAAGCAGAAGAGATAAATGCTTCATTTTGACTCTGTTTTACATATACAACTATTGATACATGTATTGAAGACGTGATTAAATTGGCATTTTTAAATATCTTCAGTGCTAAATGATAGATTTAGATATATATTCTTAAGTAATAGAGGTGTGTCTTCAGTCTGAATTCTCGTTCTTCCGGGGATTGCTGACACTATTCCGGTCTTTTGAGGGTAACTGTTTAACAGAAAACAAAATTGAACCAATGAGAGGAATCGTCCTTTCGGGATGTTTACTTTTGTAAATGAGATTTCATCAAAGGAAGAGTTATTAAAACCAAGAATCTAAGTAACAGTTCAATTTCAGATGCAAGTTTGGATCATTATTTCAGGGAAATAAAAAACAATAAGCCTCTTTCTCGTGATGAAGAATCGATGCTGATGGCACGAATTCGTAATAATGAACCGGAAGCACGCAATATATTAATAAAAGCAAATCTCAGGTTTGTAGTCGGTGTAAGCCGTAACTATCAGCATCAGGGCTTGCCATTGTGTGATTTAATTAATGAGGGAAATCTTGGACTCATCAGGGCATCCCTGCACTTTGATGAAACGAAGAATTTTAAATTCATTTCTTATGCAGTCTGGTGGATACGACAATCAATTTTGACTGCAATTTCGGAACAGTCACGAATTGTCAGGTTGCCGATAAATCGAACTGGTGATCTTTTCAAGGTTAATGTTGTTTCTTGTAAACTAGAGCAGCGATTGCAGCGAACACCTATGGTCTGCGAAATTGCACAGGAAATGGGTATGGAAGAGAGAATGGTTAACAATACCATTAACGTTAGCAATACCCATCTTTCCCTGGATGCTCCTGCCGGGAATTCTAGTTCATCTGATTTTGTTGATCTGATCGAAGATAAAAATCTTGAAAGCCCCGATAAGTGGGTTAGTGAAAATTCTTTTAGAAAAGTTATAGAAAAAGCCCTTGAAACGCTCCCATCCCGTGAAAAGGAGATAATAAAACTTTATTTTGGGATCGGCAGTAACAATCCATCAACACTTGACAGTATTGCCCAACGTTTTAATTTGACACGTGAACGCATTCGACAAATCAAGAGTACTGCAATCTTACGTCTCAAAAAAAATACCACTTTGGAATATCTAAAAAATAATGGATATGAAAATTGTTAATTATGTTGGAACCTTTGCTCCAGTAAGGTATATTCGGGAGCATGTTCAATTTCATTTAATGCAAAGTAGACAATCTGAAAAACTATCATGGGAGAATACTTCCCAACCAAATCCAAAAATCCGTGTATAACGTTCCAGGCACTCAAGAATACACCATTTCAGCCTCCGACTTAGACGCTTGTGCGAACCACGAGGACATCTGTTCTCCATACAAAAGATTCCCGTTGAAAATTAGAATTCGAAGATTCTTTTTTAAAATACTCTTACGAAAGCGGGCCAGGCGTCTTACTCAGCATATTGTTGCTTCAACAAAAGATTGTACTTCACTTCTGGATCTTGGTTGTGGTGATATGATTCTCACCGAATTTATTCATCACCACTCAGACATGAATGTAACAGGTATCGATACGATTGATTCCAACTTGTCGCGCCTGCCTGTCACTCTTTACAATGGTGACCGTATCCCATTTTCAGACAAGTCATTCGATGCAACTATGGTTGCATATGTACTTCACCATTGCAGTGATATTTCAGCTGTACTTGGTGAGATCAAGCGGGTGACAAACAAGAAAATACTGGTATTCGAAGAAGTTTATAACCACAAGGTTTCAAGGCACATACTCCAGATGCATGATTTCGGTAATCGGTTTCTCTCATCGAAAATGAATATTCCATGCAATTTTCTGAGAATCGATCAATGGTACGATACATTTGCAAATCTTGGACTGAAAGTGGAAAAATGCACTCGCATTTATCAATATCCAATACTGAATCTGACACATCAGATACTGTTTGAATTGACAATACAATGAGAAATTGTCTGTAGTTTTTCTGTGACGCAGGGACCCTCCTTACAACTTCATAGATAAAGCGGAAACGCCAGGAGTTGTTTTCGACTATTTTTTAAATAGACGGAAGGAGTGGCAGGCCGATTTGGATTGATTTCTCATGGAGGTAATCATTAACGGATTGGTCTGAAACCATACCGGCTCCAATCACAAGCATTCTGCCCCCCCTGAAAAAGGTCGGATTTCCGTCTCAAAAAAAGGCAAAAAGAGGTTAAACTGGTTGTTCAGACTGATGTCAAGAGAGTATATTATGGCAGTAATTCATTATATGGCACGATTGCAGTTCGATAGACCTTGTTATTGAATTCAGATGTTCTTGCGGTGATGGTCTTTTTTTGAATTCTTTCATTTTCAACTTTCACAGATCAATTTTATACCATTTAGCAGTGCAAGTGGTGGTGCTCTCTGTATTCTGAGCTCCCTGTCCATTTTTTTTCTTTTTTAGTGACCTTGTTAAAACGAATTCATCAGACCACACGCGTTTCGCTCTGAATCACTTATGAAGTGGTGCTTTATTCTTATGAATGTCATTGAGAATAAAACCCGGTTATGATAAAATTGTTAATTAACCTGGCTCGCGATAACTTGACGTGAATGACACGCAACCTATTGCCCGTCCTCCAGATCTCGAGGTTTTTTGAACAAAAGACTATGGAGAATGGACGTATGAAGGATTTCAGACTTTTCGGTTTTGGTACTGTACAAAAACCGCCAAAGGCCTTTAACCCTTTCTGCAGCAATAACTTACGGTTCTTCAATGCCACTTTGTCATCGGTTCAGGTTAGATGTATCTAACATTAGTAATAACGCACGGATAGTGCGTTTAATACAGGAGCTGTTTTATGGAGTTGATGAATTCGTTCTATGAAAAGGCAAAGAATCTCAACAAGACGATTCTTTTTCCGGAGGGTACAGAAACACGTACGATCAAAGCTGTTTCTGAAATCAAAAAAACAGGTGTTGCGATACCGGTTTTACTTGGAGTAGAGTCTGAAGTCCAGGCAAAAGCCGCTTCAGAAGGTGTTTCACTTGAGGGCATTGCAGTAATTGATCCGATTACCGATTCCCGCTACAAGGATCTGTGTGAGAATTTTTTTGAAATGCGTAAAGCAAAAGGTATGACAGCTGAAAAATCATACGAAACTTTGAAAGATCCTATCTATTTCGCAACAATGATGGTTCAGATGAATCTGGCAGACGGACTCGTTTCCGGGGCAGAACATTCAACCGCGCACACAATTCGCCCGGCACTTCAGATAATTAAGACAAAACCTGGAATAAGTGTCGTTTCGGGTTGTTTTATAATGCTTGTTCCCAATTCAACATACGGAGATAACGGATTATTTGTTTTCGCGGACTGTGCAGTGAATCCTGACCCGACCAGCGAACAACTCGCTGAAATCGCCATAGCCTCTGCAGATACAGCAAAAAGCCTCTGCGACATGAATCCTCGTGTTGCCATGCTGTCATTTTCAACAAAGCGCAGTGCAGACCACCCCAATGTTGACAAAGTTATTAAAGCGTTCGAGATTGCAAAAGCAAAAGCACCTGCACTTGAAATTGACGGAGAACTTCAGGCAGATGCAGCACTTGTCGAATCGGTTGGCCAGAAAAAATCTCCGGGAAGCAGCGTTGCAGGAAAAGCAAACGTTCTTGTTTTTCCCGATCTTCAAAGCGGTAACATCGGTTACAAACTGGTTGAGCGGCTTGCCGGAGCACAGGCAATCGGCCCGTTCCTTCAGGGACTTAACAAACCAGTTAACGATCTCTCACGAGGGTGTTCTGTTCAGGACATCATTGATGTAACAGCGGTAACAGCAATTCAGGCCAGTGCACAATAACGAAAATAGGATGGAGCAACTTTTATGATTCTAAGTATTAATTCCGGCAGTTCATCCTTGAAGTTCATGTTATACAGCTATAAAAAACATGAGACAGTATCGACAGGCATAGTAGAGCGTGTCGGCATGGATGGAAGTTTCATTGAGTTTACCTGTCAAGGTAAGAACAAAATAAAAATTGAGCACCATTGTGTAAATCACGAAGTCGCAATAGAGCTCATGATAAAAACAATGCTTAACCCTGAATATGAGATCCTTTCTACGATCGATGAGATAAAAGCGGTTGGTCACAGGGTTCTTCACGGCGGAGATATTATTAAACACTCTGTTGTGATAAATGATACGATTTTGAAGGCTTTCAAGGACCTTGTTGACCTTGGTCCATTACATATGCCACCAAACATTACCGGTATTGAAGCTGCAAAAGCGGTGCTGCCTAATGTACCGCACATGGCAATAATGGATACCGCTTTTCATCAGACAATGCCGCCCCACACCTATATGTATGCCCTCCCCTATGAGTGGTATGAGAAGAATAAAGTAAGAAGATACGGTTTTCATGGCACCAGCCACCTTTACGTTTCAAGGCGAACTGCAGTTTTACTGGGTAAGGAACCCAAAGACACAAACGCGGTGATCCTTCACATCGGAAACGGCGCATCAGCATGTGCTATCAAAAAAGGACGCTGCTATGATACCAGCATGGGACTTACACCCCTTGAAGGGCTTGTCATGGGAACACGTTCCGGAGATTTCGATCCTGCGATAGTTGAGTATATAATCGGTAAAGAAAACCTTACGCCATCACAAGTAAATAACATTCTAAACAAAAAAAGTGGTCATATCGGCATTTCCGGGAAATATTCAGACAGACGCGACATCGTGGATAATGCAGAAAAAGGAGATGAACGGTGTAAACTCTCTCTGGAAATGGAGTGCTATCGTCTTAGAAAATATATCGGAGCTTATATAGCCGGGCTTGGCGGAGCTGATGCTGTCGTGTTTACTGCCGGAGTCGGTGAAATGAGTCCTATAATACGTGAAAAAGCCTGTGAAGGACTTGAATGCATAGGTCTTAAACTCGACAAGGAAAAAAACAGAATATGCCGGAACAGAAACGCAGAGTTTGAAATCAGCGCTTCCGATTCAAAAATAAAAATTTTTGTAATTCCGACCGATGAAGAGATCGTTTTCATTGAAGATGTCGTCGCACTTCTTCACGGAACGTATAAAGATCATGATGAGTATGTCTATTCATTCCAGGACAAACATTACGTAAATCAACAGAGACGTGAAGCGTTTACGGCAGACCTTAAAACGAAACCAGAACTTAAAGATATCGTCGCCATTCAACCAGAGTAGAAACGCCTCTGCTTTGCAGGGTTTCGGTATATAGAGCTTAACAATGTACATTCCGTTATTTTCGATCAAATGCCCTGTCAAAAGTGACAGGGCCACACAATTTCCATTAATTTCGGCATACAATATTGTTATACCCAATAAGTGCAAGAATCGATTTTAATGTGACAGACGTTTGTGTAAACCGCTATTATTACCAAAAACGCTCTTGTTTTTCTTCCACCTTTTGTGAATTTAACACGAGGATATTTTAAATGTCTTTTAAGCTTCAGAACGTTTCTCAATACCGTATGGTGTCCAGTAGTGCGGTGGATTACAGTATTCACGAATGGTATCACTGCTGTGCGGAATCGGATCGAAAGAGTGGAACAGATGATATTGCAGAGCCTCCCGCACAATGCTCTTTATCTTAATACTTTTTAATAATGCCCGCTCGTTCAAATTGCTATCCTCCATCCCTCTTCCGACAATCCGTTCATCATAGCCGTTTAGCGACAGATAATCTTCGCGATGAATCGAAAAATTACAACCAAGAATCCGCCACGTTTTTACTCTGAAAAGATTTTCAAGAAAGAAAAAACAGGGCAGATAGATCCCGTGCTTAATATCTTTTGTCCGGGAGTTCCGTACCCAGAACAGAACATTTTCCATTTTTCCGGAACTTATATCATCACATGTCAACTTATTCGTAATTACGTTGTCTAGCCTTACCCGTCTACCAGCCAGGATACGATTGAGCTTTCTATATTTCCAGTGATTTTCGAGGAATTTGCGATGAAGAATACAGTCTCCATCGATGAAAACGATATATTCAGCTTTTGAAATCACCACTGCCCGATTTACAATTATCGTTTTTCTGAACCCCTCATCTTTATGCCAGCAATGAACTACAGGGTATTTAAACAACTCACGATAGCGTCCGATCATTTCAGTGATATCATCACCAGACCCATCATCGGCAATAATAATTTCAAAATCGTTGAACGTCTGCCTCAGGCAGGATAGTAATACCAGCTCAAGAAACCCTGGTTCTTTATATACTGCGATTATCAGACTGAGTAACGGTTTTCCAGAGGTAATTGTCAAATTATTCATAAGCTGCAATAATATTATAAAGCTTCATTTTAAGGTAGAGTGTCTTGGCATTGATATCGAGAATTTTTGCCGCATTCCCCTTATGTCCATTTACAAGCCCAAGAACATGAATGATATGGCGCCGTTCCATCTCCCGCAGTGTTAGATTTGATGGGTCAATTTCGGGCAAATCAGCAATCTCCGGCTGCACTGAAACTGTTGCGATCGGTTGTTCTGTTCTCTTTGAGGTACGAAGAAACGACAGATCCTCTGCGGTAATGACTCTTCCTGAGGTGAGAATACATGTACGTTCGATCACATTTTTAAGCTCCCGAACATTACCTTTCCAATCGTAGGCTTCAAGAACCTCCATTGCAGAAGGGTCAAATTCCTTTTGAAATCCCTGTGCCAGAATGAAATTATCAACAAGCAAAGAGATGTCGCCTACTCTGTCTTTAAGTGGCGGAACAACTACCGACAATACATTTAATCTGTAAAATAGATCCGCTCTGAATTTGTTTTCTTCAACCAGTTTTTCCAGAGGCTGGTTTGTAGCACAGATAATCCGTACATTCAGAGTAATATCTTTTGTACCCCCGACTCTGCGTATCTCTCCGGTTTCGAGAAATCGCAGTAATTTAGCCTGGAAGTGGAGCGGAATTTCACCAACCTCATCCAGAAAGAGCGTCCCACCATCAGCGATCTCCGCAAGTCCACGTTTCTGAGTTTTTGCATCAGTAAAAGCTCCTTTTTCGTATCCAAAAAGCTCACTCTCCAGAAGTGTTTCGGAAAAGGATGCACAGTTAATGGCTATAAACGATTTATCGATACGCGGGCTCATCTCATGAATTGAACGGGCAACCAGTTCTTTACCTGTACCACTTTCTCCCAAAACGAGAACCGTCGATTGTGTTGGAGCAATTCGCGCGATAATTGCCTGAAGGTCAAGAATTTCTTTGCTTTTACCAATTATTTTTCCGCCATGACCGCTTTTCCGTAACTCATCTTTGAGTATCTTAAGATCAAGTTTGGAACGCTGATGATCGATTGCTCTTTCAATCTGAATCAAAAGTTCATTCAACTGATAGGGTTTTCGGATATATTCGAAAGCACCAAGCTTCATACTCTCTATTGCTGTTTCCAGAGAGGCATTTCCTGTCAGAATAATCACTTCAGACGGAATACCATCTGCTTTCATAATACGAAGAATTTCGATTCCATCAGTATTGGGCATCACGATATCAAGCAGCACCACATGAAAAGAATCTTCACGCAGTCTTGCCAGAGCCGCATCTCCATCATTTGCAGCCTCAACAGTATATCCCATACGTATAAGCTCTTTTGTCAAAAGAAGCCGCAACGACGCTTCATCATCAACTACGAGTATCTTCCCTTTACTCATTCTTCACCGGTATCCTCTGTTTTTTTTTTCATCACAGTAAAATTCAAAATTACCGAAGTTCCCGCCCCTTCTTCACTTGTAATGTCGATAGTTCCATTGTTTTCTTCCATAATTTTATGACAGATCGCCAGTCCCATTCCGGTTCCATTTCCTACTGTTTTAGTAGTAAAAAAAGGATCAAACACGATGGGAAGGATCTCCTGCTTTATCCCAGGACCATTGTCCAGAATTTTGATCGTAAATCCTTTTGTATAATCAACGGGCACAGAAGCAAAAATTCTGACAGCTGCGCCTTGCTGACAAAATTCAACAGAATTCGATAAAATATTAACAAAAACCTGTTCTAGTTTATTCTGATCTGCATATACTTCGATCACTTCTTTTATTTCGTTGACTATCGAAATATTTGCCCGCGAAGCTTTGGATCGTACAAGCTGTATCGCATCATTGATACAGTTGGTAAGTGAAAAATGTGTCTGAGTCGTATCTGCTTCACGGGCAAAACGCGAAAGATTTTCAACAATATCCCTGCAACGCAATGCTTCAACATTGATTATCCTGAGATACTGGTCGAGTTCTTCATCATCAATTTTTTCATCATGTTCAACTCTATCAAGAAGCGCACTCGAAAAGCCAAGAATCGCTGTAAGCGGATTGTTCATTTCGTGAGCAACTCCTGAAGCAAGTGTACCGATCGATGCAAGCCGTGCTGAACGATAGAGTTGTTTCCGGGCAATTTTTTTCTCTTCCTGAAGCCCCATCTGCCTGGTCACATCCTCCATCGCCACAACAATGGACAACCCTGAAGACTCCGCACCCATATACACTGCGTTGAGTTTTACAAATACCGGATGATTATGCTGTGGAACCAGCAATGTGAATATCCGTTCGTGCGATGAAGATCGTTTACTGTTTTCAAGAGAGGTAAGAAAATCCTTAAGAATAGGCTGGTCTTCTTCTACAAAAAATGACAGAATGTCTTTACCAATGATTTCAGGCTTGCAGGACCTGAATATCTCCCTGAACGATCGGTTACATTCGTTAATTTTCCGATCAGGATCTATTGACAGATAAAAGTGCGGAATATTTTCGTACAGACACTCATATCGCAGCTTGGACTGTGATAACTGGATGTGAAGCCTCCGGATCCTCAGCAGTGACTTTACACGCGCTATGAGTTCATCCCCGAAAAACGGCTTCGTTAAATAATCATCCGCATATTTGAGCCCTGCTACCTTATCTTCTGCAGTACATAACGCACTCACCATGATAATAGGCAGAAACAGTGATGCTGCAAGTGTTTTAATGTTCGCTGCGACTTCAATACCGTTCATATCCGGCATTACTACATCGAGCACAACAATGTCAATTCTCTGTTCCCTTGCGATTTGAAGTGCATCACGTCCAGTCAAAGCAACCACAGAATTAAAACCATCCTCCAGAAGGAGACACCTGATAAATTCAGCTGTCTGCGGGTTATCATCCACGATAAGAACCGTTTCACCATTCAAAGGCGGAGTGTTGCTTTTTTCAATCATTGAGCAACTCCATTTTTTTTCGTAATTCTTCAAGAGCAGAGCTTCTATGACTGATCCTGTTTTTTATATCTGCGGAAAGTTCTCCAAACGAGCGATCATAACCATCAGGCATAAATAAAGGATCGTAGCCAAATCCCCCTGCCCCACTAACCACTCTTAAGATTTTACCTTCACATGTTCCTTCAGTCGTGATTATCCTGTCATGACCACATTTCAACACCATTACACATTTAAACCTGGCAGATCTATGCGTATCAGAAACAGTATCCATAAGTTCCAGGAGTTTTTTATTATTCTTATCACTATCCGAAGTCAGCCCTGCAAATCTGGCGCTGTAAACTCCCGGTGCTCCATGGAGTGCATCAACTTCAAGCCCCGAATCATCAGCTAAAGTCCAGCAATCACACATTTCGTAGATGAACTCCGCTTTTAATAGCGCATTTTCATAAAACGTGGATCCGTTCTCTTCTATCTCTGGTACATAGCCGAACTCATCTTTCATAGAAACGAACTGATAATCCAGCCCCTGCATGATCTGTTTTATCTCAGTCAGTTTACCCTTATTGCCTGAAGCGATGACTATTTTTCTCATATCTTTTTTTAATTGGCTACAATATTAACCAGTTTTCCCGGAACGACAACTACTTTACGAACAGTTTTTCCCTCAAGAAACGGTTTTACCTTTTCCTGAACAAGTGCAATTTTCTCGAGATCCTCACGTGAAGCATTTCGATCTGCCATGAAATCTCCACGCAACTTACCATTGATCTGAACAACAATCGTTATCACCGAATCTACGGTATGAGTTTCATCCCATGATGGCCACTGAGCCTGAACAAGAAAACCTTTACCACCAAGTTTTTCCCACATTTCATCACCGATATGAGGTGCACAGGGACCGAGCAGTTTTACAATAGTTACCAGGTCTTCTTTAACCGCACCGGAGGAATACATTTCATTTACATATTCCATCATCGCCGCGATAGCAGTATTGAACTTCATTGCTTCAATATCACTGGTAACTTTTTTAATTGTTTTGTGCCGCACTTTCAATAATGGATCACCGGATGGTTGACGTAATTCATCGAATTCATCGACAAGACGCCATATTCTCTTCAGAAAACGATTGCAGCCCTCGATGGCTCGTGGATCCCATGGTTTGGGCAGCTCGAATTCACCCATGAAGAGCTCATAAAGCCGCAAAACATCCGCACCATAATTGGCAATGACATCATCGGGATTAACACCGTTGAGCTTTGATTTCGCCATCTTCTCGATCTCTGATTTCAGTCTTTCACCTGTTTTTCGACTGATAACAGTATCATTTTTGAACTCGATATCGGCGAACTCATAATATTTACCATACTCATCTTTGTAGGTTGCTGCCAGCACTGTACCCTGATGACGTAATTTTTTGAATGGTTCCTTTGTGCTTACATATCCCAGATCGTAAAGAACTTTATGCCAGAAACGAGAGTATAACAGATGCAGTACAGCATGTTCAGCACCGCCCACATAAAGATCAACATTCATCCATTGCTTCTCGATCTCTTTTGACCAGGGTTCACTACTGTTTTTGGGATCAAGGTATCGTAAATAATACCAGCAGCTTCCAGCCCATTGTGGCATGGTGTTTGTCTCCCGCTTTGCAGGACCACCGCATGATGGACAGGTAGTATTGAGCCAGTCAGTAATTCCCGCAAGAGGTGACTCACCGGTTCCGGACGGTTCATATCTGTCTACCTCAGGTAGCTTTACAGGAAGTTCGTTTTCAGGAACAGGAACGGTACCGCATTTTTTACAATGTACAATCGGTATCGGCTCACCCCAGTACCTCTGCCGTGAAAAAATCCAGTCTCTCAACCGGTAACTGACAGTACCTTTTCCGATTCCTTCACTTTCAAGAAATTCGTTCATTTTCTTTTTGGCATCCGCAGTAGTAAGCCCGGAAATAAATCCCGAATTTATTGAAATCCCCTCTTCAGTAAAAGCCTGCCCCTGCTGCGAAATTGAACCATCAGCCCCCTGGACAACCTCAATTATAGGAATCGAATATTTTGTAGCGAATTCATAATCGCGCTGATCGTGTGCCGGAACTGCCATTATTGCACCAGTGCCATATCCGGCTAATACATAGTCGGCTATCCAGATCGGTATTTTTGTGTTATTCACAGGATTTACAGCATACCCTCCGGTAAAAACACCTGTCTTATCTTTTGATAACTCTGTTCGCTCGAGGTCGCTTTTCCTGCGAGCAGATATCTTATACACCTCAACTGCATCTTTCTGACTATCGATAGTTACTTTTGCCACCAGCGGATGCTCCGGAGCAAGTACAAGATAGGTCGCACCAAATAGAGTGTCGGGCCGTGTTGTAAACACTTTTATCTCTTCCCCGGCGCAATCTCCACCATCAACTTTGAAGCAGACCTCAGCGCCTTCTGAGCGACCGATCCAGTTACGCTGCATCATAAGCGTTGATTCCGGCCAGTCAACTTCCGAGAGATCCTCCAGAAGCCTGTCTGCGTATTTTGTAATTCTCAGTATCCATTGACGAAGATCCTTACGTTCAACCTGAGTAGCGCATCGTTCACATTTTCCGCTGGTCACTTCTTCATTAGCAAGACCAGTTTTGCATGATGGACACCAGTTGATCGGCATTACCCCCTCATAAGCAAGCCCCAACTTGTAAAGTTGAAGAAATATCCATTGTGTCCATTTGTAATAGGTAGGATCTGTTGTATTTATCTCCCTGTCCCAGTCATACGCAAATCCAACTGAATTAATCTGTCTTTTGAAATTGTTGACAGCATTTTCAGTTGTCACCGAAGGATGGATACCCGTTTTTATTGCATAATTCTCCGCAGGTAAACCAAACGCATCCCACCCCATCGGATGAAGTACATTCCAGCCCTGCATTCGTTTGAGTCTTGTTATTACATCTGTCGCAGTATACCCTTCACAATGCCCAACGTGTAACCCAGACCCTGATGGATAGGGGAACATATCGAGAGCGTAGAATTTCGGTTTTGATGAGTCGAAATTTGTTTTATGAAGCTCCGCCTGTTTCCAGCGTTCCTGCCATTTTTTTTCATTTATTACATGATCGTACGTACCCAACAAAATCCTCCAGCGAAATATTAGAAATAGTATTTACTTACATTACAACATCATTAAACAGCGTATGATTTTTCATTTTTCTGAAACGATGTTACGAAAATATTCTATTGTTTTATCTAAACCCTGCTCAAGAGCAATAGTCGGTTCCCATTGCAGCTTTTCCTTTGCAAGTCTGATATCGGGCTTCCTTTGCTTGGGATCATCAGACGGAAGATCCCGAAATACCAGTTTTGATCCATTTGCAACCTTTTGAACCACCATTTCAGCCAGTTCCTTTATAGTAAACTCTGACGGATTACCGATATTGACCGGACCGATGAAACCTTCCACATTCATCAGCCTGACCATACCTTCGATCAAATCATCAACATAACAGAAAGAGCGGGTCTGACTCCCATTTCCATAAATAGTAAGATCGTGCCCCTGAAGAGCCTGAACTATAAAATTCGAAACAACACGCCCGTCATTAGGGTGCATTCGCGGTCCATAGGTATTAAAAATCCTTATAATTCTTATGTCAACCTTGTTCATCCGGTGATAATCGTAAAACAGTGTCTCTGCAACTCTTTTACCCTCATCATAACATGAACGTATCCCAATTGGATTCACATTTCCCCAATAACTTTCTGTCTGAGGATGCACAACCGGATCACCATACACCTCTGATGTGGATGCCTGAAGAACTCTAGCGCGTACCCGTTTGGCAAGTCCAAGAACATTAATCGCACCCATAACACTGGTTTTTACCGTCTTTACAGCGTTGTACTGATAATATACCGGTGAGGCCGGACATGCGAGATTATATATCTGGTCAACTTCAACAAAAACCGGAAACGTAACATCATGACGCATCAATTCAAAATTTTTGAAATCCATCAGATGTTCAACATTCTTTTTTGAACCTGTAAAAAAATTATCCAGACAGATTACATCATGTCCCTGCTTAACGAGCCTCTCACACAAGTGTGAACCTAAAAAACCGGCCCCGCCAGTCACCAGTATTCTCAATCTTTTCATAATCATCCCCTGTTTTTATACAGCTGTTATATTTACATCTTCCATTAACTGCCATACTTCATCACGAAAGACAATACCTGGCCCCCTATGTAAAGCTTTCGATACTCCGCATGCGACTGCCATCCTGCAGGTTTCATGAAATGAAAACTCCCGCTTTCTTGCCACTATAATCCCCGCAACCAGAGCATCACCACAGCCCACAGTATCGACAATTGTCACTGATGGTGGAACACAGAGGAGGCAATCATTATTCTGTATTGCAATCATCCCATCGCCACCAAGCGATATGAATGCGTTTGAAATACCCATATCAATCAATCTTTTTGCTTTTAATGCAATATGATGTACCCCAAGGATCGATTCATCAAAGATCTGCTCGAGCTCCGCATGATTGGGTTTAACCATCTCTGGCCTCATTCGTAAACCCAGCCTGAGCGGTGCGCCCCTGCTGTCAAGAAGTGTATGCGCCCCGGCATCATTACACGTTTTTATCATCCTTCCATACACGTCATTATCAAACCCCTCGGGAATACTACCGCTGAAGCACCAGTAGGAACCTGTATTACAACATTGGTGGATCTTTTCGATAAATTCATCCTGAAATCTTACCGAAACGGCTGCTCCGGCACTGTTTAGATGTGTTACAGCACTTGTAGCCACATTTAAAACAGTTGTATTTACTCTTACGCTGCCCGGGACCGGAAGTATTTTATGCCTGATTTCCTTCTCTTCAAGAAACCTGGTATATCGCAACAGATCTATTTCGGGAATAATGGCATGAAGTGTAACATCTTCGCCAAGCTCTCGGACAACACTGGCGACATTCAGACCTTTTCCGGCAGGAGTGACACAAATCGGAAGATCAGTCAGTGTTTGATCGATGAGTGGTTCTGATACGATATACGAAACATCGATCGCAGGGCTGAGTAAAGTGCAATGTATCAATGAACAACTTCTCCATTGAGAAAAACAAATAACAGTTTCATCGCATTAATCATCATTACCGTTAAAACACCAGCGATAATCAGCTGTGCAAAACGTAACACCATCATAATGATTTTGTGATGATTTTTCATTCGAATAACAAAAATACTATCATTTATCGTGAAACGCGACAAAAATGGAAATAATTGGCAGGAAAAACAGAAGAAACCCGCCATAAGAGGCGGATTTATTTATTTAGTAATGAGATCTACAGGCACAACACCGGTAGCATCGAGATTACCACGATTTTTTGAAAAGGATCTGTTTGAATCAAGGGGCGTACTGTTTATAGAATCGGCTGAATCGGGATTAGCTTTTAAGATCTCTGCAACATTTACCATCTGGTTGGACTCAGAACCTGAAGGATCGTTTGTCTGAATTGTTTTTGCTTTAACTACCTCTGAATGCTGCACGTTTATCATCAGATATCCGATTACCACAAATCCAATCAGAAAGAAACTAACGGAAATAATCGATTTCTTAGCAAAAGCAGGGAAAACGGCAATATTTGTATACTGTTTTTTACTGCTCTCACAAACCCGTTTTACCTCCAGATCAACCTTTTCGGACGGAGCCGCTCCAAGCGCCTCGATCGAAAATAAGGATTCCCGGTCCTTTTGATACTGTTCTAAAAACGCTTTACAGCTTTCACATTGTGCAATATGTGACTTAAATTCCACCTCATGGTCTTCATCCAGTTCTCCGGAACTGTACAACAGAGCTGTTTCTTCCCAATCACTGCACGCCATCGATCCCCCTTTTCTTTAGTTCTTTTCTAATGTTTTTTAGTGCTAATCTCATTCTTCCAAGTGCTGTATTGATAGGGCAATCCATTATTACTGCAATCTCCTTAAACGCTACACCACCCAACTCCCGTAAGAGAAAAACTTCCCTCTGGAGCGGATCCAACTCTTCGACAGCTTCGTTAATCACTTTTCTGAGACTCTGATTCGATAACTGCTGATCCGGTGCTTCTATCTTGCTCCCGATTGCTGTTTCAGCGTCTTCCTTGTGATCTGATTCTACTTTTGCATGTCTGAAAAAGTCGATTGTTCTTTTATGCGCTATACCAAATAACCAACTCAAAAAATTTCTTGAACGATCAAACTGATCAGCATTACGTAACGCTGCCAGAAATGTCTCCTGCAAAAGATCTTCCGCAATTTCACGATCTCCGGTCATTCTCAGTAAAAAACCAAAAACCCTGTTTTTATATTTGTCATATAGACCAGAAAATCCGCTTGGTTTTCCTCCAAGCCACAGGTCGAACAACTTTTGATCTTCATTCATTTCTGTTTCTTCCATAACTACGTCTTTTCTACATCAATATTGTCTTGGATATATTTTTTAAAATTTTTTTTGCCCTTTAGACAGCAAAAAATCAAATTCTCAAATAAAAACTGTTTATCTAATAAGATACTTATATTCTGTATAATTTCAAAACTGAATATGTGCAAAAATAAGACCCCAATAATTTAAACGGCACTCAGTTTAAATAAATGAAACCCGTTCGTTTTACTGTAACTAAACACTGGATTCGTATTTCCCATATTCTCTACTCACAGTCCGTTTGTGAGAATGGATCAATCACCAATGCAGGACATGCTTCACAAACAGTATGGAAGGATCCGGTTATGCAGACAACCTCTTCCGGTCCGTTAATCGCTTCAGTGCACGCCAGAGAGACGCTTTTAATTGACACAAACTTTACAGAATTATTTACACATAACTCTAAAGATTCAACTGAAGCTGCTCTGGGAACATCTGGTTGAGTAAATACTATTCTATCTGCAACTGAACAATATGTCTGAATCATTGATTGATAATCCTTGTCTTTCATGATTCCCACAACCATACACACACTTTTTTTATCAAATCGTTTAACAATTTCATGTGCAACCATTGATGCAGCCTGAGGATTGTGCCCGACATCAATAATTACAGTTTTATTTTTCGCCCGAATTACCTGAAAGCGACATGGCAGAAACACTTTCATCAATCCATCGATCACCTTCTTGTTTAAAGTGAAACCAGCAGATTTAAAAGCTGCGGAAGCAAGCAGCAGATTAGCAATCTGGAATGTACCCCTCATGGCAACATTTAATGTATCCCCGGAGAAATCACGAACCGACACACCCGGCCCAGATTCCTGAACCGCATGTATCTCAGGATCAATAATTATCAAACTGGCATTTTTTGCATCACTTACCCGAGCAGCTAAACGCATCACTTCCTGGTTTTTATTTTTCAGCAGCACCACAGGTTTGTTCCCTTTGATGATCCCAAGCTTTTCTAACGCAATTTTTTCAATACTGTCTCCCAGATACTCACTATGATCAATGTCAATGGCAGTAATAACTGAAACCTCCGGGCAGATAATGTTTGTCGCATCCAACCGCCCTCCCAATCCGGTCTCTATAACAGCCCAGGACACATTATTGCGCTTAAACAGTTCAAATGCCATCAAAGTGGCAGCTTCAAAAAAAGTTAATTCATGGAGTTCAATTATCTCTTTCAAATCAGAATAAACTTCGATCCAGAGATTCTCTGTTATTATTTTCCCATTGAGCTGAAAACGTTCCTCAAAATTTATGATATGTGGTGATGTGTAAAGCCCCGTCGAATATCCGCTGTTTCGAAGCATTGACTCAAGATAAGTACATGTTGACCCTTTCCCATTAGTTCCAGCTACATGGAAGGATTTAAATGCATTCTGAGGATTACCGAGAGCTGCTGCAGCTTTGACCATTCTTTCCAGATCATATTTGATTCCATACCCGGTACGCAAAAATAACCTTTTACGGATCTCATCCGCATCACTCATAATTCTTCTCCATTAGTAACTTATCAGAAAATCAGATTCTGTTGAAACATCGCAGCCAGGCCTTTTCTGACAAGCATGACAGCAATTGCAGCAAGAAACAGGCTTGCAACCTTGGAAATAATTTTTGTACCGGATTTACCGATCCATTTCAGAATAAATTCTGACATTAGAAAAAACAAACCGGCAATCGATATATTAGCGATAGTTGCAAGCGCAGTATGTAAATATCCATATTCACGTACAAGAAGCATGATCGTTGTCAGAACTGCCGGGCCAACTATCAACGGGACACCAATTGGCACAGGCCCAAGCGCTTCGTGGTTAACTTTTCGCAATACTTTTTCAACATTGACAATATCACCAACTGCGATCAGGAAAAGAATGATTCCACCTGCAACCATAAAATCCGCAACGGTAATTCCCATAATTCTTAAAATGATATCACCAACAAACAAAAAAAGCATACCAACGGCACTGGCAGTCAGAGTTGATGTAAAAATGGTCATTCTCTTTTCTTTTATCTGCGCGCCATCGGTTAAGGACAGGTAAAGAGGTAATACCCCAATTGCATCCACAGCAACAAACAATGGAACAAAACACATCCAGAAAGAGTGAAAGTCAAACATGTATCAATGCTCCTGATTAAAATATGGCAGTACACTCTTATGCAGAAGTCCATTTGAGGCAACAAATTTCCTGCTTTTTATCGTAATGGGTAAGTTATCATGATCGGTGATCACACCTCCGGCTTCCTGAACTATAGTTAAACCACCGGCATAGTCCCATAAATGCTCATCAAATTCGATAAGTATATCACCTTTTCCTTCGGCAAGCAGTGTCATATTCTGAACTGATGCACCAAACATCCGAACATTAAAAACGTTTGATGCAATTGTTGACAAAAACTTTAATTTAGGAGCGGGATCAAGGCGCAACCCTGAATCAAAAAGCAATGTGGCATCTTTGAGTTCTGCAATTTGAGATACATGGATCTTTTTTCCGTTACAAAATGCCCCGGACCCTTTTTCTGCTGCAAATAGTTTATCTGAACAGGGCATATAGATCACACCGCCACAGAATTCGTTTCCTTTAAGCAATCCAATGGAAACACCAAACATAGGTATTCCACGAATAAAATTATGCGTTCCATCTATCGGATCAATTACCCAGGTAAACTCTGATGATGGTTCCGAAACCCCATGTTCTTCACCAATGATACCATGATGAGGCCACTTCCCCAGAATTGCGTTCCGTACCATCTCCTCAACTTGCTTGTCACACTCAGTAACACGACTCAGGTCCGCTTTTATTTCAGACTCTATCTGATTTCCGAAATACTCCAGAAGATAGTTCCCGGATTCTTTCGCAACATCTATTGCGGTTTGTATATAATCAACCACACAAACTCCTTTATGCTATAGATTCGTTCTTTTCAATGGTCTCCCACACCTCAAGATTCCAGTTGTAACGTTCGTAAGGGTAAAAACGGATCTTATATTCCATAACAGCGTTACCCTTTACATAGTAGCCAAGATAATAATAATCCAACCCCATCTCTTTACAATATTCTATCTCTCTAAGAATACTATAGTTTCCAAGCCCGAGATGTCGATATCTGTCTCTGAATACAAAGTACACACTACTTAACCCTCCTGATGATACATCAAGAAAACCAGCACCCACCAGCTCATCATCTGCATAATATCTGGAAAGCAATGAAGGACATGAAATCGAACAGAAATTGTTCTTAAACTCTTCCCTGTTAACCTTTTTTCGAAATCGTATTTCAGAATGATCTTTATACACACTGAAAACATCATCCGCATATTCAAGCGGACCAAATGAGTGGTTCGTGGTACTGTTTTTTTTCAGCAGGCGTTTCTGACTCTTCGACATTTTAAATTGATTCACTGGAATTCGTACCGGAATACACATCCTGCACTGAACACAGACCGGACGGAAAAAAAAATACCCGAACTTCCTCCATCCTGTAGAAAAGAGCAGTTCAGCTTCATCATGGTTGAGTTCTGATGCAAAAAAATAAGCTTGCGTAAACATTTTATCAGGAAGATACGGGCATTGAACAGGATTACTGTATGTAATTTCTTGATGAAGTACCATGGTGAAGATTCAGCTTTTTAACGGGAATTTAAGGAGGCGAAAAATGGAATATATTACGAGAGATTACGGAATCTCCATAAAGGAGACTCCGTGATTTCAAATCAATCAAGATAGAATTTGTCAAGATTACTTTGAATTTTTGCCTGATTCTTTAAATTTACGCTCCATTCACCAAGGACTTTCTGTTTCCCGTACTGCAGAGTTGTCGCAGCAAGCTGTTTACCCTCATCAGATTGCCAGTCAATTTTCGAAGGTGCATTTTTCCAGAGAGTTTTTACAATGTAAAATGCTTCCCCCTGTTTAAATACTTTAGAAATTTTACCTGGACTCAGAACAGCTGCAACCGCTGCTGCTTTAGATTGATATCCAATACCCGGAATATATGAACCGATCGCAACCGTATCAGTCACTGAAGTTGTCGCTTTGTTAGTCACAGTATCTTTTAGAGGCAGCAATGATCCACCATCAGATACCCTTGCTCTGAGATCATTTGCATAAGAATCTGCCATCGCTAGCTGTATCGAATCCTTCAGGATCCCTTTGATTCGATCCTGAACAACATCAAGAGGAGCAACCCCCTTCTTGAGCTTGTTTTTCAAAACAAAAATGAAAAACGATTCATCATTTTCCATGCGTTCAGAAACATTCTGATCTTCATTACCAAAAACAAACTGACCAACGCCCGAAATATAACCAGCTTTGGGAATCACCTCGCCCTTCCTGAAATACCCGGTTGAATCAAAAGTAAAACCGGTAAGCATTTTTGATGCTTCATGAATACCCTTATCAAGAATAAGTCCCCGCAGACTGTCGGCTTTTTCAGATAACAGATCGATGGTTTCAACGGTAGCTGTGATTTTTCGAAGTATGTGTTTCGCTTTCACCTGCTCCTTGCCATCCTTTACCTCTTTTGCCTCAACAAATATAAGATGATATCCAAAATTGGATTTTACAGGATCAGAGATCGTCCCGACCGGGATAGAAAAGGCAACAGAATCGAATTCCGGCACCATTGCGCCTCTGCCAAACCATCCAAGTTCACCCCCGTTTTCCCCGCTTCCAGGGTCATCAGACTCTATCCTGGCATCATTTGCAAAAGAAACAGAGAGCGAATCTTTTGATGACAGTATCCTTTTTTTCATGTCGACCATCTCATTATAATAAAACTTTTCGTCTGCAGCAGTCGGCTCTTTGGAAAATTTAACAAAATAAAGATCTGCCATTTCCGGCTCCATGAAGCTGTCTTTATTCGCAGTATAATAGGCTTTAATTTTATCATCTGTAATTTCATTTGTATCTACATTGAACACAGCACTGTTAATCCTGGCGTATTCAAAAACGACTTTCTGATTCTCCTGAGTATGCATATATTCGACTTCCGCTTTTGACGGATTTGCCATTGTACCAAGCAGAGTCTCGAGTTTTGTATACGGTACTGCAATTGTCTGTGCATGCCTTTCAATTTCTCTTAGCCAGGGATAATGAGTGTAGTTTTCCGCGCTGTTAAGAAATTGTTCATACTTGGAAGTATCAAATACTCCATTGGTAGTAAATACCGATACGGTGTCGATTCCTGGCAGTGGATTTCTTTTTATATGGTCAAATACTTCATCAGCCGATGCTCCAAGCTGCAGTTTCTTAAAAGCTGCAGTTACCAGACTACGTTCAACTTCCCTGTCCCAAACCTGCTGCGGTATCATCCTGTACTGTGATGGGTGAACATTCTGGCCACCTTCCTGAAGTCTCTGACGCTCTGCGTTTACCTGGTAGTCAAAAGTTGACAGTGGTATTTCCTTACCGTTGATTTTTCCAGCTGACGCAGATCTGTTTCTGCCACTGGAGGCATTCATACCCCAATCAAGGAAAATTGTTCCTCCAACAAAGGTAACAATTATGATTATCATTATGGTTGGCGCCATTTCGCGCATCTTATTAATCATTAAAAACTCCCGGAAAATATATTTTCAAATGTTTATTTCAAAAGGCACTATTTTAAAAGATCATTTTTTTTCTTTATATAAAGCAAGCCCCGCAATTCACTACAGAACCTGCCACCTAAAGACACCAGCTTATTTCTGCTGTTTTTGAGTTTCTCCCTGGATAATAGACTTCGGCTTCAGCAGTTCTGCATATTGTGTTTTATTAGAGAGAAGGCCTACCGCAGCTTTGAGCTGAATATCCTGAGATAATCTTAACTTGTGAAATACCTCATTATCCTGACCGAATTCTCTAGTCACAATCGCTTCTTTCAGAAAACTTTTAATTTCAGCTTCATTTTCCACGAGTTCTCTCTGACTCTCAGCAGACAGTATCGAATCCACCCTTGATGCGACCTTTTTGAGTTCTTCAAGCTCAGCGGCAGCGAAAGTTAATGAATCAGGATAAATTGATATCTTTTTACCCGTTGAATCCAGTGTGTCTTTTATGCCAGTTCCAAGCTTGAACTCATTAAATCTCATCTGAGCAAAAGTCTGATAGTTAAATTTTATACTATCAAGGAAAGTATGGAAATTTTTCATAATTACAGGAGTAACTTTGAATGAGGAATCTATCTTGATTTTTTGTTTTTTCAGCCTGGGATAATGAAGGTTTGCAAACTGGAAAAAAGCATCTTTTATAAGCATTGACCGCACAGGCAAACTAATTAGTTTCTGCTCTACAATCGTGTCTGGCACTATCCCTCCACCACCGTATACTATCCTTCCATTTTTTGTTTTATAAGCAGTGGTATCGTTTACATTTTTACCCGCAGTTTTCAGTGAATCTTTTTTAACCACAGAAGAATCTTCAGACTGTTCTTCACTTTCATCTGCACTCATTTCATCATCTGAGCCAGCACCTCTTACAGCATTTTCCGGCCTGTTTATACATCGTCCGGCGGGTGTATAGTAAAACGCAGTCGTCAGTTTCAGGTGATATGTCTTATCAAGCGGAAGAATGCTCTGAACCGATCCCTTACCAAATGTTGTATCTCCCAGAATTATCCCTCTGTCCCAGTCCTGTATGGCACCTGAAACGATTTCTGAAGCACTGGCACTTGCATAATCGACAAGCACAGCCAGCGGAATGTCCAGCGGTAAAACTGGTTGTGATGATGACCAGTACTCTTTATTCTGACCATGTACCCTTCCGCGTGTAGAAACAACCAGAGATTTACGAGCAATAAATTTTTCAGCTACTTCGATCGCCTGAGGTAACAACCCGCCAGGATTGTGTCTTAGGTCAAAGACCATACCTTTAAGATTTTTTTTCATCAGTTCCTTGATAGCTTTCTCTACTTCGCTACCAGCATCCTGTGAAAAAGTCTGCAATTGTATGTAACCAATATTACTGTCAAGCATCCCATAATATGGAACAGATTTAATATGGATGACTTCTCTGCCGATTGTATAATCCATATCCTTGGGCTCACCTTTACGACGTATCGTAATAGTGACCCTGGTTCCAGGTTCACCACGCAGTTTATTAACAGCATTATCAACAGTAATACCGGCAGTAGATTTCCCATCAATTTTTACGATCTGGTCACCGGATTGTATTCCGGCACGAAACGCAGGTGTTCCGGATATTGGCGTCATAACCGTCAGTACCTTATCGCGAATCGATATCTGGATACCGAGCCCACCGAACTTTCCATCAGTATGAATTTTCAAATCTTCATACTGTTTAGGTTCAAAATAGGTGGTATGAGGATCAAGAATACGCATCATCCCTTTAATTGCGTTATCTATAAGATCCTTTGAAGACATCTCTTCAACGTAATTCTGATGAATCTTCTGGGTGACGTTATCCAGACGGATAATATCAGCATAAAAATTATCGGCATCAGCTTTTGTTACGTCAATCACCAATCCTGCGACGATGATTATCATAACAATAACTCCAGCGATAGGTACCTTCCCAAAAAGATTCATCTTTTTACCCTGCATGCTCATCATGTCTCCTGTGATTGTTTAAAGTAAATCTCCGGTAAATTCAAGCCAATCAAATATTTAAAATCGACCAGAGGAGACTAATTTCAATCAGTCTCGAAAAATACATCAGGAAGCAATAACAATTCCCGAATTTTTACAGAATTTTTTTTAAAGTTAAAGAAAAGGTATAATTCTCTCTATTACTTCATTCTGAACCTCTTCGATCGACCTGCTCGCATCGATTATAGAGACTCTCTGGGGGTCCCTTCTTCCCAGTTCAAGGTATCCATTGTGAATTCGATGAAAGAACTCATCCCCTGCCGATTCGAGTCGATCCTTTAACTTATTCATTTTTCTCATTCTGTTGAATGCCTCTTCAACAGGAATATCAAATACAAACGTTACATCCGGCACATTTGCACCCATCGCGAACTCATTCAATTCAATCAAACGCTCCATCGGAAAACCTCTGCCAAATCCCTGATAGGCAAATGTCGCCAATTGAAATCTGTCACAAAGAACTATATCTCCATTTTCAAGAGCCGGAACAATTCTCTGGCGAACATGTTGCGCCCTTGCCGCAAGATAGAGAAGAATCTCACATTCATCAGTCATTTCGGAGTGTTTTGGATCGATAAGGATCTCCCGAATCCGCTCTGAAATCACAGTTCCACCCGGTTCCCTTGTTACATCAACTGTGTACCCCATCCTCGATAGTTTTTCTCTCAGCAACGCGACCTGTGTGCTTTTTCCACACCCATCAATTCCCTCAAATGCAATAAAAGAACCCCGTTTCATAATGCTCCATGACACTTTTTATATTTTTTCCCGCTCCCGCATGGACAAGGGTCGTTTCGTCCGATCTGTTCCGCAGTATTCACGACCGGCATCTTCTGCCCACCCTCAGTACGATTTGTTGTAACCCGCATTGGCTGCGAACGAACTGCGGAAGGTCTGAGATTCTGTGCCGGTGCCGATGTGGAGAAAAGATTATCATCACTTGACTTATGAGGCGGATCGATCCTCTGCGGCGCAGGCTGCTCTACAACACGTTCCAATCTGAAAATGTAATTGGAAACTTCTTTTGCAATGGCATCCCTTAACTCCTCAAAGAGCTTCAATCCCTCTTTCTGATATTCAAAAAGCGGATTTTTCTGTCCAAAAGCCCTGTACTGAACACCACTTTTAAGATGATCCATTTCATAAAGATGGTCTTTCCACAGATTATCGATAACCATGAGGAATACCTGACGTTCAAACTGCCTCATGATCGCTTCGCTAAACCTTTTCTCTTTCTCCTGATACCGTTCTTTGATTTTTTTCCATACATCATCAAACAGCGTATCGTTTGACATTTCACCTTCTGGCATTTTATAAATAATACCAAATGTGGTCTGTAATTCGGTTATTAAGGTTTGAGTATCCCAGTTTTCAGAGTACTTCCCGCTTTCTGTAACTCTCAAAATCATATCTTCAAGACATGCTGCGATCTGATCCAGTATTTCATCACGAAGATCTTCACCGCGGAGAATTCTCTGCCGTAA
Source organism: Chitinispirillaceae bacterium (assembly GCA_016929595.1). Classification (GTDB taxonomy): domain Bacteria; phylum Fibrobacterota; class Chitinivibrionia; order Chitinivibrionales; family Chitinispirillaceae; genus JAFGIN01. The sequence goes on from JAFGIN010000115.1 coordinate 57,745, forward strand.
ACCATATATCTCTTTCCTCTGGAAATTCATCACATCATCATACTGTTTGAGATGTTTACGAATTTCAAAATTTCGTCCCTCAACACGTTTCTGTGCATTTCCAATTGCCCCTGAAACGAGAGGATGAGAGATAACCTCCCCATCTTCTGCTCCGAGACGATCCATGATCGCCGCAATTCTTTCTGACCCGAATATACGCATCAGGTCATCATCAAGAGAAAGGTAAAACTTACTTGATCCAGGATCACCCTGACGACCGGCACGACCTCTGAGCTGATTATCGATACGACGGCTCTCATGCCTTTCTGTGCCAATGATATGCAGACCGCCGAGTTCCTTTACTTTTTGATTTTCCTCTTTTGTCTGCTGAAACAGCTTGCTGAACTTCACCCGTTTTTCTTCAAGAGTCAGCGACTCTACATCGATGTCATCTTTAAGCAGTTCCTGATTTGCAAGAATCTCAAAATTTCCACCAAGAACGATATCTGTTCCACGACCAGCCATATTTGTTGCAATAGTCACAGCACCAATACGCCCCGCCTGTGCCACAATCGTCGCTTCTTTTGCGTGCTGCTTTGCATTTAAAACCTCGTGCTCGACTCCAGCCCTCTGAAGCTGCTTGCTTATGAGCTCTGACTTTTCAATTGATGTTGTTCCAACAAGACACGGACGCCCCAACTTATGCATTTCCTGAATATCTTTTACAACCGCATTGTACTTTTCACGTTGCGTTTTATAGATTTCGTCATGATGGTCCTGACGAACAAGCGGACGGTTTGTCGGTATCGTGATAACATCGAGCTTGTATATCTCATGAAACTCCCCAGCTTCTGTGATTGCAGTACCGGTCATACCGGCAACTTTTGCATACATTTTGAAAAAGTTCTGGAAAGTAATTGTCGCCAGTGTCTGGTTTTCACCCGCAACTTTAACCCCCTCTTTCGCTTCAAGCGCCTGATGAAGCCCCTCACTGTAGCGCCTTCCATGAAGAATACGGCCGGTAAACTCGTCCACGATGAGAATCTGCCCGTCCTGAACAACATAATCGACATCCCGTTCGAAAAGCGAAAATGCACGCACGAGCTGGCTCACACTATGAATGCGCTCGGTCCGATCAGCATACGCCCGGTGAACTTCTTCACGTTTCTGAGCCTTTTCTTCTTCACTCAAAGAACTATTGTTATCAATCGCCCCGATGGTCTCCGCAAGATCGGGAACAACAAAGAAATCGGGATCATTGCCACTTATAAGAACACGCCCTTTTTCAGCGAGTTCTGCACTGTGCCCGGACTCATCGATTGTATAAAATAGTTCTTCATTAATTTCATGCAGTTTGCGATCCCGGAGATAATCGGTCTCTACGGTTTTCATATACTTTGCAACCCCGGGTTCCTTAAGCATCTTAACCAGCCGCTCATTCTTAGGCGCCCCTTTCTGTGCAATAAGCACTTTCAGACCGCACTCATACTCTTTACCCGGTTGCTTAAGAAGCTCCTCCGCTTCGGCGATTATTTTATTAACAAAAGTATTCTGAACCATTACCAGCTTTGAAACCCGCGGTTTAAGCTCCTCATACTCCTGGTTTGAACGTGTCACCTGACCGGAGATAATAAGCGGCGTCCTTGCCTCATCAACAAGGATATTGTCAACTTCGTCAACGACAGCAAAGTTTAACTCCCGCTGAACACAATGTTCCGGTGATGAAGCCATGTTATCACGAAGATAATCAAACCCGAATTCATTATTTGTACCAAAGGTAATATCACAGAAATACGCATCCCTGCGGTCCGGGCTGTGCGGCTCTGTTGTGTCAAGACACCCAACCGTCAATCCAAGAAACCTGAAAATCTTCCCCATCCACTCGCTGTCACGACGGGCAAGGTAATCATTGACAGTTATAACATGAACACCTTTTCCGGACAAGGCATTAAGATAAGCTGCCATGGCTGCTACCTGCGTTTTACCTTCACCGGTTCTCATTTCAGAAATCTTTCCCTGATGCAAAGCAATTGCACCCATTACCTGCACGTCAAAGTGCGCCATGAACGGGATCTCTTTCTGCAAATACTGGTCAAATACCATCCGGCGCTCACCCAATACACGATGAGTAGCTTCCCGAACTACAGCAAACGCCTCAGGAAGAATGTCATCCAGAGTCTCACCAGCAGCAAGTCGTTTTCGAAATTCCATTGTTTTTGAGCGCAAACCGTCATCATCAAGAGCCCGGATTGTATCACCGCAGCTGTTGACAAGTTTAAGGATCGGCTGTAATTTTTTAACATCTCTATCCTGTTTGGAACCAAAGAATAATTTCAGTATGTCTAAAAAAATCATTTTCCTGTTACCTTTTCTATATTAAATTCTGTAAATTTCATATCCTTAAAAATTTCTTTTCCTGTGTATTCATTCACCGATTTGATAATGTCATTTTTCAATAGCTCTTTGTTTAACAAACTAAATTCACTGTTCCGGACAATTTTCTGAATAATAACTTTAAACTCGTTGCGCATTACCAGAACCCTGCTTTCAAGCACTGGAATATCACTCAACAACTGCACTGACAGAAACAGCAATAAGTCATTCCGGTCAGAAGTATGACATTTTATGGACGAAATAACTAACGAGGAAACTGTTCGGTTAGTTACGAGAATATCTTTTTCGGACTGGGAATCAAATCTTTCATTCTCAGCCACTTGTTGTAACTCTGAAATTGCAGCCGAAACGTTATGTGACTGCGAAGGAATACCTTGCGAATCGACAAGCATCATTCCTGAAGAACCAGCAGTCCCGTTATTTTCGGCAGAACTTAGCCTGGCCTGCTGCACCTCATCCGTATCGACTATTTTTCTCTCACCCTCTGGCGTCTTAGTGCTAATTATATCCCAGTTATTATATATAAAAAAACCGCAAAGTAACAATACCGGTATACCGACGCCTATACTATATATTATCCGGTTTTTAACTTTTTTATTAATTGACTCCCATTCAGAATCAGCCATTCGCTGCTACCCTGGTAGTAACCGAATATTATACGGTATAAATATTAAAAAATTATCAACGTTATAAATTACTAAATATACCAAAATATACCAAATTTTCGAACTGGTGGAAATGGGAATATCTTTAAAAATGTATCATTTTAGAAGATTTATCAGGATTGTCCCTCAAAAACGAATGGATACACGACTTCAACAGGCCCACTTTCGGGCACTGCAGGGAATTGCCAGCGTTTGATATACCTGATAATTGTGCCATCGAAATCTGAGTTATTGGTTGATGATTTAACCACAGAAACATTCGAGACCGCACCCGAGGGTAAAATTACAAATTTTACCGTAATACTTCCACTCAAAGATGGATCGCGTTTTAACCAGCCCTCATAGACTCTCTTCAAACGTTGTACCTCACGATTAACGATTCGCTGAATGGCAGATTGACTTCTATCCGAATGACTGGCGGATTCACCGGTAACTTCCGGTGGCTGTGAGGTGATATTTACGGCACCGGTTGAAGCTACCTGAGTTACCGACGCACGCTCAAGCGCATGTTTTTCTATCCCGACATCTTTTACTGCAGACCCTCTTTTCGCTGTAAGCCCGGTACTCACATCATTTTTTGTAGCGAATGATCCTTTTGAAATCGAAAGATTTCCCAGATCCCCGGTGCTGCTGCTCACACTTCCCAATAAATCCGATTCCCCGCTGCTCGCACTGTTTCCTGCCGCAGTGATCGCCGCAAAAATTCCTGATGACTGAATCTGTTTTGCGACCTCTTCCCTGGCCTGCCTGCGTTGCTCTTCACCAGACTCTTTTCGTTTCTGTTTTTCTACGAAAGTCTCTTTTTCTCTCTCAATTTTTGGTTTTTCAACAATCTCTTCCTCTTTTTTTTCTTCAACGGTTTTCGTTTTTGTAACAGTAGTCGTAGTCTCTTCAACTTTTTTAATTTCAGTTTTAGGCTGGTTCAGAACAAGTCTGGCATACCGTTCCTGAATTTTGATAATCTCTTTTTCACTTACTTCAGTCTGGGGCTTCTGCATTGAAAGTATCCCGAATATCGAAAAAATAACGACCGCACAGGACGCCAGAATAATCGCAAAACGTTTATCAAACCGCGAATAAATTGTACGATTAAACTCTCTTGGAAAAGCAGACATTCCCAGAGACTTCCCTTGCGTACCTGAAAAAACGATGCTGTTTTGTTCGTTAGCCATCAGCCCTGCCGGTAAACAAAAAGGTTCATTTTAGGATAACCGGCCTGACCACAGGTATACATCACACGGGTCAAAATGTTATAAGGAATCTCTACATCACCTTGAATAGTGATTTCACCGGAAAAATCCTTGCCTGAAATTTCAGCCATTTTTTTTGCTTCTTCAGCATATTTTACAAGAACATCATGCAATGTTTGAATCATGAAATCTTTTTGCTTGAGAATCTCATCAAAATGTTTTTGATCAACTACTAGCACATTTTCAACAATAATAGAATTTTTTGATACCTGAACGCTCAAAGCCTCATTTGCATGTTTTTCAACAGTGGACCTGGGCAATGTAAGATTATCTGCAGGTGTTACAATAGCTCCTTCGGTCGAAAAGTTTTTAATCAGGAAAACAAGAATGATAGTGAACATGTCCATCATTGAAGTAATGTTCAATTTAACTTCTTCACCACCCCGCCGTCTTCTCGCCTGCCTTGCTGCACGTGGATTAGCCATTACTGAACAATACCTCCAGCTATGGAAACATTCGGAAACATCGTCACATTACCGTTCGATGTCATGATACCCCTTGACGCATCCATCACAGAAATAACCGCCTGATACTGAATTTTGTCTTCAGCAACAATCTTGACACTTTCATGATCTTCAAATAATTTCAAGGTGGAAAAGTCATGTTTAAGATATTCAGAATAAAGAGTAGCCAGTGGTATATCGGCAGAAAGATCTGCTTTTAGCGTTCTCAGTATCTCAATTAAAACCAACTGCTTAACTTCACTTAACTTTTTATTGAGCAGCTCATAATCGTAAGAATCATTTTTTTTGGGAACATCGACAACTCCCTGAGCCGGAGGTTCTTTTCTGAAGTAGTGAAGGATATTAAAACCTTTTGCGGTAATTACCACTCCAAGATCAAGTTTCACATTTTTTTCAACATCATCTCCCGCACCACCAGCCCCGCCACCCTGTGCCGATTCCGGCAACTTTAATTCGATCATTCCAATTTTCACAAATTCCGATGATGACAGCAGCAGAGGTATCAACACAACCATGAGATTCATAAATGGAACCATGTTGGGCTCAGTTTCAACTTCCTCTTTGATTCTTCGATTTGATACTTTATATGATTTCTGAACAGCATCATCAGGCAACGCAACTTTTAACATCACTACTGCATACCTGTCAATATCTGCAATTGTTTCGTCTATTCTGGTCCTGAAAATCGAGTAGATAAGCACACATGGAACAGCTATAACCAACCCAAGAAGCGTCGTATTCATAGCGGCAGAAATACCAACTGCAAGAAGCGATGATTTTTCCACTGGAGAAACATCAGGTTGAGCAACCGCTGCAAAAGCCAGAATCAACCCATAGATCGTACCCATAAGACCAAGCAATGTGGCAATATTACCACATGCAACTATCAGATTGAGTCGTTTTTCGAGTGCAGGTATTACCGATATCGATTCCTGCTCCATAGCACTCTGCATCAACTCCGGTACCGTCAATGCTTTACTGATTCCAGCTCCCAGAATTCTTGGTAAAGCAAGTTTCTTCCCTGAAAAACAGAGCGCTATCGCATCATCAAACTTTTTTACTTTGATGAGTTCAACAAGCCTGTCTACAAACTTATCAGAATCGATATTTGTTTTAGAACCAAGGCAAATCCACCGATCGATCATGATTGCCAAAGCAGTAAATGCGATTCCCAGAAGAACCCACATGAAAAACCAGCCGCTCTGAGTGGGACTGAATGCCTTTAAAAATTCTTTTAATGTATCCATCGGATAAAACCATCAATCCTCTTAGATGCTGATCTCTTTTATAAGTTTATTATCGGTGAAGATCTTGATATTATTGTGTGTTACGTGCAACCCGACACCATCTTTAAGATCCGATGTTTTGATATGGTATTTGTGGGTCCTGTACGATCTTTCAACCAGAACATTGACTAATTTAAGTGAGTACTGGTCGATCTGATCAATCAGACTTTGCGTTTTATTACGAAAAATAGTATACAAAGTAATACAGGGAATAGCGATCAGGAGCCCAAGATAAGTGGTATTCATCGCAGCTGCAATACCCTGTGCAAGAAGTGTAGATTTTTCCGCCGGATCGATCCCGGGTTTTCCCACTGCAGCAAAAGCGATAATAAGCCCATAAATTGTACCCATGAGGCCAAGCAACGTAGCGATATTTCCAATTGTTCCAAGAAAACTTGTGCGTTTTTCAAGTTGAGGAATTACCCGCATCGTGGCTTCATCCACCGCATTACGGATCCGCTCGGCGCCTGAAGAGATCTCTTCAACACCAGCCTGCAACACCTGAGAAAGAGCTTTACTCTTCGCCCTGTCTAACAGCCTAACCGAAGATGCAACATCATCCTTCTCGATGTAATCGATAACATTTCTAACAAACACATCAGCTTTGAACAAGCTCTTACTGTTGAGAAAAATGAACCGTTCTATACTGATAGCGATAGCAAAAACACCTCCGGCAAGAATGATCCACATGAACTCAAATCCGGCCTGTGATGGGTTAAACGAATAAAGAAACATCGAAAAGAAACTCATATTTTAAACCTCCATACTATTTTCAATGATAAAATAATTATTTCATCTTTGATAATTAGATATTATCAGACCCTTAAATTGAAATGCCCCTTTATAAGGGGAATCTGTGATAAGATCGTTTTTCACCGATTGAAGAATGTTTGTTCCGGTACCAAGACTTTGAAGTACCATTGGTGTAAATTCCGGGCGTTGATCAGCCTTAATTAATACCAGTTGAGGACGCCTGATCTTTCCTTCTATCTTTTTTTCCTCAAATATGATCTGTTTTACAGAATTATCCTCGTCCTGAGCCCGAACAGAAAAGAGAACTCCAAAAATTATCACAGCAAAAAAGGTTTTAATAATTGTTATCATATAATAAAACTAATCAATAGCAACACATGAATGCACAACTTGAAACATTGAACCACTCTATTTCCACCGATTTCACCTTGAAAAGGCAAAATTCACCAGGTCACACATTCACCCCAACGACTTAAAGTATACTTTCCCGAAACGTGAACAGGCAATAGTTAGGTAAATTGATGTTGTAAATATCTACACTTCACCAGGAGCAAAAGCAATCGCAAAAGGCTTTTCTCTAATCACCCTGGACTCAGAAGAAACGCCTTATTGAAGTATCACAGCAACTCACCCGATGGTAAGATATAAACATAATTTAGTAAATACCTCAAATAAATTCCTTATTAATATGCTATTTAAATATATTTAACGATAACAGTAACCTGACAGGCCTGTATCACACAGGTACTGGTTTATTAAATTTTTACATTGAAGGAGTTGATATGAGAAAGCTGTCAGTATTTCTATTTTTAGCCGTTATCATTTCAAAATCAGCATACCCCTTAGGTCTTGGGTTGGAGTTCAGTGTTGATAACGATATTGCCGTTGGTGTGAATCTAAGATTAACAGAAAAATTTGAATTAAAACCACAACTGGGTTTTTCAATCATTGAGGACGCCAGTTTATTCACCCTGAACGTAGACGGAAACTTTTATCTCCCTCAGATGCAAAATCTGCAACACTACGCCGGCCCTGGAATCAGTATTACCGCTTTTGAAGGTAACTCCGATTTTGGAATCGACGGACATTATGGGCTCAGATATGATTTCAATGATATAATCAGTGCTTTTGGTCAAATCGGACTTGGGATAAACTTCGACCCCTTCGCTCTGACAACATTCAGAAGTGGCCTCGGACTCACATTTTACATCCCTATGAACTAAATAATTTCAAATTTGTTTTTATCTGAGAACAAATTCAACATGTATATTTCCCTGCTGAAATGAATTTTGAATAGTGCATTTTCAATGCACTAATTTCTGTATCTTAAAATTCTATAGAAGTATTTTAGAATTCAGTATACATCAGAGGCTAATTTGAAAGAATCTATTCAGATCGCAAAATCGATAATTGAAGCAGAAGCTGCAGCGCTGCTCAACATTCCGCTGGACGACAGTTTTGATCAGGCAGTGGAATATATTTTCAATTGCAAGGGAAAAATTATCATAACAGGGATGGGGAAAGCTGGTAATATTGCCAGAAAAATTGCTGGTACCCTCTGTTCAACCGGTACTCCAGCATCATTTCTTCATCCCGGTGATGCCGCTCATGGAGATCTGGGGCTCTTATCCAGGGGAGATGTCATTGTTGCACTCTCAACCAGTGGAAAGACCCGTGAGGTGATCGAAATGCTTGAACTATCCCACCATTTTGGTATCGATACAACCATCGGTATTACGTCACATCCAGATTCCACAATCAGATCATTGTGCAGCGTAGTGATCAATATGGGCGATGTTAAGGAACCCTGCCCTCTGGGCCTCACCCCAACATCCAGTACCACTGTAATGATGGCAATTGGTGATGCACTGGCACTTGTCCTTCTTAAAAAAAGAAGGTTTACAAAAGAACAATTCGGATTAAGACATCATGGCGGTTACCTGGGGCGAAAAGCTTTTGAGAAATGTTAGATCTCTTGATTTCAACCACAAGCATTGCAGTTCCCCGGACTGCAGGCGGCAGAACAATCCAATTATACTGTTTCCTGTGGTGGATTTACCTCTCTTTTGAATTTGAAAGAGCCATGGTTCAATGATTCTACCCTCAGTAACAGTCAGGAAACGAAATGAGTTATGAAGAACATCTCGGATTTTATTGTCATCGGCAGCGGAATAGCTGGATTAACCTTCGCAATTAATGCCGCCCGTTACGGCACAGTAACAATGATCACAAAAAAACGTGATACTGAATCAAACACAAATCACGCTCAAGGTGGTATTGCCTGTGTTCTCGATCCCCTCGACAGTTTCGAAAACCATATAAGAGACACACTGACAACAGGTAAAGGTCTTTCTGATAATGAAGTTGTCAAAACTCTGGTTCACGAGGGACCTCAGCGCATAAAAGACCTCATTGAGTGGGGTGCACTTTTTTCAAAATCATCAAAAAAAGGTAATCCCTACAATCTTGACCTTGGAAAAGAAGGTGGGCACTCTTTCAATCGGATCGTTCACGCAAATGATCTTACAGGAAGTGAACTCGAAAGAATTCTCATTGACAAAGCTAAGAGCGACCCAAAAATCCGCATACTGGAACACCACTGTGCCATAGACCTGATAACTGATTATCACATCAAAAAATCGGCCAACGGACATCGCTGCCATGGTGTGTATGTACTTGACACAGTTACAAACTCAATTGAACCGCATCTCAGCAAAATAACTTGCCTGTCGACAGGCGGCTCCTGTCAGGTTTATCTTCACACAACAAATCCGGATATCGCAACCGGTGATGGTATTGCCATGGCATATCGGGCAGGAGCCCGTATTGCAAATATGGAATTTATCCAATTCCACCCTACGACGCTCTATCATGAAAACGCAGATTCGTTTCTTATATCAGAGGCCCTGCGTGGTTTCGGGGCTATCCTGAGAACCAGGTCCGGTGAAGAATTCATGGCCCGATATCATGTGCTCAAATCGCTTGCACCACGAGACGTTGTCGCGCAGGCAATTGATAATGAGATGAAACTTTCCGGTGAACCCTGTGTATATCTGGATATACGACATATTTCAGCATCAAAAACACGAGCCCATTTCCCAAATATTTACAACCAGTGTAAAAAATTTGGTATCGATATAACCCGGGATCTGATTCCGGTAGTACCCGCAGCACATTATGTCTGTGGCGGTGTTGTTGTTGACATAAATGGAAACACTGATTTGCAGAATTGTTATGCCTGCGGTGAAGTAGCCCACACCGGCGTACACGGAGCTAACCGTCTTGCATCCAATTCGCTTCTTGAAGCACTTGTCTTTGCGAAACGTGCAGCAGATCAAGCTGGTGCCAGGCTCGCATCAATCAATACAGTAAAACTTTCCGATGTCCCCTCATGGGATGACAGTGGCACAATTGCTACAGAGGAGTGGATTCTTCTGTCGCACAATTTCAAAGAAATAAAAACGGTAATGTGGGACTATGTAGGAATTGTACGATCCAATGTCAGATTACAACGTGCATTGCGACGAATCATTCTGCTCGAAAAAGAGATCAATGATTTTTATAAAAGAACCAAGGTTACGGCCCCGCTTCTTGAGCTGCGTAATCTTGTTACAACTGCGAAACTGATTGTAATCTCTGCTATAAAACGCAAAGAAAGTCGCGGCCTTCACTACACAACCGATTACCCCGGTACAAACGACCAGAGGTGGAAGCGGAACACCATACTATCGAGGAAATTTACGTAATGAACGTTTTCTCAGTACTTTTATCGTTAATTATCATCACAGCACTGATTGCTTCCATAATTCGTATTCTGCACTGTCCCCGGACAAAAACACAACAAACGGTACTCATTGTCCTGCGCCTATTATTTTCAATTGTATTAATTGTGATCTTTTTTGAACCGTCAATTCAATTTGAACGGCTTCCACGATTATCAAGAAAAATCCCGGTCCTTATCGATAATTCCGCAAGCATGAGTCTGTTTTCCCCTGAAAGTTCAATCATCCCATGTATTAAAACAATTTCATCAATCAATGATGTTTCGTCAAAGAGGGATCAACGTTTTGAGTTCTATAGTTTTGGCGACACACTCAAAAAAGTTTCCCCTGACCATTATTCATTCACTGAAGCTTCAAGCACCTTTCCTGTCGTTAATGACTATAAATATTTAAATAACGCCCATTCTCTCATCATCATTTCCGACGCTAACTGGACAAACAGTGTTCCTTTGGCATCAATCGCAGAAAACAAGTCAGCCTATTATCTTAAACTTCCAAAACCACATCCAGCTGCATCAATAAATCTGGAAATAAGCAGTCCGGACCACTCCCTGAAAAATCCCGTTCATATTAAATGTAATATTAACGGATTTCTCTCCGATACATCAGCGCTTACTTTCAGGTGTGTCAGCGCCGGCAACGTACTGGCACAAAAGAGAGTAAATGGTCTTTCCGGTCAGATTCAGGATACATTTAATGTCAAGCTACCGGAGATGAAACCGGGACTCCATATAGTGCGTTTCCAGGCACTGCTTGACGACTCACTCGTCGCTGAATACCGGCATCTTCAACAAATTGCCAGAGACGTTTTTTATTATAAAACACAATTTTTTAAACCCTCTGTCGATAATCGTTTTTTACTTCTGGCCTTTTCGAGAGACTCATCATTTTCATCATCTGCTGATGTCACACCCGATCTGCTCATTGTTACAGGTTATGCAAATGAAAATGCTGCCAGGCTTTCCCCCGTTGCAGAAAATGGCCTGCTGCTTTTCGCCGGTTCTCTGCCATGCAACGTTAAAAAAACATCATTGACAACCACACTTATAACAGACCTTTCCAATTACTCAGGTTTTAACAGAATCGAATCCTCATCTCTCCCCACTATTCCAGTTGTACACAATTGTCTCCAAACGCCCCTTTCACGCATATACGCATGGGTCAGCAGCAATAACGGCGCACAGATCGATACTCTTCCAGCTCTTTACACATCAGTATTTTCTAATAAAAAAGCTCTTTTTCTCAGCTTAAGCAACTTCTGGAAATGGGATTTTTCTCCTCTTGTATCCGATCGCGGTGAAGAACATGCATTCCCGTTCTCCCGAAGAATCGTTGAAACAGTTAAAGAGATTCTTCTCTCGAATCTCTCCGCTACCTATGTGTCTTACATTAACAACGACACTCACTTATCAAACCTTTTAATTTTTGAACATCATATACCTCAAACCTTCGAGTTCAATGAGCAGGTAACTATTCGCTGCACGGTAAACGACATTTCCGGCAGACGACTCGACTCGACCGTCACAACGAATGTAAATGGATCCGGTGTAATCAAAACACCATTCAAATCGTTGCCTGAAGGGAGATACCTGTACAGTACATCTCTCACAGGTCGGAAAGGAAAGTACACTTTTTCCGATTCCGTATTCATCCGACCAGACAACAGGGAGTTTCTGGTAAACAGTCAGAATGAATATATTTTTACCGATATTGCACAACCATTCAACACCGCTGATTCGGTTTTTTTTACCAATATTCTTAATGGTACGATAACAGACGCAACTGTACCCGTTAAAGACACATTCACAATAAGCAGGAACTGGGCATTACTGTTACTTTTATTATTAATTTACGGGACAGAACTTTTTCTCCGTCGATACTGGAAACTGGATTAAAAGCAGAAAAGGAGACGTGCTCTACGATGAAACGTTTATTTACATTTTGCAAATATTGTTTTTGTCTGTTTATTCCTGCACTTTCGATATCTTCAGCACAAGTTGACATGATCGTTCCCGGGGGGGACTGGATCGATACTGATGGTAAAGTTATTGTTGCTACTGAGGGGGGAATCATAAAATTCAGGGATCTCTATTATCTCTGGGGAATGGATCGCACAGCAAACAATTATGAGTTTGTCGGTATTAACCTTTACTCATCATCTGATTTGAAAAACTGGAAATTTCTCAATCAGATTCTCAAACACTCATCTCATCCGGATCTCGACAACAAATCAATTATCGAACGGGCAAAGATCCTCTGTCATCCGACAACGGGTAAAAGTGCCATGTGGATGCATTTTGAGGGCCATAATGCGTATAAAACAGCCGAGGTAGGCCTCGCAACCTGCGATAGTATCAGCGGTAATTATAGTTTTGTTAAACACTTCCGCCCTTTAAATATCGACAGCAGAGATATTAATGTTTATCAGGACGATGATGGGAAAGGGTATCTTATTTGTACCACAGAAGGAAACCAGAGCGTCAGTCTGTTTGAGCTTGATGATACTTATACCGGAATTGTTCGGGAAATATACCGTGGCTCTGCCTCCAATGACATGGAATGTGAGGGACATGCCATTATCCGAACAGGTGGGTATTACTTCTGGCTCATGTCCTGGTGTACCGGTTGGGATTTCAATGACAACCGTTTCTTTTATTCAAAAACACTCAATGGGCCATGGACATCCGGTGGAAACGTTGCAGTCAGCAATACTCACACCTATGAATCTCAGGTCGGATTTGCAGTTACAGTAAGAGGGAGCGCAAAAACTTCATTTCTTTATACTGGTGATCGATGGTCACACAATAATTTCAGCATGTCACGAATCGTTCTTTTACCAATGGAAGTCAACGGTACAAAATTAAGTGTTAACTGGTGCGATCAGTTCGATATCAATACGCAGACTGGGGAATACACTATCGGTTCAAAAAATTTTATTGATGGAGTGTATTCAATAAAAGCGATGCATTCCGGTCTGGCACTTGGAACCAGTGGCTCCGCAGTACAGCAGCAGGACTATTCAGGAGCAAACACTCAACTCTGGAGAATTCAGAATATCGGTGCATCGCACTTCAAGATAAGTTCTGTTTCAAATAATAAAGTATTCGATATCTCGGGAGCTTCCCGTGAAATCGGTGCCAAACTGCTCAATTACGAATGGAGTGACGATTTTAACCAGAAATGGCATATTATAGACTGCGGGAATGGTCACCACCGTTTTGTCAATGTCAATACATTGGGAAAGACACTCGAAATTTCCGGCAGTTCAAAAAATCCAGGGACTGATGCTGTGTTGTGTAATTTTTCCTACAAAGACAATCAGATGTTCAGAATTGCCCGGGTCAGCGAAGATTTTGAATCGGGTAAATCATACATGATTGTCAATGTCAGCAGTAACAAAGCGCTTGAAGCATCCGGTACCGATCAGCTCTCATCAGTTATTCAGAGTTCACAGTTGCAGAAGCCTGAACAGATATGGAAACTCGAAGACCTTTACAACGGATATTTTATACTTACTCACAGCGGTACCAGCAGTGCGCTTGGCAACAGCGGGAAGCCGGAAGATCTCGCTCCTCTCACGACATCACCATCTGTAAAAAGTTCATCTCAACAATGGCAGTTTGTCAGCGTTGGAAGCTCCACCTATAAGATAATTAACAGATACAGTGGTAAGGTTATCGATAATAAAGATGGGTCGACCAGTGATGGAAACCCGATCATACAGTACCCCGATAATGCATCAGGCAGCAAAAATCAGCAGTGGAAACTGATACCGGTTACCAGTGTATCAATTACAGAAGATAAAAATCCAGCACCACTTCAATTGCACAATCTCACATCCGGCAATCTGGAACTGTTCGATCTGCATGGACGCCTTATCAAATCAAACAGTTCGTCCCTGAGCGATGTGTTTAGAAACAGGACTACCTCACGCGGTTTGTTCATTGTAAGAAATTTAAAAGAGGGAAAAGCATGCAAGTTCTACATTAAGGTGGAATAAAAGTTTGATGAACAAATAGTCATTCTACAATTTCATGATATCTTTAATCGAATTTGATGCAATTATTGAGCGGATATTCTATCTTTGAGCGTCTAAAGCTTGTATGCATAATAAAAGATTTAAATATTTTTAGAAATGTTTTAAATTAGTTCTCTTTTTTTTGTTATATTGGTCCTTTAACGATTTTTTAACGAACTACTAAGAACAGTATATCTACATTAAAGTTGTAGTGTAGGTAGTTAAATCGATTAAACCTTAAATTAAAACGAGAAATACTCAGTGTTAATTCACAATGAAAGCATATAAACGGGGAGCGATTATGAACATGAGAGTACTGAAAATTGTTGGTTTATCCTTATTCCTGGCAGCGGCAATTTTCGCTGCGAAAAAGAAATTCATTCATGTAATCGATCAATCTGCATGTACTCAATGTGGGATATGTGTTAAAAGCTGTCCGGTAAAAGCGATCAAGGTTATTACAAAAGATGGTAAAACCTTTCATGAGATCGATCCGGCAATCTGTATTCAATGTGGTATGTGCATCGAGAATTGCCCCGTTGGAGCTATCAGTAAAATCGAAAAAATAGATTCCACGGCATCTCAAACAGTAACTGATAGCAGCAAAACAAAAAAAGCACCATCAAAAAAATCTGTAAAAAAAAAGAAAAGCTCTAAATAGCAGTAGTACACATGATAGAATATTTTCAGTATTTCACAGAAGGCTTTGTGCTCGGAATCACTACCGGGCATATCTGTCTGGCGACCTGTGGGCCAATTTACTCGTCTTTTTTAATGCAGAAACACCATACTGCATTTCGTTATTTCACAGCAACACTCGAAATTTCGCTTGGACGATTTATAACCTATCTTCTTGTAGGTGCGTTAGCTGGATTACTGGGGCAGCAAATTTCTGATACGTACAGGATCTATTTTACCGTTACAGCGTACATCCTCTTTTCGGTATATCTTCTTGTTTCTGTTTTCAGAAGCAAAAAATGTGATTCCGGATGTACATTACCTAAATGGAATAAATTTGCTGAATGGCCCATCGTTCTTGGAATAATCACTGGAATAAATGTATGCCCGTCATTTCTGCTTGCATTTTCCCGCTCATTTGTTCTTTCTGGACCTGTTTCGGGCATGATGTTTTTTGCGGCGTTCTTTGTCGGTACCAGTATTTTTCTTATTCCAGTTTCATTTATCGGAATGCTTGGCAAAAAAAAACTGTTCCGCTCTATTGCCCGGGTTGCAGCAGTAGTTGTCTCAACATGGTTTATTTTCAGTGCGCTTAAAATTGTCTGGGTGGAAATGCTCAGCCCCCATTTTGATAAACGCCCTGTTATTAATTTACTGGACGAAACTCCTGCATTTTTGATTCTTTCAGATACTTCTAAAACAGAGCCGACAGCTGCTAAACTTGCAGCCCAAAAAAAAGGTGAGGTATTTACATCCAACAACTATGCAAACTACCGGGAAAACCATTATTTATTTACCGACTCAGTAACCTATTTTAAGGATACATCCTCCTTCAGAAAACCGGGCAGGTTTACGATTATAATTAACAGTCGATATCTCGGATCTACAGACAGTCTTGATAAAGTCATTCTCTTTCTGAATCGGTATCATTTCAGATTCAATTATGAAAAAGGTGATGTCTTTTTTTTACGGTAGATGAAACTGATTCTACAGGCAACCAGTTCTCATTTCAGGAGCAATAAGCATGGTACGTACAATAAGAATTATCTCACAATCATTCTTTTTTGTTCTTTTTACAGTAATGCTTTTTGTATTCAATAGAGATCCATGGGTGCACAATTTTCCAACCGAACAGTTTCTTCAGATCAACCCGTTATTATTTGTACTCACCTCCCTTGCATCAAGAGCGATCATTTATGCTCTGCTGCCGGGAGCATTAATCATTGCGATACTATCGATTTTCACAGGCAGAACATTCTGTGGATTCATATGTCCGCTTGGAGCCGCTATCGATTTTTCAGACCGGTTTATCACAAACAGAGCAAGGAACTCTTCGAGTCGTCCCCACATCAACCTCCAGAAGCTTAAATATATTCTGTTATTCATTTTCACAATGCTTGCTGTTTTTGGAGTCCTTGCACCTTGTCTTGTTGACCCGATCTCGATAACTACAAGAATAATGACCTCTATTGTTGAACCTGTCATTCTCTCAATTACCTCCAGTACATCGCATCTTATAATCTGGGCATCAAATGTTTTTACTGGCAATAAAAAAGAGCTTCCAGTGGTTGAGATTGCTATGTCTGGAGTGTTACCGGCCCTGTTGCTTCTCATTATCATATTTGGCGCTGGAATTATCGACAAGAGATTCTGGTGTCAATATATATGTCCTACGGGTGCATTCCTAGGCTTGCTGGGAAAATTTTCTTTTTTTCGAAGACGTGTCAACAGCCAGAAGTGTAATAATTGCAGAGCCTGTTTATCACGGCAATGTCCAACAAGAGCAATTGGTCATGAAGAGGTTACACAAACAAGTACCTCGGAATGCATTCTCTGTGGGGTATGTGCAGAGAATCGCAGGGGATGTACAACTATTGGCTTTTCAAAACCAGTAAAAAAGGAGATCGTACCAATAAACATTTCAAGACGTACCGCCCTGGGGAGTATTGCAACTGGCGTTCTGCTACCTTCGGTTATTAAAGGTACTGCACTATCAAGTACTACAGTCCAACCCATACGTCCTCCAGGTTCACTTCCGGAACAGCAGTTTCTTTCACGATGTCTGGGGTGCGGAGAGTGTATAAAAGCCTGTCCTAATCATGCATTGCAACCGAGTGGATTCACCGATGGGCTGATATTGCTCAACACCCCCCGATTAACACCATCGATCGGATATTGTGAACCGGGCTGCACTGCCTGTACCAAAGTCTGCCCAACAGTAGCGATCCGACCAGTGCCAGCGGAAGATAAACCTTACGTTAAAATGGGAACGGCAATTATTTACAAAGATCACTGTTTAGCCTGGCGAGGCGAGATGCACTGTATGGTATGCATGCTGCATTGTCCTTATCAGGCAATAACTGAACAGGAAATTACAATTGGTGAAGAGTCGTTTTCCGGTCCGCTGGTTAATAAAGATCTTTGCACTGGTTGTGGTGCATGTGAAACACACTGTGTGAATAAATCGTATCGTTCAATTCGTGTTTTTAATTATGGTGAGCGCAGAATAGCTTCCGGAGCTTTCATAACAGAGAAAAAGAAACAGCACATCGAATCCCAAAGAAAAGAACTGCAGCAGAAAGCGCAGTAAGCCAGTCTAAAGGCTCCATTTTCTCTGACGAAGAGCTTCTGAGAGAATTACTGAAGCAGCAGAAGATACATTAAGCGAATCAACACCATCAGCCATAGGTATATAAATCGCTTTACTGCACACATTCAGGACTTCTGCGGATACACCATATCCTTCATTTCCCATCACTATACAACAGTTCTTTTTGAAATTTACGTCGTAAATAACAGAACTCTCACCCGTAATCTGTGCACTCAACACATCACAATCGTATTCCCTTTGTAATAACTGAAGTGAATTTACAAGTGAATCTGTATAAATAACCGGAACCTTGAAAACCGTTCCCATCGACTTGCGCACAGCTCTTCGAAGCCAGGGATCAGCGGAAGTCTCACCAACAATCAATGCATCAACTCCAAACGCTGCACAGTTTCTTACCACAAGTCCAACATTATCAGAACTGGTCAATCCATCAACAGCCATCAGCAGCAATGGTCTTACACTGAATTGTGCAACCTGATCGATCGAATATATTTGTGGTATTTCAGCACACGCCATGATAAACTGATGTAATTCGTATCCGGTAATTTTTGATAATTCCGCTTTTTCTCCAATAAATACATTTATTTCTTCCGGTCGAACTTCCAGTGCATCCCTGAAACATTCAAACCATTTCTTCGTAAACAAAACGGAACAAATGCGAAAAGTTGTATGTAAAAGCCGTTCAACAACAAAATGCCCCTCTGCAACAAACAATCCCGCTCTTCGATGATAAACCTGCTGTTTCAATGTTCTGAAAATTGAAAGTTCACGACTTTCAACAGAATTTATTAACCTGATGTCTTTTATCATAATAATAGCCTATATGGAAAAGGGGGCCAGTTAACACCTGTTATAAATGTGATTAAAACTTTGTTAAAAATACAAAATAATTCGATTCCTGAGCTATCAATTAGACAAATTAACCGATAATTCGTCAAATTTTGAATAATAACCGTTGACTAAACTAATTATTGTTCTTATATTCAATACATATGTACTTACTGCATTCGAAAAATTAAATAAATGTGCAGTATTTTTTCCCAAATAATTACTTTTAGTTTCAAAATGGCTATAGCTGTTTGTTTTTTCGGTAATCACGGCTTTTTATCTGAAAAGATTATTCCAGTTTCCATTTCTTGTATCCAGGAGTTTGTATGAATCTCAGAAAACCAGTTTTCATCTGCATACTCGGTTTTATCTCGTCGTTTTCCGCAGTTGAAGTTATTCCCGTACCGTTTGAGTTCCTGGATGATGTATATAGCTATAACACCCAAATGCATTTCAATGGACGTAACGGTGATTACTACGGTTCCCATTATGTAATGCAGTCCGACCACAGCATCAGTATGATAAGTCTGGGTACAGCCGGGAATCCCGGCCCTGGGAACTTTACCGAAATGGATGGTATTTGTTATTTCGAAAATAATGATGTGGCTTATAGCAACAGTAAGGCAAACATGCAGCTCTGGTCTACAGACGGAACACAGGCTGGTACTGTCAAGGTTGTTGATTCCCCGATGAGCGATATGATAAAGATGGGATCCACCCTGTTCTTTCGACGGTTTACACCGGAAACAGGTCTTGAACTATGGTCGTACACAAGAGCAAATGGATCACATTTGATCCTTGATGTAAATCCGGGACCACTATCATCTTTTCCTGACAATTTTGCTGAACTTAATGGAAATATGATTTTCTTTGCCCAAAACGAAACTCTGGGTTATGAGATATGGATTACTGATGGCACAACAGCAGGGACAAAGCTATTAAAAGATTGTAATCCCGGAGCTGCACATGGTCAGCTCAATAATATAACCAACTTCTACCACTCACCCACCAGCAGTCATGAATTCAGATTAGTTCAAAACGTTTACACACCAATAATTTACAACGACAGGCTTTACTTTTTTGCAGATGACGGTGTACATGGTTATGAGCTATGGTGTACTGATGGTACAGAAACTGGTACTCACATGGTCCAGGACATCAACCCCGGTCCCGGCCACTCTCTATTTCCACGTTCAGATGAAGACTTTCTCGGTGAAGGACCGCACTTTACTGTTTTCAATGATGATCTTTATTTCATAGCATATGACCCTGTAAATGGTTTTGAAATCAGAAAAATTACTAATAACAGTGGTGTCATTGAGCTTTTAAAAGATATATTACCAGGCTCCGGAGATTCGCGTATCAAAAAGCTGGTTCCATTTAACGGAGCGCTCTATTTTGGCGCAACTGATGGTGTTCACGGACACGAACTCTGGCGTTCTGCCGGTACTGAAACCACAACTGAGATTTTCATGGATATTTGCCATCATAATCTTTACGTTGAACCAATGAGTGAATTCCATATCAAAAACATCATTGTCCACGATAATATGCTCTTTTTCTGTGCAACTATTGCAACAGATTCTCTGGACTGCTCATCGGGAACATGTGTACCATTCTATAAGCTCAATGACCATCTTTTCCGCACTGATGGTACGGTGGGGGGAACTGCAGACCTGGAAGTTATCAGCTACGGTCCGGAAAAAAGAGAACACCGTCTTATTTCGCATTTTGATGGGGTCTACTGTCAAAGATGGCTTGATGTTTACAGATCCGAACTTGTCCGTTATTACGAAAGTAGCCTGCCGCCATCATTCACCAGTACCCCTGTTACGACAGGTGTAACAGGGACTCTTTATAAATACGACGTCAGCGCAACATCTTCCAATCCCGGTCCAATCTGGATTGAAGCTGTTATGAAGCCTGACTGGGCAACAATCACAACAAACGAGAATTCACGAACAGCGGTGCTTGAAGGTACGCCCGTAATTCCAGGATCCTATCCAATACTCCTTACAGCGCGAAACGCATATGGTGAATCGGTAGTACAATCTTTTACTATCACCGTTACCAGCAACGTGACTATAAATGTAAGCGCATTTATGTTAGATGAAGGCCTGTACGAATCCAATATTTCCAAGCCAAGAATTTATGTTAAAAACCAGGGAAGCAGCGCCCTTAGTGATCTGATAGTAGA
The DNA here is from genome assembly GCA_016929595.1 of Chitinispirillaceae bacterium. GTDB lineage: Bacteria > Fibrobacterota > Chitinivibrionia > Chitinivibrionales > Chitinispirillaceae > JAFGIN01. The sequence continues at coordinate 78,650 of JAFGIN010000115.1, forward strand.
ATACTATTTTACGACAGAAAATGGTAAGACACCAATCCTTGAAGACTACCATACTCCAAAATCAAATATCCGCATGGTATCTCTTGGTAATAGTATTTACAAAATCATTTATGATTTTACCGGTTACACGGTCGATCCGGATTCCATGCTCCCGCACAAAGGGGGAAATGTTATTGGCATCCATTACCCTGACTGGTCCTGGGTAAATAAATCCAACGATTATTCAAATAACCTCTCCCGTGTTTTTACTGAAAACAGTCATGTTTGTGTATATACAAACAGTGGCACACTGCTCTGGGGTACACCTCAAAATATGAATCAACCGCCAATTGCAGAAGCTGGTGAAAATATCAATGTGATCGATAACGGTACACCGGGAGAATCAATCACCCTTAATGGCACGGGAAGTAGAGATCCGGATGGATCAATAACATCGTACGAATGGTTTGAAGGCAACATTATCATTGCCACAGGTCCAACTCCAACTGTTCTTTTCCAGCAGGGGCTTCATCGGGTACTGTTGAGAGTAACCGATAATGAAGGGCTTAGCGCTACCGATGAAGTATCGGTAATTGTCAGTGCACCATCAGGAGTTATCAACTTTTCAGTATCTCCACTCAACGTCCCGGTAAATACTCCGATTATCGTAAACTGGCAGATTCCCGAAGCGATGGGAAATGTAGCCGTACGTGTGCTGCTGCAAAGAGCATGGGATGTTCTTCCCTGGTCAATATCAGGCACTACAGGCGATCACACACAGACATTCTGGGAATGGAGCAAATACTTCTTTGGCGGCTCCGGTCCCTGGCAGATGCGTTTTGAAGTAAACGGGGTTATTGTCAAAGAGGAAATAATCCGGTTTTCATATTAATTCTTCATTGTGAAAATTACAATCGGTCGCTAACAGCGAATTTGAAATGATAGACGTGTACATACTCTCACACATCGGTCTTTACAGTCCTGCGTTGAAGGAGTCACTTGAATCTGTAAAGACTGTTACCGTCACCGCCATTTCCGGTACTACCTAATTGCACATTATCCAAGTGGACCACTGGAGGATCTGGAACAATGCAGCGGATAACTTCACCTCTAATCGTCAGCACAATTTCAGGCGTTGTAGTGCTGTTTGTGTATAAGGTGAATGTTTGTGAGATTAAATTTATATCGTTTACGTTGTTAAGCTATATTTATCAAAACTTTCCGGTATTGTAACTCAACATATCTCAGTGGCAAAGTTTGGAACTCGCAAGACGATTAAGACTAACGCCTGATTCTGCAGCCTCAATTGCAAGCTTTCGATGTACCTGTGGTGGTACT
>JAFGIN010000116.1 GCA_016929595.1 Chitinispirillaceae bacterium
AAGCCATGGATGGCGTAGTGAACGTAAAAATGATTTTATGTAAAAGAAACCGTCACACGATGTGCGGTTGCGGCTGCCGGCTCGGGGCGCGCGGGTGAGTGAGGACAATCAGGCCGCGCGGATTGTGAATGTCAGAGCAAACTTTACATTCATCCTATGGATTAACAGTAAACTCCATTTCCGAATCATCATTACCGTGAGGTGTACGTAGCTGGATCTTATTTGCACCTGCGGCACCAGCGGGTATTGTCCATTTATGCTCATTGTAACCTACGCGCCAGATTGCTGATTCTATCTCGATTTCTCCACTGGTAGTGTTCATACAATAAATAGCTACTCCATCATCATATCGATTTACCCAACTGATCGTAACCACATCTCCGACATTAAAAGTACCACCAAAATCGGGGCTCAGCACACTTACGTTTTGTCCCGTTTGCAGCTCACCTCGTAAATGGTACTCTTTCTCCTGCACTTTTTTTGCATAATCTACATGGGATGTTGCCTTTGTTAAATCGAGTTTTTCCCAGAGGTAAGGTCTGCCATACTCATCATACGTTACACGATGCCCGGGCTTGTTGTTTGCGTCAAGACCAACTATTGGCTGATACCACTTCTGGTTATAAAACGTTGAGGAAACCATGGCATTTGATGGGTAGAAACGGATATCATCAATGTATACCGTTGCATTTCCACCCGATCCGTTTCCTTGTGGGCAGCCAACCCATAATCTGGCATATTGGTACCCCGCATCCCACCAGTCTTTCAGGTCTTTTTTTGCAGGAACTTTCATTGTAACAAGATACCAATCACCATAACGTTTAGCTGCTGGCTTTCCTGAACAGGGCCTTGTGTCCCTTTCATTTGCTGAGTAAACAGGTATCGGCCAGACAGCCCCGCTTTGATCACTGCTCAATCGGTAGTCAATTCCCATTACAAATTCCGGGTGTGTATCAATCGGAAGATTTCCATCAACTGGTTTTACCCATGCAGATAAAACATAATCACGATTCTTTGTGAGCTTGAAATTTCTTGTAGGACCAAAAGCATTATGTACCCTGACACCTTTTTCACCAAAGTGTTTTGCCTCAAGCTCAACTTTTGAATCAGCCCCACCTAAACCGCTTTCGTTCCCGGCACCTTTTTCCCAACCATTTTCTATATCGAAATAAACAGATCCGTTGCCACCAGTTTCATTTAAATCATAATCACCAGTGAAAACACCTGACTCTTTAAAATCAGCATTAGCTATTGAAGCAACATTACTTTTCAACACTGTACCTGTTACTGACGTTTGTGCCTGACCTCCTGCCGTATTAACTTGTACTGGTTGGCCTGATTTTGAATACCTTTCAATTGAGGCCTTTACCTTCCAGTTATGCTCCAGATTTGATGCAGGATTTACATAACTGAAATCATCAAGCGCAACCCTTGGTAAACCCGTTTCAGTCATATCGACTTTCCAGACATACGATGTATCGGCTCGCCAGATTCCACTCTGATTATTCCATGTCATTGCAGAAGCAGATACTACATTACTTTCAGGTAATTCGATATTTTTATAAATGTACGCATTTATTGTTCTAACATCAAGAGTGATATCAACATCACTTATACCTACAGCAACACTCGTTACCGGCATATCACTTGCCAATATACAGTATTCCAGTTGTATAACACTCCTGTCACCTGAAACGCTCCAGCTTTCGCAACTTGTTCGAAGCGTTCCATTTATCAGAAGGTTGAAAATAACACGGCTGTCCCTAATAGGTGAACCATATACTTGATGTGGTACGACTACCATTATTTTATCTCCAGGCTTTAGATCTCCGGTTATTGCGTTTGTTAATATCTGTAATGGATGTTCCGCAGTTCCAGGGGGATCCACATGCGTGCTATTAGTGCTACTCACCCAGGATACTCGGGGCTGCAGTGCTGTAGAATAAGAAATTGAACCCGCAGGTTGTGTTAACATATAAGCCCCCGCAGCTCCCATTGCAGCGTAAGCATCGTGTGCAAAAATGGTCTGCGTTGCACGGATGCTGTTATCGCTATTTTTTACATAAGATAGAGTTGGAAGATTGTTATGGTCATCATAATAATCATACGGAGTTACTGAAATCGCATTTACCCCTTGATTTATAGTTATTGTACGAACCGGACGTGGTAACACTGCTGTTTGAAACTGTCCGATCCGGACCTGCTTTGTACCTGCAAAATTGTATGTACTGTTAAGCGAATTCGGCCGGCGACTCATGTTCCATACTGTCTTATCTATACCATTTTCACTTCCAAAATTTATTTTCACGTTTCCCCAATAATACCTGCCGTTATAGTTAACGGATTTTCCATCACCTTCTCTTCCAGGATAATCTATTTTCCAGCTAGTTCTATTATGAATAAGCCCGAATACAGTACGCAGACCATCACTAACATACTCTTGTGCACCAAACTTCAGATAGAATGATTTTTCATCTGGATTGTGCAGTTTGATTTGAAAATAGCCGGTTTGAGCGTCTAGTACTACATAACGATCTGGAGTGGCACCGTTAAAACTAATCCCAACTACTCCATTTTTAGGTGTATACCCATCCAGATCCATAAGCCATCCGCTTATTCGTATAGTATCATCATCTACATACGATATCATTTTCGAATTGTGATTTGTTACTGCAAACACCTGCCCGAAAGCCCCTGTGCTCGAATCTATGCAGAACTCTGTTGTGCTCTTTCCGTTCTTCGTTTTTTCTCCTACCCATGAAGAAACCAGGCTATATATACCTGTGCCTCTGTAATGGTCAAAAAGCGCTTTGCCTTCGAAATAACCATTATTGATTTTATAATAATCATAGGTCATGTTCATCTTGCCTGTCATTCCATCCTCTGATGAAACAGTTTCCACAACCTTGATATTGGAAGCTTCCGAAAAATCATTCAGATATCGTTCATTGATATAAAAATCCAGTGTCGAATAAATTTCCGCGTAAAGATGCAATGCAATTTCATTACTTTGCTGCACTTTTATTTCTTTAAGGCCAGTAAATGGGAATTCAGAAACATACCTGCCGGTAGAGTAATTATAATGCAAAGCCTGATGAACACGGTCACCATTGTTCAGTAGCAACAGCAAACCATTATTATCAGAATTAACGTAAGCCTTCTCTATGGTCCTGTCGTTACTTAATTTAAACCCCTGGCAGTTAATATCATCACCAGAGGAATTGCCCGCCGGGTCACCGTTAATTTTGCTTTCCCAGCCATCCAGGGGCCCCTGTTCATCGCCAGTCCATCGAAAATCCCAGATGTAATTTACACCACCCTGATCTCCAGTCACAAAGAAATGTCTGTCACTGCATTGTACTCCACTTCTCCAGGGCGGAAGAACATTGATATTACCACTTGCATTTTGGAAGTTTTTAGCATATTCGTGTTGTTGTGGAGCAGGATTTTGTCTACTTGTAAACGAATGTGCAGCATTTGCAATTGCCGGGGCAGAACAACTTCCGGTAGCTTTGATATACGTCCTGTGCCACTGGTACGCTCCACTATTCTGCCGCAAGTAACGATAAATCATCATAAAGTCGTCATTATGCGGCTCAATAAATACCATATAATCATTGCCGCAGTAAAATTCTATCGGACGCGGCCAGGTAAAACTTCCCAGTATATCGTCTCTGTTAAGATTTGTATTTTCAAGGTATTCAACTTCAAATTGGCTGTTTACCGGGTTCCACCTTCTTATTGCAATATCTCTTTCTTCATTTTTCTTTATTATAAAGTGGTCATCAAACGCAAACATTTCACAGCCACTGGCTCCTTCCTCAAACATGGCATTATTGGGAAGATTGTGCTCATACCACCCATTTCCATCATTTCGAAAAACTCTCACTTTACAATAGTCTGCAGGACCGCTGAGTTTGCCTGGAAAAGAGTACAAAAAATAATTTTTTGCAACTGCAACACGTCCCAATGTTTGTTGAGAAGTTTGAAAATTTGCGACTATTTGCCACATCTCATCATCGGGACTTTGTTCAATAACTTTAAGATAACTATTTAAGCCAAAATCCCGATCATGTTCAAGAACATAGGTCGGCGCATGTACAAAAACCGTTTTATCAAGATCTATAGTCGAACCTGGATTTCTGCTATCCTGCCAGAATAGGTGCCACTTGTTATCAATCCATCGGAAAAGTCTCACTTCAGATTTGTTATCACCTGTTTTATAATGAATCACAAAGCGGTCTGCATATAGAAATATTTTTGCGCCAAAACTAAAATAAGTTCCTGTTATCTCTGGAATTGTGCTTTTAACCCAATCATTTTGGACTTTACTGTAAATCGAAAAGCTATCGATTATTGCACTTGTGGTGTTTTGCCGGTGCACACAAAAAATCTGATTACCAATTAATATGCTTTCAGTCTTGTCCCATTCTGTTACATTTACTGTAGTTCTTATCCTTTTATACAAATCAAACCGTTTATTTGCATAAGAATACTCCGTTGAAGAACCTTTTTGAACTGACGTTGTGCGACTTAGTAACCCATCAGTTGCAGAGTAACGAAATTGCAGGTTTTTTGCTTTATTGTATTTAAAATCAATTCCAGTGAGCAGCCTTTTAGCAAATCCGCGTTCCGTGTTCCTTATATGTACGACTTCAGCCGGATCACCTGAGTATTTCAAATAAGCCCGTTCTGTGGTATCGGTACTGTTAGGGTTTGTGAGAAACACCTTACGTAAGAAACGAGTTTCTGTAAAATTGAAACCACCAAGGGGTGGTTCAAGCGGGCCTTCATTGACACTTTTATTGTTTGGATCCAGTTCAAAGGTAACTACCTGTCCAAGAGGGTTAATAATCTGGCATGGATAGGTTTCTTTTGTATAGGTAAAACCGGCTGGTGTCTGGGCTGTTAGTGCGGTATAACTGTACTGCGTTTTATTGTGGTTAATGTCTTCGGTTTCTTTCAAATACCAGCGATAATAAAATTTACCGGGTGCAGGAGATCCGGGTCTTCCTGGTGTTATTACATTACCCCAATATGGCAGGTAGGGCATAGCATCTTCTGTTTTCCCTTCAACATAACCATACCTGCTGATAGTACCGTCGATACTGGTTACCACCCACCCTTTTATAATACGCGGTTGGCCGCTTGAGGGATTGTTGTCAATTACTGTTACTTTTTGAAGGGGATCTAGTTTAATTGTAAATTTCTCTGCTGAGGTAGAAACGTTTATACCGATTATTTCCGACATGTTACCAAAGCCATCATCAAAGTACCACTTGTCATCATGCAAATCGACGGTATTGTTGTAGAATGCGACTATCGATGGCAATCCGGTTTTCCAGCCTAATCCTACCCAGCTCGTTGGTTCTTTTTCGTTAGGGGATTGAACTTTTTTGGATACAGCACCATCGTACTGGAGGGAAACACCTCCTGGTAGTGGTATCTGTTGGGTAACCTGTCCTGTTAACTGGTTTACCTGGGCAGATATAGAGCTATTCCACAATGTATATATGATTGTGAATAAAACCATACTATGTGAAGGAACTTTTTTCATTCTCATTATCATTGTTCTTTCAATTTTCAATTAAACTTGTTAAAAACCATTGAATTTAAAGTAAAAAAATAGTTTTCAGTTATTTTCTTGTAAATCTTTTTAAAATTTGTAATTTTTTCTAAAATGGTCTACTTACAAAATGAATATTAGCGCGTTCTCTTGCCTGTATTACTTTTATTAATGAATAAACTTTCATTTCACCATAGATGCTATTATAATATGCGATTCGAATGCCCATATTTTTGTAAATATCTATCAACCTCTACAGTTGCACTCCTATATATTTCCTTGTCAAAATCGAAGGAAACAAGACTTGGGGAGTTTGGAGGGCGAAATTAATTGATTATCATTTTTTTCATTTTTTCTTGTTTAATGGTTCTGATGTCTTTCCCTCATCACCAACAATTAAACCAACATCATTTTGATAGGAAATGTATAATGGAGAACTCGTAATCTCTGGTACAATATTTTTATACAAATCGCGAAGAGTCACAGTTATTGTGTAAGTTCCGAAATTCAAATTGGGATTTCCAACTCTTTCCAGAAATAGTTCTCTGAAATTTATCTGAAAGGTTGTTTTTATCGTATCGCCAGGCTGCAATTTGACATATTTAAATCCACTATGACCAAAAATATCAAATCCGTTTAAGGCAAAATTCATTTGTATGTTTTTGTGATTTATTATTTTTACGTATAATGCATAACAACGATGATTTTTATTAGTTGTAATTTCTAGCTCATCCATGACTCTAACAGTTTTATTTCCTTTGTTTGATATGATAACTTTTATTTCCGCCACGGAATTTTTACTCGTTATATTCTGCCCCGCTGCAACAATCTCCATTTTCAAACTGTCGACAGCAGAGGTATGACGATGATATGCTGTACAACCATTGACAGTAAACAATGACAAAACTACAATTAAACTTCTCATTTCTATTTATCCATTTTAAAAAACATTAAAAATAGCTTGCCACATGGTATATTTCGGGACCAAACCAGTGTATCCGAATTCTCCCATAACTTGATTGTATTGGCTAAAGTTATTGTAAAATTTTGTGTAATCCCTTCCCGGAAGATGAAATTTTTTTGCAGTTTGCATCGTGTTTAAATATGCGTTTTTTTCTGAATAATCGCGAAAAGAAACATCTGGGGGTAACACCGGCCGTTTCGCTGCATAATCTGCAACATGAACCATTTCGTGTGAAATTACAGAGTTAGCTAAACGCCAATCCTGTAAAGCAACTGGATCTATTTCAATATAATTTTTTCCAGAAATGAATTGCCCCATTCTATCTTTTGGAAGATCTTTAACTTTAACATCCATCCCATATTTATCGGCAAGTAACTCAGCTTTAAATGCATCGCCATATTTATTATATTTATCCCATGTCGCGTAATCATATGCGGAAGAACCTAATGACAATGCTCCCGCAGTCAATGCAGCCATACCCATTCCCTGCAAATATTGTTTCCCCGAATAATCAATTCTACCGTTATCCATTAAATCAGTCCCAAGCATTCCAGCACCAGATGAAATTGCACCAGTCCCAGCTGCATAAAGTGCTTTAGCACCATATCTTAAACCTAAATTTGAAACACCGGCAAAACCAGGTGCAAATACTGCTGATACCCCTCCAACAGCTCCACCGATTGCAGCCCCACCTAGTTCCGCAAAATTAAACTTATCTTGTGCACCAACTGCAATCCTTACACCTTGAACCGCAGCATCAATTGCAGCACTCCAACAAGCAGCATCTATCACAGCTCCCAAAGGACCGAGAAATAACGAAAAAATAAAATTCCCATCTTCATCCGCCATGATAACAGGATTAGCCCCATTACCCGCATAAGCATACGCACTAGCAAACTGCCCTGCAGGATCAGTACTAAACCATATTCCTAACTCAGGGTCATAAAACCTTGCACCGAAATAATACGCCCCAATCCCCGGAGCCCCGTTCTCATCCCCCTCCTCATCAAACTCCTTAGTCGTAAACTTCTGCCTGAGGGGATCGGTTCTGCTTCCTGATATCCCTTGTACATCGCTCACTGTACCGTACGGTTGATACATCAGAGCTTCTTTTACGGTGCCATTCTCATCGAGGACCATTCTTGTAGACCCGAGGTGGTCCTCGGGTCCATAGCTCAAATTCCAGAAGACTCCCAGGAAGCCGCACACCATAAAAGGCTTA